>JBBRBI010000089.1:0-25101 GCA_038206015.1 Bryobacterales bacterium | reverse complement strand
AGTTTCAACTTTTCGGCCATCCCCTTTAAGGTCCCCTTCCGCCCCGCCTTGCTCCACCACAAGCCTATGATCCACGGCGTCCAGACCGCAATCGTAGCCGGGCCCAAGGGCAACGAAATCTATTGCGATAAGTACGGTCGCGTCAAAGTGCATTTTCATTGGGATCGAGTTGGAAAGCGCGATGAAAATTCCTCTTACTGGATCCGCATTTCCAATGCCTGGGCCGGCGGCCAGTGGGGTCAAATCTCGATTCCGCGCATCGGCCAGGAGGTCATCGTAAGCTTCCTTGAAGGCGATCCCGACCGCCCCATCATCACCGGTCGCGTCTACAACGATTTACAGATGCCGCCCTACGCCCTGCCAGACAATCAGACTCAGTCCGGCATTAAATCAAGATCCACTCCCGGCGGCTCCTCGGATCAGTTCAACGAGTTCCGCTTTGAAGACAAAAAGGATGGCGAACAAATCTACCTGCATGCCCAAAAGGACTTCGACGAATACATCGAGAACAAACACACCATCACCGTGCGCGACTCCGATCAAATCATTCTGCTCAACAAAGGCAACCAATCCACCAAGATCGAGCAAGGCAACCGCTCGATTGAACTCAGCCAGGGCAGCACTACCAACAAGATGACGATGGGTGATCACTCCCTCGAGTGCACTGCCGGATCGATCAAAGAGACCGCTACCCAGGAAATCAAGATGGAGTGCAGCGGCTCCTCCATCACGCTCAAACCGGGCCAAATCGAACTCAAGATCGGTGGCTCCACCATCACGATGGGCCCCTGCAATATTGACATCAAAGCAGGCGGTGCCAGCATCGCCATGGGTCCAGCCACCATCAGCGCAACTGCTTTAATGATCAAGTTGAATTAGGATCCGACATGCTAGCCCGCAACACCAAAGAAATCGCTCAGCAGGCCATCCTCAAGCCCCCGGCCACCGACCATTTGCCGCAAGCGCAAAACGCAAAGCACTACGCCGATCTCCTCATCGAGCACAAGCACTGGATGCCTGCCCTCAACTACATGGCCCATGCCATTCCTCCGCGCGAAGGCATCTGGTGGGCCTGGTTTTGCGCCCGTAAATCCGTTCTTGCCAAGGCCACACCCGAAGAGCAAAAGGCGCTTTCCCTCGCCGAAGCCTGGATCGCTCAACCCACCGACGAAAACCGTCGCGCCGCCAAAGCTTATGCCGAACGAATGCCCTCCGGCTCGCCCCCGCAGTGCGTCCTGGAAGCCATTGCCTTCATCGGTGAACTCGAAGACCCCATCACTGGCAATACCGCCCCTGCCATCCCTTATATGTCAGCGAAGTTCGTCGCCGCAGCCGTCGTTGGGGCCTCCTACATTCCCAACCCGGAGCAACCCGAAATCGCCGCAGTCGAGTACCTCAATCAATCCTTCGATGTGGCCAACCGCATCAACCTCTGGTCGCAATACACTTAGGAACTTTCCATGGGCTTCCCTGCATCAAGACTCACCGACAATCACATCTGCCCGATGATCACTCCCGGCACACCGCCCATCCCGCACGTTGGCGGCCCCATTCTCTCCCCAGGTGCCCTCACGGTCATCACTGTCGGCTTGATCCAATCGCACATCACCGATGTCTGTGTCTGCGTTGGTCCGCCCGACATCGTCGTGCAGGGATCGCCCACGGTCATCATCGGTAGCCTACCCGCCACGCGCATCACTTCCAGCACGGCCCACGGCGGCGTGGTCGTCCTGGGTGCCCCTACGGTTTTGATCGCCTGACGCTCAGGTTTAGAGCCCCCCACTCCGCATAGCGCGCACCGCCCGCAATCCTTCCAGCGCCAATCGTCGTCCCCAGTAGATCAGGACAACCAAAGCTACAACCGCGCCAATAGCGATCAGCTTCCAGTTCCCAGCTAGACTTCGCATATCTTCAACATCGCGTCCAGTGTCTTCACCGGATCAGACCCCGGCCTAGGGCTATATTCGTGACTGATCCACCCTTGATACCCGGTATCTGCAATCGCCTTCGAGATCCCCCGGTAATTCATCTCCTGCGTTTCGGCATCAAACTCAAAACGGCCAGGGTTCCCTGCTGTGTGGAAGTGCCCAATGTAGGCGATATTCTGCTGAATCGTCCGCATGATGTCGCCTTCCATGATCTGCATATGATAGATATCAAAAAGTAACTTGAAGCGCGGCGACCCCACACGCTTACAGACCTCTACACCATAAGCTGTATGATCGCAGGCATAGTCTGGATGATTGATCTTACTATTGAGTAACTCCAGACAAAGCGTAATTCCGGCGTCCTCAGCCCGCTTGATGATCCGCTTGCCAAACTTCACGTTGTTCTCCATACAACGCTCAGAGCTCTGCCCCCACTGATTCCCGGCCAACAAAATTACATTCGGCGCTTTCACCTCGGCCGCCGCCTTGAGCACTTCAATGGCCTGCTTCTCCAATTCGTCATGACGCGACAAATCGCTGGAGTTCAGCGGCAATGTACCAATCCCCGGCACCATGGTTGGGATCAGCCCATACTTCTTCAATGTCGGCCATGCCGCCGGGCCCAGCAGATCATGCCCGGTCACTCCAAGTTCGGCCGCAATCTTACAGCGTGCATCGAGGTCAAAGCCCCGCCCCAACACGCCGCCACAGATCCCTTGCTTCAGTCGGCCTGCCCGCGGCGTCACAGTTCCCTGCGCCTGCATCATTATGGGCAAAGCTGCCATTCCAAAAACATCGCGTCTAGTCATAGTCGCCCTTTATACTATCAACGAATGGGCTTCGCTCTCTGGCATCAAAAACCGCTCCTGCTGTGCGCCGGTACGCACGAGTACCGCCCCATGGGCACGGCCATAGTCGGCGATCAGGGCCTCTTCCAGGCTCGCGATTTCGATCCACGACGCAAAGCCCCCCGTCGCGCCCATGACGGGTTCATTGGCTATTTCGCCAGCCTCAACGAGGTAAACGCCTACCTGCGGGGGCCGCGCAAGAAGCGCGATTCCCATCGGATCTTGAGCATCCTCTAGACATCGCGCAGTGCGCCAGCCGGGTCCACGCGCAACGCCTGCTGGGCCGGAATCACCGTCGCCGCCAGGGCAACCAGGCAAACGCCCGCTGCCGACAGCGCGATCAAGCGCGGGTCGCCTGTAGACACCCCATACAGCGCGCTCGCGGACGCCCGCAACAGCCCGTATCCAGCAGCGGCACCCAGCCCGAGGCCGATCACGACAGGCCACACCGCTTCGCCCAACACGAGAGCGAAGATATCGCGCGGCATCGCCCCAACGGCTACGCGAACGGCGATCTCGCGCCGCCGCGCCGCCACCAAAAACATCAGCAGGCCGGTGAGCCCTGCCCCCGCCACCAGCGCTGCCAAGGCGGCGAACGCGTTCGATACCCACAGCAGCGCCCGCTCCGTCCACAGCGACGCTTCGATGTCTTGTGCCAGCGTCGCGATGTCCTCGACAACCATTTTTGAATCCAGTTTGGCCAGCGCCCCGCGCACGCTCTCGATCACGTCCTGCGGCGGCCCCAGCGTTCGCACCTGCAAAGTCAAACGTCCCGCCTCCGAGCCCAGCGGCCTATAAGTCGTTGGCTGCATCGGCTCTCGCATGGATCGATACTTTGCATCGCTCACCACTCCCACCACCTCCATCGCCGATTCGACAAGCACTGTCCTACCTGAGCCAAACCGCGCCCCCGCAACCTTTCCGCCAAGTCCGAAGCGAGCCGCAAAAGCCTCGTTGACCACAATCGCCCGCGACTTTCCCACCGCCACCCCCACGTACTCCGCCGGCGTAAACATCCGCCCCTCGACCAGCCTCTGCCCAAGCGTCTCAAAGTAACCCACGCCCACGGACTGCATGCTCGTATTCATGAAGTCCGCCGCTGTCGCCAAGCTGCCAACCGGTACTGTGGTCGTCTTGAGCCCCGAGCCGCGCATCAGCCGAACCGAGCACAACGCAGCCTCGGCCACGCCTGGCATTTCCTTAACCGCCGCCCGCCATGCGATAGCCGTTTGCAGGATGCGCTTGCCCGCCTCTCGGTTGGGCACATCCGGGTCAAGCGTGAATCCGATCACCTTGTCGCGCACCAAACCAATGTCCTGCGTTCGCAGATTCTCCAGCGTCGCCTTCACCGCACCCGCGCCAAATAATAGCGAGGTGCAGAGCGCCACCTGCACCGCCACCAGCCCTTTCCAACCGCGCGTGCGATTGCCGCTGCTGCCTTCGCGCAGAACATTGGCATCGATCTTTCCCGCCTGCCAAGCTGGCACCAGCGCCACCAACGCCAGCGCCGCAAAACACAGTAATACCGCAAAGCGGAATACGCCCCAATCCGGGCTTAGGTCCAACGCCATCGGCACCGCCCGATTGTCCAGCAATCGCACGGGCGGCATGCGCTCCGCCGCCCACCGCGCGCCCCACATCGCCAGCAACGCGCCCGGTACAGAACCCGCCACCACCACCGCCGCCGTCTCGGCCAAGATCATCGCTGCCAAGCGCGCCCGCGTTGCCCCCAAGGCGCGCCGTACCGCAAAGTCCCTCCGCCGCACATTCAGCCGCGCCAGCAGCAAGCCAGAGAGATTCAGGCACACCATCAGCATCAACAAACAGGCTCCGGCCATCGCCAACGCGGCTGGCGTCGCGGCCTGCTTCCGCAGCCGCGATACGCCGTTGGTCATCGACTCTAAATCAAAATCCCGAGCCGCCACCGGTTTGTCATCGGCCTTGCTTGTATTCACATACAACCGATAAGCTTCCCCCCGCGCCGCCTCCACCGCCACGCCATCGCTTAGCCGCGCCACCAGTTCAAAACTGCCATCCCACTCCTCGATCCCGGTGCCGGGAAACAAGCTCGCCAACGCCTCCAGCGGAACCCGCACATCGGGCCCAGATTCCACCGTCGCCCCGTTGAAGCCCTCCGGCATAACTCCGGCGATCTCAAACGCCGCGCCCTGTAACCGCACCACCCTCCCAACCACTGCGGTGTCGCCAGCGTAGCGCCGCTTCCAAAACTGATAAGACAACACCGCCCGCAGCGGCGCTTGCGCAGAGTAAGCCGAGCCGATCAGCGGTGCCACGCCAAATGTCTCGAAGAACGAGGTCGAACTCGCCGCCCATTGCACGCGTTCGGTGCGCTGCCCATCGGCGTACCACCCGCTCCGATCCAGAGTCGCAGTGACGCCCGAAAACGCCTTCGCTTCCCGCCGCAACGCATCCCAATATCGCCAGTTAAAGTCGCTCCGCGTCCTAATCCGCGGGCTAACCGTGACGATGCGTACCAATCGCTCCGGCGCACGCACCGGCAGCGGCCGCAGCAGCAACGCGTTGGTGAACGTAAAGGTCAGCGTCGCCGCCGCGATACCAATGACCATCAACCCCACCGCTGCGATCGCAAATCCCGGGCTCCGCAATCCACTCAGGTAGCGCATCTGCTAAGAATATCGATTTCTTGTCAACACTTCAGCCCCAACGCACGTTCTACTTACAGCAAGCGATATGCACGAGTTCACCGCAACCTTCGATCTCCCTCTAGCCGCCAGCGCCTCTCCCGGCTTTGACGACCTGATCGAAAGCCACAAGACTCTCGTCTTCCGCACCGCCTGGCGCATGACCGGCAGCACCGCCGACGCAGAGGACATCGCGCAAGAAGTTTTCCTCCGCCTGCACAAGCGCCGCGACTCTGACGCACCCGCCGCCTGGCTCTATCGCGTGACGGTCAACCTCTGCCTCGATCACATCCGCAAGCGTAAGCCCACCGTCGAGCCGCCAGCGGACTTGGCCGCCGCTACGCCTTCACCAGAACAACTTTTGAGCCAAAGCCAGCAGCAATCTCGTTTGGCGCGGCTGATCACCCGTCTACCAGAGCGCGAGCGCGCTTGTCTCATCCTGCGCGATCTAGAGGGCCTCAACAGCCGCGAGGCTGCCGCCATTCTCGAGTGCTCGGAAGAAACCGTGCGCTCTGCCATCCACCGCGCCAAGGAGAAACTCAAGCAATGGATGACCTAGACCTTCTTCTAGATGGCCTCGCGCAAGAAGCGCCGCCCCAAGCCTCGCTCGATCAGATTCGCCCGCGCGTCCAATCGACGCTCCGCCGCCGCCGTGTCACCGGTTTTACACTGGCCGCCGCCGCGCTGATCGCGGCCTGGCAATTCGCCCCGCCACCAATGGACATCCCGCTGCCCTTGCCCGGCGAAGCGATCATCACCGTGCCCGATCTGGTGCTCGCCGCACCGCAAATTCGTCTCTCTCAACAACGCCGCCCTAAGCCCCGCATGTTGGACGAAAACACCGTCCAACTCGCATCCACCAACCCCAACATCATCATCTTATGGAGCCTAGAATGAAACTCATCGCCGCATTGATCTTGCCCGCCCTGCTTTTTGCCCAGCCCACGAAGGTGACTCGTATGATCGAATACGAGCCTGACGGCACCGACCAAATGAGGAAGTTTGAGCCATTGTTGGTTCACCTCAATGTCGCAATGCGAACAGAGCCCCTCGTACGGTTGGTCAGCCTGCAAGGGCCGGATAAGGACAGCGTCGATGAGGCCGAACGAATCATTCGTCGGTACTACAAGCCGAAGGTTGCGAAAAACGAGCCGGACCGCAATGTAGAACTAACGCTGCGCATCCTTCAAGGGCGCAACTCGCCGGACCCCTCCGATATTCCAATCACTCTCGCTTCTGTCGTCACCCAACTCAAGCAAGCCTCTCAACTAACGAGCTTCCGTCTTCTGGAATCGCAAATCCTTCGCATCCGCGACGGCGCCAAGGTGGGTGCCAATGGCGTTATCTCTTGGATGGATGTGCCGGAATTGGTGAGCCCAACTTACACCTTCAGTAGCATGGTTCGCCTTTCAGGAAATACCGTCCAGCTTGACGATCTACACTTCAACATTCGCATGCCGGTAAAGGGCGCCAACGAAAATTACAGCTTCCGCGATGTAGGCATCAGCAGCACCCTAGATCTCACACCTGTCCAACAGGTCGTCGTCGGTAAGACCAACGCCTCCGCCAAAGACGGCGCAATCATCCTCGTCCTTTCTGCCAGAATCGTAGATTGACCCAAAACCAGGGGCTACAGCCGCTATAACAGTTAACATGTGGCCCCTAATCCAATCCCAACTCGAAGACGCCCTCGCCACCACCTTCTTCCCCCGCCTGGTGAACGACCCCGCGTATACCGACTTCCTCCATGAGGCACGTGTCCAAGCCTCCGCCGCCGCCTTCGCCGCTGGCAACCCCGCCGATCTTCGCAATGTCGCCAAGCTCCGCGCCAGCCTCTTCGTGAACGATATCCGCTCCCGCATGGCGGTGGATGAAGGCACGCTCCGCTTCCAACTTCTCAAAGGAGCAACTCTCTATCGCGCCGCGTCGTCTCTGGCAAAAGGAAGCCCCGGCGGCATTTGGTGGTTTACTGACGACATCTGGCAGAGATGCCTGCGCGAGGCTGGACCCCAGTCAGCCAACCGCGCACATTGGCTCCATCGCAACCTGGCCGTCTGCTACGACTGGAGTAACTGTGATCGCATCGTCAAGTTGGAAGTACACGCCCCCTGCCAAATACCCGCCATCCAAGGCATCGGCAGCCCCAAAACACGCTTGGATAGTCCACGTATGTTCGGCCAACCGCTCCCAGGCATCGTGCACAAATCAACCATCCACGGGGGCCTCACCGGCGGCATCATGCAGACGATCCTCCCCTTTATTCCTCGCCTCGAAATTCGCTCCGTGATGAAGCTGGACTAGACAAGAATCAGTTACAGATCCGGCGGCTTATTAACTTGGCGGCCATAGCGTGGCCTTCCGCATTCCAGTGCCCGCTGCCAAGCGATCCCGCGAAACCGTGAAAGTAAGTTCCCTGCGCCTCTGCCGCTTCCAGCATGGGCGGGCCCAGTAGGAGAGTCGGCAGGCCGAGCGCAGCCAGCCGCTTCTCCGCATAGAACAGTTCCGTCGCTCCGCTGAAGGCGAGAAAGCCAGAGCGCTTATCCAGCTCTGGGTTCACCTGGAAATTGGATGACGCGACTGCCAGCAGAAACTTCGACGTGACCTCTTTGGGGAAGACGCGCAGCGCTTCTTCCGTGCTGCCCCAGGCGTGTATCATCTCCGGGTGGGTCGGCGGAGAGAATGCTAACTTGTTCATGTAATTTTCACCAAACTCCTGCACTCGCCGCCGCTCGTCGGCGCTATTATTCCTTCTCGCTTTGTAGTAGATGTCGGAAATCATCCGGGCCAGATGGGAGTGCCGATTGATTTGCGCCCAACCCTCTCGCAGCGCACTCGGTTTCGCCAGTGCAGGCCGATCAAAGTACGGAGCAGCATCCGCATTTGTCGGGTTGAGTTTCGGGTGATTGTTATAGAGATCGTTGCCCGTGTAGAAGAGCAGGATCACCATGTCAGGGCTGTATTGTTTGGCCTGCAAACGATAGGTGAGGATCTCCTGCTGCGTGCCGTAGCCTCCAACTGCGAAGTTGATGACCTCAGCCCTCTGCCCTCCCAGGCACGAATTCAGTTCTTTCTCCAGTTGCTTAGCGATCGACTGCTCCAGTGGCACTTGAAATGCTTCGGCAAAGGAGTCGCCTAAAATTACCACTCGATAGGTGCCTGGAGGCTTGGCCAGCGAATGCTCGATGTGATCGCGCTGGCCCGCAGCATTGATTTCAATGGCAACCGTGTTCTCCTGCGTGTTGTCACCTCTGGCCTCGGGCCGCAACGCCCAGCCCCGGTCCTGGTCAAGGACGTAAAAGCTGGACGAAAGACGAGCTCCGGCCAGCCGGAGAATTGCTTCTCCAGCCAGCAGCGCAAGCACAAGGCTCAGCGTGTAAATGAAGATGTTAGTCCGCTTCGATGGTGCTTGCATATTGGTTGTTCAAGATAGTCGATTGGGCATTTTTGTAAAGCATGCAATTGCCGATGGTCAGAGCATCAAGCTGCGTACCCATGAAACAGCGAAAGGCATCTTCTGGGGTGCAAACGATTGGCTCTCCGCGTACGTTGAAGCTGGTGTTCACCAGCACAGGGCAGCCGGTGGCGTGTTTGAAGGCCGCTAGCAGAGCTGCGTAGCGGGAGTTGGTTTCGCGGTGAACAGTTTGGATCCGCGCCGAGTAATCAACATGAGTTACTGCGGGAATCGTCGAGCGGGGGATGTTGAGCTTGTCAATGCCGAAAAGAGACTGTTGCTGCTCCGTCATCGCGATTTGGTGGCGCTGCTGGACGGCAGCCGTGAGCAACATGTACGGGCTGTCTACATTGATGTCGAAATACTCAGAGAGGTCCTCCCTAAGAATGCTGGGGGCGAAGGGGCGAAACGACTCACGAAACTTCACCTTGAGATTCAGAGTAGATTGCATCGTAGGCGAACGTGCGTCCCCGAGGATTGATCGAGCCCCAAGCGCTCGAGGACCAAACTCCATTCGGCCCTGAAACCAACCGAGGGCGCCTTCGCCCTTGAGGACATTGACTGAGGCGGCGATCAGCTCTTCGTCACTCAGGATCTCGAAGCTTGCTCCCGCAGCCGTCAGACGCTTTTCGATTTCAATTTGCGTGAATTCGGGGCCAAGGTAGCCACCCTGCATGTCGGCCATTTTCGGGCTGTCCTCAATCTGGTGGTAGGCGGCCAGAGCTGCACCGAGCGCTCCACCAGCGTCGCCAGAAGCGGGCTGTATCCAGAGCTTTTCGAATTTACCGTCGCGCAGGATCTTGCCGTTCGCCACACAGTTGAGGGCGCAGCCCCCGGCCAGACAAAGGTTGCGCTCGCCACTTTGCTTGGCGATATTGCGAGTGATCCGCAGAACGGCTTCCTCTAATACCGCCTGGATAGAGGCGGCGATGTCCATGTGCCGTTGCGTGAGGAGTTGGTCGGGCGACCGGACGGGCAGCCCAAACAGCGCAGCGAATTTTGCATTCGTCATCGTGAGACCCGTGCAGTAATCGAAATAGGACATGTCCAGCCGATAGGAGCCGTCCGGCCTGAGGTCAATCAGGTTGTCCAGGATCAGTTGCGTGTAAGTGGGGCGACCATAGGGGGCCAGCCCCATAAGCTTGTATTCCCCGGAATTCACCTTGAAGCCGACGTAGTAAGTGAACGCCGAGTAGAGTAGGCCGAGCGAGTGTGGAAAGTGAATTTCCTGTGCGATCTCGAGTTTGCTGCCCTGGCCGTAAGCGATCGAGGTGGTGGCCCATTCCCCCACGCCGTCCATGGTGAGCACAGCAGCTCGGTCAAAGGGCGAGGGGTAGTAAGCACTGGCGGCATGTGCAAGGTGGTGCTCTGTGAACAGCAGACGCTGTTGCCAGTCTGTCGCCGGGAAGCGCTTTTTGAGGTGCCCGATGAGCGTTGATTTCTGGAAGAGTTTTTCTTTGATCCAGACCTCGAAGCCGAGGCGGAAACTTTTGAAGCCGCAGGGAGCGAACGCGAGGTAGCTCTCAAGGAGGCGTTCAAATTTGAGGAAGGGTTTGTCGTAAAAGACGACGTAGTCCGGAGCCTGAATTCTCCCCTCGCTAATGCAGTAGTCAATCGCGTTGGCAGGGAAAGTGGCGTCATGCTTCTTGCGCGTAAAGCGCTCTTCCTGGGCAGCAGCGGTGATTTGGCCATCGGTGATGAGAGCAGCGGCACTGTCGTGATAGAAGGCTGAGAGGCCCAGAATGTTCAAGCAGAAGTCCTAGAACAGAGTGTAGATGAACGGCGCGATGGCGGAGCTTTGCGCGAGGAACAGGAGGCCGCCTAAAAGCAGCGAGAGGACGATGAGCGGCAGGAGCCAGAATTTTTTTCGGGCGCGGAGAAAGGCCCAGATTTCGAGAAGAAACGACATGGCTAGAACTGGTTCGTGAACGGGCCGGCACCTGTCCGGTTGATCCAGTATGACTCAGATTTTGTGCGGAGGCGGAGAAGGTCTTTGCCAAGGAGTCTGAGCAGGATCGCCATCGGCGTGAAGACGCCAAAGAAGAGGACCGTCATCACGATTGGGTTGACGATGCCGTGCAGCACTTGACCGACTTTTGCCCAAACGAGATTCGCCCCGTGTAGAAATTGCGGTCGCGTAAGTGCCGTAACCAAAATCACTGCAGATGGAACCAGAAGCAGCGGGTGTTTAATCGCGTATAGGGCCAGGGCCGTTGCGATGACCAACCCGAAATTGCGGTCTGACGACAGGCGTTGCATTAACGGCGAAGGTCCAGCGTGTAAGGGTACTCGGCATTTGGTTCAAGCGCGGGAATGTCAATTTTGCCCGTCGTGCCGCTATAAGCCAGGAAGCGGGCAGCGCGCCTTGCCTGCGCCTCGTTCGCATTGATCGGCGAGTGCTCACTTACACGCCCTCCAGGGTGACCAACGTGATAGATACAGCCCCCCAAAGACATCTGTGTCACCGTGTCGATGATGTCAAAATGCAGAGGCGTGTGAACAGGGATGGTCGGATGCAGACACTTGGGTGGCTGCCAGGCGCGATAGCGCACGCCAGCAATATACTCGCCGTGCGTCGATGTCGAGGTCAAAGGCAGTCGACGCTTGTTACAGGTAACGATGTAGCGCTCGCCCGTCAAGTTACGCACGCGCACCTGAAGTCGCTCGACACTCGAGTCTACAGAGCGCGATGTGCCACCGGCGGCTGGCTCCTCCCCGAGGACATACCAGGGTTCGATGCCCTGGCGGAGTTCAAGCTCAATGCCGTCATAGTTAACCGTGCCATAGACCGGGAAGCGAAACTCAAAGTGCGGGGCAAACCAGGCCGGGTCAATCGGATACGGGATGGCCGCAAGAACGTCCTTAAAGTCCTTTTCAACCAAGGTGGGAAGAAGGAATTGGTCGTGCAGGCGCGTACCCCAGCGGACCGGAGTTTGCTTGTAGGGGGTTTGCCAAAAGTGGGACACAAGAGCGCGGATGAGCAGCTGTTGAGTGAGGCTCATCCGCGCGTGAGGCGGCATCTCAAAGGCTCGCAGCTCAAGCAGGCCAAGACGACCGGTGGCAGAGTCGGGCGAGTAGAGCTTGTCGATGCAAAATTCCGCGCGGTGCGTGTTGCCTGTTATGTCGACGAGTAAGTTCCTGAAGAGGCGATCCGTCAACCAGGGAATGTAGCGGTCTTCGAGGTTGTGGTTGTCGAGTTGGTTGCAGGCGATCTCAAGTTCGTAGACAGCGTCCGGGCGGGTTTCATCCACCCTCGGTGCCTGGCTGGTCGGGCCGATGAAGGTTCCACTGAATAAGTAGGACAGTGAAGGGTGATTCAGCCAGAACAGGACTAAGGAGCGGAGTAAGTCAGGTCGCCGAAGGAAGGGCGAATCCGCCGGGGTCGCAGCACCCATGACGATGTGGTTGCCGCCGCCGGTGCCGGTATGGCGACCATCGAGCATGAACTTCTCAGTCGCAAGGCGGCACTGACGCGCTTCCTCATACAGCTGCGTCGTGTCGAATACCAGATCGCGCCAGTTGGAGGCAGGGTTGGTGTTGACTTCGATGACGCCGGGGTCTGGAGTTACTTTGACCTGGCGAAGTCGGTGGTCGTAGGGGGGCGTGTAACCTTCGATCAGGACAGGCAGCTTCGTCTTAACGCAGGTGTCTTCGATGGCAGAAATGAGTTCGACGTACTCGGCCGCGCTTTCAACCGGCGGCATGAAAATGTGAAGGCGGCCCTGGCGGGGCTCAACGGACATCGCGGTGCGGACGCCGGGTTCCTTCTCTGCGTCTTTGCTCAATACCTGTTCGCGGACCACCTGGCGTGGCGGGGCCTGCAGGGACTCCCCCCAGAGACCAAGTTGCGGCGGGCCCTGGTTGATGGGGAGCGGCCCGCGTGGGGCCATTGGGTCGATCTCGAAGATCCGGCGAATGGTCGATTCAGGCTCGTGGGGCAGGCTCTGCAAGGGAAGCCGGAAGCCGACCGGGGAATCCCCAGGCACCAAAAACAAATGTCGCGCGCGCAGCATCCAGAGGCCGCTTTGCCAGGCGGGGCCATCCTTCGTCTGCACTTTCTGAATCGGCAGGACAAAGCCGGAAGGCTGATCGAGCCCACGCTCGAAAACGCGGCGGAAGCGGTCGCGATCCTCCGGGTCGGCGAGCTTGTTGTCTTTTGGGTCGACGTTGATCGGCAACTGGCGTTCTTTGTGAACCCACTCGAGGGGATCTTCATAGGCGGCAATGACGAAATCCGGCGAGATCGTCAGGCGCTCGGCGAGGGCTTCGGCGAAGCGTTGGGCTTCAGCCGTGCCGTGGCCGTAATCCTCCTCGGGGTTAGCAATCCACTTTGAGTCGCGCCACAGCGGAGAGGAATCGCTCCGCCAATAGCAGGTGAAGGCCCAACGCGGTAGAGATTCGCCTGGATACCATTTGCCCTGGCCATAGTGGAGAAGGCCATTCGGGGCGATTAGGGCGCGAAGGCGGCGGATGAGTTGGCCAGCTCGACGTTCCTTTTCTTTGCCGAGCGCTTCCGTGTTCCACTCCGGACTGTCCATGTCGTCAATGGAGACAAAAGTGGGCTCGCCACCCATCGTCAGTCGGACGTCATGGGCTTGCAGGTCGTTGTCCACTTGGTCACCCAGGGCTTCAATCGCCTGCCACTGTGCGTCGGTATAAGGCTTTGTAACACGAGGATCCTCATGCACGCGAGTTACTCGCATGACATGTTCAAATTCGACTTGACTCGGGCTGACCACGCCACTTACAGGGGCGGCCGAGGCAGGCTCTGGAGTGGCAGCGAGCGGAATGTGGCCCTCGCCAGCAAAGAGGCCAGATGTGGGATCAAGCCCGACCCAGCCAGCGCCGGGCAAATACACTTCGGTCCAGGCGTGCAGGTCGGTAAAGTCGGCTTCAGGACCGCTAGGGCCATCGAGCGACTTTTCATCCGCCTTAAGCTGAATTAGATAGCCGGAGACAAAGCGAGCGGCCATGCCCATGTGGCGAAGCGTCTGAACAAGCAGCCACGCGGTGTCGCGGCACGAGCCGCTGTTGAGAGTAAGCGTTTGCTCGGGGGTCTGGACGCCCGGTTCCATGCGAATCGTATATCGAATCAGGCGCTGAAGTTTCGCATTGAGATCTACCAGGAAAAAGACGCTCAGGCGCGGCGTAACGTCGACGGTCTCGATGAATGCCTTCAGTTCCGCGGTGAGCGGCTGCGTTTCAAGAAAAGGGCGAAGCTCGCGGGCTAGTAAGTCGTCATAAGTAAACGGGAAGTTTTCAGCGTAGGGTTCGAGGAAGAAGTCAAATGGATTCACGACGCTCATGTCGGCAGTGAGGTTCACCTCGACAGAGAACTGCGTGGTTGGCTCCGGGAAGACCAGGCGGGCAAGGTAGTTGCCCTGAGGGTCCTGCTGCCAGTTGATGAAGTGCTTGGCGGGCAGGATGTTGAGTGCGTAACTGAGGATAGGCGTTCGGGAGTGTGGCGCGGGCCGGAGCCTCACAACCTGTGGGCCAAGTGTAACAGGGCGGTCGTAGTTGTAAGTGGTTCGGTGGTGAAGAGCTACGCGAATTGCCATCAGTTATAGAGTTTTGATACGGATGTTCCGGAATTCAACGCGTGTGCCATGTCCAAGGAACCCGATATGGCCTTCTTTGCGGGCCAGACCAGGGTGTTTCTTGAGGACGGCTTCGTCCTTGACCGTGCTGAGGTCGGCGTTGGTAATCACGATGCCGTTGAGCGTGACTTTAATGTGAGAACCCTTCGCCTGAATCTCGTACTCATTCCAGACACCATCGCGTTTGACATGCCCGGCCTTGGCGGCAAAGACATCGTAAACGCTGCCGGTATACTGTGTCGGTTTCAGGCCCTTGCCTTTCTCGTAGACAGCAGCTTCCTCGTCAAGAATCTGGATCTCCATCCCCACGTACGCCGCATCGCCTTCAAGCGGAGCCCGGATGCCAACGCCATTATTCCCGCCATCCCAGAGGCGCCAGTCCAGGCGAAGGATGAAGTTGGAATACTCTTTTTCGGTAAACAGGTTGCCCCCTCCGTCGGCGGGGCAGACAAGCACTTCTTTATCTACGACATATCCGGGGCCGTGGCCCTTGATCAGCGTCCAGCCGCTGAGGTCCTTACCGTTAAATAGAGGGGTGAAACCCTTTTCAGCAGCACTTGCGATTCCGGTAGCTGCGAAGATCGCGCCAAGTTCACGTCGAGTCATAGAAGTCAGGCTAGCAGAAGCTAGTCGAGAAGAAACATCGTGCCCTTGCCGAAGGCGGCGCATTCGCCAATGACAGTGCAAAAGGGGAGGATCGTAACGCGACCGATGCCGAGACGGATGTCTTTGGATTCGATCGGCACGTCAAAGTGGCGCTGTGCTTTCACGCTTTGTCCTGGCTGCAAAAGAGCATTGAGCAAGACGTCAGGAGGGCCGGACAGTGGATCGAAACGGCGTCCTTGTGAGTCTTCGAGGAAGACGTCAGCGGCCCCATTTTCCCGCTGAGCGCGACCACGTGCACGGCTGGAAATTCTCAGGGTAATGTCGTAGCGCGTCTGGATCGCCTCCGAGTTTTGCTTGACTGTATCCACAGCAAGGCACCAATCGTCATTGCAAAATGACGTGCCGCGCGGGACTAGTAGTTTTGTCGACAGTGCGGTGCTGACGTAAACGACTCCGATGTAAAGAACAGTGCCAAGAACGGCAAAGAGCGTGAGCTTGAAGGCTCGACCTAGCTTGCCAGATAGAAGCGAAACAAAGGCTGCGACCACCAGAACGGCGGCACTTGCAAAGACGATCAGAAATAGGATGCCGTAGAATGTCACTTCGCACCGCGCCGGTTCATGACTTTCAAGGTCAAAGTTCTTCCACCGCTGGAATTGGACCTGTCGGCTAGCATACCTGACACGCACGATGGCAACGTTTGGAGAGACTTCGACATGGTCTCCTATCATAGCGGTATGCGAATTGTTCGACTATTGGGACTCTTGGCGAGCGTGGCCGCCGAGGCGCAGACGCCGGCAGCGCGGCTTTGGGATGAGCTCAGACCGAAGCGCGAAAAGCTGTCGGGGGTGCATCAGGAGTTTGAAGTTGTGACGAAGTTCACCGCTGGGGCCGAGGATCGAGTTACCCGGAATTATCTTTTGTTGGATCTCTCAGAAGGCCGATGGCGGACTCAATTCTCAGACAGGTCAGGAAATCACACAAAACTCTTTGACGGCAGGATTCTATTTCAACTAGAGGGTGGATCTGACGAGTACGTTCGAGTGATGCATCCAACCACCCGGGAATCGGCTCCCCTGCCGTACAGCTTGGGCGACATTGACATGGACAAGGTGGTGGAAATAGAACGGCGACCATGCGGCCTCCGCGATCCGGATCATGTCTGCGTGGTGCTCGACTTGCCGCTTCTGCCCAGCGTCGAGGGTCGAGGGTTGGGGACTTTGGAGATGGCAAAAAGCGGGATTTTCCGCGTGGCAGTCGATACCGAGACTGGTCTCTTACTATCATCGAGGTTGCAGACCAGTTATCAGTTGGCAAACCGCACAATTAAACTGGACGTAGTAAGTACCGGGCGGCGTCTACGGGTCGGTGCACCAATGCGCGACGGGATCTTTGAATTGCCGCCGGGAGACATGCGGGAGGTGAAGGCTCTGGCGCTTTGGGACGCAGCGGGGATGCGGAAGCAGTTGGTGGGCAAGCAGGCTCCCGAGATTGTGGCGCGGGATCTGGAGGGGAGGCCGATTCGGCTGTCGGCGATGCGCGGGCGCTTAGTGGTGCTTAGTGGTGCTGGCCTTTGGAACGACTTGGTGCAAGCAATGCCAAGCGCAGCAGCCCGCTTTGGAAAAAGCCTATCGGGACCACGGCGGAAAGCAGCTCGAGATTATCGGCTTGTCCGTGAATGAAGACCGCGAGACGGTTGAGAAATATTTAAAGGAGCACCCACAGAGTTACTTGGGAGTGCTGACCTTCGAGAATGAGTTAGAACGGCAGTATCAAGTACACAATTTCCCAACCTACATCGTTGTGGGCCGGGATGGGACGATTCTTTCAGTTGCAGAGTTGGGTGCTGCCTGGGGGGAGTTGACGAAGACCTTGAAGAAGGTGGGCGTTGAGTTGGCGCATTGAGCCACCAAATGCGCCGACGGCTTCAAAACCGCCCATGTTATGGGGCGATCGCGAGTTGCTGATCCAGCGTCGCCAAGGGGATTTGGAGCTTGATGGCGAGTTCCAGGTAGGTGGACGTTGTGTACGGTCAGTTTGTGCAAAAGAGCTAAACGGAGGACGAAGGAGCGCAGATCTGCATCAACGCTGCGCACCGCAATTCCGCTTACTCGCGACGCGATTCGATGTTCCGAACCGCAGCATCGATTACCATCACCCGCTAACGGACAAACTGGTCGATATAGTCCGCGCCCAGGCCCACATCAACATAGTGCTTGCGGCACATCTCGATTTTGGTGAAGACGTCCTCGTACGACCTAACCGCCCCGGCTTCGTCGACATAGATCATCGCGCCGGTGATGTGGAAAAGCGTAATCATCTGCGGCACATCCGGGGGGACAAACAGTGTATGCGTCTCCCCGGGGGGCTCGAAGACATAACTGCCCGCTGTCGCTACCCAGTCATGCTCAAGATATTGCCACTTGCCCTCAATCACGTAGCCATGAACCGGGGCGGGATGGCGATGGCGACTCAAAATGCCCGACTTACGTACGCGCAGTAAGTTAACCCAGTAACCTTGACGTGTCGAAAGGCACAACGGACGGAACCAAACGTTTTCGGCCTGGGGTACCCAGACGCGCTCATCGTCTGGAAGGACCGACGGGACGACGATGTCTTTTGCCATGTGCAGCGGATTTAGCATTTTATTTAAGCTATCAGATAGCCGCCATCAACCGGAAGGATCGCTCCCGTAATAAACGCGGCGGCAGGCGAGGCAAGGAAAAGCGCCGGACCAGCAATGTCCTCAGGTTGGCCCCAACGGGCCATCGGCGTGCGACGCAGAATCGTCTCGCGCTTGGCTTCGTCGTCGCGCAAAGCTTGGGTCAGAGGCGTTTCGATCCAACCCGGTGCGATGGCGTTGACGCGGATCTTGTCCTTGGCCCACGCAATCGCCAGGCTCTTGGTAAGCTGCCCCAGCCCCCCTTTGCTCGCACTATAAGCGGGTGCAATGCCGCTACCAAGAAAAGTCAGCACACTGACGATGTTAATGACGCTGCCCTCGGAGGCCGCGAGAAGTCCGTGGCAGGCCGTCGCCACTCGCATCGCCCCAGTCAAATTGGCATCAAGCACCTGGGCAAACACGTCGGGTTCATGCTCTTCAAGACGACGGATGACGCCAGCTGCGTTGACCAATACATCCAGCGATTCAAGCTTGGCGACCTCCCTCGCAATAGACTGCGAATCGGTCACGTCGAAGCCATTCTCCAGACCCACTGCGACGACCTTCGCCCCGGATTGGGCGAAGGCTCGCGCGATCGCCGCGCCAATGCCACTCGTGCCTCCGGTGACCAGAACCGACTTGCCGCTAAAGTTGAACATTTGACTAGTTTACGGCGGACCGTTGAGATATGCTTTGCCCATGGCAAAACGATTCGTGACCACCCGGCGGGCCTTCGCCACGACCGGTGCCGCAGCAACCCTGTTCCATATTGTTCCTTCGCAGTGCTTAAGTCTTCAGGGCCAAACCGCACCAAGCGACATCTTGAACTTCGGACACATCGGAATCGGCGGACGTGGCCGGGGCTTCTTGCGACCTGAGGCGATCCTCGATAAAACCCTCCCCTCCGCGCCAAATCTGGGCGGGGATGGATCGCGCAAGCTGCGGCCAGTCAGAAGCATGGCTCTCTGCGATGTCGATAATAAGCGTCTCGATGATGCCGCCTCGCGTGTAGGCGGGAAGCCGCGATTGTATAAAGATTTCCGCAGACTACTCGAGGATAAGGACGTCGATGCCGTTGTCATTGCATCGCCCGATCACTGGCACGCCTTAATGACGATTCTAGCCTGTCAGGCGGGCAAGGACGTCTACTGCGAGAAGCCAGCCTGCAACACGATCGAAGAGGGCCGGGCCATGGTGACGGCTGCTGAACGCTATGCGCGTGTCGTGCAAATTGGGAGCCAGGGGCGCAGCCAGATGGCTGCTTACTATGCCAAGAGTTACATCCGAAATGGGCAGATTGGATCGATAAAAAAGATACGTTGCTGGCACTATGCGAGTCCCGACGGAGATTGGTCGCCCGATGAGGCGGCCCCGCCAGAATTGGACTATGAGATGTGGCTGGGTCCGGCGCGAAGCATGGCCTATAACAAGAAACACACGCACGGGGCCTTTCGCTGGCTGATCGACTTCGGCGGTGGGCAGATTCGCGATCGAGGGGCCCACGTGATGTCGATTGCCAATTGGATTATGGAATGCGATCAAAAGGGGCCTGTCAGCGTCGAATGCTCTGGGGAGCCGCCGCACGATGGGATGTATGACGCCGCAGTCACGATGAAAGTTGTGTACCAGTTCAAAGACCCCGATTGGGTGCTCGAATGGGCCCAACCGGGTCAGCTGTCCCAAGAGATCGATGCTCTATATGGCGCTGTCTATCACGGCGACTCAGGTAAGTTGACAGTAACTTACGGCGACGGGCAGCCGACTAACACCGAACAGAAAGCTCAATCTTACAAGGCGGGAATCGATGGCGTAGCAGTGTTTCAAAGTCCCGGGCATATGGAGAATTTCGAGGACTGCATTCGGACTCGGGATAAGCCAGTCATGCACATGGAAGCAGGGCATCGTGTGGCGAGCCTGTGCGTGCTCGGGAATCTGGCATTCCAACTGCAGCGAAAGCTCGAATGGGACTGGAAAACGGAGCGGGTAAAGAATGATGAAGAAGCCAACCGGATGCTGAGTCGGCCGGGGCGGGGTCCCTGGAACCTTTAAGGACTAAGTGATGCAGAATGACTTTTTGAAGGCTATTGGTGGAACCGATATTGAGGCTCGATTTGCCGCCTGGAGAGCGGCTTCATCGCAGCCGATCATTGTGATTCCCGAATTGATCGCGCTCACCCGCTCCAGCGACCCCGGGGTCGCCAAGGCTGCCGCTGAGGCGTTGACCACGATCGTGCATGGGTGCGAAAAGGCCGGGGCGGATCGCAAAAGATCTGTGGCCGCCGCATTGTTGACTACTCCGAGCGCTCTGACTTTCAGACTGGCTTCACTTGTGGCAGAGGAAGCTTCGGCCGAACAGGTCGCGCAAAGCTTGAGCAATGCAGCATTGCGCGAGGAGGCTATATTCTGTCTGGAACGGATTCCGGGCACCGGCGTGGATCGATTGTTGATCGAAGCATATCCGAAAGCGGCGGTGGAGTTTAAACCGCGCATACTTGCAGCTCTTGGACATCGGCGGAGCGAGGCTGGATCCTCCCTCTGCGCCTCCGCGATGAGTAGCCAAAATGCCGAGATTGCGCAAGCGGGAGCACGGGCCTACGGGCGAATCGGAAAGGCGACTGGCGGTGTATTTCGGAATCCTGACGACTCCCAACTTCGCTTTGCCGACGCACAAGCGCAGGCTGGAAATCCAAGTGCGGCGATTGAGATCTATAAGTTATATCTGGCTCGGCCAGAGGAACACTGGCAATGCGCGGGCATCGTAGGGCTCGGCAAGATTGCAAATCCAGCTGCGGTGAGCGCAATTCTTCCGATGCTCAAGAGCGCCAATGCGCGCGTGCGTTTAACGGCGAAGAAGACCTGGGAGGACATTGCGCGTTGACCAGATGCGCAACTTACGACTAAACGGATTCAATGTCTCTAACAAATGGTGACAAACTCGGCCCCTACGAGATCATTGCTGCCTTAGGTGCTGGCGGCATGGGCGAAGTACATCGCGCATCCGACATCGGCACGCGAGACGATGCGCGACAGTGTCAGGAAAACGTTTTGTCCCGATCTAATCCGCCGTCATAAACTACAGAGATGCGCATGCTGCTCGCCGCCTTCGCCCTATCCTCTGCCCTGGCCTTCGCTCAAGGCACGCTTACCGATTACCAACGCGCTCAAAGCATCCAGAAACTTACCGTCGTCAACGCCCCCGGCCCTGCCAATTGGATCGGCGAATCACGCACTTTCTGGTACGCAAAACTGGTCAAAGGCGGAACCCAGTACATGCTGGTCGATGCCGACAACGAGACTAAGGCTCCGGCCTTCGATCACCCGCGCCTAGCCACGGCCATCAACACCGCCGCTGCCACCAAGTACACGGCTCTCACGCTCCCGTTCACCCCCGCCCGCGCCGCAACCCCTCTCACCTTCATCGACACTCAGAAATCCATCCAATTTCAAATCGCAAACTTCCTCTGGAAATGCACGCTGACAGATTACGCTTGCACTAAAGGTGCCGCCATTCCAGGCCCGCAAACTGGCCCCCGCGCTCCCGACATTGAAATGCCACTGGAGCCCGGCGGCCCGCCCACCGACGGCCTCGAGTTCCCCCAGGTCGGCTCCCCCAACACCCCCCGCGCACAGACACCCTCGACGAGCCACTCCCCCGACGCCAAGCTGGAGGCCATCATCCAGAACTTCAACATTTTCCTCCGCACCCCCGACGGCAAATCCACCGCCCTCAGCACCGACGGCTCAGAAGGCAACGCCTACACCACGCGCTCCCTCGCCTGGTCTCCCAATTCGCAGCACTTAGTCGCCTACAAAGTCCGTCCCGGTTACGACCGTCAGGTCCATTACATCGAATCCTCCCCCACAGACCAGTTACAACCCAAACACACTTCGATCACTTACCGCAAGCCAGGTGACGCCCTCGACATCGCCACGCCCACCCTGTTCAGTATTCCCGATCGCAAACAGCTCGACATCGACAACGCCCTATTTCCAAACCCATACAGCCTATCGCTCCCAATCTGGTGGAAAGACGGTCGCGCCTTCACCTTCGAGTACAACCAGCGTGGCCACCAGATTTACCGCGTGATCGAAGTCATCGCTCAAACCGGCACAGCCCGCACTTTAATCGACGAAACAACCAAATCCTTCTTCTACTACAACCTCCTTGATGCCACCATGTCCGCAGGCCGACGCTACCGCACTAACATCAACGATGGCAAAGAAATTCTCTGGGCCTCAGAGCGCGATGGCTGGGAGCATCTTTATCTCTACGACGGCCTCACCGGCAAAGTAAAAAACCAGATCACCAAAGGCAATTGGCTGGTTCGCAACGTCGAATGGGTCGACGACGAAGCCCGCCAAATCTGGTTTCAAGCTGGCGGAATCATTCCCGCTCAGGACCCCTACTTCACCCACCTCTACCGCATCAACTTCGACGGCACTGGCCTCACCGCATTTACAGAAAGCGACGCCACCCACACCATCACCTTCTCAAAGGATCATCGTTACTTCGTCGACACTTGGTCGCGAGTCGATCTCCCCACTGTCTCCCAACTCCGCCGTACCTGGGACAACAAAATCGTGCTCGGGTTGGAGCAAGCCGACCCAACCGCCCTGCTCACTGCTGGCCTCCGCTACCCCGAAGTCTTTGTCGCCAAAGGTCGCGACGGCAAGACCGACATCTGGGGAACCATCGTCCGTCCGATTAACTTCAACCCAGAAACAAAATATCCGGTCATCGAACAAATCTACGCCGGCCCGCAGGGCTCCTTCGTACCAAAAACCTTCGGTCTCCCCGCCACGCAGGCCCTCGCGGAGCTCGGATTCATCGTCGTTCAGATCGATGGCATGGGCACCAGCAATCGCTCAAAAGCCTTTCACGATGTCGCATTTAAGAACTTGGGCGACGCCGGCTTCCCCGACCGCATCCTCTGGCACAAAGCCGTCGCCGCAAAATATCCCTCCTATGACATCAGCCGCGTCGGCATTTACGGAAACTCAGCCGGTGGCCAAAGCTCCCTCGGCGGAGCCCTCTTCCACCCCGATTTCTACAAAGTCGTCGTCACCAACAGTGGCTGCCACGACAACCGCATGGACAAGATCTGGTGGAATGAGCAATGGATGAGCTGGCCCATCGGCCCGCAATACGCTGCGTCCTCAAACGTGGACAATGCATACCGCCTTGAAGGTAGGGTGCTGATCATCATCCCGGAGATGGACAGTAACGTAGATCCCACCTCATCCCTCCAGGTTGTCAATGCGCTTGTCAAAGCAAACAAACACTTCGACATGCTCTTCATCCCCGGTCAGAACCACGGCACGGGCGTCCTCGCAAGCCAGCACTACTTACAGGATTACTTT
The DNA here is from genome assembly GCA_038206015.1 of Bryobacterales bacterium. Lineage (GTDB taxonomy): Bacteria > Acidobacteriota > Terriglobia > Bryobacterales > Bryobacteraceae > Bryobacter. The sequence continues at coordinate 1,985 of JBBRBI010000089.1, read as the reverse complement.
GTGCACCACTTACTTAAAGTTGAGCCACCGGATTGGAATCGCACTCCTTGGCCGATAGAATCCGTCAGCGGCAACTGATCAACGCTTCCGCCCCTCCACCACCGATAGCGGGGAATGAGTCGAAACAATTCTGGTCACATCAAACCCTGCCGCAGCCGCCAATTAGCAGAACCCGAAGGGGACGTTCACCTCCGTCCCCAATTGAGGGATCTCCAATCCGAGCGCTCTTGCCAAACATCCAAGACGATTCTCGAACCACCCGCGACCCGAACTGGAACTCTAGCTTCCAACCGTTGGTAGCATTAGAGCGTGAGGGATCGCGTCTATCTCGAACAGGACGAAGACGGTGTTTTTGTAGCTTCGTGTCCGGCGTTACCTGGGTGTGTTTCTCAAGGCCAAACACGCCGGGAGGCAACTCAGAACATGCACGAGGCTATCGAAGGATATTTGAAGAGCCTTCAAAAGCATGGCGATCCCGTGCCGCCGAGCATTTAGGAAGGGATCATTAATTCCGAACTCGCGAGCCACTTGGGGACCACTTTGAGAGTGTCCCGTCCGTCCACAGCCAAACTCCCAACTTTTTTCGCCTCAAGCTCCCCCGTTTTCAGCAAGCTCCCCACCCTGAAAGCATTTCGACCCATGGCCGTCCGTCCGACGCCGACGCTCCGGGCAGTCTTCCAACAGATTCAGGCGCTCGCAGCTGCGTGAGCGCTTTCAACGATACGCAACCGACCGCGCCCGTTCGAACAGTATTGCTTGAGACTCGGATTGCTACGCGTGTTCTTCTCGACGATAGACTACATCTACTGACGAGAGGTATCGTGCGACGTCTATTCTGTCGGTTTGTCGGAGACTTTCGAATCGAGAAACCGCAGCAGGAGAGAACGCGTGAGATTGATCACGAGGAGTGCCTCGTCATGGTGGAGTAAGTCCTCATTTGGGTGTGCCAAGCTCGCCTGATTCCGTATCGTGCCGAGGGCATCAACAATGGAGCCGCTCGTTTGAATCATCTTCCGAATATCGTCCGTGCGGGGGCCAAGATCAGCCAGTCGAGGAGGCTGTTCGAGAAGGCGCCTCAGCAATTCATTGGCACTGGCATTTTCCCGGTATTGTACACCCCCTAAGTTGCAGGCGGCCTTCAGAAAGATCTTAGCCGATATCTTCCGGCTCGTTTGCCCCCATCACCCGCATCGCCGACACATGGAACTTTATCAGTCACGCGATTAATCAAACCTTAATCCTCAGGTAAGCTTCATTGCTTGCAACATCAGCATCCCCTTCCTCGTCCGCCGCCACTCGATTCGGCTTTCCCCGTCTGCTAACTTGCTGCTGTAGAGCCGAGCTGCGATCTCATCGCCGCCTCGGCTCTTTTTCATTTCACAACGCCGAAAGTAGCAAAGCCAATGACCCCATCAACCGGAACCAGGAACCATCAACAGAGCGATTTCCAGATTGAAGCCACCCCCGGCCTCGAAGACCAGCACCGCGCCTTCACGCTGCGCCTCCGCAAAGACTGCCAGCCCGAATCGCACCTCGAAGAGGAAACCTTCCAGCGCTATGCCTGGGCGGCCTTCCAGGTCGTCCGCTGCCGCAAGCTAGAGACGGCCACCGAGGACCTCTGGATCGACAACCCCGAGTCCGCCCAGCACTTCTCCCAAATGGAACGAGTCAAGAAAATGGCCGCCGCCCTCGAGCGCCGCGCCGACAAGTCGATGAACGAACTACGTCAGCTCCAACGAGACCGCTTCGCCGCCTACGAAGTCTACGCCGAGCACTGTGTCATGGGCAAAGACGTCAACATCCCCAAGTCCCTCCCCGTCGCGGACATCCGCAAATCCGATTTAGGACGAACGAACCCTGTACCATTTCTCCAGGGCGAGTTTGACTCGTTCTACCCGGTCAACCGTCAGGGAGCACCAAACGAACCCAGCGCCCTCAGCGCCTGATTTGGACATGTGCCCTTGGCGGCAGACCCGCAGCGATAG
>JBBRBI010000088.1:0-26619 GCA_038206015.1 Bryobacterales bacterium | reverse complement strand
AAGGCTCTCCCATTCGTTCTTCCGTCCCAGGACAAGATCGGTGATGAGAATGCCCGCGATCGTACCGTGCGTCATGCCGTTTCCGGAGTCACCCGTAACCACGTAAATATTGTCGTCACCGGGATTGCGTCCAATAAAAGCGAGACCGTCATTGGGCTCGATGATCTGTCCGGACCAGCGGAACTCAACATCTCCCGCAACGGGGAACCGTTCACGCGTCCAGGCTTCCAGCCGCTCAAATTTTTGCTCCGTATCATCGGCCTGTCCCGTCTTGTGGTCCTCTCCGCCGACGATAAGGACGTCATGTCCTGCTGCATCCGTCAACCGGATGTAGTGATAGGGGTCTGCCGTGTCCCAGAAGAGCGCTTTTGTGACCGATCCTTTCGGGACACGCATGCCGATCACATAGGTGCGATAGGCTGCTTGTTTGGTGTGGATGGTCACCCAATCGTTAACCGGCGTGTTTGTCGCAACGACGATCGCGCCAGCCGTAACAACCTGGCCATTGCTGGTTTTGACGTGGCCGGGAGCGCCGTCTTTGAATTCTTCTACATGGGTTTGGTTAAAGATAAGCCCGCCCATTTTTTCAATCGCCTGCGAGAGGACATCCAGATACTTCAGGGGATGAAACTGCGCCTGGCGGGGAAACCGCAGGCAAGGTCCCGTATCAAAGCCCTCCAATGGAGCGCGCCCGCTCCGCTCCACGTTTACCAGTCCGGCACGATGTGTCGCTTCTAGTTCCTTATCGAGAACTTCCGTCGAGTCACCTGGGGGCACAAAAAGATAACCATCCAGTCTTTCGAAATCACAAGCGATGTTCTCTTTGGCCACGATCGCCTCGATTCGGTCGATGGCCGCAGTATGACTCTCCGCCGCAAGCCTCGCCCCCTTCTCCCCATACATGCTTTCGATCTCGAAATAGCGCTCATCGAGAGCGTTGACCAGGTGCGCGGTTGTTCGGGATGTTTCACCGCCTGCTATCGGTCCGTGATCCAGAACAACGACTGACCGGCCTTCGTTGGCCAGAAGATAAGCAGTCGTGAGCCCTGCTATGCCCGCACCGACCACGCATACATCCACTTCAATGTTCCTCGTGAGCGCGGGTCGAGACGGTATTTCGGCTGTCGCCATCCAAACGGAAGTTGTCATTTCGGAATCCTTATTCATGCTTTATCTTCGCATTTGTTATGGATTCGGAAATGCCAGATGCACAAACCACCTGGGCGTCCGCACCGGCCGTGCGGTCAAGCCCTAGTTGCCGCGGGCCACATTCAGGCGGGCATGCGCCTTTTTGGCGGCAAGCAAGGCGCGCGCCATGTCGAGATCCGCCTTCGGAGAAGCCAGAAGGTCATTGGCACGCTTCAGGGCAGCCTCGGCACGCGCGACATCGATTTGTCCTGCATTCTCGCAGGTGTCCACCAGCACTCGGCAGCGGTCATTGGATATCTCGACCCAGCCCTTGGAGACGGCAAGGATCGTACGATGGCCGTCCATTACATAGCTGAGTTCACCGGCGTCGATCTCACTGATCAGCGCCGCGTGGCCGGGCAGGAACCCCAGCATCCCCTCGGAGCCAGGAACCTGAGCATCGGTCACCGCGTTGGCGATGACGAGCTTTTCGGGAGTCGCGATTTCAAGATGAAAGGTTGCGGACACCGGTTAGGCCTTCTTGAGCTTTTCAGCCTTTTCAAGCACTTCTTCGATGGTTCCGACCATGTAGAAGGCCTGTTCGGGCAGATCGTCGTACTTGCCGTCGCAGATCTCTTTGAAGCCTTTGATCGTGTCTTCGAGCTTCACGTACTTGCCTTCGAAACCCGTAAACTGCTGGGCCACGAAGAAGGGCTGCGAAAGGAAACGCTGGATCTTGCGGGCACGCGTCACGCTGAGTTTGTCGTCCTCACCGAGTTCGTCAATACCGAGAATGGCGATGATGTCCTGCAAGTCCTTGTAGCGCTGCAATACCTGCTTGACGCGCTGCGCCGTCTCGTAGTGGAGCTCACCGACGATGCGCGGATCGAGAATGCGCGAGGTCGAAGCAAGCGGGTCTACTGCCGGGTAGATGCCGAGCGAGGCGATATCGCGCGACAGATTTGTAGTTGCGTCCAAGTGGGCAAAGGCGGTTGCCGGTGCAGGGTCGGTGTAGTCGTCGGCGGGCACATAGATGGCCTGCACGGAGGTGATCGATCCCTTACTGGTCGAGGTGATGCGCTCTTGCAAGGCGCCCATTTCGCTCGCCAGAGTCGGCTGATATCCGACGGCGCTGGGCATGCGGCCCAACAGTGCCGAGACTTCCGAGCCGGCCTGGGTAAAGCGGAAAATGTTGTCGATGAAGAGCAGCACGTCGGCATTCTCTTCGTCGCGGAAATACTCGGCCACGGTCAAGCCTGTGAGGGCGACACGGAGACGCGCGCCGGGAGGCTCCGTCATCTGGCCGTAGATCAAAGCGGCTTTGGACTTGGTGTAGTCGGTCGGATCGATGACGCCCGATTCCTGGAATTCCAACCAAAGGTCGTTGCCTTCACGAGTGCGCTCGCCGACTCCGGCAAACACCGAGAAGCCACCATGCTTCATCGCGAGGTTATTGATCAACTCCATGATGATGACCGTCTTGCCGACGCCCGCACCGCCGAAGAGGCCAATCTTTCCGCCGCGCAAATAGGGCTCGATCAAGTCGATGACCTTGATGCCGGTTTCGAACATCTGCAACTGTGTCGACTGTTCGTCAAAGGCCGGGGCTTCGCGATGGATCGAGGCAAACTTGGTTGCCTTCACCGGGCCCATCTCGTCGACCGGCTGGCCAAGCACGTTCAAGACGCGACCCAAAACTTCGCGGCCCACAGGCACCATCACTGGCTTGCCCAGCGACTCGGCCTTCATGCCACGAACCAGACCTTCAGTAGGCTGCAAGGCGATGCAGCGCACTCGGCCCTCGCCAATGTGCTGTGCCACTTCGGCGATGATATCGATCGGCGCGGGAGTGTTGTAACCCTCCGAAGTGATGCGAATGGCGGTGTAGATCAGCGGAATCTGCGCTTCGGGAAATTGTATGTCGACAGCAGGCCCGGCGACCTGAATGATTTTGCCTACGACGGCTTCGGCGGTGGTGGACATTTCTTAAATAACTCCGATTTAGTTCAACGCGGCAGCGCCGCTGACAATCTCAATAATTTCTTTGGTGATACTGGCCTGGCGCACGCGATTGAGGTGCAAAGTCAGCGCGTCGATAACGTCGACCGCGTTTGTAGTCGCAGCCTCCATTGCCGTCATGCGCGCTGCGTGCTCAGAGGCAGCACTTTCCAGCATCGCCCGATAGATGCCCGTCTCAACGTACTTGGGCAACAGGGTGGCGAGCAACTGCTCAGGCGGCTGCTCGAAGATATAATTCTTAGGCTCCGGCGCAACTGCGGATTCACTCACACTCACCGCGACCGGGAGTAATTTCGTGACGGTCAATAACTGCGTCATCACGCTCTTGAATTCGTTGTAAATGAGATACACGGCATCGACGCGCTCTTCAGAAAATGCCGCTGCTGCGCTTTTGGCAATGGCCGCAGCATCGACAAAACGGGCTTTGTCGACAATGCCAATGTGCTCGCCGGAAAAAGTCATCTCGCGCCGAAGGAAGTAGTCGCGCCCTTTGCGCCCAACGGCTTCGATATGGAAGGTCGCGTTCTTGTGCTCATTGATGAAGCTTTGCGCGGCCTTGGTCAGGTTGGCGTTGAAGGCACCGGCCAAGCCGCGATCGCTGGTTACAACGATTAGCAGGATGCGCTTTTCCTCGCGCGAGGCGAGCAGCGGATGGGTGACTTCGATTGCTTCACTGGCGACGGCACTAGCGACATCGGCCAGCATTCGAGAATAGATCTCAGAATACGGGCGCGCTGCCAGTACGCGCTCCTGAGCGCGCCTCAGCTTCGCCGCAGCCACCATCTTCATGGCCTTGGTAATCTGCTGCGTGTTCTTGACCGACCGAATTCGGCGGCGTAAGTCAATCAGGCTGGGCATTTATTTCTTTACGTGTTCAGCAACGAAGCGGTCTTTGAATTCCTTCATCGCCGCGTTGGTGGCCTTCTTCAAGTCGTCCGTCATTTCCTTCTTCTCACGGATGTCGGTAAGAATGGTCGGATGGGCGTTTTCGACGAAGCGGAACAGTTCCACTTCAAAAGCACGGATCTTATCGAGAGGCAGATCGTCCAGCACGCCGCTGGTTGCGGCAAACACAATCAGGACCTGCTTCTCAACCGAAAGCGGTTGATATTGCGGCTGCTTGAGCACTTCAACGAGGCGGCTGCCGCGGGTCAACTGCTGTTGGGAAGCCTTGTCGAGGTCGGAGCCAAACTGCGCGAAGGCAGCCAGGGCGCGATACTGTGCGAGTTCAAGACGAAGTGCACCGGAGACCTGGCGCATAGCCTTGATCTGCGCACTGCCGCCAACGCGCGACACCGAGATGCCGACGTTTACAGCGGGGCGGACGTTGGAATTGAACAGGTCGCTCTCGAGGAAGATCTGTCCGTCGGTGATGGAAATCACGTTCGTCGGAATGTAAGCAGAGACGTCGCCGGCCTGGGTTTCGATGAAGGGCAACGCTGTGAGACTGCCGCCACCGAGCTTGGCGCTCATCATCGCCGCACGCTCCAGAAGACGCGAGTGCAAGTAGAACACGTCGCCGGGGTAGGCTTCGCGACCTGGAGGACGGCGGAGCAACAGCGAGATTTCACGATAGGCAGCAGCGTGCTTGGACAAGTCGTCGTAGATCAACAGGGCATGGCCGCCGTTGTCGCGGAAGTATTCCCCAATGGCGCAGCCGGAGAAAGGTGCCAGATACTGCATGGGAGCCGGGTCGGAGGCAGTAGCGGCGACAACGATGGTGTACTCCATCGCGCCGTTTTCTTCGAGGGTTTTAACCACCTGAGCAACCGTCGAACGCTTCTGTCCGATGGCGACGTAGACGCAAATCATGTCGCCGCCCTTTTGGTTGAGGATGGCGTCGATGGCGATGGCGGTCTTGCCGGTTTGGCGGTCGCCAATGATCAACTCGCGCTGACCACGCCCGATCGGGATCATCGCGTCGATGCTCTTGATGCCGGTCTGCATCGGGCGCTTAACTGGTTGGCGATCCACGACGCCGGGCGCGAGGCGCTCGATGGCGTTGAAGGAGGTTGTAGCGATCGGGCCCTTGCCGTCGATTGGCTGGCCGAGGGCGTTTACAACGCGACCGACCATGGCCTGGCCAACTGGCACAGACATAATGCGGCCGGTGCGGCGAACTTCGTCGCCTTCCTTGATGGCGCTGGACTCACCCAGAATTACGACACCGACCTGGTCTTCTTCGAGGTTCAGCGCGAGGCCGGAAACACCGGCGTTGGGGAAGTCCACCAACTCGCCGGCCATGACCTTTTCGAGGCCATAAACGCGAGCGATGCCGTCGCCAACGCTGATGACCGATCCAACTTCATCGACGTTGACTGCGGTGTCGTAATTTTCGATTTCCTGACGCAGTACACGCGAAATTTCGTCTGCCCGGATTTGAGCCATAGTTCTGTTATCGTTTCCTGTTTGTTATGCCGTAAGCCGACTCTTCAACGCAGCAAGCTTGCCGCGGACAGAGCCGTCGTAAACTGTCGAGCCGATGCGGGCGAGAACGCCGCCCAGCAAGGACGAATCCAATTGAAAATCACACTGAACGTGTTTGCCGCTGACGCGCGAAAGCTCGGCCGCGATTGCGGCCTTGTCTCCCTCGTTCAAGGGCGTTGCCGTAGAGACCTGGGCGCGGGCAATGCCGCGACGCAAGTCAATAAACTCTTCAACGCGCTCGCGCAAGGCTGGCAACAGCGAGGCGCGGCCCCGATCAATCACCACGAAAATGAGGTTACGCAGGATCGTACTGATCCCCGCCAGGCTGACAAGTTGTGCAACCACGGCGCGCTTACGTTGGCGTGAAACCGCCGGAGAATTGAGGATGTGTTTGAGGTCGGGGGCAGAGGCGACCATCGCGTCGAAGGTGCGGATCTCGACGAGGGCCTGTTCTGGGGACAAGGGCGGGTTGGGCGAAAAGAGAATGTCAACAAAGGCGCTGGCGTAGCGTCCGGCGAGAGCTTCAGACATGGTCTAGCGAACCCCCTGATTCTTAAGATCGGTGATGAAGGCTTGCACAAGTTCCGGGCTCTGCTGCTGGCGCAGGCGTCCTTCCGCGATTTCTATGGCCTTGGCGGCAGTGAAGCTGCGCAATTGGGCCTGAGCGACCTGGGTGGCGTTTGAGATTTCTGTTTCGCGCTGGGCAGCCAGTTTGGCCATGAGTTCTTCGGTCTGGGCAGCGATGCGCTTGGCTTCGACGACGCGTTCTGAAAGCGAGCGCTCGCGGACTTCCTGAATCTCGCCGTCGAAGTTACCGAGCCTTGAGGTCAACTGGTTGACGCGTGCGTTGGCGGAGGCGACGGTGGCTTTGGAATCTTCGAGGTCTTTACCGATGGCAGAGGCTCGGGCCTTGAGTACCGGAACCATAAACTTGCCGACCAGGTAAGCGATCGCAGCGGCCAGAATGCCGAAGTTGATCCACTTGTACATCATCTCGTCCATGTTAATTCTTGCTCCCGCGCAGGATGCTGCCAACGATGCGGTCAGCGAGGCCATCGGCATCGCGCTCGAGCACGGTGCGTGCGGCATCGAGCTCTGTAGCAATGGACGCCTTGGAATTGGCGATCTGGGCTTTGCTCTCGTCGCGAGCCTTGGAGATGGCCAAGTTCTGCTCGTCGAGCAAGCCTTTGCGCCAGACATCCTGTTGCTGATAGATCTCGGTACGGGCGGCGCGGAGTTTGGCGTCGTACTCAGCAACTTTGAGTTCAGCGGCCTTGAGAGCAGCAGTGGCCTGTTCCCTGGCACCCTGGGTTTCAGCATGGCGGTCAGCCAGCACCTTTTCCAATGGCTGGAAAAGCGTCGTCTTCAAGTACCAGTGCAGTAGTACAACGACAAAGAAGGTTGGCAGGGCTTGGACGAGGAGCGCCCCTGCGCTATGGAGCATCTGTTCCATGGTTAAGTGTTAGCGAACCCATAAGAATAACAAATGAGTCTGTCTGACTGCAAGATTTCTTGTCAAACGAGAATTTGGAGAGGGGGGCAAGGTACTTTGGGATCGCCGCCGATGGACCGTAGAACTTGGTTGGCGTCATGCAGCAATTGGGTTCGTTTCTGGATTTTCTTGCTTTGCTTGTTCGGCCTTCGCGGCTTCGGTTTCAGCTTTTTCGGCCTCTCGCTCGGAGTAGAAGTAGGCTAGCTCTTCGGGGTGGTCTTCGAAGGTGTAGCGGAGGAGGAGATTCCAGAGGTAGTTGCCGGGGAGACCTTTGAGACGGGCGCGGAGGGCCTCCATGGTGCGGCGAATGCGGGTGGGCATGCGGTCGAGTTCGCGCAGGAGGAGGGGGAGGACTTTAGTGTCGTTGGCGAGGCGCTCGAAGGAGAGGGCATCCTCTAGCTCTTCCTGACAGACCAGCGTAGTTTTTGGGGTGCCGGGTTTTGACCCGTAGTAGTTGATGAGGACCGTGTAGTGAGCCTGGATGTGCTGGTAGCGAATCTGCTGATGGACGAGTTGCTGGAGGAGGATGTGTTCGCTGGGAGTGACGGGCTGGAACTCATCGCTGGAATTATGGATGAGGGCGGAGGTGAAGTTTGGGACGGCGTTCAAGACCTGGAAGTGCCTGGGCGCATGGAAACCGTGCTTGAAGGAATTGGAGGCGGCGCGATTGGCGGCGATTTGGGCGGATGAGGCCATGACGAGTTCCCTACTTTTTCACATGTTATCTGCGGACTAACCGCGATAGAAAAGGTAGCAGGGCGGTGGGCGGGGATTTGGGGCGGGCTGGGGCGAATTTGCGCTTTTGCTCAGGAGAGTGGGCTCAAATATTTTGAAAAAACTTGTGAACGATCTATACGCTCAAGCACAAGAATATCTGAGCCCCTCTACAGCACTGCCCGTTAGCGGCGTATGGCTGAGTCCAGAATGTCGAGGACATCTACGATGACGCGGGTTCGGCGATCGACGACCACTGCATATCCGTCGATGTAACCTCGATCGTAATAGGGCGGAGATGGAGGCAACTGCTGCACGAGCATCGGGGGGAATGGCTGAAAGCGTTTCTCCCATCCTGGCGGAAGCGTGCCGGTGCGGTAATACTTCTTGCGCAGTCCTGGCGGCAGGCTGGCTGGCCCGCCGTAATACTGCCGTACATAGACGTAATCTTCAGTACGGAAATGGCCACCATGATTTTCTTTGTCGTGGTGCCTCTCTCCCTGGTTATCGTCCTTATCCTTTTGCCCCTTGCCCTTCCCGTGCTGCTTGTCATCTTTGTCCTTGCCGAACGCGATGGCCGCAGCGCCAGCGATGAAGGCGATTCCGGTTCCAAACAACTTACGACGGTTCATTTTCAATACCTATCCTTCTGCAGGAGCCTGGCGCATTCGTCGCACGCCAGTACTCAAGGGTAAGCAGAGGCAATTCGAAGGCCAAAGCGGTTTCAGCTAGCTTTTCGCCCCAAGAGCCGTCAAAGCTCTGTAAGTTATTCTGATTACGGTAAAAAGTTCATTTATGCAGAACTCGTTTACTAGCCACAGATGCACTGTGATCCACGCGGATGGGTGGGGTGCACTGATCAGGGGCGAATCAGAATCATCGCTTCCGCCCATTCCCGCAGGTCCCAATCGCCGAAGGCGACATCGGCTGTGATTACGTGCAGCCCGCTGGCATTCGCTGCCGGGGTGAGATGAAATGTGACTGCTCGTTCCTCGCGCGGCGCGAGGGAGACTTTTGCGATTCCGCCGATGCTCCATCCGGGAGGGGTGTGCGGCGTGACGCGGAACTCGCGTCGCGCAGAGGAGTGGTTGAGGAGGACGAACTGTACGTCAGTCCCCTGCCCTGGTTTGGCGTCGATGCTATATGGATAGAATCGCGCCCACTGCTCGTCGAGCCCGAAGTTTGGATGCTCCCAAGGGAACAGGGCTTTGAAGAGCTTTGCGCGCGCGGCGAAATTGGTTTGCATGCGTTCCAGTTGTGGCGGCGTGTAGCGGAACATCGGCTCGACGTGCTGGTTGACCAGCCAGGCGCTAGTGCGCTTGAGTACGTCTAGGCAGAATGAGTAGCCTTTCTCTGGTGCGACGAAGTTGCGATTGAGGGGGCAGTAGTCGTCGATGCCGGTGGGCGTGAATGAATCGCCGATGAAGAAGACCGTCTCGCCTCCATCCTTTTTGACGAGCAGCCCGCCGTGGTACCAAGTCTGGCCCGGGAAGTGCGTGTAGGTGAACTCGAACTCATGCCAGCGCTGGGTTTGCCCTTCGGCGGTGGCGGTGACGGAACGGATCGGGTTTGCCGTTTGGACCGGCATCGCGTAGGCCTCGGGCCGCTCCAGGATGTCCTTCATCTCGCGGCATCCGTAGATGGGGCAGCTTAGTAGCGCTGCTGCTTCGGCGATGGCGTTGGTGTGATCGCTGTGATAGTGGGTTGCGTAGATCCCTTCGACGTTGTTGATGCGCCCTTCCTTTTGCAGGGTCCGCACCTTTTCGAGGATGCGCTTGCTACCACAGTCGATGAGGAATGCTGCGCCTGAGCTTGAAACCAGCAAGCGTGAGTTCTCAATCGCGATGACCCAGTCTGGCAATTTGGCAGTCTCGGCCATCGGCATCCAATCGACTTCGCTGTCGGCGAGAATGCGGCGCGCCTGGGTCCGCAGATTGGCGTCGCCGCGATACCAACGCAGCGCGTCGATCTCAAAGTGGCTGGTGAATACCGCTCGGATTCGCCCTTTCAACTTTGCGATGGCCTGTTGGGGATTGCGGATCACCGGACCGCGTGCGGGAATCAGGAGATCGGGCTTGCGGGCCGCGATGCGGTCGAGGCTGGCGATGAGGTCCGCGGCGCGCGCTCCGTAGCCGTGGTAGGCGTCCTCTTTGGCTTCGGGAATCGCGTCCTGGAGGCTGTAGAGGTCGAGGAGTTTTCCATCGCCGTAGATGAGGTCTCCGGTGAAGGCGATGCGGCTGCCATCGATCTCGACCAGATAGGACACAGCGCCGCGGGTGGGCCCGGGAGTGTCGATGACCTCGATCGGGAGCCCGTGCCAGTCGATTTGCTCGCCGCCACGTACGCTGCGGACCCGCGCAAGGGGCGTAGCGAGGATTTGGCTGGATTGCATGCTCAAGTCGCGAAAGCGCCCGAGGCGATACTTCTCCCAGAATTGCTGCGTGTCGGTGAAAAGGCTGGATTCCGCCGCAGGGACAACGGCGTCGGCGCCGTGATCGATGAGCCCGCGACCGGCCCAGACCACGTCGCGCCGGTGATGCGTGAACAGGACCATTTCGGCGTTGGCGGGGTTGGGGCGCGGGTCGCCGTAGACGGCCACAGTTTTGCCGGCGTGGGTCAGGAGGACACCGTTTATCGGCCCACGCACGAGAGTCACGTGCGGCGTGATGCGCCCGCTATTGGCACTGACTACTGCCGTCAACGCCAGCGCTGTTGCTAGCTGGATCCAGAGCTTCATCGAGTTTGCACCTCTCCTAACGCGAGAAGCTAACATGAAAGGCTCCCGATTGTCGAGGGGCAGATATTACCTGTGAAGCTAGTCCGCGATTCTGTGACCGGTTTGCTGCTCAGAGACGCTGTCACAAGCGCGAGTTACAGCTGGTCGAAGTGAGCGAAATTGGGGGTTGGAACGGAGTAGCGTGTGGGGAGCTGCGGTAAGTCCGAGTTTGTGCGAAAGGCAGCCACGAGGGGGATTCGCGTCGCGTGTGTGGCTTCACTCGGTGCGGGGAGATAAGTAAGTTTCGGGAGCAGCGGACTGCCCCCGAAACTTAGAGCATAGCTAGCTGGGAAGAATGACAGAGTCAATCACGTGGATCACGCCGTTGGAGCATTCAATGTCGGTTGCAATGACCTTGGCTGCATCAACGGTGACGCCACCTTCGTGGCCGATCTTTACGGACTGGCCCTGCACCGTCTGCGCGGTGTTGACCTTCATCACGTCGGCAGCCATTACCTTACCGGCTACAACGTGGTAGGTGAGAACGGCAGTGAGCTTGGGGATATCGCCCAGGAGGCCCTCGACCGTGCCGGCCGGGAGCTTTGCGAAGGCTTCGTCATTGGGAGCGAACACCGTGAAGGGGCCTGCACCCGAGAGAGTTTCTACCAAACCAGCAGCCTTAACGGCAGCAACGAGCGTCTGGAACGATCCGGCTTCGATCGCAGTTTCAACAATTGTTTTCATGATTTAATCCTTTTTTTCATCCACGATTTTGCTTTAAGTGCAGAGAGGTTCTGCAACTATCGCGGTCCCCTATTGAGAGCCGCCACAGGTGGAGTAGGAGTTAATGTATTTTCTGTTGCCGCTGCGTTCCACCCCACGGGCCGCCAGTCCAAGGGGGGGATCCTCTTGTTTGACAATCCACGTCCCCGCAGCTTCACGCGGGACGGACTGGGTTTCATGACCGCCAAGGACCGGGCCGATAAGAGCGACCCGCGTTTAGGGAACCGACTGTATCGCAACCTTGAAATTGGGACCCTTGCCGACATCACCGAAAAGGCCAGCTTGCGCGGGAATGGAGTAAGCGACCGTGAAGACGAGGTGGCGGGACAGCGCCCTGCCATGCACTCGAAGATCCAGACGGTTCGGTCTTCTGAGATTTTCCATTTGGAGTAGTGGGAGCTTGAGGGCGGAAGATTTCGTTACGTTTCGCTTTACCACCGTTACTTTTTGTAATTCTTGAGCGGTCAAAGGGATGCCGAGCTCTAATGAGCAGAGCGACTCAGGTGGCCGCGATGTCAGAAAAAGCGGTTGGCCCTTCTCGTGCAACGGTACCGTTCAAATGATCGATGAGGAGGACAGGTTGAAACCTTGCTCTCCCCCCGTAAGAACGGACTTCAGGAGCAATTTATGAAACCAGATGGGCTGGACCGCCGACTTTTCCTCAACCTAACCGCGCTTAGTGGCGCAGTCTCGATATCGCCGGAGGCAGAGGCCGCACAAGGGAAGCCTGGAATCATCAACAAGCAGACTGTGAGCTTGGTTGTTAACGGCACCATTCGGAAGATGGCAGTGGACACACGTTCCACTTTGCTGGACAGTTTGCGAGAGAATCTAGAGCTGTTCGGCACGAAAAAGGGCTGCGATCACGGCCAGTGCGGTGCGTGCACCGTTCACGTGAACGGGCGGCGGATCAATTCATGCCTGACTTTAGCGGTGATGCACGATGGCGATGCGATCACGACGATTGAAGGCTTGGCTACAAACGGCCAACTTCATCCAATGCAAGCCGCATTTCTGGAACAGGACGGTCTGCAGTGCGGTTATTGCACCCCTGGGCAAATCATGTCGGCCGTTGCGCTGCTGAAGGAGCCATGCGGCAATTCCGATGACGATATTCGAGAGTGCATGAGCGGCAATATTTGCCGCTGTGGCGCTTATCCAAACATAGTGGCAGCGGTAAAATCCGTGCGCCAGATTTGACAGGCAACTCCCATGACTCCATTTACATTCACAAAAACTAATAGCCAGCGCGAAGCAGTTACTCTTGGGCGTCGGCCTCAGACCGCTTTTATCGCGGGAGGAACTACGCTCCTTGACCTTATGAAGCTGAATGTTCAAGCACCTGGCCATCTCGTCGATATCAACGGGTTGCCGCTGGACAAGATTGAGACTCAGGCGGACGGGAGCTTGCGTGTGGGAGCCATGGTCCGGAACAGCGACTTGGCTCATCATCCAGCGGCGAAGGAGCGCTTCCCGGTTCTCGCAGAAGCTCTGCTCTCCGGTGCCTCGCCCCAGTTGCGGAACATGGCCACGACGGGAGGCAACCTGATGCAGCGCACTCGCTGCTCCTACTTCAGGGATCCCGCCTATGCCTGCAATAAACGTCAGGCGGGCTCTGGATGCGCGGCGATGGAAGGTTACAACCGAAGCCACGCGGTATTGGGCGCGAGCGATCATTGCATCGCCACGCACCCTTCCGACATGGCTGTGGCACTGGTGGCACTGGATGCAGTGGTTCACATCGTTGGGCGCAAGGCCGAACGAAAGGTGCCCGTCAGCGAATTTCATGTCCTTCCAGGCGACACTCCGAGCATTGAAACCGTAGTCCAACAGGGTGAGTTGATCACCCACGTCACGGTTCCCGCGAGCGCTTTTGCGGCTCGGTCGACATATGTCAAGCTGCGCGATCGAGCGTCGTACGAATTTGCGCTAGCCTCTGCCGCTGTGGGTCTGGAAATTCAGGGAAATCAGATCCAATCCGCACGACTGGCGCTGGGCGGCGTGGCGACTAAACCCTGGCGGTCACTGGAAGGAGAAAGGGTTCTTATGGGCGCTGCCCCACACAAAGAAACCTTTCGTGCCGCTGCGGAAGCGGCTCTGAAGGGGGCTGCGGCCCACAAGCACAACGGCTACAAGATCGAACTGGCAAAGCGGGCGATTGTTAGTGCGCTAACGCTGGCCACACAGAGGCAAGTATGAGCACGGTAGTCGGATCTTCTATCAGTCGGAAAGATGGGGTCCTGAAAATCACGGGCCAGGCTCGCTACGCCGCCGACCATCCGATCAAGAATGTTGCGCATGCCATCGCTCTAATGAGCACTATTGCGCGTGGACGGATCACCAGCATTGATAGCGCGGCGGCGGCGAAAGCTCCCGGATTCCTCGCGATCCTTCATCACGGCAACGTGCCGAAAGTTTACCGTGCATCGAATGATGTAAAGTCTGCCACCAAGCCCGGGGAGGTGCGCGTTGTATTTGAAGACGACCGCGTCTATTACGGAGGGCAATACGTGGCGGTGGTCGTGGCAGAATCCCTGCAGCAGGCGCAATTTGCAGCGTCCCTGGTCAAGATCACCTATGACGCGGAAGCTCCGGCGGTGGAAATCGGGAAGGCTAAAGATAGCCTGTATGATCCAGGCGAAAGTTTTGGTGACAAGTTGGCCTACCAACGCGGTAAGCCGGAAGCCGCGTATCAAGCGTCGGCAATTCAACATGAAGCGACTTACACCACGCCGACCGAGCATCACAACCCGATGGAGCCGTCCGCATCCATCGCAGAATGGTCTGGCGACGAACTCACACTCTACGAAACGACGCAGTGGGTGGTTGGCGCACGCAACACCGTGGCGGAAATGCTTGGCATTCCTCTGGAAAAAGTTCATATCGTCTCGCCCTTCATCGGTGGGGGATTTGGATGTAAGGGATTCATTTGGCCGCACACGCTGCTCAGCGCCATCGCTGCGAAAGCGGTGGGGCGTCCCGTGAAATTGAACCTCACGCGCAAACAGATGTTCAGCGCTTGCGGCCACCGTTCAGAGACGATCCAGAAGATCAGTCTGGGTGCCAACGCTGAAGGACGTCTCAACGCGATCATGCACGACTCGACCGTGTATACCTCAATTGTCGATGAGTTTGTAGAATCTTGCGGCGCGACGATCAAACAGCTTTACAGCTGCCCGAACGTGCAGATCGCGCACCATGCGGCCCGGTTGAATATCGCTACGCCCACGCCAATGCGAGGACCCGGTGAGAACCCCGGCTTGTTTGCGTTTGAATCGGCCATGGATGAGCTGGCGTACAAGGTAAAGACGGACCCCGTGCGATTGCGACTGTTGAATCATGCCGATAAGAACGAACATACCGGCCAGCCTTTTTCGAGTAAGTATTTAAAGGAATGTTATCAGGTGGCCGGTGATCAGTTTGGCTGGTCCAAGCGTAATCCCGAACCAGGATCGATGCGAGACGGCAAGCTACTGGTGGGCTGGGGGATGGCAACGGCCACCTATCCGGGGATGCGCAGTCCCGGTGCGGCCAAAGTGCGAATTCTTCAAGACGGGTCGGCAATCGTTTCCAGCGCTACTCAGGACATGGGCGGCGGAACCTACACAACTATGGCGCAAGTGGTGGCCGATGTTACCGGTATCGCAATCGGGCGAGTCCGTTCTCAGTTGGGGGATAGCCAACTGCCCCCGGCACCGGTGTCGGGCGGCTCGATGACCACCGCCAGCGTACTGCCGGCGGTGAAAAAGGCGGCGGAAGGGGCGCTCAAGAAACTGATACATGCGGCTGTGGCTAATGACAAATCGCCACTGCACGGTCGGAAAGAAGAGGAGATCACAGCGGCCGAGGGGCGGGTGTTTACCAAGGGCTCGGCTCCGGAGTCTGGGATTCTTTACGCCGACGTGCTGAAAGGCCAAATGCTGGCCGCCGTTGAAGGCGAAAGCGCACTCCAACCTGGAGAGGAGCGAAAGAAATACGCGTTCCAGTCTTTTGGCGCGCAGTTCGTGGAAGTCATTGTCGATCCAGAAATCGCCAAGATAACCGTCTCGCGCGTTTCCAGCGCATTCGATGTGGGCCGAATCATCAACCTGAAAACGGCCCGCAGTCAGGCGTACAGCGGCATCATCATGGGCATTGGAATGGCATTGATGGAGCACACCATTTATGACCAGCGAGACGGCACTGTCGTGAATAGTAACCTGGCCGATTACGCCGTCCCGGTCAACGCCGATATCCATTCGATTGACGTGTCATTCATTGACAAGCCCGATCCATACATTGACGATCAAGGCATGGGCGCGCGAGGTGTCGGCGAAATCACTGTCACCGGTGTTGCCGCCGCCATCGCCAACGCCGTCTACCACGCTACGGGCAAACGTATGCGCGAGTTGCCGATCTCGCCAGACAAGCTGCTTTAAATGACCGGTGAGAACCGGCTCTGAAAATCCTAACAGCGCCCCGAACTTGTGGGAGTTGAGAAACAGAAGAGAGCTTAGTGGCTCTAATGAGCAGGAACCGCTTGACGCAGCTCACTCAGAGGGCTGTGCGGGCAGGATGAGCGTGGATCGGAAGGTGCGTTCCGCCTGGCACCGACACATTTGAAGAAGAAAAATAAGAGTGAGAAAAGGATAAGAAAATGAAAAAGCAACTGCACACCGGTTTGGCTCTAGCGGGATTACTCGCGAGCTTGAGCATTGGCGTTACCGCGTCCGCTCAGAGCAAGGACGAAGTGAAGGCGACCGTGATGTCCGAAGGCAAGAAGATGTCGCATCAGCAAATGATGGACAAGATGGACAAAATGTCCGCGTCGGACAAAGCGGCCATGTACGACAAAATGACAAGCAACGATAAAATGGCCGCCATGAAAATGGGCGGGCATGACATGAGTAAGATGTCGCATCAGGAGATGATGGACATGTCTGCGAAGATGTCGACGCAGGAGAAATCGGACATGTTCGACAAATGCACGATGGAGAAGAAGATGACAATGATGAAGGGCGGCTCCATGAAGCCCCACAAAATGGACAAGATGGACAAGATGGAGAAGCATTAATAGCTAAGCAGAAAGGCGGTGGCGGTGGCCTGATCGGGTCGCCGCCGGACCGCTATCTACTTGTTTAGACCGGCGTCTTTGACGATTTTGAGGCGAGCTTCGATGCTCATGTCGGCGAGGGGGTTGTCGACTTTGGGTTTGAATTGTTCGTTTGTCAGTTTGGGAGAAGTGCTGGGCGGTTTTTTATTCGAGACGGGAGTCGGGTCCGCAGTCCTTGCGGAGCTTAGGCGTGAAGGCGCGATGTTGCTCCTCGAGGCTGGAGGTGGCTTCGCTTTGTTAGTATGTCTTCGTTACGATTGATGGGTACCCGTGTGTGAAATTGGAAAAGAGCCGTAACCGCGAATATGATCGCGGATCGGCTCTACAGGAAATAAGATATCAGTCGAGACCTCGAATCCGAACCATGGTTTGGGGATGTTGGTGAAAACAGTGGAGATTGAGGTAGAAAAAAGTTTTTACGCCCTGCGGCTTGAAGTTTAATAGCCCTGCTTCTGCGGCTTTTTACATAATTCGTGCCACGCTGATTTGACGACGTGTGCTGGCGGAGGCCGCCGTGCATCGGCTCTGCCGCCATGAGATCGGGCGACAGTCTATTGCTGAGTGTATCCTTTTGCGGCTGGAGGGGAGCCTGAACCGTGTAAGTTGTTCTGATTCCGGTAGATTCTACATCGTATTTTTAGCGTGAGATCATATGGCTCAATTACTTAGACATGGCACCACGATTGCAGCAGTCAATGTAGTTCGCGTCCGGATAGGAAAACCATGTTCTCTAAAAACTTAGTCTTTGTGGCACTATTGTGCCTGAATGCCGCCTACGCTGCGGATAGTTTGACGGTAGCCAATGCTGCTTCTCTTAGTGGAGGTGCCGTCGCGCCTGGGGCCATCATTTCGATCTTCGGATCCAACCTGGCCAGCCAGACTGCGGTGACTCCTGATGCCGCGAATCCACCAACGACGCTGGGCGGGGTGCAAGTCAGCGTAGGGGCGGTGGCCTTGGGACTCGATTTCGTTTCCCGCAATCAGATCAACGCGGTGCTTCCGCTGAATGCTCCTTCGGGATCGCAGATCATCACCGTCAAGTCCTCGATGGGAACCTTTACCGGGACGATCCTGATCGACGTGAATGCCGCGCCGGGATTGTTCTCGATGACGGGCGACGGAACCCATGATGGAGCGATCGTGGATGCATTGACCTTTAAGCTGGGCGCTTTCACCGCGAGCGCGCCAGTGCGTCAAGCGTACTTATCGATTTTCCTGACGGGGCTTGATGCTGCCGCCAAGCCTGAAGTGACGATTGGTGGGGTAAGTGTGCCAGTTCTTTATTTTGGCAATGCTCCCTGCTGCGCTGGACTGCAGCAGATCAACGTACACCTGACCGATGATCTTGCGGGAGCGGGGCGCGTTCCGGTAATCGTCCGGGCAGGAACCCGCGTAAGTAACGTGGTTGAAATCGTCGTCCTGCCCCAGGCCGGGAATTCCCCGTTCCCCAAGGATCAGGATAATGAGACACGCCATCGTGAGATTGCTGGGATCGCCTACATCCCCAACTCAAGCTTTGCTTTGCTTGCAGACGAAAACGACGATGTGGTGAGGCTGATCGACATTGGCCAGAAAAAAGTCACCCGGATTATTGCGCTTGCTGAAGATTCAGAACCGGTCGCGCTGGCTGTGAATGCCGCTGGCACTATTGCGGTGATCGCCGAGCGTGGAAGGGCCAAAGTAGCGCTGCTCGATCTGACCACCTACAAAATAACTGGAGAGATCCCGGTGGGCACGAGCCCGATAGCCGTGGCGATCCGGGGCAATCTCGCCTTCATCGCGAATGAAGGGTCGAGCACTGTAACCGTAATCGATGTCATCGCTAAAGCAGTGGTCAAGACGATTGCGGTGGGACGCGGGCCGCGAGGAATCGCAAGCGATGTCCTGCTGCCGACGGTGTGGGTGACGAATCAGAATGACGGGACGATCAGCGTGATCGATGTAGCCTCGCTCGCGGTGACGGGGACGATTCCGCTTGGTTCCGATGTACGCCCGACGGCCATCCAGGTATTGACTGGAGGCAAATTCCTCGCGCTGCTGGATATCGCGGCGGGAAACAAGGGAGCGCTGTTATTGCTGAGTCTGGCCGATGGAAAGATCACTCGATTCGAGGCGAATCCTTCCAAGGGTAGCGGCGCGGGTGACCTTGCGGTTGTGGGTGCCAACATATACTTTGCCAATCAGACCGGAGCTTCCGTTGGTCTGCTGCCGGTTGTCGTTACAAACGGAGTTCCTTCTGGCCAATTCAGCACGATCAAGGTAGATTCCGGTGCGCGGGCGATGGCCGTGGATACCAAGGACAGGATTCTGTTGGTAACGAGTCAAGGCAGCGGCACGATTGTCCTGATCGATTTAGTGACGAACAAAGTAACGGGCCGGATCACTGCGGTGCGCTCAAACGATGACGAAGACGATGACCGGAAAGATCGTGATCAGGCGGCGAATGCGCCGGTGCTGAGCTCGATCGCTCCTGCATCTTCAAAGGCCAGTGTGACGTTAACAATGACGATGGTGGGAACTCGTCTTGATGGCGCGACCGATGTGATTTTCTTCCCGCCACCTACAACGATGGGCAATGGGAACGGGAATGGGAACGGTCACGGAAAACAGAAGCCCGGAGATCGTGACTCCAAGTTCACAGCTTCGAACATACAAGTGAATTCTGCTGGAACACAACTTAGTGTGACGGTGAAAATTGACGCGAGTGCCGCCATTGGCCCAAGGCTGGTGCGGGTGCTGACGCCCAACGGGGAGAGCACCATGATGCTGTCGACCGCAAATACATTTACGGTCGTTCCTTAGGCTCAGGTTGCCACGAGTGATTGGTCGTCGCACCGCGCGCTATTTTAAGCACCATCTGGACTTACGAGGCGACCCCTGAACAGCGAGCCTCGGTTTCGCGGCCCTGATCGAAGGAGAAATCCGCGTTGATCGTGCTTGGTAGCGCTGGTGCCGGTGCCGGTATCGGGACGATCTCTGGCGGTGCGGCTGCCTTGATCTACGACCGCATGACGCACAATAAGCAATAAGTGCAATTTGTCAAAGAACAGCGGGGGGGCTCTTGGCGCTCCCTCTGCTGCTGGACTGGATTGGGTTTGGATTGTTAGGTGTTTAGGCCTGCGTCTTTGGCGATTTTGAGGAGCTGCTCCATGCTCATATCGGCGAAGGGGTTTTCGGAATTGGGTTTGCTTTGTTCGTTTGTCAATTTGGCTTCGTTGGCTTTGGATTTTGCTTTGTCCTTTGCCTCCTGGAGCATTTCCTTCGCCTTGTCCTTCACTTCTTTCGTTTGATAGAGCAGGAACTGGGCCAGGTAGTTTGGGTTCGTGCGGCCGAGATCGGATTTGCGGATGTCGGCGACCGGGAGGGACTTGGGGATTTGCACGTATTTGCCCATGACGCAGTGCTCGGCATAGACTTCGTAGGCAGCGAAGCGGTCGCGCTGGAGTTGTCGTAGTTCGTTCATCGACTTGTCGGCGCGGCGCTCGAGGGCGGCGGCCATCTTCTTGACTCGCTCCATTTGGGAGAAGTGCTGGGCGGATTCGGGGTTGTCGATCCAGAGATCCTCGGTGGCGGTTTCCAGCTTGCGGCAGCGGACGACTTGGAAGGCGGCCCAGGGGTAGCGCTGGAAGGTTTCCTCTTCGAGGTGGGAGTCGGGCTGGCAGTTTTTGCGGAGGCGCAGCGTGAAGGCGCGGTGTTGCTCTTTGAGGCCGGGGGCGGCTTCGCTTAGTTCGTATGCTTTCGTACCTGTTGATGGGGTCATTGGCTTCGTTTGTTTCTCATTTGCGAAATTGAAAAAGAGCCGTAACCGCGATGGGATCGCAGCTCGGCTTTACAGAGATGAAGATATCATCCGAGATGTCGAATCCGAACTATGGTTTGGGGAAGTTGTTGAAAACGGGGAAGATTGAGTCGAAGATTTCTGTTTCAGTCATTTTTTAGCCACGGATTCACACGGTTGCGCACGGATGGAAGCAATAAATACATAACTCGTGCTTCACTGATTATGTGGCGAATGTTACGCTGACTCTGGATGATGAGCTGCTTCGGAATGCTCGAAAACTTGCGATTGATTTGGATACTTCCGTCAATCAGATGGTCCGGGAGTATCTGCAAGAAGAAGTGTGGCATGCGTCGCGAAAGTCCGTCGCGAAGGCGCGCTTGCTG
This sequence comes from Bryobacterales bacterium, assembly GCA_038206015.1. GTDB lineage: Bacteria > Acidobacteriota > Terriglobia > Bryobacterales > Bryobacteraceae > Bryobacter. Next base: position 6,084 of record JBBRBI010000088.1, on the reverse strand, counting down.
AACTGGAAGATCGAGCACGAGGTTGTCGCGTGGACGCGAGATGAGATCTATGAGCGGTGAGCCGCTTGTTTTTGTCGACACCAACGTATTGATCTACGCGTTCTCCAGTGAGAAGAGCGACAAGAGTGCGCTGGCGGAGGCCGCCGTGCACCGGTTGATCGCCGAGGATCGGCTCTGCTTGAGTACTCAGGTGTTGCAGGAATTCTTCGTCGTGATTACGAAGAAAATGGGAGTGCCGCGGGCCGAGGCGCTGGAGATGATTGAGTATCTCGGCGAGTATTCTCTGTTCCGGGTGGATCTTAAGGCGATACTTGACGCTGGGCGACTTTGCGGCAGCGCGCAAGTGTCCTTCTGGGATGCGCTGATTTTGATTGCGGCCATGAGATCGGGGGCCAGTGTGTTGCTGAGCGAAGAGGTGAACGCGACGCAGGTGTTTGGGGACTTGCGGGTTGAGAATCCGTTCGCGGCTGGGGCTTGAGCGAGGGGTGCCCTGCTTTGCGCGTCCGCGCGTTCCTGTTCAGATGCCGCTGGGCCGCATGGAGGGGTGAATGATCGTGGATGTACCGGAAGGCAGCGAGGATGTCGGCCTCGGCTTGCGGAGTTACGATGACTTCAAACTTCTTCACTTGAGCGAGATTCCGTGTTCGTCGGCGAGGAGTTCCAGGAACCGACGCATCGGCTTGCCCTCACCCCGTTTCGCCTGATCGAGGCCGCGACTGATGTTGCGGATCGTGTCTAGAAGCTCGTGGTCGTCGAGGAGTCTCTGATAGGCCTCTGCGCTTTGCACAACAAGCTCGGCTTGACCATTGACGGTGAGAACGGCGGGGTCACCCGACGCCTTGAGCGCTTGGACATGGACCTTCGCGTTTCGTTGAAAGTCGCTCAGGGAATGAATGTTCGAGAGGTTGAAGGCCATAACATTTAATGTACATGATATTTCATGCGATGGCGATGCCGCAAGCGAGGCACCCGGAGTTGTGCGCTACAAGCCAGATGACTTACCGGAAATCGTAAATGCGCTGGATTGGGTTGTCGCCCCAAGTATGGGCGGCGGGGCTCGAGGGGCGCGTGGCTTGAGCGTAGCGCCTTCTCCGCGCCGCCGGGCTAGAGGGGCGGATTTGCTGTGAAGTTGTTCAGCGCAAACCGTGTGGCGCGGGCCTTCCCAGGCGAAGCAGTGGTGTACGTGAATTCGTTCCGGCTTGCCCTGTTTTCCGAGGGTTAGCTTTTCAAGTGGTGCGCGTAGGCGTCGTGAGAACCAATTCAGAAGCAGATTAGCCGGTTAGTGTCGCGCAGCGCAAGGGCTCGGCGTTGGCAAAGGGCCCATCGACGGGCAGTCGCCCTACCAGATCGTCTCGACGCCGGAAGCGCGAATCCGCCGGTCTGCCGTCACAACGGGCAATCCCATCGCGTATCCGGTGGCCGCAATCACCCGGTCCGGCAAATCGGGAATCAGGTGACGTGGGATTTTTCCCAAAGCCGTCGCAATCCCAAGGGTGAGCTGGATCGACGTGAAGGGCGAACTGGGATCCCCGAGCATGGCGAGCAGTGCCGGGAGCGCGGCTGATTCGATTCTGCCTTTTTCGATCAGATAGGTCATTTCTACGATGCTGATCGTCGGAACGAAAATTTGTTCGGCATCTTCCATCGCGAGCCTGGCTCGCGTTGAAAGTCTCTCATCGGCGGAGGAGAACTAAATGGTGGCGTGGGTGTCGGCAACCAGCACGTTCAATCAATTTCACGCGGGAACTTCGCCCACATTTCCTTGCGGACCTCGGCGATGTCTTCAAGAGAAACATCCATCCGCAAGTGCTTCAGCGTCCCATACCAACTCTTCCGGGGCAGTCCCGGCGGCGATGATTTTGGCAGTGACTCTAAAAACTCCAGCACCTGCTGTTGCTTGGCTGGCGAGAGCTCCCGCAGTTTGGCGACGACTTGTTCTTCAATCACTTCGGTAGCCACAGTTCTATTATCTCCTTATCATCAGCGAGTGCAACTGAGCTTAGAAAGAACTACTCGACGATGGCTAAGCTGCGAGGGCAGTGGACGGGCCAACCCAGGCCCGTCGTGTATGTGCCAAGACTGCAGCCGGCATGCGTTGAATTAGTTGATATCACTCTTGCAGGGTGCGCTTTTTATTGGGAATTCGCATCGCGGCGGGCGGGGGGGCGGCAGGGTTGAATCGAGGGGATGGGTCGGTGGGATCGGCCTGGAAGAGGGCCTACGGCTTGAAGGCTTGCTCTTGGATATTTGATGGGAGGTCTCGAAGGCATTCCCAGAAGCGCGGAGTTGTTAGGGATTGGAATTCGATCCACTTAGAGCTTGCTTATGATTCGCCTTCAATTCGGCGATGGTTTCCGAGAGGGGCCTTGTGCGGGATGCGGCGACGTCGGCTTGCACCTCAGCCATGAGATACGCAGCGCGACCGTCCACGGAAAAATCACGGGTCATTTCGCTGTCCCAGGCTTGATCCTCGATCACTTCGAGCCAGTCCACCAGGTGCTTAGGCTCAGGCTCGGAGAGGTGGGCAATTTCTTCCTTAAGGGCCTCGACGGTCATAAGATCACAATAACCCGGGAATGAGGGGAGTGCGCAGTGGGAGAGGCGGATTGGGGAGCGGCAAGTCGAAGGACAGGGGGGATTGAAGATTGGCGAAATTGGGTTGGTTCAGGCTGCCCGATCCCGCGGAAACTTTATGAACGATTTATAGAAGTAATGTGATCTTCGTTCGTTGAAAGACTGCTGTGCAGTGGCTTGCTGAGCTCTGCTCACCAGCGGTGGCAGTTGGGTTTTCGGGCTTGAACTATCAGAGGGCACGGGGATACAGCCGATTGGGGTTTGCGGTTTGCGTGATCGCGGTGGGTAGTGGCGGGGACGGAGGTGAACGTCCCTGTTTCCCCTGTTTCCCTGTTCAGGTGGCGGGGGCCGCTTGGCTCGTGACCGGAAACACGATGGACTTTCCCGCCGTCTGGCAAGGAACCAAAATCGTAACTCCCCGCCAGCCGCTCGACAGTCTCTCTGAAGGTGCCTCCCGTTAGAATCAGTGTCCCTTCAGGACACAGGCGGTCGGGATCGGCCACAAAGTAAGCCGCCGTCGCCCGATTTCTGAAAACTCTTCCAAGCTGAATGATTATTCAGAAACTTTACGTACTGCTTGTAGAAGGCATGTGATCGTCGTTCTTTGAAAGGCTGCGTGTGCAGTGGCTTGGTGCGCCCTGCCCGCCAACGGCGGCAGTTGGACGTTCGGGCTGGGAAAATTAAAGGGCACTGGAATGGGGCCGATTTGGGTTTGCGGTTTGCAGGATCGCGGTGGGGAGTGGTGGGGACAAGGGGGAGTCCTTAATTTCCCAAATCTCCCCCATGATCTATTTCGCAGCCGGTACGTTCGTCGAACCCTTAGTCGTGCCAGATTTTTTGACGCCTGAGAAGTCGTTTGTTCGGAAGGAGATCGCAAAACCTAAGCGAGTTGTCCAACGATTGACCGGAGTCAGTGCGCCATAGTTCGCTGGAATGGTTACCCCGTTTTGAAGTCCAGGCGGAAAGTCGGCGAACTGTCCGAGGTGTGCGCCAGGGGTGAGGAACAGCCGGTCCCACAGCCTGAAAGTCACGCCTCCAAAGAATCCGAAGGCTGACGACGCCCCTGCTTGCCCAACACCCACGGTTGGACCGGCGGAGAGGCTGACACCGAACCTGTCCTGAGCTTTCGATCCCCCCGCGCCAACCAACGCATAGTTCAAAAGAGCTACGCCGATCGGGCGCACACCTCGATTTTCCACAACCAACTGATTAGCTGCGAGAGCACCATTTGCGACTGAGTTTCGAGATGAAAAGGTCCGAGACTCAAGGGTGGTGGCCATTACGCCTAAGGATAAAGACAACTGGTTCGTAAACGTTCCAATTGTTACCGTGTAGGTGTCTCCCACCTTTTTGGGCTTCATCTCTACCTGAGCGAACGCTGAGACCTCGATCTTGAGATCGAAGACCGGATCTACCAGTACTTCAGCCGAGACTGCATGTGGCAATGCACTGAGTCTGTCGAGCTTTTCCTGTACGTCCTTGTCCTTCGAAATCAAATCTTTGTCTCTACACCACGCATACTTCGAATCTGCAAGGAGCGCCTTGATGGCCTTTTGAACCCTATTCAGGCCTTCCAAGGTGGTCTCGAGCGGAATGTATTTTTTGTCGAAATCTTTCTTGCCCTCTTCGTAATCATGAGTGGCCTTCGCCAACTCATTTGCGAATTTTGTTACACATTCGCAGTCTTTTTTTGTTAACGTCTTCTCCGAATCAGAATTCGACGAGGAAATATATAAATTGGCCGCATCGTTGAATTGCTTCTGAATGAGCGTCAGCTTGATCCTGTGGTCGTAGAGAATATCATTTACATCCGTGATAGTTACGCGAACCATAGTCGCTTTGCTGATGGCGAGAGCTTGTCCGCTCTTGAGGGATGGCGAGGTAGAACTCGGAGTTATCCACTGAATCTCCACTTGGCCGAAGGCTGACATACTTCCGGCGATGATCGCGATGGCAACTGCCTTCCAGGTCGAAAACCGACAAATCGTTCCCATGATGCGCATTCCTTTGCTTTTTGATTGGCTCCCCGAACAGTCCGGTCCGAGGTCCTACAATCTATCGCGCAGACTAGCGCTGAATCGTGACACAATGCGCGAAAGAAATTGATGCTTTTGCCGCGGGCTATGGAAACATCTAGGTGAGCACCATTGGATAGATTATCGAGTGGGGTGATCAGGACCTTCTCTCTAGTGGTGCTGACCTTTGTGGCTTGAGGGTCGGTAGGGCGTCTGCTGCGACGGCGGAGCGGCCGATGCCTTTTCGTAAGCCAAGACTTGGGCTTCGGGCATGAACGACCAAATTCAGCGCGACCTGTCTGGGCCGAGCGTTAAGGCGGCATCTGTTGAACGGCTTGATATCATGCTTGCAGAGTGCGCTTTTTATTGGGACTTTGCATCGCGGCGGGTAGTGGGGCGGGGCCATCTGGGTTCATTGATGCAACGGCGACTTCTAAGATCGGCTTTGTGTTTGATGCCAGTAAGACGTCCTCCAAGTACTTGATTGAAGCCATGGGCGGCGGCGTGGCCGTGTTTGATGCCGATGGCGATGGGAAGCTGGATTTGTTCTTTGTGAATGGGGCGAAGTTGCGGGCGGGGATGGGTGCCGGGGACCGGGCCGATAAGAGTGATCCTCGCTTTTGGAATCGACTGTACCGCAATCAGGGGGATGGGACATTTGCTGATGTCACCGAGAAGGCTGGGCTGCGGGGCGCTGGTTATGGCCAAGGGGTTGCCGTTGGGGATTGTGACAATGATGGACGACCCGACCTCTTTGTGACGGGGCTTGGGGGCAATGCGTTGTACCGGAACCTCGGAAATGGGGCGTTTGAGCAGATGGCGTTGCAGGGGGGCGGCTGGTCGACTAGCGCGGGCTTTTTTGACTTTGATCGCGATGGGAAGTTGGACCTCTTTGTCACGCGATATCTCGACTGGGACTTTGGGAAGAATAAGCCTTGTGGCGAGGCTGGGGCCCTGCAGGCTTATTGCCATCCTAATGAGTTTGCTCCCACCACGCACTTGCTCTACCGCAACCTTGGCGGGTGCCGCTTTGAGGAGGTTAGCTCTGCGGCGGGGATTAGTAAGTCTCCCGGCAAGGGGTTGGGCGTTGCCTTTCAGGACTTTGATCAGGATGGTTGGCCCGATATCTTTGTCGCCAACGATAGCTTTCCGCAACAACTGTTCCACAACAAGGGGGATGGCACTTTTGAAGAGATCGCTCTGGCGGCGGGCGCCGCCTACGATGAGGACGGCAAGGTGTTTGCCGGTATGGGCGTGGATGTGGCCGATTGGGAGAATGGCGGCAGGCCGGGCGTGTTTGTGAATGCGCTTGCGAATCAGGGTTATGCTCTGTTTCGGAATCGTAAGGGGTTGCTGGAGCATGTTTCCACGACTGCGGGCGTGACCGAGTCGACTAAGTCGCACTCGGGGTGGGGCGCTCGGTTTTTCGACTTTGATAACGATGGCTGGAAGGATCTATTTGTCGCGCAAGGGCATGTTTTGGATAACATCGAAC
>JBBRBI010000087.1:0-26708 GCA_038206015.1 Bryobacterales bacterium | reverse complement strand
CCGGAATGTGTTCTTCGGATTGTGCTTGCTCAGCACCTTCGTGATTGCCGCCGTCAGGGTCGTCTTGCCGTGGTCGATGTGCCCAATCGTTCCCACGTTTACGTGCGGCTTGCTACGGTCAAATTTCTCTTTCGCCATGTTCTTGAGCTCCTATGGTTCCTAAGTTTTCCGCTTAGCGCTGTTTAGCGCCGGTCTTCGCAATGATCTCTTCAGCAAGGTTCTTGGGGAGATCTTCGTATCTGCCGAAGTGCATCGTAAACGCGCCACGGCCTTGAGTCTTTGACCGCAAATCGGTCGCATAACCAAACATTTCCGATAACGGAACCATCGCATTGATGATCGTCGTCGATCCTAAACGTTCGGTGCCTTGCAACTGGCCACGGCGGCTGATCAAATCGCCATTTACCGGGCCCATGTATTCATCGGGCACTACAACTTCAACCTTCATCACCGGCTCCATCAACACCGGTTTAGCCTTGCGTACTGCGTCTTGGAGCGCCAGCGAGCCGGCGATCTTGAACGCCATTTCACTAGAGTCCACTTCGTGGTAGCTGCCTTCGTAAACAATGACCTTGATGTCGGACATCGGAAAGCCAGCGATGATGCCCATTTCAAGGCGCTCGGCAACACCCTTTTGGATGGCCGGGATGTATTCCTTCGGGATGGAACCGCCAGTAACTTCACTGACGAACAAGTATCCGCCGCCCGTGTCCAGGGGTTCAATTCGCAGCTTGCAGTGTCCGTATTGTCCACGGCCACCGGTCTGCTTCGAGTATTTTTCTTCGCCCGTTGCAATCTGACGGATCGACTCGCGGTAAGCCACTTGCGGCTTGCCGACGTTGGCTTCGACACCAAATTCGCGACGCATGCGATCAACAATAATTTCGAGGTGCAACTCGCCCATGCCGGCCAAAATCGTCTGATTGGTTTCGGGGTCGGTGTTTACTCGGAGCGTTGGGTCTTCAGCAACCAGTTTCGATATGGCCACGCCCATTTTCTCTTGGTCGGTCTTGGTTTTCGGCTCAATGGCGAGCTGGATGACAGGTGCCGGGAAGTCGATGGATTCAAGAATGACTGGCTTGTCCGGATCACAAATCGTGTCGCCGGTAATCACTGACTTCAAGCCCACTGCGGCGCAAATATCACCAGCGAGAATGTCCTGAATTTCTTCACGCTTATTGGCGTGCATTTTGACCAGGCGACCAATGCGTTCCGTGCGGTTTTTCGCGACGTTCATGACGTGATCGCCGGTGTTTAGCTTGCCCGAGTAAACCCGGATAAAGCTTAACTGCCCAACGAAGGGGTCAGTCATGATCTTGAAGACAAGCGCCGAGAAAGGCTCATTGTCATCAGGCTTGCGGATGACTTCCCGATCCCGGTGATCGAAGTCGATACCCTTCATGGGAGGAACATCAAGCGGGGAGGGAAGATAGTCCACAACGGCGTCCAGCATATTCTGGACACCCTTATTCTTGAATGCGGAGCCAAGAATCACCGGGAAGAAGGCCCGCTCAAGAGTACCCTTGCGGATTCCTTTTTTGATTTCAGCTTGAGTTGGAACCTCACCGATGAGATATTTTTCCATCAAAGCGTCATCAACTTCTGAGACGGCCTCAATCATTTTGTCGCGGTATTCCTGCGCGAGTTCTAGCAGGTCGGCTGGAATCTCTACGTCGTCATACTTGGCACCCAAGCTCTCGTCGCGCCAAATGCGCGCGGTCATGGTTACCAAGTCGACAATGCCCTTGTATTGATCTTCAGCGCCGACAGGGATTTGAATTGCGACCGGGCGGCAACCCAGGCGATCCACCATCGTCTTGATCGAGTAGAAGAAGTCCGCACCAATGCGGTCCATCTTGTTGACGAAGCAGATGCGAGGCACCTTGTACTTGTCAGCCTGTCGCCAAACGGTTTCAGTCTGGGGCTGCACACCAGCTACAGCATCAAACACTGCAACCGCACCATCGAGAACGCGGAGGCTGCGTTCGACTTCAGCCGTGAAGTCTACGTGGCCAGGCGTGTCGATAATATTGATCTGAATGCCTTCCCACTGGCAGGTTGTCGCAGCGGAAGTGATCGTGATTCCACGTTCCTGCTCCTGCGCCATCCAGTCCATCGTGGCGGTTCCTTCATGCACTTCGCCGATCTTGTAGGATCGTCCAGTGTAATAGAGGATACGCTCCGTGGTCGTGGTTTTACCAGCATCGATGTGGGCCATGATGCCGATATTGCGCATTCGCTCAAGTGGGGTAATACGAGGCATAAATTACTTAAGTGAGTTCCTTACCAGCGGTAATGAGCGAAAGCCTTGTTGGCTTCGGCCATGCGGTGGACGTCGTCTTTCTTTTTGATCGCTCCGCCACGCATATTCGCGGCGTCATTCAGCTCATTGGCCAGGCGGTCAATCATGCCCTTCTCTGCCCTGCTGCGTGCGTTGGACAGAATCCAGCGAATCGCCAAACTTGTGCGGCGAGTCTGAGGCACTTCGATAGGCACCTGGTAGTTAGCTCCACCAACTCGGCGGCTCTTGACTTCCAGCAGCGGCCGACAATTCTCGACTGCCTTCTTGAACAGCTTCAGCGCGTCATCCTGGCCGCGTTCTGCCAGAATTGTCAGAGACGAGTAGAAGAGTCGCTGCGCGGTGTTCTTCTTGCCATCCCACATCATGCTGTTGATGAATTTCGTGGCCAGGGTGGAATTATAGATCGGGTCGGCCCCGACTTCTCGAATTTCAGCTCTACGACGTCTTGCCATGATTTATCCTCAATCGTCCTTAGGACTTAGGCCGCTTGGCCCCGTATTTGGAGCGGCTTTGCTTACGATTCTGAACGCCACCAGTGTCGAGCGTGCCACGTACGACGTGGTAACGCACACCCGGGAGATCCTTGACACGGCCACCGCGGATTAGCACAATCGAGTGCTCCTGCAGGTTATGGCCTTCGCCGGGAATATAAGTGGTAACTTCGATTCCGTTGGTCAAGCGGACGCGGGCGACCTTGCGCAATGCGGAATTTGGCTTCTTAGGCGTCGTCGTGTAAACACGAGTACAAACGCCACGACGCTGCGGACACGCCTGCAAAGCCGGACTAGCCGTCTTGTAGTTGATAGGCGTGCGACCCTTGCGCACAAGCTGGTTAAATGTAGGCACGAAAAGTTACCCTCTCAATATTTTGGCGTCCAAGCAACTTTGCACGTAAACGCGCAGGCGCTAGAACACGGCCAATATAAAACTGTAAAAATACCCAATGGGCGTTGCAAATGCAATTGACTGCGGAAACTGCTTAACAATCAACGACTTGCGCTATGAAGGTTCTTGACTAGCCCATGCCAGGTTGCGTCGCAGCACCTTGCGGTACAGTACGTCCTAGTAGCGGGGCCGGCTCCGGCCGGTCGCCCCTTAAGCCTCATCCAGATCATTTGCATGACGGAATCCGCAGGGAACGGGTAGCTCGGTAGCAGAAGCACTACTCGCCAAACTTATCCAGAATAGCCTAATCTGATTCCACTTGTCAAACGCTAGGATTAGAGAATGTGGGAAATTCCATTGACCTTGGCATTTTTGGCCGCCTTACCTGACCCCGAACCGGGCATCAGCGAGGCCCTGGCCGCGAATCGAGCGGCTCGAATCAGCAATCTTCATTATGACCTGAAACTTGAGATCCCCGCTCAGCGCGACCAGCCCATCCTGGGAACCGCCAAGCTGAGTTTTGATCTGAAAGATCCCGGCAGTCCGCTGATTCTTGATTTTGCGCCAGGCGCAGATCATATTCTGAGCCTCAGCGTCCCCTACCGGGTGGCAAATGGGCACATTATTTTGGACAAGCCAGCCGGGGAGATCACGATCCGGTTTCGAGCCGGCGACGCCTCTCTGAACCGCAACACGGAATATTTTTATTCTCTCTTTGTCCCTGCGCGAGCTCACATGGCGATTCCCTGCTTTGATCAGCCCGACTTGAAGGCGCGCTTCTCGGTGACGATGCAGGCCCCTGTGGGCTGGCAGACCCTTTCCAACGCCGCGCCTGGGGTGGAGACTCAGCCCCTGCCGACCTATCTACTGTCCTTCGCCGCGGGTAAGTTTCAGGTCGAGAGCTCGGGCCGCATGCGGATGTTTCATCGCGAGACGGACCGCAAGAAGGTGGATCGCAACCTCAAAGCGATCTTTGAGTTGCATGAGCGCGCTATCCGATTTATGGAAGACTACACCGGCATCCCCTATGCGTTCGGGAAGTTTGATTTTCTTGCTCTGCCAGCTTTTCAGTTTGGTGGCATGGAGCACGCCGGAGCCATCGACTATAACGCAGCCTCACTGTTTCTGGAGGAGAGCGCCACCCAGCAGCAGCTCTTGGGCAGAGCCAGTCTGATCTCCCACGAGACCGCCCATATGTGGTTTGGCGATCTGGTCACGATGAAGTGGTTCAACGATGTCTGGCTCAAAGAAGTCTTTGCCAACTTCATGGCGGCCAAGATCGTAAACCCATCCTTCCCGGAGTTGAACCACGAACTGCGCTTCTATCTTGCCCACTATCGGAGCGCCTACAGCGTGGATCGAACGGCAGGGGCAAATGCGATCCGCCAGAAGCTATCGAACCTGAACGAAGCTGGGGCCATGTATGGCCCGATTATTTACCAGAAGGCCCCGATCGTGATGCGGCAGCTGGAAACGATGCTGGGCGAGACGAAGTTTCGCGATGCCGTTCGCCTGTACCTGAAGCGTTACTCCTTCGGCAATGCGACGTGGGACGATCTGATTGCGATTTTCGATGAACAGACTCCGGAAGATCTAACTGCGTGGAGTAAGTTATGGATCGATACGCCGGGGCGACCGAAGGCCAAGCGGCCGGAAGATTATGGCAGCTATGCGCTCGATGCAGGCAGACGCACTGAGTTGCTCAAGTCTCTGCCCGAGATGCCCGATGCCCTCGCTCGGGCGATCGCCTGGTCATCCTTGTGGGAGAACATGTTCGACGGCACGGTGGACCCACGTGACCTGGTTGATTTGGCGATTCGATGGTTGCCACGTGAACCCGACGAGTTGAACATCCAACGTACACTGGGCGACCTCACGAGACTATCCTGGTGGCATCCGGACCCTCGCGTCGAAGGGCTGTTGAGGGAGCGCATCTCCAGCGCAAAGAACAGGAGCTTGAAGGCTGCTTACTTCCAGGCCTATCGTGATGTAGCAACCAGCCCGGAGGCCGTGGCGTGGTTGACCCGAATCTGGCACCAGGAGGAAACAATTCCTGAGTTGCCCTTTGCCGAGAACGACTCAATCCGGCTTGCTGCGGAGCTTGCGCTGCGCGGTATCGACGTCCGCGACGAGCAGTTAACCAAGATTCAGAACCCCGACCGCAAGGCGCAGTTTGCCTTCGTGATGCCAAGCCTCGATTCTGACCCAGCTGTGCGGGCTGCGTTCTTTGAGACCCTGAAGGACCCGAAGAATCGTGCGCATGAGCCGTGGGTGCTGGAGGGGCTAAGCCACTTACACCACCCCAGCCGCGCGAAAACTAGCGAAGTATTCATTCTGCCGAGCCTCAAGCTATTGCAGGAAATCCAGAAGACGGGCGACATCTTCTTCCCGCAGCGCTGGATGGGCGTGACGCTGAGCAACCATCGCAGCAAGGAGGCAGCAAGCATTGTGCGAGGGTATCTGGCGTCGCTGCCCAAAGACTACCCAACACGCCTGCGAATGACGATCCTGGTGGCTACCGATGATTTGTTTCGCGCAAGTAAGCGATGAGCGCAGCGGGGTCATCGGTGATGATGGCATCGACGCCAGCAGCGATCAGCGCGTCCCAGATCTTCGGCTCGTTTGCTGTCCAGGGTACAACCTGTAGCCCGGTAGCGTGCGCCTGATCCACCCGCGCTTTGGTAACAAGTCGGACGTGTGGGCTGACGATTTGCGCCCCGGTCGCCTTTGCTGCCTCCACATAGTCCATATTCCGCGCAGCTTCCGTCATGCTTGTGGGGTACAGAGCCGACAGTCGAATGGCGGGGGCCAGCTTGTGCATCTCGATAAGCGTGCGCCAATCGAAGCTCTGGAGGATCAGCCGCTTCTCCAATTTGTGCTTGCGGACGGCCGCCAGGACTAGCTTGACAAACTCGGCCGGGGGCGGCGTGAGTTGCGGCTTGTCAGGGAAACTCTTGGTTTCGACATTGAAGTCAAAGTTGCCCTTAGGTGCGAGGGCGAGGACCTCATCGAAGGTGGGAACTCGGGTTCCAGGGATCACTGTCTGCCTGGGAAATTCAGCATTCTGTTTTGAACCACAGTCCCAACGCCGCAATTGGGCTAAAGTCATTTCACGAATGACGTGGGGTGTGTTCGGTGGCCCGGTGCAGATCTTCGGGTTCATCTCTGGATCGTGACTGACGACGAGGATATCGTCCTTGGTAACCGCCAAATCAAGCTCGATGGCATCGACGCCTTGAGCGATGGCGTACTCAAAGGCGGGCAGCGAATTCTCGGGGAAGATGGCGCGAGCGCCGCGGTGACCGTGGACCAGGATCTTGGCTTGCATGAGGATCGAAACGAAGCTTAGCAGGAACGCAAATTTCATCTGCTCACAGGATATACTTCAAACTGCTTCAACCCGTTGACAGAAGAGGATTCAGTGAGCAATTCGACCCGGCGAAACTTTGCACGAGCCACTGCCATGACGGCGCTTAGTTATTCACAGGTGATGGGCGCGAATGATCGAGTGATGGTGGGCTACATCGGCGTCGGCAACCGGGGCGATCAGGTGCATGACGGTTTTCTTGAGTTTGGCGATGCCCGAACCGCTGCCCTTTGCGACCTGAAGACGTCCTACATGGACCTTGCCGAGAAGAAGGCTAAAGACCATGGACATGACACGCCGAAGCGCTATGCAGACTGGCGGAAGCTGATCGAAGACAAGACCCTGGACGCCGTGGTGATCGCCACTCCCGACCATTGGCATGCGCTACAGATGATCGAAGCCTGCAACGCCGGCAAAGATGTTTATTGCGAGAAGCCGCTCAGCCTGACGGTCTATGAGGGCCGCAAGATGGTGGAGGCTGCAGAGCGCAACAAGCGTATTGTTCAGGTGGGGATCCATCGGCGCAGTGCCAAGTTTCTGCAGGAGGCGGCGGCCTATGTGCAGTCTGGCGAACTCGGTAAGATCACGATGGCGCAGGGTTGGCACTTGACGAACGAATGGCCAACGGGGCTGGGGTCGGCTGGGGATGGTGCGCCGCCAAGCGATGCGGAATGGGACGCATGGCTGGGGCCAGCGCCAAAGCTGCCCTATGACCGCAATCGCATGTATTACAACTTCCGTTGGTTCTATAACTACTCTGGTGGGCAAGTTACTAACTTCGGGGTTCACTATGTGGACATGCTGAGGTGGTGTCTCGGCAAGGATTCACCCAAGGCAGTGACGGTGATGGGTGGCAACTATGCCATCGAGGATGGCCGCGAGATTCCGGACACTTTGCAGGCCAATTGGGACTATGGCGGCGTGATGATGGTGTTTACGCAGATAAACGCGAATGCCGCGCCGGGCAATGCCCAGAAGACGGAGATGATGATTCGGGGTACCAAAGGAACGATGTATCTGAATCTGGATCGCTGGGAAGTGATTCCGGAGGGGATCACCGAACTACCGCTGCCCGCTCGCACACCTACAGATCGTACGACGGAGAAGGCTTACAACCCTTCGCGCAAGACGGTGATTGCGGGCCGCAGGGTGACCGGATATCCGACGGCGCAGCCTCATGTGCGAAACTTCCTCGATTGCATGAAATCGCGAGCAAAGCCGAATTGCGATGCGCTGACCGGGCACATCTCGACCTCGGCTACGCTGATTGCGAACATTGCCTACAAGACCAAGAGCTATCTCGAGTGGGATAGCAAGGCGGAGCGTTTTACTAACAACGCAGCTGCAAACCAAATGCTGAGTTACAAATATCGAGCACCCTATAAACTGCCATGAACCGTAGAAACTTTCTCGCCACATCCGCCTCCGCGCTCGCCGTGGACGCGCAGACACAACCAGCAGAACGACCGACCCTTTGCCTGTTTACGAAACACGCCTCCCATCTGAACTACCAGGACCTGGCAAAGTTTAGCAAGCAGGCAGGCTTTGGCGGAGTCGACCTGACGGTGCGTCCGGGAGGACATGTACTGCCTGAGAAGGTGGCGACTGACTTACCCGTGGCCGTCGCCGTCATGGAGGCAGTTGGCCTGAAAGTGCCCATGATCACGACGGGTTTGACAAACCCGAAGGCACCCGAGACGACGGCGACACTACGCGCGGCTGGGCAGTTGAAAATTCCGTTCTGGAAGGTGGGTTACTACAAGTACGACGCCAACAAGGACGGGTCGGTCGACATCGACCGGAAGATGGCTGAGGTTCAGAACGCACTGAGCGGGTTTGCTGTGCTGTCGCGCATACACAATGTTTGCGCTGGCGTTCATAACCACTCAGGCAATTATGTGGGTGCACCGGTTTGGGACACATGGAACCTGATTTCGCTGATGGATGCGAATAACATCGGCTTCTATTTTGACCCAGCGCACGCGACGGCGGAAGGCGGCGCCTGGACCTGGAACAGCTCTCTTGAGGTGGCGCTGCGGCGGATGAAGATGCTGGCGGTGAAAGATTTCTATTGGGAGAAGGACAAGGGCAAATGGAAGATGCGCTGGTGCCCGCTAGGTCAGGGGATGGTGGACTGGCCGGTGGTGATGAAACGGCTGGCGCTGGCCAAGTTTGCCGGGCCGATCACGTTGCATGTTGAATACCAGACGGCCGATGAACTGAAAAGTGTCGCTGAGGATTTCACAGTGATGAAGAAGCTGGTGGACTCAGCTTACAGGCAAGCGTAGGAATTTTGTTATATGGAGCCACCCGCCGGAATCGAACCGGCGACCTACTGATTACGAATCAGTCGCTCTACCAACTGAGCTAGGGTGGCCTAAGAACACCTTCGATTTTAACATTGCCGAGGCCCAAAGGGCTAGTCGCTTGTCGCTGGATTGGAAAACATCGATAGCCGCCGCTACTTCGTTGCCGTAATCACAGGCTGCCCACTGCGGAGCTTCAGTTGCGGGTAGTCGAGCTTTTCGTTCAAAGGGTGTGGCGAAGGCGTCCAGAGTTGGTGGATGTCTACCGGCGGGGTGAACCAGACAACGCGGCCTTTTGGGCTTCGGCTCTCCACCCAGAGCAGGCGCTTGCCGTCCCAGTGCAGTTGCGCTGTGGCGCTGACGGGCGTCTCATGGAAAGCGTTGATCGCATAGAGCCGCCACGGCAGATCAAAGCTCCTGGGGCTCTCCAGCCAGTAGTTGCCGCAGAAGAGGTCGGGGAGGCCATCGCCATTGATGTCGGCCTGAATCAGCCCGCCTTGCCAACTGGCGGTATAGAACGAGTAGAGGTCAATGTAGGTCCAGGGGCTGCCCCATCCGCCGGTGGGCGTATAAAAGCGGAGGGCCATCCCGTAGGGCAAAATCGCAATTCCCTTGCGCCCAAAAAGCGTGAGCGCGTAGCACTCGCGAGTGACGACGTGATGATCGATTTGCCAACGGCGATTGCCATTGCGGCTGATCGCCACAAGCGGGCCTTCCAGCACTTTGCCTTCGACCAGAACCTTCTCCCGGCGACCGTCACCGTCGAGATCTACTTCGATTTCGCAATGCCCAGCCGCTGCCTGGCAGACAACCGCAAAAAGGAAAAGCAGGAACAATCGCATCTGACGGTATTCTACTCATAGGCCATGGACCCTCTGCGCCGCATCCTCCGGTTAGAGGACGATCAAACGCCCCTCGACGAGGCCGCCCTTTATGTGGCGCGCATCGAATGCCCCGCCTTGGTGATCGAAGCGTCGCTGGCCGATCTCGACTTTCATGCGCGCGAAATCGAGAAGCGACGGGGGCGCAGCACGCGGGTTGCGATTGGCAACTACCTGTTTGGCGAACTCGGCCTTGCGGGCAACGAGCAGGACTACTACAACGCGCAGAACTCCTGCCTCAATCTGGTGCTCGAGTCGCGCAAGGGCATCCCGATCACGATGTGTGTTCTGTATATGGAACTGGGGCGTCGGCTGGGTGTGACTGTCGATGGCATTGGCGCGCCGGGACATTTTCTGGTGCGGCTGGAGGAGGAGGGCGATACCTTCTACATCGACCCCTATGCGGGCGGCAAGATTCGCGACGATATTGAAGAGGAACTGGAAGCGCCCTACCTGGTGGCTGCACCAAAGCGGCTGATTCTGATTCGCATGCTAAACAACCTGCGGCTGATTTACCTGCAGCGCCAATCGTGGAAGAAGGCAAGCCAAGTGCTGGACCTGTTGCTGGAGGCAGACCCGATGGACGCCGATGCTTTAAGACAGCGCGCAGCGACGTTGGCCGCGACGCAACGATTTCGCGCCGCAGCTGAGGACCTGGACAAGTATCTGGAGTTGCGCCCGCTGGACCCGGAAAAGGATGATCTCAAGAGCCAGATTGGGCGGCTGCGTCGCATGCACGCGCACAAAAATTAGCGGTGAACTACTTGGTGCCGATGGTGATGCGGTAGGCGTAGGGCGTGGCGGTGCCGAGGATGGTAGTGTGCTTGCTGGGGTCGGCTTTGGGGTCGATGCTGCCATTGATAGACATGTCCTCGATGAGCTTTTCCAGCTTGTCGAGTTCGCCGGCGGGGAGCCATGGTTTGCCGTCTTTATCGCGGACGGCGGTGGCGACGATCTTTTGCATTTCGGGAAGGGCGTCGTCGCTCATGACGATGGTGATGGTTCCGTTGCTGGGGGTGGCGAAGGCGTCTTTCGCGTTGGGAATGCGGATGGGCTGGTTGGCGGCGACGGCGGAACTGCCGCCGTCGGGATACAGGACCTGCACTTTGCCGTCCTCGAAGCTGCCAAAGACAAAGAGGCGGCCAGCCTCGGTGGTCTCAAGGTTGAGCGCAATGACTTCGCCCTCCTCGAAGAGGCGCTCTTTGGGGATGGATGCGGCGTTCCTGGACAAGTTGCCGTTCACGACCTTTTCGACGGTGAAGCTGTAGTGGAGGCGGTGGTCGGGGATTTGGTAGTAGAGCCAAATGGCTAAGGCTAGGGTGCCAACGACGCCCAGTACGATGTTGCGGACGCGGTGACTAGTCTGTTGGAGAACTGAGGGCGGCGGCGGCTGGACGGGTCGCGGAGGCGGTGTTGGTTCTGCTGGCGCTGACTCCTGATGATCCCAGAGCAGGCCATTGGAGAGCCGCATGTAGAGCACCGGCATCCAGTGGTCGTGCTCGTCCCGGATGCTGCCGCGGGCGACGGAGACGGCCTTGTCGATGAGGCCATTGACCGAAAGCTGACGAAAGAACTCGGGCATGAAAAGGGCGTTGGTCTTCATGCTGAGGTCGCCATTCATCGCGAGCACAGCAGGGATGTTGGCCTGCGCCAACATTGGGCCAAGGCTATGGATGCCTTGGCCAGATCTGCACGAGGCGAGCACAACCAGGCGCGGAGGCGAGGGAATGTCATGCAGTCGAGACACGATCTGTTCACCAGAAACAAGATCGACACCGCCCTTTTGATCGCAGAGCATAAGCTTAGGCTGATCGTCGACGATGGTGCCGTGGCAGACCAGATAGAGGACGTCAAAACCCTCGCGCAATTTGGCGGTGAGGGTCTGGAGCGTTGGGTTTTTTATGACGTCGCGGGAAGCGTCGGGTAAGGCCGTGACCGCGTGCAGGAGTTCGGCTTCAATATCTATTGGGGCGAGTGGGTGGCCGCCTGGGGCCTCCCAGTCTTTCATGTCGGGGCTGGAGATCGCGATGAGTGCCTTGATCACATGGCCGACGGGGCGGGGAGGGCGAAGACTGGAAGCTGGCAGGTAGCGAGAGAAGCGGATCTGCTCGTTTGTGCACAGCGGGCGGCCTTGCGGGTCAGTGAGGCGTTCCCAGCGCAGTTCGTGGAGTGCAGGGACTGTAGAATCCAGGAGGAGGCGAATGCGGATGGAGGCGTTGAGCGTGTCAATGGTGTTGAGAGCGCTCTTGAAAAAGTCTAACGCTTGCGGGTCTTTGAAAAGAGCCTCAAAGAGGGCAGCAGAATACTCATCCGAGACAGGATCCAGGGCACCGATGGCGGCTAGGTCGGCAATCGCTGGAGAAATGGTTTTGCCATCCCGGAGCAGGCGGCTGTCGTCCTCGCGGCCAGCGGGCCGAAAGCGCATCTCGACGGAGTAAGTCGTCTGCGAGTCTGCCGAGACGTCAATCTCAAGGTCACTGCATATGTTATCCATGGTCGATTCCCCGCAAGTATACAGCAATGCGTTGAGTACCTTCCTGTTACTTGATACACTGACCAAAACCTTGTTATGGCCTATACAATCGACGAACAAAACTTCGAGCGCCAGCAACTCCTTGCCGAGATCTTGAATCCTCTGACGGCACCTCTGCTGGCAGGCATTCCCACACAAAGCATCGCGTCCATTCTCGACCTCGGTTGCGGACAAGGGAACACCACCCGCTTCCTTGCCGCCAACTTCCCAGGTGCCTCGGCAACTGGGCTCGAATACGATTCAAAGCTCGTCACTTACGCTGCCGCTCATGCAGAAAACCGCACCGGCGTCAGCTTTAAACAAGGCGATGCGCAGAAGTTACGATTCCCCGATGCCTCCTTCGATCTCGTGTTTTGCCGCTACCTGTTGTTACACCTGCCCGATCCCGATGCGGGGATCCGCGAGATGTTGCGCGTCACCAAACCCGGCGGGTACACGATCGCCTACGAACCCGACTGCTTCTTCGACATGTCCTATCCGCCAAACCCAGGCCTGGCAACCATGACCTTCCTGATGAACAAGCTCTTCGCGCACCCGAATATGGGCCGCCAACTCGTGCATCGCTTCCGTGCGGCGGGCGCGACCAAGCTTCAAGCTGGAGGTGTTTATGGCATCGAGTACGACGCGTCCCTCTACAAGCGGATCTATCGCATCACCGCAGAGTGTCTGGCCCCGGCAATCGAATCGCAGAAATTATTGAGCCCTGAGGAATACGCACAGCTTCTCCAGCAAATGAACGAGCTTGAGGCCAGCAC
The DNA here is from genome assembly GCA_038206015.1 of Bryobacterales bacterium. GTDB lineage: Bacteria > Acidobacteriota > Terriglobia > Bryobacterales > Bryobacteraceae > Bryobacter. The sequence continues at coordinate 13,679 of JBBRBI010000087.1, read as the reverse complement.
AGAGACGGTCGTCTTCAAATTTCCGGACGTCTGGGTCATCGCCCGCCCCTAGCGGCGAGGCTGTTGATCAAGATGGCAAAGGCAGCAATCTGTGCAGCGATGGCAACGCTCGCACAGGTGCAACTCGCAGCCGTCGCGTGTGCAAAATACACAGATGCACGTGGATGGCTCTTTACAGATGTAGCAACTGAAAACGAGCTTGGGTGAGGGTGAGGGAGAGGGAGATGTCGGGGCGACTGGGGTCATTTCTTTGTATTGGGCTTTGCGGGGGGCTTGTTGCTGCCAGGGAGGTTCGCCTCTGTACGGCAGCGTTGCGCTTCTCGGCCTAAGACCTCAAACTGACGATCTCGATCCGCAGCCAGATCAATGAGGTAGCGACGAAAGCGGTTGCGGGCTGGGGCATTGGCGACGAAGCGAGCCTCGATCAACTCGGCGGCGGCGGGTGTGTCGTATTTGCGAATGGCTTCCATCAGCGAGCGCTGCAATTGATCGAGCGAGTCAAAGCGCAGAAAGATTTCCAGGCCAATGGAGAGGCGATCCGGTGCCAGACGCAACTCATCAATCGCTGCCAACAGTGACGGGATCTGGCTCTTGGCAGAAGTAAGTTGTGAGAAGTAGGCCTCGGGTGCGTTGGCTTCTCGCCAGAGGTTCAAGCTCAGCTTGTCGAATTCAGGCAGGATCTCGGCAAGCGTTGCCTTGAGATCGTCGAGTTGTTTGCGAGCGTCCCATTCCGCAGGCACACCCTGAGGGGCGGATACCTGCGCCTCCAATAGTGGAGAAAGGGAACTCAGCAGAAGACTGCGCCTGCGCATAGCTCTAGTCTAGACGCCGGGAGGTGGAGGAGGCGGTGCAGACGGCGGCGGAGCCGGCGCGCTGGTATCGCCAGGCAGGCCAACTGGGCCGCGACCACCGGTCGGGATCGGGTTGGAACCGCCGCCAATCCGGGGCTGCATCACCCACACATCAGCCGCCAACTTCAACATCTTCTGAAGCACGCCGCCTTTGTCAAAACTCTTGCCCGCGATCGGCTGGCTCTTGTAGACGCGCAGGTAATCTCCACGATTGAGCAACTTCTCACTGCCAAATGGCATAAGCGCGTGCTGCACGGCAACCTGGCCTTCTTCTACCAGAACCAACGTCGATTCTCCATCTTCGACAGTGACGTCGAAAATCGTACCGCGCACAGAAATCACGGCTGAAGGAGTATTGATACGATTTCGGTTGGGCTGGCCGTTCAGCTTTTCGATATGCACCTTGATGCGACCGACCCAAAGGTCCAGCAACTCACGCATGTTGCCTTGATTGCTGCGGAAGGTGGCGCGGGAACCAGGGAAGATCTCGAAAACGCTTCCATCCGGAACTTGGATCTTCGCGTATCCATCAATGCCGGTTATGATTTCCTGTTTCGGGTTGAGGATATCGCCAACGTTGATCGCCCAAGGCACTTCGTCCTTGAGAATCTGGACTTGGCCCTGTACATGCAGCACTTTACCGGTAGACCCGGGCGCAACAGGCAGCATCTGTGCCATAGACACAGTTGCTCCGACGATGGTCAGAACCATCGCGAGCGAGCCGAATTGGAATAGAGTACGCAGCACTATCGACTTCTTAAAATGCTAGCACAGAGACTAACACCTAAATTGCAGAGCAATTCATCATCCTTCGCGAACGACGAAGTAACCTCGGACGAAATCTCCCGTCTTATCAACAGATCGGCGGGAAGACTGCCGATCATGAGACTGAGCGGAACGCTACAATGGGGCAAGACCATGTGTCGATTTGACACAAAGTTGCGCGTATTAATTGCCACAGTGGGCTTTGCCCTGCTGGGACAGTCGAGCTACGCCCAGGAGTTTGAGTTCCGGCTAAACTGGCGGCCTATCGGTTCAACCGTTGTCTCTGCCGGGCGCGCCGGGATGTCGGGAGCACCGGTGGCCGGGCTGTGGTTCTCTGCCGACGGGTCTGCCCTCGAAACTGAAATTGCCGGTGGACGAATTTTCAGGACAACAGATTTCGACTCCTGGAAAGCAGAAGCGCGCACCGGTAGCCGCATCGCAGTGATTCCGAAAATTGTCGACAGCTTGCCAGAATCGGGCGCGATCGCCGTCGCGGCCGTCGGCAATCCCTACCGCGCCTATGCCTTTGGACGATTTCTATGGCGCAGTGACGACGCCGGCAAACACTGGACCAATCTCATTGCCAGCGGCAATACGCGGCTGATCGGCGAGAATGTGCGCACAGTCGCAATTTCGCCAATGGACCCTGATCGGATTGCCGCCGTCACGGACGAAGGCGTCTGGTTATCCTCGGACGGCGGCTCTGCCTGGGTCGGCTTAAACGCGGGCCTGCCAAACCTGCGATTGCGACATTTATACGCTGCCCCTCGCGGCGGGCGGGGCCTGATTGCCGAGTGGCTTGACGGGCAAATAATTGAATGGCTGCCGGGTGCCAAAGGGGCATGGTTGGCGGGCGTAGCGGCAACGTCCAAGCGCGATAGTTTGCGCTGGGCTGCTCCCGGCAAGCCCGAAGTGCAGTTGGAAATTCGCGTCGGTGATCGCGCCAGAGTCTTTCGTACGCTGGACGGCGGCCTGCGTTGGGATGACATGACCAGCGATCTGGCAGCCCGCCAGATTACGGGGATCGTGGCAGACAAGGCCAGCGGCGGCATTTATCTGGCAACGGAGCGCGGCGTTTACTACACGCTCAACAACCTGGAAGTCGCCTCCGCAGCCACAAGCTGGATTCGCTTGGGTGGCAATCTGCCCAAGGATGCCGCGCTGGATGTCCTGCTGGACGAAGGCGGAAATTTCCTCTACACCTCACTGGCGGGCGAGGGCGTCTTCCTCACCTATGCTCCCCATCGACGGCGCACTCCGGCCGTCATCAGCGCCGCAAACCTCGAAACCCGTGCCGCCGCCCCTGGTGCATTGATGTCGGTTGTCGGCATGCGCTTGACCCAGGCGCAAATGGCAGGCAGCAAAGTGCCGATCCTGTCGGCGACAGCAGACGAGACACAGCTTCAGATTCCCTATGAAGCCACCATACCGTCGCCAGCCTTGGAGTTGAGCAACGAAGGCACAGCCATTCGGATGGATTTGGAAATGGCAGAGACAGCGCCGGTGATCTTTACAGACCGCGATGGCGCTCCGCTGATCCTGGACGCCGAGAGCGGCGAGTTGATCGACCCATCGACGCCCTTGCGCGCCGGCATGAGAATTCAGATTCTCTTGTCAGGCTTGGGCAAAGTGGAACCAGCCTGGCCCGCCGGCATGGCAGCTCCCAAAACCAACGCACCGCGCGTCGTTGCAGCGGTGAGAGTGTGGCTCGATGGCAAGACTCTAGAGGTCTCCAAGGCGGAGCTAGCCGGAGGCTACGTTGGCTTCTACGCAGTCGAGACCCGGCTGCCCCCGATTCTCGATACTGCCGTGCTGCCGCTGATCGTAGAAGCGGCTGGGCGATTCTCCAACACGATCCTCATCCACACCACTCTCGATTGAGGGCTGGCGGCATGTTAACCTTGAATTTTGCCCCGGATAGGATTTCCCAGTGGATAAAGCACTTCAAAACGTAATCAAGCACGACCAGTTTGTAGAGACCGTCGGTGAGGCCTCAGAGTATGTCTTCGGCCATAAGAAACAAGTAGTTCTCTACGCCGTCATTGCCGTTGTCATAGCCGCCCTTGGCTATGGCGGGTGGACATACATGAAGGCCAAAGAGACAGAACGCCATCTCGCCCTTGGCGAGGCGATGGGCGTGGCTCAGGCGACCACCAGCCGCACGCCGGCTGATGAGAAGAAAGTAGTCGATGCCTTCACCAAGGTTTCGTCCGCATACCCCGGCAGCAAGGAAGGCAGCATCGCTCTGTACATGCTTGGCATGCTCGATCTGGAGCGTGGCGACACGGCAGCCGGCGAGAAGAAGCTGAAAGAAGTCGTTGCTGGCGATAAAGAAGCCGGTTCGCTGGCCAAGTTCACCCTGGCTGAGTTGGCCTATGGTCAGGGAAAGCCAGCCGATGCCGAAGCACTGCTGCGCGAGCTCGTTGCCAATCCTACGCACCTGATGCCTGTCGAGCAATCGACATTGCAACTGGCCCGCTATATCGCAAAGTCCAAGCCGGAAGAAGCACGCAAGCTGCTGGAGCCGTTGCGCACTGCCCGTTCCCCGATCAGCACTCCGGCCCTCGAAATTCTCGGAACCCTTCCCGGAGTTCCGACACCCGTAAAGAAGTAGCCCCAACGCCCGTATGACCCTGCGCGTATGACTCAGCCCGCTGCTCTGGCCCACCTGCGATTTCCGGTGTTGCGGAGCTTGGGCCGACGCTACCCGGAAGCATTCTCTTCCTTCCGCAATGACTTCCAGCGCGACCGCGATCGCATCGTTCACTCGCGTGCCTTCCGCCGCCTGGAGGACAAGACGCAGGTTTTCCCCGCCGGCCTCTCCGACCACTTTCGCAATCGTCTGACGCACACCCTAGAGGTCGCACAATTAGGCCGCACAGCGGCGCGCGTTTTAGGCCTCGATGAAGACTTCACCGAGGCGCTGGCCCTGGCACACGACATCGGCCATCCACCCTTTGCCCATTCTGGCGAAGCTGCATTGAACAAGATGCTCGCCCGCTTTGGCGAGCGATTTGAGCACAACGTACACGCTCTCCGCATCGTTGAAGTCTACGAACACCGCTACGCCATGCACCCCGGCTTGAACCTCACCTTTGAGGTGCGCGAAGGGATCGTCAAGCACTCGCGCGACTTGCCAGCCAACTATACCGGCGAGCTTGCCGAGTATTTGCCGGGCCAGCGCCCCCCGTTGGAGGCGCAACTGATCGATCTCGTCGATGAGATCGCCTACAACACCGCTGATATTGACGATGCGCACGAAGCGGGTTTCTTCGGGATTAGAGAATTAGCCGCTGCGACGCCAGTTGCCGGGGAATTGCTGGATCAGATCGAGATGCAGTTTCCGGCGGCGGAAGAGCGCATCCAATTGCACGAGTTGCAGCGACGCTTGATCGCCCACCTGATGAAAGGCCTGCTGGAAGGAACAATCGCGGCCGCAGCGGGCCTGGCGACAGTGGACGCTGTGCGGCACCACCCAACCAGGGTCGTAAAGCACACGGCTGCGGCGGCTGAGACAACGCTAGCTCTGAAGCGCTTTCTGCATGCACGTGTTTACCACACAGAAGTTTTGCAGGAAGAGCGTCGGCAGTCGACACAGGCGATCGAGCACTTGTTCGATTACTTCCTGGCGCATGCCGAGCAGTTGCCAGAGGGCGAGGGCAAGCTGGAGCGGCGGATCAGCGACTACATTGCCTCAATGACGGATGGGTATTTCAGGCGCGTGTACGCGCAACATGGCCCGCAGCTCACTCAGTAGTGACACTGGTGACTTCGGCACTGCGTACGCCATAGATTCTCTCGATCTGGCGTGCGATCTCGCGACTCAGCCGTTCTGGGCTGACTTCGCCTTCTTCCTCTTCGATGACGAGCACCTTCACGTAAAAATTCCACTTCTTCCGCATACCTCTTCAGGGTAGACCACGCAGCATTTGCTAAAATGTTGAAGGCTAGTTAAAAGTGTGCAGGAGTGGCGGAACTGGCAGACGCTCGGGACTCAAAATCCCGCGCCCTTCACTGGGCATGTGGGTTCGACCCCCACCTCCTGTACCAACTGACAGCTCTACGCCAACAATGGGGTATCCCCCGAACTAATGCTTTTGCGAAACAGCGGTTTAAACTTCAAGCCGAAGCAGCGCCCGTTTATGCGGCTTTAGGTTGCTTTGCTTCAGTCGGCGGCGTGAGGCGGCTACTGAAGAACATTACTTCAGATCCTGAATATCTCCTATGTGCGGTGTAATGCAAACTGTAGGTGAAGGCATGGGCGTAAGCGTACATCGCTTGAATCTCTTCCGTGTTGTCGTAAGAAACGATCCATGGCCGACGAAATCTATTGCCGCCTAGCAAACGAGCAATCTGCTCATGATCTTGCGGCTTGTAGAAATTGCGATACAGTCCGGCACCCTTCACATAGTAGGGCGGATCCAAGTACACAAGAGACTTCATGGGTAGAAACTTGTGGCAGCGTAAAAGTAGCTGGTGTGCGTCCTCTTCATATACGTTGATGGCTTTTGAGTGGCGGCCAATTCGCTCGAGCCTCAAGCACAGCTCGTCTCGCATGAATCGCTCGCCTAGCTTATAAGCGCCAATCTGCGCTTTCCCTCCGATGACGCCGCCTTTGAGAATGCCCGAGCGATTAGTGCGATTCATGAAAAGCGTGGCGAATCCGCGCTCTAGTTCAGAGCCAGGAGTCTTGCCATGCATCACGTCTCTCCAATGGTGCCACGCGTCCATTGTCACAGACGCATCCGCCACCATTTGTGTCAGTTCGCAATTCTGGTGCACCGCGACTCGCCAAAACACGGCAACCGCAGGATCCGCGTCGTTAATGTGAATCTGCTCCACTAGTCCGTCCATTAACAAAACCAAGGCCACACCCGCACCGCCAGCATAGGGTTCCAAATAATGACCGCCGATTAATGCATTAGCCTGCATCACATCGGTAAGCATCGGCGCAAAACGCGCCTTGCCTCCGGGGTAGCGCAGCGGAGTATAGAGCTTGTTGGAAAACATTCGGTTGGGTGGTCTGGTTAGCTACTTAAGCTTAGGCTAGTCCTGAATTCTTTAGGCGAGCGGCTGTTGCTTCAACCGCCTTTTCAAAGGCATCACGAAATGCCTTCACCTCAACTTCGTGATAAGCGGCCCATTCGCGGAGAACTCCCCAAGCCTCCAAATTTGGGAAATGAAGGTTCCACCAGATCTTGCTGCTCTCTCGTTTCTGGCTGGTGCTTGAATCGTCAGAAAAAAATGTTTCTTCAATCTTGTTGCTTGACGGATTAGAAATTTTAAACCGTGAGAGGGCTTCTCGCAGTTGGCCAGATTCTGAGCTTGCCATGCTTCGCAGAAAATTCTTAATGGTATTCTCTGGCGAACGATTCGTACCTCCGGCACCATGAGCACATGGAAGTTTAACTGAGTTACGAAACTTCGCGATCCCCTCTCGGATCGTCGTGTCTGCATCTACAACTAGAACTCGCAGCTTGAAGATGGGGTCTTTTGTGGGCAGGTTCAACAGGTTTGTTCCACCCAAACCCAGTGCGATGAATTTTATAGACACCCCCTTTGCAGCGCCAATTGATTTTCGGTCCGCTGATGACAATAAGGCTTCGCAAAACTGTTTTCCTTCATCGTCTTCGAAATAAACGTACAACACCGGCTTCGTTGGCTTGGCAGGTGTGCGGGTTGTTTGGCATAGCGCCATTTCATCCAAGATTGCTTTTAGGGACTGGTCCTGAGCCAGCCTTGGAAACTTAGTATCGATGAGATACACCACAGAATCCGGCGAGTTCATGTCACCTCCTCCCTCTGGGTGAACGGCTTCGATGAGCTTGGGAGAGTGCGTGGTGGCAATGATTTGAAGGTTTAGCCGCTTTGCGTACGTTTTTAAGGCGTCTACCAAACGCTTAATCGCATGAGGATGGAATCCAACATCAAGCTCGTCGATAACTAACAGTCCGCCTGGGTAGCGTTCGCCAAGCTTGCGTTTGAGGAAGTTGAAAGATGCAAGTGCGGTGGCAATACTCCCCAGACTGTCCTGTCCCATGGAAACCGCTAAAGCTTCGTGGCTCCCGTATCCTGGCTGAACTGTCTTCTTTTTTGAACCTTTTATACTCTGGTGTGTCACATCGGTTGTCACTTCCACACCGACAATTACGGCTCTCACACATTCGGCGATGAGCTTTCTATCCTCGTCTTCCATCAATGAAATTGTGCTGGAAACCTCCTTCTCGTCGGCTTCCCCAAAAGACGCTAGTCGCCTCATCCCTAGATAAATTGTTGGCAATGGCACTTTGGCGTCAGGCCCGATCAAGTCCTCCGGTGCCTTATCTACGGTCCTCGGTACCACGCGAGCGCGCCTAAAAATCTTGCGTTGGGTCATCGAGCAGCGTTTCTTGACAAGCAGATTCCCGACTTCGGCAACCACGGTTGGAGCGGCTGTCGGCTCCATCTGCGCTGCATCAACCTCTTTGAGAGCCAACCAAACAATCTTTTCAATGTTGGCATAGAACGGTTCGCCAAAATAACTCTTGTAGGCAATCTCCGTCATCCCGAAAGTGTTGGCAACCAGTCCCAATATCGTCGACTTACCGATGCCATTGTGGCCAGCAATCACGGTCAGTCGATCCGCAAACTCTATCTTGATATTTTGTAGTTTTCGGAACCTCAGCCCGTGAAATTCCACCGACTTTACTTTGATCCTTACGTTGCTCGATTGAGCTTGAGTTTGTGGATGTTTCGTTGGGTTGGACATTATTTTGTGGCCGAAGGGCTGATTGCGAATTACTCAACTCTGACAAACGAATAGCTAAGAATCAGATGTAAAATCGAATATGCCACTACGTTCATAACTATCCTGGAATAGTATCATGCGGACTCAACTTGATATTCAGTTTGATCGAAGTTGGGACCTGAATCGAGGGACAGCCGGCAGCAGGTATTTCTTGCTAGAGTTTATACTCGCGCAATAAGCTCTTGAGCTTTATTTCAACCTTAATCCCTACGTGGCCCCGTGGCTTTAGCCCTTGGATCCAATCTTGACCAAGCGATGCTAATACAGAAGAGATGTTTTGCATCCGGAACTCCCACGCTTTGACGGATCTCCCTTCTGAGTCAGCCAGCTTCCTGTAGTAGTCGACCTTAACTACTCGTCGACCCTTCGATTCTTCAGCCTGGATCTCTTTGTAGACCCGCACTGCGGCGTTCAGTTCTGAATCTTTCCACTCATCTGGAGTTGGGGCTGTTGCCTTTCCTTTGTTCATTCTGCTTCCAATCTTAAGCTGGTTGCGGGTCTGGTGAACGGAATCCATCGATCGGTCAGCCTGCACAGCCTTCTTTCGCCCCGATCCCTCCAACGCCTGGGGGAACGCGACGGTCTTGTGTGAGTACAATGAAAGTGTGAGCGATTTGGTGGCAAGCCCGTCGACGAAGCCCATCGGGGAGATGACGATAACGGAGATCACAGAATGGCAACGCCTTCTCGTTGAAGCGGGCGCGGCTGCGATGCCGGTTGAATATCCCAAGCGGCCTGATGGGGTGATCGCACGATATGACCGCGAGCTTGGGGCAGTCATCGAAACTGGGGCAGACGGCGTTGAACGCGTGCTTAGCCTGAGGAATGGTTTAGTTCATCGTTCTGAGGTAGATCCGGCAGGGAAGACAACGAACAACCCAGGAGCCTTACGGCGCGATCTGAAGACTCCAAGATCGGCAGTCACGTTCGAGATAGAGAAGCGGAAGCTCGGCTAGAGAGTCCGGAGCGAAGAGTGCCGAAGGTAGCGGTGATTGCGGGTCCGAATGGATCGGGGAAAACGACCTTCTATTACTCGAAGCTTCGTTCGCAATTTCCAAACTTTGTCAACGCCGACGAACTGGCCCTGTCGATTGAAGGAATGACTTCGACCGAGGCTTTGAACATCGCGGCGGCGAATCGGGCGGAAGCGCTTCGGCAGGAGTTGATGCTGAAGCGGGAGGACTTCGCATTCGAAACGGTGTTCAGCCGCAGTCCCTATTGGCTTGAGTATTTGGGCGCGCTGAAGGAAGCTGGGTACGAGATCTGGCTCTTCTTCATCTGCACCGACAGCCCGTTGTTGAATGTCACCCGAGTTGAGGCCCGCGTGGAACTTGGCGGGCACGGAGTTCCTGCTGCCAAAGTTGTTTCTCGATATGCGGGCTCTATTCAAACGGCAATCGGTGCACGGGCGCTGGTGGATCAACTATGGCTGTACGACAATACCGAAAGAGATCGAGATCATCGGCTGGTTTTCAGGTACGTGCGGGGCAGCGTGGATTTTGTTTCTACGACTTTGCCGAGTTGGATGTTGCGCTTCCTTCTGTAGATGATGGCTCTGCGCTTTGAAGGTCAGCATTGCCGACTGGTCCATCCGTGGCAGGATTCGACCTGAACGGCGATCCAGATTGAATCCTTGAACCACACCCGCGCCGTTTCCGTGCGGCCAATCCAACATGCAGAGCCACTTCAGGGACATCTCAACTTTGGTCGTTGCGCACACCCACGATATGACAAAGCACCAGCATTCACTGCGCCCGGACAAACGAAGACGTCGCCCACAAACCCTTTATGCCAGAACCACTGACTGCTTCAGCGCATCAACTCTGTCCCGCAACTGAATCTTCTCATCGGCTCTCAGCCGATCCCGCTCAGCCATACACAGGACCAAGGCTTCGATCTGCGAAACATCCCCAACCGTTAGGAATGCCTTCGTCGTATTCACAAACACCACCGACTTCTTCTTCCGGATCAGCAGTTCAATCACATTGCTTAGTGTGCCGGTGCTCTTCGCATCCCAGATCATCAAACCGTAGTCCGCGTCATTGGCCATCTCCACGTCTTTCGCGGTATAAAATGCTCGAGATCCCGCCGCATGCCCGGAGGCTACTCGATGCACCGGCCATTGTCCAATGTTGTTCCGGGGCCGGGCCCCACTGCAATACACAATGGCGTTTCGGATTCCCCGCTCAAATAGATAAGCTTGGATTGCCTTGTCCGCCCCATCGGCATCCCCAACAACGACATCGAACTTGGATGTAACGATGTTGTCGATGCGTTCCCGTAACTTTTGGTCGAGTTGTTTGATCGTGATTGAGCCTGCGATGAAGACGGTGGTCATAATCTATTTCCAGGTCAGAGCGGCGACGTAGATCCTCGCCACCTTCCTATATTCTCGCAATTTAGCGCAGGCGGTCCCCATCGTGGCGCCGGTGTCGAATAGGTCGTCCACGAGAAGCACGTTCACCGCGAATCCCCCTTCTAGCACCGCCAGCTTCTCCGCCTTGTTGCTAATGTCTTTCAACTGCGGGCTAATGCGAGCCTTGATTAGTAAGTTTTCGGCTAGAGGCACCTGGACGAAGTTTCCGAGGGCTCGTGTAATCTCCATTACCGGCTGCCGGGGACGAACATTTGACGCGGGCATAGGAACGAGGACTCCCACATTCGAGTATTTCCCAAACAGACTAACTGAAAGAGCATTCGCAAGTTCTTGAGTCTGACTCCAATCCCCTTGATATTTAAGTTGATACAGAGCTTCGCCAACCTCGGTTCGCTTTGTATCAAACCGAGCGTGGCCAAATTGGTCATGCCCAATAAACGTGCTCGACACGACGTGCTTGTCGAGCGCATACCCAAGATCCCAGTTTCCTGCAATTAGCTTGATGGAGGTCCTCATGAGTGCATTCTCATTATTGACTTTTCCCCGGTGGGCGATTGTCCCAAATGCTTGCTTCGTCAACGCCAAGGAGGAAATTCGGGCTTTCAATATGTACCTTCAAGTAGTACATTAGCTCATGCTGGAACTGCGGGATGATCGTGAGCTGTCCGGCAAAATCCAGGTGATCGACGACGCGACGACGGACCAGGACTTGCGGGCGTCTATCTGGACGACCATTCTTATCGGTGAGGTGAGCCATGTTGATGACAAAGCGAAAGCCGGCGAGCGTTGGCGAGCTTCTGATCGAAGAGTTCATGAAGCCGATGGGCCTGACCCAAGGCGCGCTGGACGAAGCGATGGGCGTGCAGCGTAAGCACGTCGACGAACTGTGCAATGACCGCCGAGACGGAGGAGGACAGCCTGACCATGCGCATTTTTCCATAACTTCTCACCCTTCAATCCCCAACGCCTCATGCGCATGCAATCGTCATTGGCTGGTTAGGACCAAGCCGCCGCCACTGGGGGCAGCGAGTAATCTGTCAGGCTGCAAAGGTTTCTTTTGAGACGGTCCTTCCAACCACGGGGACGACGAGGCGGGTGGTTCGTGGAATACGCCGGAATAGCGTGTTGCTGACGCGAGTTTTCTTGCGATTTTTGCAATGGTTCAGTTCCGTCTGTCCCCGTTTCCCCCTTTCCCAACTTGCGCGCCAATGTGATCCGAAAGATCGAAGCGGGGATGCTACAGGTCGCGGAGCCACGCTCAAAAGAGTGCAAGATGAGGACTAGTTTCAGCGTGGCGGCTACGGCACATGGCACCACGGCAGTCAGCAGTAGCGAGTGTGCGAAAGCGGGAATCCATCGTGCCGTGAACACCATCACTATGCCGTCAAGGGATCCGAGCGAGGATGTAATCCGTTAGCAAGGCATGGGAGTATGAGTCAACATCAGGCCTGCTTCCATCGCCCGCAAAATTCAGGACGAGGCGTTTCGCTAGCAGATTGGGCGATGTTTTGGGCTACGGCTTGAGAATGGCGAAAATGCCGGGCACGTCGAGGGAGATTTCACCGGCTTGGAGAATTCCATCCACCTGTGCCGCTTCTTGACCACTGTGATAGGCCCAGGCATGCCCGCGTTCGGGGTCGATGAGCCAACAGTAAGGGACACCCCAATCGTGGTAGCGCTCGATCTTAGCTAGAGTGGCACCGAAGCGGTCGTCTGGGGAGAGGATCTCAATCGCCAGATAAAGGGGCTGTTCCGCATAGCCGGCCATCGGCACCATATTTCGGAACTGGACCGCAATGTCGGGCAAACGGAATTCAGCTGGATTCAGTCGGCTGTGGACCTCGGGGGCAGCCACGACGTTGGGGAAAGCGCGCATGATGAGCGCAGCGATCCAGGCATGGAGGGCACCATGTTGCCAAGTTGGCCTGGTTTTCTCCAGCAGGACGCCGTCGAGGTACGCAGTCGGGATGGTGAAGTCCCTAGCGAGGTAGTCTTCGAGCAAGACAAAATTGGCGACATCCATAACTTAACTATAGGCACTCACGAGAAGTGGGATTCCGTCGCCTAACCGCGCCGCAGTCGCTTCGGAAATCGACGTAAAACAGCCTCTCGCTATGAAGCTTCAGAAGCGTAGCCTCCGCTCTCTAAACCAGTTCCAGCCGTCTCAGCTTGAGATGGACGGCATCAACTTGAGAAAGATCATATTGCGCCTGTTGAACAAGCCAACTTTCCGCGCTGCCACCAAAAACTTTGGACAGCCGCACAGCCATTTCGGGGGATATGCCTCGCCTCTCATTCACCAGTTCGGATAGAGTGGTGCGCGTGACGCCGAGGGCGGCGGCGGCGGCGGTGATGCTCAATCCCAAAGGCTCAATGCATTGACGCAACACGAAGCCGCCGGGATGCGGTGGATTTTTCAAAGGCATAGTTCAAACTCCTTCTTTCAGTGCTAATCGACCAAATCAACATCGTGAGCATCATGCTCAACAAAGTTGAAAATCACACGCCAATTGGCGCGAACGGTTACAGCATAAAAACCATACAGTTCACCCTTGAGCGGATGAAGCCGAAAACCCGGCAGATCCATGTCCGCAACCGTACGGGCTGCATCAAGACGCGCCAGTATGTCCCGCAGCTTTACGGCATGTTCGGCCATGACGCCGCGCGGATCGTCGTCTTCGTAAAGACGCTTAAGTCCTTTGTGACGCATCGACCGGATCATTCCCAAAGTGTAATGCGTTACGTAACGGAGGTCAATGCGAGCTTGTTCTAAACGGATTGCTGGGCAACCTGGTATTTACTATGAAAAACAGCCACGCGGTTGTTGCTACGTGCAAGCTACTGCGTACATACCTGCCACCTCGTCATCATAAAAGTTAGCCCTGGATTGGAAGCCGAA
>JBBRBI010000086.1:0-27686 GCA_038206015.1 Bryobacterales bacterium | reverse complement strand
TGTTCCCTGAGTTCATCGCGCACCCCCCCCACACACAGCCGTACGTGCCACCGTTTTGCACTTACGTCCCCGGCGCCCCGTTCGTGGCGCAGGGAACTGTGACAGCCGTACCGAACATCCCCGGCAATAGGCCCCTTGACTCGCAGCACGGAGCCACAGCGCTCCGCACGCCTCACATACCTTCAACTCAACTCGCAAGTCATTCATCGAATAATTCTCCAGACAACTCTCCCCTGGCGGCCTCGGATTTTTCAGAGGTCGGACGGGTCGCTCAGGTTGCTATAGGGCTTGACGCCTCCCGATACCTGCAAGCAACGCAGATCTCGGCTGGCGCAAGGCCCATTTTGGGTTTCGGGCACCGCTCAAGCGGATAAACACTTGACGCAGCATCCTTCTATTTCTCGAATCCGAAAGATCAGCCTCCCCGGCCCCACAATGGGTGCCCCCGGCCTTTTTGCTTCCAGTTAGAAAGTTCTGCGGTTATAGCCCCGCCCCCCAACCCTGTCAAGTCCTCTTTTCCCACAGTCCAATTTACGTGGAAGCCTCGTATTTACAATAGTTTAGCGGTATATTAACAATTCTGCGTATGATATATTCGCCTAATGTTCGCCCATATAAAGGGATGCGTTTAGAATGAAGGGTTTTTGGCGTCCCTAATCCTACGGCTTGTACCTTTTTCCCTGCAGACCCCAAGTCCTTTGAGCTTTCCCGCATTGGAATTTAGAGCAGACGACCCATAAAGGATCGATCTCTGAACCCTGAAAGATGCGGGGTGCCCCAAGTCCGGATGTTCGCACATGGGTTCCACCGAAACCCCAGATACAGATAAACCCCCTGCTGCTGTTGCTCTTGCTTTTCTTCCTGTCATTCCTGCAGGGAACCTGCTGTTTTGAGGCGCGCAGGATTTACGCCCTTGGGATTCCGGCTAACTCATTTGCTTCCCCAACCCGCCAAACGCTAACATCGAACCATGGAATCCGCGCCTATCCCCATATCCCGCCGTCCCGAAGACATCGCTCTGGACCTGCTCAAGTTTGTCGCCAGCCAAGCCAACATCGGTCGCCCGTCGGCCACCTCTACCGGCTTCGGCCTCCCCGCATCAGCCAAATCCGACGAGCAGGTCGACCACCTGCTCGACCTCTACGCCCGCTGCCGCCAGGCCGTCGAAGCCCCTACCCCCAAATAGATGCCCACCCTTCGTCTCGCCGTCATCGGCACCGGAGCCTTCGGCCGCAACCACCTCCGCGTCTACCGCGACCTCTCGCTTGCCGCGCCGCACGCTGTCCAACTTGTCGCCGCCATCGATCCCGACCGCGCAATTCGCGCCGAAGTGGCCCATTGCTACGGCATCCCCACATTCGCATCTATCCCCGAACTCCTCGCCTCAGGGGCCTCAATCGACGCGGCCTCCATCTGCGTCCCCACCATCCACCACGCAGAGGCTGCCGAGCAGCTCCTTCAGGCCGGCGTCGACGTCCTCATCGAGAAACCCTTCGCCGCATCGCTCGTTGAAGCCGACCGCATCCTCGCCCTCGCCGCCGAGCTGGGCCGCATCGTGCAGATCGGCCACTTGGAGCGCTTCAACCCCGCTGTCACCGCGGTCGAGCCGCTGCTCAACCGCCCCATGTTCTTTGAGGCCCACCGCCTCAGCATCTTCACCCCCCGTTCGCTCGATATCGACGTGGTCCTCGATCTCATGATCCACGACCTCGACATCGTCCTCCAACTTGCCAACTCTCCCGTCCGCGAACTTCGCGCCGTAGGCCTCCCCGTGCTCTCCCGCAAAGTCGATATCGCCAACGTCCGCGTCGAATTCGACTCCGGCTGCGTCGCCAACTTCACCGCCTCCCGCATCAGCACCGAGCAGGTCCGCAAACTGCGCTTCTTCCAGCCCCGCCAATACCTCTCGCTCGACTTCGCCCGCCAGGAACTCCTCACCATCGACGTCGCCGCCGAACCCCAAACCCCTGTCGTCTCGACCGGAGCGCAGCCTAAATCTGTCATCTCGACCGAAGCATCGCGGCACTTTGCGATGCGCAGTGGAGAGATCGCAGCATTTCCCCCCGCAAAAATTTCGGGCACCACACCGCCAAACCCTGCAACGGGCGCACCTCACCCCTCAGCCGGCCTGTCCTTGCAAAAATTCACAGTCGAAAAATCCGAACCTCTCCGCCTCGAACTCGAAGACTTCCTGGCCTCGGTCCGCACCCGTTCCGCCCCCCGAGTCACTGGCGTTCAGGGTCGCGCCGCCCTCGCCCTCGCCCTCGACATCAACGCCGCCATCGCCGCGCACGCCCACCGCGCCAGTCTATAGTCCATTTCCTACTCCCTACTCCCTACTCCCTGCCCTACTCCATCTTCTGAACCACCACTCCCGGCGGTATCTTCAGTTCAAACTGGTCCTCTTCAAACGTCCCATTCAGCGTCAGCTTCGTGATCTCAACCTTCAACGTATATTCATCCAGCGGCCGGCGAATTGTAATCAGCGACGGAAACTGCACATTCCCATAGGCCTGATACTTCGCATAAGTCGCCTGCGTAACAATACGTCCTTGTTCGTCGTAGATGTCCTGCTGGAACGGAAGCATGTCCACGCGATTAATATGGATCACGCGCAACTGCCGTAGCATGTTGCCGGACTTCTTGCGGGCCACGGCAAGGTCGTAGTCCGGCTCTTCGATGGCGTCGTGGTGTTTGGACTCGGGCTGAATCACGCGCGTATTTTCGGTAAGGGTTACGAAGTCCTCCGGGCCCACGCCCGGCACCAGCAGCGAGTCGAAAAAGACCGGGGGCCTCAAATTTTCTAGCCCATTCTTCGAGAGCTTCGCGGGCTTATTAGCCCCTTGAATCCACACGTCTCCGTGCGATGACGAATGCATCAGCGTAAACCGGTCCGCGTCGCTCACCATGTCCAGAGCCTTCGAGCCGATCACGGGAAGTTGCATGAGCACTCGCAGGTCATGCGGCTTCCGCACAAAGATGTAGCCCCGAAACGATGTGTACTCCGTAACTTTGCCTTCCTTGCCGCCGCCCGTGCTGGCCGTGATCAGGACCGACGCATTGAGCGTCTTGATCGCATCGTCCCGCTCCGAGACTTCCCTCTCCAGCACCTCCACCGGGGCCGAGATATACATGGTCGGCGCGTGCGTCTGCTGCACGGTGCGAACGGTCTTAAAGCAACCCGTCAACCCAACCGATAGCGCCACACCCAACATCGAAACTGCTTTGAATTTCCTCATCTGGTCAGAAACATTAAGTATATCGACTCTCGCCAACCCACATCGACTCAGAATCTTTTCGACCAGTTCCAAATCCATCCACTAATTTGTCATCCCCCAACTCCACCCGATAAATTGTCATCCTGAGCGCAGCGAAGGACCTGCTTTCTCGCGCCACCTCCCAACTCTGGCTTCCCCATGTCCGGATTCTCGGACATGGGACTCCACAGGTTCCCGCACCCACCCTACCTGTTAGTCGCGCGAAACGCCGCCACCTGCGCCTCATGCTCCTTCAAATCCTTGGCAAACCGTGTCGCCCCCCTCGCGTCCGCAACAAAATACAAGTAGTCCGTCATCGCCGGCTTCATCGCCGCCTTCAGCGCAGCCACTCCTGGATTGCAGATCGGCCCCGGCGGCAACCCTGCATGAACATAGGTGTTGTACGCCGAATCAGAATGCAACTCGCTTTGATGAATCACGCCCGTCCACGTCCCTCGCAGCAGCGACGCGTACTCAACCGCCGGATCGGTTTGTAACGGCATCCCCGCCGCCAGCCGATTCTCAAACACCCCCACCACCACAGGCCGTTCCGCATCGATCCGCACTTCCTTCTCGACCAGCGAAGCCATCGTCACAGTCCGCGCACCATCCGCACCTTGTTCCAACCCCAATCTGCTTGCCAGCTGCCCGAATCGTTTCACCATCGTCGCCAGCATCGTCTCCGCGCTCGCATGTCGGCTGAAGCGATAGGTGTCCGGAAACAAATATCCCTCCAAAGAAGTCGCCCCCGGGCTCCACTCCGCAATCAAATCCGTATGCTTCCGCTCCGCCGCCAGAAAATCCGCGCGCGAGCCCAACCCTGCCGCCTCCACGGCCTGCGCAATATCGAAGATGTTGAAGCCCTCGGGAATCACCAGCGTCCGCGTATAAACATCCCCCTTGCGAATCCGCGCATACACCTCGGTCAACGGGGCCGCATGGTCGAAGCGATACTCGCCCGCCTTCAGCGCCCCCCCATGCACCGCCCTCAGCGCCTCGAACGCATACCGGCTGCGAACGATGCCCGCCCGCTCCAACTGCGCGGCCATGTCCTCGGTCCCGGTGCCCGACGCGATATCGACAAACGTCTCCTGCGCCGGCCCATATGGCAGGTACACATAGAACCCCACCGCCGCCGCCGCCACCAGCCCCAACACAAGAATCGCCTTCAGTAAACGCACGCCAGACCTCTCAACCGCATTCTATGTTGCATTACCGTCCGCGACCTCCGCGTTCGCTTTTGCCGTTGTTTTTCTTTCTGTCATTCCCGAAGGGAACCTGCTTCTCGGTCATTGCGGCAAACCGTCCCGCCCCACGCCGTACACTAACCCCGTGCCACTCCAGCGCATCCTCGCCCTCGACGTTGGCAACCGCCGCATCGGCGTCGCGCTATCCGACCCTCTAGGCCACACCGCGCAACCTCTTCTCACCCTCTACCGCACCACCCTAAAGGCCGATCTAAAATCCATCGCCCGCCTCATCCGCCGCTACGACGTAGCGACGGTCCTCATCGGCCTCCCCCTCCACGCCTCCGGAGAAGCCAGCCCCCAATCCACCAAGACCGAAGCCTTCGCGGAATCCCTTCGCTCCCACCTCGCCGAGCATCTCGACCTCCCCCCAACCCTCGTCCTCCTCGACGAACGCCACACAACCGCTGCCGCTCACTCCCTCCTCAACCGCACTGGCCATCGTCAAACTCCCGAAGACCGCGCCGCACGCAGCAAGATCATCGACCAGATCGCGGCCACCCTGATCCTCGAAGCATTTCTCCGCCGCCAAACCCCCGCGCTCCTCCCCGACCCCGACTCCTAACTCCTAACTCCTGTTCCGTGTTCCGTATAATTATCTTTTCCACTCCCGGCCCTTACGTGGCCCAGCAAAGCAGACCCCCAGCACTATGGAAGACATCAAAAGGGCCCTAGAAGAGCAGATCAAGCAGCTCGAATATGAGCTCACCACCGAGCTCCCCGCCGAGATCAAGAAAGCCGTCGCGCTCGGCGACCTCTCCGAAAACGCCGAGTACCACTCCGCTAAACAGCGTCAGGTCTTCGTCAACGCCCGCCTCGGCCAGCTCAAAAAACGCATGGGCGAGCTCGCCATGGTCGTCCTCGACAACATTCCGCGCAACAAGGTCGGCTTCGGTTCCACCATCGTCGTCTTCGACAACATCAAGGCCGAAGAAATCACCTACAAGCTCGTCACCTCGGAAGAATCCGACGTGGTCAAGGGCCTCATCTCGACCACCTCGCCCATTGGTCGCGCTCTGCTCGGCAAGGAAATCGGCGACGTCGCCACCGTGGTTACGCCCAACGGCAAGCGCGAACTCGAAGTCCTCAAGCTCTCCACCATCCACGACACCGCCGCGCCTGTGGCGAAGTAAATGCTCACCGACCGCTCTCAACCGGGCGGGAAGTCCGTGTCCAAGGTGGTCTGCTCCCAGGCGTCGATCTCCGCCGCGAAGCTCCGCATCTTGGCCCGGAAGCGGTCAAGCGCGATTTTGCCCAGCAACAAATGGCGCGGCGGTTTGGCCGCGCCCACCGCTGTGACGATGGCCTCGACGGCCTTCTGCGGGTCTCCCACCTGCTTGCCGTCGCCAGCTTTGAAATTTTCTCGCGCTTTGCCCGCCGTCTGTCGATAGTCCGCAATCTCCGTCTTCGCCGTTACCAGCGAGCGCCCCAGAAAGTCAGTGCGGAATGGTCCAGGCTCCACGATGGTCACATGAATTCCGAGCGGCTCCAGCTCCGCGCCAAGCGCCTCGCTCAACCCTTCCACCGCGAACTTGGTCGCGTTGTACATGCTCACACCCGCCGACCCGATCAGGCCGCCGATCGACGACAGGTTGACGATGTTCCCCGCCCGCCGCTCCCGAAACTGCGGCAGCAACGCCTGCGTCAGGCCGATCAGCCCGAACACGTTGGTCTCGAACATCGGCATATACTCCGCCAAAGAAACCTCTTCGAGTGCGCCCAGTACTCCGTACCCAGCATTGTTCACCAGTACGTCCACATGCCCAAACCGCCCCACAGCATCTTCGACCGCCCTATCGATCTGCGCAGGTTTTGTCACATCGAGTGACAGTACCTGCGCATTGGCCGGATACTTCTTAGCGAGGTCGTTCAACATGTCCGGTTGGCGCGCGGTGGCAACCACATTCGCGCCGAGCGAGAGAACATACTCCGCCAGCAAGCGGCCGAAACCGGAAGAAGCTCCGGTGATAAACCAGACCTTGCCGGCCTGCGAGGGAACGGTCGATTCGTTTGTCGAATTTGTCATAGAAGAAGAGACGCTCTCGGGGCGGCTTGCGATGCAGGCACGACCCGGAAAATCCTCTCCGGGGACAGATTTCGAGTGCCGGACTTCCGCCGTTGAAAAAATGCGCTAAGAGCGTCGGAAAATCTCCGAACTAGTGAGCAGCGAACTTTAGCCCGCGATAAACGGCCCGAAGATGCGATGGGCTTAGCCTAAAGAGGGAATGCCGGAGGACTCCATCAGACGCTCCTTCATACACCCGTCCAAGGTGCAACAGTTGCGTCTTAAGCACCCTGCGCTAAACTTGTAACGAACCAATGACCTGGACAAGCGCATTCGGGAAGGGCAGCGGCTGGCTGCTGCAAAAAATCGTCAACGGCCTCGCGCTGTCGAAGATCTCGCCCAACACGCTCACCTTCATCGGCCTGCTGATCAACATCCTCGCCGCCTTCTTCTTCGGCTACGCGCGCCCTGAAAACAACGCCCGCATGTTCGTCTTTGCGGGCCTGGTCATCATCGCCGCCGGCCTGTTCGACATGGTGGACGGCCGCGTCGCGCGACAAACCAATCAGGTCTCCGTCTTCGGCGCCTTCTTCGATTCGGTGCTCGACCGATACTCCGATGTCGCCTTGTTCTTCGGCCTGCTGGTCTACTACGCCCGCGGCAACAGATTCTTCTACGTAGTGCTGGCGGCCTTCTGCATGACGGCCTCGCTAATGGTGAGCTACACCCGCGCCCGCGCCGAAGCCCTCATCGGCCAGTGCAAAGTCGGCTTCATGGAACGCCCCGAGCGCATCGTCCTCATCATCCTCGGCGCGCTCTTCAATCGCTGGGGCACGATGGCCCCCGCCCTCTGGGTGCTCGCCGTCATGTCGACCATCACGGTCATTCACCGCATCCGCTACACCTACCTCGAAACCGAACGCCGCAAGCTCATATAGTCGAGCTGCGGGTCGGCTACGAAGTGCGGTTGTAGCCGCAGTCGATCGCGACGCCGTCTGCGATCCTTAAACGCCGTCTGCGGTCCTTAAACGCTGTCTGCGATCCTCAAACGTGTTCGACGAAGCACCGCTGGATGCGTTCCAGCAACCCATCATCCGCACTTTTCCAGATCTCTTCGTTGAATATTTCAACTTCGATGGGTCCGTTGTAGCCGGCGGCGTCTACGGCCTGCCGCAGCCGCCGCAACTCGATAACACCGTCACCCATCATGGCGCGGCCCATCAGGATACCAGGTAGAGGCACTGGCCAGTCCGACACATGAAAGCCCGCGATTCTCCCCCGCGCACGTTCTATTTGGGCCATCACATCCGGGTCCCACCACACATGGAAGGCATCGACGAGAACTCCCGCAGCTGGACTCGAGAGTTGCTCAACGAGGTCGTTGGCCTGCTTTAGAGTCACAACGACCGACCGTTCTGCGGCATACATCGGATGCAACGGTTCAATGCCCAGAATGACGCCGGCTTTCTCCGCGTCCGGCAACACTTCCAGCAGGCCATCCAGCACAGTGGCCCGCGCGTCATTCAAAGTCTGCCCATTGGCTGGACCGGAGACAATCACTAGAACAGGCGCACCCAGCAGTGCCGCCTCCTCAATGGCGAGGCGATTGTCTGCAATGCGTTTGCGGCGCTCCGCGACATTGGGTGCGGAGAACCACCCTCCACGACAGAGGCTGGAGACGCGCAAGCCTTCCATGCGGATCATTGCGGAGGCCTTCGCCGCATCGCCGCCGAGTTTATGACGCCACACGCCGATGTAAGGAATGCCGCTCTTGGAGCAATTGCGAACCACCTGCTCAAGCGACCAGGGATCGGCCGTCATCTGATTGAAACTGAGGCGTTGCAGCAGGCTCATACGACACCTGACAGCAGCAGGAAACTCCGCATCCGCTGTACAGCCAGTTCAGGATCCCTCAACACTCTGGCCTCGTCTGCAAGCACGAATAGTTCGCACAAATGTGCCGTTGACCGGGCGCTCTCCAAGCCGCGAACCATGCGAAAATGCGTCTGAAATCCGTTTAGGAACGCCAGGAATACGACTCCCGCTTTATAGTGTTGGGTCGGTGACGCGAAGATGTGCCGGGAGAGCGAAACTGTGGGCGCAAGCAGTTGCTGATAGCGAGGAATATCCCCAGCGTCGAGTGCAGATAATGCCAGCGATGCGACCGGAGCAATGGCATCGAAGATTCCCAGCAACGCATCGCTGTGGCCATGCCCGTCGCCCAGAATGAGTCGATCGTAATTGAAGTCGTCGCCGGTATACATACGTACACCGGAGGGAAGCTGACGGCGCATATGCACTTCCAGGTCCGCATTAAGCAGAGAAATTTTCAGGCCATCAATCTTTTCCTGATGCGCGCGGATGATACTGAGGCAGTTCTCCATAGATGCAGGAATGTCCGTGGCGCCCCAGTAGCCATCCAGAGAAGGATCAAACATCGGCCCAAGCCAGTGCAAAATGACTGGCTGCCGCACCTGCGTCAGCAAACTTGCATAGACGGATGCGTAATCGTCGGGATGGCGGGCGACAGCGGCCAGGGCGCGGCTCGCCATCAGGATGATGCGCCCATCCACAGCTTCAATGGCTGCACATTGCTCCACATAAGCATTTTTTACATCTTGCAAGGTGAACGCTTTACCTGCCGGTAAATGGTCGGTACCCGCGCCACTGGCGACCAAAGCCCCTCGCTCTTTAGCGGCCGCCGTACTGCGCTTGATAAGCTCGAGTGCCAAGGGCCAGTCCAACCCCATTCCACGTTGGGCGGTGTCCATCGCCTCGGCCACGCCAAAGCCAAGCGACCAGAGATATTCGCGGTAGGCGAGCGTTGCCTCCCAGTCCACCATTGGATGGGTGAGCGGTTCCGCAGTGCGCAAGGGATCCACCACGACGTGAGCGGCCGCGAAGGCGATGCGCGTTTCAAACGGGCCCCGCGGTGGCGCTACCAGCGGCTCATGTGCAGGGGCGTAGTTGTAGGTGGACCCATCGCGCCGCACCAGCTTCACGAATCCCTCCAAGGTCACGCCTCCAGTTCCGGCACATCGATCCAGCGACGCTCTTGCCAGGATTTGAGGCCGAGCTCTGCCAATTGCACGCCGCGAGCCCCTTCCAGAAAGTCATAAGGGAATGGCGCATCTTCCGCAACGTGTTTCAGGAACAGCTCCCACTGCACCTTGAACCCGTTGTCGAACGTCTGATTGTCCGGCACGTCCATCCAGTGGTCGCGAAAGTGGAAGGGATTGTCGATGTCGGGGTTCCAGACAGGCCGCGGCGTATTCACGCGGTGCTGCGTACGACATTCACGAAGGCCAGCCACAGCGCTACCCAACGTGCCGTCCACCTGCAGGCTGAAGAGTTCATCGCGATAGACACGAAACGACCACGAGGAGTTGATCTGCGCGACGATGCCGCCGTCGAGTTCAAATGTTCCATAGGCCGTATCGTCCGCCGTGCATGCGTAGCGCTTTCCTTGCTCATCCACCCGTTCGGGGATCGTCGTGCCGCCAAGGCACTGCACGGCGCGCACCCGGCCGAAAGTTTGGTCCAGAACATAGCGCCAATGGCAGAACATATCCACGATGATACCGCCGTCATCTTGCTTGCGGTAGTTCCAGGAGGGCCGCTGTGCGGGCTGCCAGTCGCCCTCAAAAACCCAATAGCCGAATTCGCCACGTACGGAAAGAATTCTTCCGAAGAACCCGCTATCTACCAGCCGCTTCAGCTTGCGCATGCCGGGCAGAAAGAGTTTGTCCTGCACCACGCCGTGCTTCACGCCTGCCGCCTTGGCCTGCGCAGCCAGCTGCAATGCCACTACCGAGCCGACGGCCAGCGGCTTCTCGCAATAAACATGCTTACCGGCTGCAATAGCCTCCTCTACACTGGGGGCGCGCAGCGTGGTCAACTGCGCATCGAAGTAGATCGAGTCATCTGGGTTGGCGAGCGCGCCGCGCAAGTCTGTGGTCCAGCGCGCCACGCCATGCTCTTTGGCGAGCCTCTCCAGCTTGTCGGCGTTGCGCCCGACCAGGATCGGATCTGGCATCAGACGCGACCCATCCCCCAGTGCGACACCGCCTTGCTTTCGAATCGCCAGAATGGAACGGACCAGATGCTGATTAAGCCCCATGCGCCCGGTGACGCCGTTCATGATGATGCCGATCCGCCTCTCGCTCATTGCGTTCTCCTCAAAATTGGGCCGCGTCAACCCTGTTGCAGATTTTTCGTGAATTCGACACTTGCATCGGTCAGTTGGGAAATTGTAGTTGGGACATTACACCACGCCCCATGAAAACCCACCGCGCCAATCCTTGGCGCACTCTTCAACCGCTGGGAAACGATGGCCCCCGCGCTTTGAATGGTGGCCGTGATGTCGACCATCACCCTCATCCACCGCATCCGCTACACCCACCTCGAAACCGAACGGCGTAAGCTCATATAGTCGTTTGCAGGTTGGCTACCGACGACCTTACGTTCTTACAGTAGCTGAGATTCAAGCGAAAGGGGGCCAATTGGCCACAGCCGAGTTTTTGATACAAGCCGTCACGACGCGTCATCACGCCTCGGAGATCACTCGATTATTAGCGCTTCCCAAGCCCGTCGCGTGTGTATTGAGCGTTGCCTTCGCGCGGACTGCTGGAATAGGACAGATCGAGGGCGCGCTTAAAGCATTAAAGATCAAGCCGAAGGTTCTAGTCGGCATTAGGAACGACATCACTTCGGTGCAAGCACTTCGTCAACTCATAACCCTTGGCGTTGAACTCTATACCGTTGACACAGGGTCGCGCAGACCAATCTTCCACCCTAAGCTTTACCTTATTTCGTCAAAGTCCGTAGCGAAGGTCATTATTGGAAGCGCAAACCTCACACGCTATGGCCTTCTCAACAACATAGAGGCAAGCGCACTACTGCTGCTTGATCTCAAGAACGCGGCTGATGCGAAGTTCGTAGACGAGATATACCAATCCCTCAACGACATTGTGACGAACCACCCCGCCCACGTTCAACAGATCAAATCCACTAATGATGTCGAAGCTTTGTTTGAGCAGGGCCGAGTATGTGATGAGGAAGTTGTTGTTGCGCCGTCTTCGGCCCAGAAAGCTCCAAAAACTGGTGGAATCCAACTAAATCCGATGAAACTCTTCCGCGGCGTCCCTACTCTCAGGGCTAAAAAGCCTAGTACGAAGCGGGTGCCTGTCAAAAATAAAAACGCAGGGACCCTGTCAAAGACACAGTTCGTGAGAGTGTGGCAGAGCAAGCCACTTGTTCCGCGCGATTTAAGTGTCCCTGACGGAAACAATACGAACCTAACAGGTTCAATCGGTCTCAAGCAGGATGTGATCGAAGATTTTGATTTTCAAACTCACTTCCGCCAGGTCATATTCGCGGAGTTGTCTTGGTCTGCCGCCTCGAAGGAGCCACTGAAGGAGGAGGCTATGGCATCGTTCCAGTTTCTCATTGAGAACGTGGATTATGGGACATTCGATCTCAAGGTCGCGCATGATAATAGGAAAAATACGACGAGCTATTTACAACGCAACTTCATGACTCAACTCCACTGGGGTCTTGCGAGATCAATCATCGCGAGGCGAGATCTGATAGGCCGCACGCTTCTTCTCTATAAAAAGGACAGCACGCCACCAACCTATCTTATTGAGATAGACTAACTTCTACCTCAGTTATCCTCTGCCGCCTATTTTTTAGTTTTCTCCAGCTCATCAGCAATTCATGGCTGTCTGCGTTTCTCACATTCATGGCGCTCAGTACTTTGCTACCGTAGGTTTCTAAAACTTCAGAGGCGCTCTTGTCCCGGATGAGTCTGTCCAATGTGGCAAGGGGAATCGGAAGCGTTTCAGGTACGGGGATGAGCAGTTCCTCTATTTCGGATGGAACCAACTCCAACACCCCCCCTCCATAGTGACGACCTTCGAGTTCGCTACTCAAGGCAGTCAATGGATTTATAAAGCAAGACACTAGCTTACTCGGAGTAACACCGCTCGTCGTGACCCGATATGCGGTGTCTGTCGTGAGCGCACCTATACGGTTGAGAATGAGACGAGGCATATCATGCGATCGCTTAAGCAATCCAATTTGAGTCGAGTAGATCGATGGAACACGATACCAAGGTTTCCGACTGCGACACTTGAATCGCTTATGCAGTTCTTGCCCTTCTCCAAGTGCGATGTACTCCTTGGTCTTCTTTGAAATTGGACTCCCATCTGTGTCGAACCAGAGAAAATTGGTTGGGTAACCTGACTCGGCGTTTTTCTTGTGTTGGGTATCGTCATAAATTACGCCTGGGCAATGCCCACTCCTTCCAAACATGGGATAGGCATAATCCTCTAATTCATAAGTCGCAACAGTCTCGTCATCAACAAGAAAGAACTCGTTTGCACCAGTGACAATCCCAACGTCTACGTTTGCAATCTCTCTGAATTCATGAACCTCCGGAAGCCCCGCGACGCGATCAAGGAGATCTCGTTCGCTTTGCGATAGAAGCGCGCGCGTCCACTTACCAGCGACGGTTTGACCATTTATCCTCTGAACTTTTGAAAATAGCTCTTCTGAGGACTGAGCTAGGAATAAGTCGCCCGCCACCTGGTGGATGCCAACTCCATACGAGTAATCTGCCCCTCTAGATTTCTTTTCTGCTAACAATATGACCGCACCCTGGAGTGTATTTTCGAACCAGATTTCTTCAGGGTCAATTATCAAAAGACGGCTGCACATTGTTCCTAAATAACTCCTTAAGGATCGTGCGTGTCGAACGTGAATAAGCTCGGCTGGAAGTATCATTCCGAGGCGCCCGCCGGGTTTTAGCATTGCCATCGACGCCAGTACAAATGGCACCCATGCGTTCGTGTGTTTAGTGAAGGGGAGCCCCAAAATCTTAAAGATGAACTCCGCGTTACGCTGCGCATCTTTGTCGAGGTATTGATAGCGCACGAATGGCGGGTTACCTACAACCGCATCGAAGTCTTGGGAACCCGCAAGCATCTGGTCAATCGCCCAAGGCAAAAAGTCTTCGGGAACAACGGTAGTTTTGAGTTTCTTGTATTTCTTAGAGCGGTCGTTCGCTTTAGCAGCTTCTTCCGTCTGAAGTTCAAATGCACGAAGATACGCATCACGTGTGGGATCAACTTTGGCTAAGGAGCCTATAAAGACGCCGTCACCACAACTTGGTTCAAGCAATCGTTTTGCGCCGCGACCCATCGCCCACGCCGAAATATAATCAGCAAGTCGTGCTGGGGTATAGTAACCGCCACGCAATTTTTGTGCAGACTCATTAATGATGAAGTTCATGATCTCGACTCGCTTTTCTTTGCTTCGCCGTATGCACCGGAGCATTGCTTCTGGTCTTTTGATCTTAAGAACGCATCCACAGATTCCCTGAAGCAATCTTTCAAGGTGGATCGATCAAGCGCAGCGCAGCGTGCAGACGAGTTTTGAGATCTCTATCAATCTCCGCGACACCCGGTTTGAATCACCGACAGGCATGTGGCCTATGTTATATAAGATTGGAGTTGGTGAGTGTAGATTTTGAAACAGAAATATTAAGAGGAGGTTCCACCTTGGAACACGTAGGGTGGCCACGTCTGATTCGCAACAAACGCAGATGGCGGGTGGCCCACGTCTGATCCGCCACCAAATGGGGGTGCCCCACTTCTCGATTTTGAGAAGCGGCCGCTGCTGTGTGAGTCGAGATGCTGGCTAAGCCGTCCTCGGATCGCGGGCCGCGCTGCGAAAAAGCTCAACGCCACGAAACCTCACCCCATCTGTCCTAAAAGCCATCAAATCGCCCTCAAAAGCCACCAAGTTGCACGCACCACAAATGGTGCATATATCTATATAAATAACACTCCAGATTGGGCTTAGGGGATTAGTATAGGGTCGCAAGTGCGTCGCACAACCGTCCCATACCGCACACTATATAGACATGAAGAAGAAACTCCGGGTCGGCATCCTTTTCGGCGGCAAGAGCGGCGAGCACGAAATCTCCCTCCGCTCCGCCCGCTCCATCCTCAACGCCATCGACCGCAAGAAGTACGACGTCGTCGAGATCGGCATCACCCAGCAAGGCCGCTGGCTGCAATACTCTGGCTCACAAGCCCTGCTTGCTGGAGAGTCCGCGAAGCCGCAGCCCAGCCGCCTCGCCAGCGTCTTCGCCAGCAGCGAACTCGCCCTCCCCGAATCCGCCTCTGCCCTCGGCGTCGATGTCGTCTTCCCCGTCCTGCACGGCACTTTCGGCGAAGACGGCACCATTCAGGGCCTCTTCGAACTCGCCGACATCGCCTACGTCGGCTCCGGCGTCCTCGGCTCGGCCGTCAGCATGGACAAAGACGCCATGAAGCGCCTGTTCCTTGCTGCTGGCCTCCCACTCACGCCGCACATCACGCTGCTGCGCTCCGAGTGGCGCGCCGACCCGAAGAAATGCACCCGCCTGCTCGAAAAATCCCTCACCTACCCCGTCTTCGTGAAGCCCGCCAACCTCGGCTCCTCGGTCGGAATCAGCAAGGTGAAATCCCGCGCCGACCTCGCCGTCGCGATGGACCTCGCCGCCAGCTTCGATCGCAAAGTGGTCGTCGAGCAAGGCGTCGGCGGCCCCGGCGTGAAGCCCCGCGAGTTTGAAGTCGCCGTCCTCGGCAATGATTCACCCGAGGCCAGCGTGGTCGGCGAAATCGTTCCCGCCAAGGAGTTCTACGATTACGAAGCCAAGTACGAACTCAGCGGCGCGGATGAAAGCCTCAGCATCATCCCCGCCAAACTCGCCGCCTCACAAACAAAACGCATTCGCGCGATGGCCCTCGCCGCTTTCCGTGCCTGCGACTGCGCCGGTCTCGCCCGGGTCGACTTCCTCATGGCTCCCGGCAGCAAGGGACACCCAGCGCAAATCTACCTGAACGAGGTCAACACCATGCCCGGCTTCACGTCCATCAGCATGTATCCCAAGCTCTGGGCGGCCAGCGGCCTCATCTATTCCAAACTGATCGACCGCCTTATCGAACTCGCCCTGGAGCACCATCGCGACAAGCAGGAGACCCGTTTTAGCCACAACTAAAGTTGTATATTCACTGCTTTACGGCGCTCACTAGGCAATCTAGGGTGTACCTTTGCGAACAGCCGGCGTTCCTGTGCCGGAGGTCCCTTGTGAACCTAGCCCTCCTTCCAAACCTCTTGGCGCTGGTGATCTTCATCGCCGCTTTTCGTCCCCTAGCCCGTCGTGCAGGGCCGCAGACGAACCCCTGGTTTCTGGCTTGGATCTTCGTGCTGCTGCATAACGCCGCGCTCATTTTCGGCGGAAGCGGAACAGTGTCCAACGGCCCTGTATCCATCCACCTCATCGCCGAATGGACGATCGAGTTGGCCGGCATCTGTTTCCTCCGCGCCGCGGCCAACACCCCATCCACTTGGCAGAGCCTCATCATCAGTGCCGAAATGCTTTTGCCCATTTTTGCGCAATCAGCGCTCGTGGTCTTCGATGTCCACCGACCTTGGCTGCAGGCTGGATCCACCTTGTTGATGCTGGTCCCCGGACTTCATCTCCTGCGGCTGGAGCGAGGACACAAGCGGCCCCGCGCGCGCATGGCCAAGGGGTTCATCATTTCAGCCCTTTGCCTTGCACCGATTGCGGCCCTGGATCCGGTCCTTGCGCTGGCCTTCGTGCATTGCTTTCTGTTCCTGGGCAGCGCCGCTCTCTATTGGGATTACGCCGACCACAGCACGGCGGGGGCCTTAATCACCGTCGGCGGCTTCGCGCTTTGGGGCATGCTCAATCTCTTGGGCCTGCTGCTGTTTCGCAGCGACGTCACTTCGCCTGTGCTGGACGCAGTGTGCCAATTTCCAAGTTATATTGTGGCCTACGGGATGGTGCTCACCATAATCGAAGAGCACGTCCGCCGCACTGAAAGCCTCTCCCTGCATGACCCCCTCACCGGCTTGCCCAACCGGCGCCTCTTTGAGGACCGTCTCCAACAAATGCTGGCCGTCTCACCCCACACCGGCACCATGCTGGCCTGTCTGGTCATCGATCTCGACAATTTCAAGACGATCAATGACACCCTCGGCCATAGCGTGGGCGACGGTCTGTTGCAGGCCGTGGCGACGCGTCTTTCCTGGCACACTCGCGCCGGCGACACTCTGGCGCGGACGGGCGGCGACGAGTTCGCCGTCGTTCTCCCGCGCCTGCAGAGCCTTGAGCATCTGCGCTTTACGGTTGGAGCGATGATGTCGGCCACCAGCGCGCCCGTCGTTGTCGGAGATCACGCCATCGATGTAGGACTTAGCATCGGCATCGCCATCAATCCCGAGGGTTCGTTGGACGCGGACGGTCTGCGCCACCGCGCGGACGAAGCGATGTACGAAGCCAAACGCGGCGGCGGCAACCGCTTCGCTTACTGGGGCGGACAGCCCGACGAAGTCGCGCACCTGCTCGCTGGAGTTCCGGAGAGGCTGCGTCAGCTCGCGCAGGTCGAACTACACATGCGCTAACGGACAATTTGTGGGCCGGCACCTTATAAGTATGAGGGGATTGAGCGCACATCTATCATGGTGGCGACAAAATCTGCTGACACGCGACAATGCTATTGAACTTCGCATCAGGACGATGACCTATCGTTTTGAGGAGCGAAACCCGCAAAATTCCTTCCAGATTTCATATACTGTTTCGGTTCGGTGCAATCCCATCGGTCAAATATCTGCGAATCACAGCTTTTTTGGGCCTATTTTCAAAACTGTCTTTTACCGCTTTTGGCACGAAACGTGCTACACAGAGTGGGATGAGGTTACTCTGAACTGTGACGAGCTCCCCAAATCGCGGATGAATGGACGGGGACGTTACGCTCCAGAACCCTTTACGAACGCGAGGAACATACTCGCCGTGAAATTTCAACAAGCTGCACCAGGAGCATTGATATGAAGAAAATTTTGGTCCTTTTTGTTTTCGTGATGGCGACGTTAACTGGCGCTGTCGCTCAGGTGACTTCGACGAATGGCGGTTCGATCCAAGGCACTATTACGGATGTATCCGGCGCAGAAGTTCCAGGAGCGACCGTCCTCATCGTTAGCAAGGAGACGGGTTTCACGAAGTCAATCACCACAGACTCGGCCGGCTACTATAGCGTCGGCCCACTAAATCCAGGTCCCTACACGGTCACCGTAAGCGCTCCCGGTTTTCAAAACCTTGCCGTGAATACGGCTGTCCGGATCGGAACGGCAAGTCCTGGCACCTTTAAGCTCATTGTCGGCAAAGCCAGTGAGACCGTCGAGGTCAATGCGGGTGCCGTCCAGCTCAACACGGACCAAGCCGGCGTCAGCGACGTTTTGACTTCTCAGCAGATCGAGTCACTTCCAAATAATGGTCGCAACTTTCTCGATGTCGCCCAAATTGAACCTGGCGTCATTCTTCAGTCGGGCCAGTCGTTCGACCCAACCAAAGCGGGCTACTCCGCGCTCTCCATCTCCGGCGTCTCGGGCCGAACCACCCGCATCCTTCTCGACGGGCAGGACATTACCGACGAGACGGTGGGCACGACCATCTTCAACGTCTCGCAGGGGGCAATCGGCGAATTTCAATTGAATCGCTCGACTCAGGACGTATCGGGAGATGTCACCTCCACTGGGCAGGTGCTGGTCGGAACAAAATCCGGCACGAATCGGCTTCATGGTGAGTTGTTCTACAACTTCCAGGATGCTCGGGCTTTGTTCGCAACCGAGTTTGGCGCCTCCCCACCCTTCCAGCGCAACCAATACGGTGGCAGCGTCGGCGGCCCGATATTTAAGGACAAGTTGTTTTTCTTTGGCAACGTCGAGCGCATCAAGCAGGACTCTTCCGCTCCGGCGGGCGTCGGTGCGCTTTTCCCGCAATTTCAGGGTCTCAACATTCCATCTCCCTATCGCGAAACCTACTCCACCATTCGCCTCGACTACAACGGTCCGTTCGCCGGTCACTACTTCGTTCGCGGCAACTACAATGTCAACGCCGTCGCCGGGAACTTTGGCAACGTGTTTGAGGTTTTTGCGAACCGCGACAACACGCCGGGCATCGCGGCGGGTGCCGACTACCAGTTCGGCCACTTTACCCACTCGTTCCGCGGCAGCTATGAGAAGTTCCACAATCTGATCAGCGACGCTTCATCGTCCTCGCCCATCAATCTTCTGCCCGGCGTCACTTTCCAAAATGTCACGCAAGGATTGGAAACCGGTCCCAACCTTCTCGCGCCCCAGGGAACCTATCAATCGGACAAGCAAATCCGCTATGACGGTTCGTGGACCAAAGGTGCCCACACTGTCCGTTACGGTTACAGCCTTAATCGGATCCAGGGCGGCGGATTCGCGGCGTTCTTCGGTCTTGCGCCCAGGCTTCGTGAAACGTCCAGAACAGCTTTTCCGGGCACCCCGGATCCAGTCACAATGCAACCTCGCCTTGGTTGCGGTGGTGTCCTTGGCGCTCCTGCTTGTTTCAGCGATCCATTAATGGGGTATCATCCGAGTTCGCTAATCGTCGGAAATGGCCTCGGATTCTTTACAGAGAATTCCGGATTTGGACTCGTTGGCGGCGGTGTCAACGACTGGCGGGAGGGGGCTTACGTTGCAGACTCCTGGAAAGTGACCCCCAATTTGTCCCTCACCGGCGGCGTGCGCTGGAGCGTCGATACGGGTCGCGCCAACCAGGATCTTCCCAGCACCCCCTGCTCAGCGCTAGACACGGCCAACGTCTTCAACAACGGCGATCCGCTACCATGCACAGGCAACACGCCGCTCTTTTCTGTTTTCCGCAGCGACCTCGGAGCTAAGGTTCATCAGCCCTACGGCAATTTCGGCCCTCAGGCCGGTCTGATCTATTCACTGCCTGACCGCAAGACCGTATTAAGTGCTGGCTTCGGCATCTTTTACGAGGGTGACGTGTTCAATAACACCACCAACGCGCGCACCGGACTGCTGGCTACCGGCCCCTTCTTTAACTTCCAATCCGTTTGTGGACCGGGAAGGCTCCAACAGCCTGACGGCACGATTGTAACCTCAGTCACTGTCAATGGAAGTTCGCGTTCCATCAGCCAAATCTGTAGGTCTACACCCGTAGGTACCGCAGCTCCTTACGCGATCGCGCTTCAGCAGCTTTATCAATCGAATTCAGCCGCGCATGTGCTGTCCGCCAACGGGGGTTTCATCGGCGAAACTCTGAATGCAAACGGCCTCTATGGCGCGCCCTACCGCACGCCGTATTCCGAACAGTGGAACTTTACTGTGCAGCGTGAGTTGAGCAAAGGTTCCACCCTTCAAGCCAATTATATTCATAACTCGACCTTAAAAATTTCCCAATCGCAGGACGTCAACCATGTGGGTGCCGCCCGCTTTCTCAATAAAACAGCGGCCCAAAACGCGATCGCGGCGACGCTCGCATTCTGCAACGCAGCCTCGATCGATGCTGCAACGCAGCCCCGCGGGTGCAATCCGGGTGGATTAACTCCGCCGTTTGCAGCAGACATTACAACTTTTGCCGGCAACGGACTCGATTCGGGTAACGCCTATCTGGGCGGCTCTGCCCCAGCTGCCAACGGCTTGACCGTGGCAACAGGTGCAGCCTTTCCGGGAGCCAACCCGCTTCTGGGCAACGGCGCATTTTTGCTGCCGATTGGTCGCTCGGGCTACGATGCGTTTCAACTCGTTTTCAAAGAGCAGAAAGCGCATCCTTTACCCGGGATCGACCGCTCCAATCTTCAGATCTCATATAACCTGTCGCGCATTGTCTCCTCCTCGGGCGGCGGGTCCGACCAGTTCTTCAGTTCCGCTTCGTTCGATGAAGACGATCCGAATGCCTACATTGGTCGCTCGGGGCTCGACCGAAAGCACCAGTTGTCCTTCGGCGGATCCTTTCTAATCAAGAAGGGGCCTGAAGTCGGAATCATCGGCCACTTCTACTCAGCATTGCCGACCAACCTGACGCTTGATGCGTCAAACCCGACAGGCGCCATATTTCAATCCGATGTGACGGGCGACGGAACCGCAGGAGACCTGATACCCGGAACGTTGCCTGGTGCTTATCAGCACGACGTCAAAGCAACGACGCTATCAGCATTCATGACCAATTTCAACGCAACCCAAGCAGGCAAGCTCACCCCGGCGGGGCAGGCGTTGGTTAGTGCGGGCCTGTTTACTCAGGCCCAGTTGGTAGCTCTTAACGCTACGGTGCAACCGCTGCCATTTCAATCACAAGCAAACCCCGACGCGCTACCACTCAATGGCGTCGCCCTTTCCAACGCCCCTTTCCGCAGTGTGGATGTCACGTTCTCTTATCCTATTCGCCTTGCTCGTTATATTCACGCATTGGGCGAAGGGGCCGCTCTGGAACCGCGAATTTCCTTCTACAACGTCGCCAACTTCTCCAACTTTGGCGGCGGCGGCGGCAACCCTAACGTAGCGGGATTGAGCGGCGACCTTGGAGCGCCAGGCCCCGGCGCTCTGAACGGGCCGAATGATTTCTTCTCCCGTGACAATCTCCGTGTTTCCCGCCAGCCCGGAACCTACGATCAGGGCGCTCCGAGAACAACGGAGTTTCAACTAAAGTTCACGTTCTAGGACACCAGCAGCATCACCATAAAGTAGGAATAGAGGCATCCGAATCGGATGCCTCTTTTTTTCGATCAGATCATGCATCGGACGCCCACTTTGACTAGTGCCCTAGATGATACGGGTGCCCGCCCAGAATCGTAGCGGCCCGGTACACCTGTTCCGCCAGTACTAGCCGGGCGAGCGCGTGTGGTAGGGTCATGGGGCCGAAGGAAAGTGTCAGGTCTGCCGACTTGATCGCCGTCGTCGACCATCCATCGACTGGGCCGATAGCCAGAATTATGCTACTTGCCCCAGCGTCTCGATGCCGTCCGATCCATCCCGCGAACTCCGCTGAAGTCAATGCCTTACCCCGCTGTCCGCACAGGGTCACGACGGGGTGGCGTCGCATTTCTTCGCGGTAAGCCTGAAATGCCAGTTCTGAAGTAAAGCCCCGCGACTGTGCTGGCAACCAGCGGGATGCAAGTTTCAAGTAATGCGCCACTTCCTCCTCAAAAGGAAGCCGCGCGCCGGGCCGTGGGTGGATGTGGGCAAGGATTAGGGTCATAATTTTTCAAAAGCCAGGATGGGCGGTCCGCCCTAGTCAAAACTCTGACCAATTCCTCTCTATTCAGACGCAAGAATGATCCGATATCTTTCAAGAGACAAATCGAAGGATTCTCCAAAATTTCATAGAATGCCATGGTTCGCTCGGAGTTGTGCAGAACCAATAGCCTTGAAATGTCTCAGTCATCTCACATTATTGTCAACAATTGTCATCATTTATCGCTTTGGAACCCTACGTGCAGAGTAAATTCCGACAACACCGGCAATTTCTGGGTCTGAGACCCGAAAATCGGGGACGAATCCGCAGAGATTTTCTATAGCCTCAGGCTGCTCTTGAAGGAAACCCCGAAGTTCAATGTAATACCCATGCTGTACAAAAGATTATGAAGGAGTAAAACAGAATGCGAGTCCTTTCCGTTCTTCAAAAATTTGTCGTTGGAGCCAGCCTCTTAGTGGCTGGCATGGCGGCTGCTCAACTCACGAGTGGGAACCTTGCTGGCGCGGTCAAGGACGGCACAGGTGCCGCGGTTCCCAATGCATCGCTGGTTTTGACCAACGAGAGCACAGGCGTGACGACCACCCTCATGTCCAACGGTTCCGGCGAATTTCTTTTCCAGAATCTCCAGCCCGCGACCTACGACCTCAAAGTGACAGCTGCCGGTTTCGCTCCTGCGCTTCTCAAGGGAGTGCGTGTTGACCTGAACTCCACGGCCACGGCCAACGTTCCCTTGTCTCTCGGCTCTCAGAGCACCACTGTTGAAGTAGCGGCGGATGCCAGTGCGCTGCTCGACACGACAACCACGAATTTGACGACCTCGTTCTCAAACGTCGAACTGTCCGATCTTCCGACGACTTCGGTGGGACTCGGCGTTCTCAACGCTTCGCTCCTTAGTCCCGGCGTCGCGTCGACCGGTGGTATCGGCATCGGCGTCGGCCCCTCGGTCGGCGGCAATCGCCCCCGCAATAATAACTTCACCATTGAAGGCATCGACAACAACAACAAGGCCGTCACTGGCCCGCTCGTCTATGTTCCCAACGATGCTGTCGGCAGCTTCACCCTCATCACCAACCAGTTTTCGCCCGAGTTTGGCCACTCCTCCGGCGGACAGTTCAATAGCACAACCTTGTCCGGCACCAACTCGTTCCACGGACGAGTGTATGAGTACTTCCAAAATCGCAACTTGAACGCAGCCCAAGGTATCGCCGGGGGCAAAGTCCCCAACGGGCGCTATGATAACAACCGCTATGGCGGGCAGTTCGGCGGACCCATCTTCCGCGACAAGCTCTTCTTTTTTGCCAACTACGAGCGCAACCCCATCGGCCAGAACCTGAACTACTTCCTCTGCTCCCCAACTGCGGCCGGTTTGGCTACCTTGGGCAGTCTTGCTGGCAGTTACGGTTTCAGCGCGGTGAATCTTGCTCAGTACCTGAAGTACAATCCGCCTGCCAACTTCTTAGGCGGCGCTCAAGTTAACGATGTGAACGACAACGGATGCTTCAATAACGCTGGCCCTCAGGTACTCACAGTCACCGACGGCGGAGCCAAGGCCACCGACATTCCGCTCGGCAACTACCAAGTCAACACCCCGACCTTCAGCAACTTCGATGCGCTCACCAGCAGCGTCGACTACACCATCACTAATAAGGACTCGATTCGTCTCCGCTACATCTATAACAAGCTGGGCTCGCAGGACACCGCAGCCGCGCTTCCCGTGTTCTTCGTCACACAACCCAACAAGTTCCATTTGTTCGCGCTATCGGAGTTCCACTCATTCTCGCCGAACTTGGTCAACGAGCTTCGCCTCGGCTTCAACCGTTTCGAAAACACCTTGAGTGCAGGGAACTTCGCCTTCCCCGGCGTCGACTCTTTCCCGACCTTCCAATTCTTCGACCAAGGTGGCATTACACTGGGCCCGGACGGCAATGCACCCCAATTCACGATTCAGAATCTGTATCAGTTGACCGACAATGTCAGCTACACCAAGGGATCCCATACTATCAAGCTCGGCTTCGATGGTCGTAAGTACATTTCGCCACAGGGCTTCACTCAGCGCGCTCGCGGCGATTATGAATACAACACCCTGGACTTCTATCTCAGGGATCTGGCACCTGATGCCTTCGGCGAACGCTCTTCCGGCAACCACACCTTCTATGGCGACCAGACGGCCCTTTACGGCTACGCGAACGACACTTGGCGCGTAAGCCCCACCATCACCCTGAATCTAGGTTTGCGCTACGAATTCACCTCCGTGCCCTTTGGTGAGCGTTCGCAAGCTCTGAATGCCGCCGCCTCCGTACCCGGCCTGATCACGTTCGGTACGCCGAAACCTACTTACACTAGCATCGCGCCGCGCGTCGGTATTAACTTCGCTCCCGATGGCAAGACCTCTATTCGTCTGGGCTACGGAATCGCCTACGATGTGCTCTTCGACAACTTCGGAACGCTCTCCTTTCCGCCCCAATACTCCACGACGGAAGACGTTGGAACGGGCAACTTCCCGGCGGCAGGTGCGCCAAACTTTCTGAAGGGCGGAGGTTTGCCTCCGGGGACAGGATCTGGCGTTGCACAATTCTGTACGTCGATGACCGGACCGGGAACCGGCGTTCCTTGTAATCCCGATATCCCCGCACAGCGTGCCGCGACCTCGGCATTCGTCCCCGACCAGGTTCTTCCCTATACCGAGACCTATACGCTTAACATCCAACGCAGCTTCGGAACGAACTATACCGCCGAAATCGGGTACACCGGAACACGCGGCATCCACTTGCCAACCCAAATACAGCTCAACATCCAGCCTAGGGTCACGCCAGCCAACGAGCTCTTCACCACGTCTGGTGGCAACGTCCTCCAGGCGGCCGGCAGTCCTACCACAAACCTTCCGGCGCTCCTTGCTTTATCGAACATCGTACCTGGCTACCGCGCCGCAGGATTCAGGAGCAAGATAACGTCCTTCCAACCCTTTTCGCAATCTAACTACAACGGGTTGCTCGCGAATCTGACGCGCCGCTTCCAGCAGGGATTGCAGATGAACCTGTCCTACACATGGTCTAAGACGATGGACGATGCAACAGCAGAAGTTTTCGCTACGGTGCTTACCCCGCGCCGTCAACAAAACTCGCAAAACATCTCCGCCGACTACAGCCGTTCCGCGTTGGATCGCACCCATCGCGTCTCGCTTGAGGCGCTATACGATCTGCCCTATTACAAGCACTCCAATAGTTTCTTATTGAGGA
Source organism: Bryobacterales bacterium (assembly GCA_038206015.1). Taxonomy (GTDB): domain Bacteria; phylum Acidobacteriota; class Terriglobia; order Bryobacterales; family Bryobacteraceae; genus Bryobacter. Next base: position 2,841 of record JBBRBI010000086.1, on the reverse strand, counting down.
ACCTCGTCGGCAACTGGGAAATCTCACCCATCTACACCTACGAGTCGCCCGAGTACGCAACGGTTCTTTCGGGAGACAATGCCAACCTGAACAAAGACAGTGCCGTTGCCATCAGCCGTACGATCATCAACCCTAACGGCAACAAGGCGCTTGGGACCGGCGTAAGATCCGTCAAGGACGCCAATGGAAACATTATCGGCTATGACGCAATTGACCCCAACGCTTACTATGTTCAGGCCGGGCGTGGCACTTTGCCGACAGCGGGTCGCAACACCCTGCCCATCCGCCCGATTGACAACGTTGACCTGTCTGCCTTCAAGCGTTTCACCGTATTTGACCACTATTCGCTCGAGTTCGGTGCGCAGGCCTTCAACGTTCTCAACCATCCACAGTACATCCCAGGCACGGTCGATAACGTCAACTCGACGAGCTTTACCGCCAGCTACAACTTCCAGACCGTCACCAGCGGCGCGTTCAACCACCCCGATAAGATCTTCGGCAACAACGCGCGCGCCATGCAGCTCTCGGGCAAAATCAGCTTCTAACCGCACCACAAAGGCGAAATGGGACAGGCGTCGGCCTGTCCCATTTCTTTGACGTGACACTCAATAACAAAAGGCGCATGGCAAGAGCGAAATAGTGCCGCCGCTTATTTCTTCGTCGAGACCTTCTTGACTGCGACCTTCTCGGCCGTAGCTTTCTTCGTGACCGTAGCCTTCGGCGCGGAAGGCTTTGCGTTGGCCGGCTTCTTCTTCGCCGACGACGCGGTTGGCAGGGACTTTTTGCTGGGTGACACCTTCTTTGCGGCGACCTTCTTCGGGGCGCGGGTCGCAGCGATGGCGGCTTTGATCTCGACGTTCAGGTCGGCGACGCTCAACGAGGTCGCCGTTTTGCGCAGCCTCTCCAGCCCGTAATACGCGCGCTTCTCAGCCGAGAACACATGCACAATAAAGTCGACGTAATCCATTAGCACCCACTCGCCCACTCTGCGCCCTTCGACCGAGTTGGGGTAAACGCCAAAGTCGCGCTTGAGGCGGATCTCGATCTCGTCCGTGATCGCGACGTTCTGACGCTCGTTGGTCCCATTGCAGATGAGGAAGTAGTCGGTCAGTCCGCTCTCGGCGGGGTCGAGCGCGAGGATGCGGATGTCTTCGGCCTTCTTGTCCTCGCACGCTGCAACGGCGGCGGCGAGGAGTTGGTTCGTTTCAGTGCTTGGCATGCGACTCCTGATGCTTGGCTAGGCTACTTGCTTATGGTAATCGCTCGCAACGCCGTCGCCAACTGATTATTCTCTCACTGCGTCTTGCCGGAGAGATAGAGGCGATGCGCGTGAATGTAGCCGAGAACTTCGGGCGTCAAGAGCGAAGAGCAATCCAGACCCGCTTCCAGACGCTCGCGGACTTCGCGGGCGCTGACCGTTTCTTGGACGCCTTCGAGCAGATGTACGCGAGCGCGTTGCTGCGTCGTAAGCGTGAGATGGCCAAGATCGTCCAGCGAAAATCCGGGCCTGCTGACGACGATCCAGTCGGCGATTTCGAACAACGCTTCGGGGTCACGCCAGCGTCGCAAGTCCAGAAAAGCGTCCGCACCGATGATGTTGAAAATCTCAATGTTCTCGGCGGCTGAAGGGTCAGTTTCCAGCTCCTGTCGCAGGCGGCGCAGACTGTCAATGGTGTAATTGGGCTGGCCGTCTTGGCGCGGTTGATCCAGTGTCGAAGGCACGAAGCGCGCGACGTGCGGTGCGTCGTTTTCTGCCGCGCAGAGCAATTCAACCATCGCAAGCCGGTCGGCGAAGCTGGCTGCGGATCCGGCGGGTTTGAGCGGTTGGCGCGCCGTTGGGACGAACAAAACGGTGTCGAGCGAAAACTTATCGGCGGCCGCGCGCGCTACGGCCAAGTGGCCACGGTGGGGCGGATCGAAGGTGCCGCCGAAGAAGGCTATACGCATTCTCAATGCGAATGGGGATGATCGTGCGTTTGTAGCTTGCTTTGAACTTCGGAGAGCTGCTGCTGGAGCTTCTTGATTTGCTCTTCCAACGCGAGAATGCGCCGATTGTAGTCCTCATGCTGATGCGGTGTTTCGCTCATGGTCTATCCTCCCGGTTCAGATTAATATCCTGCTGATCGCGTAAGCTCATGTCAAGCGGGTACGCGCCGACGCATAGAAGTCCAGGCCCTGACAGCTCCTCGTCGTCTTGTTCAGGAGGGAGTTACTCCGTAAATTTCCCGACTCCGAGTGGTACCCCCTCCCCCTGATCTATTGCCTAGGGCTAAAGTCACTGGAATGTTCGACTTGCGAATAGGGCTGACATTTAAAGTGTTCAAAACAAACGAGTTAGGCGTCAAAACATTCATTCTAAATGAGTTAGCTCCGGTTGCTGGTAGCAGCCGGAGGGCGAACGATTCCAATGAGGTATGAGGTTTGAGGGAACGAGATCTGAGGGAAGCGGAGACGGTGAGCTATCTAGTTGTGAGTCTTGAGTTGGAGGCCTAATTTAATTGTAGCAAGTTGGCGGGATAAACACGCAAACTATTTTCGAGGGATATCCCTTGTGTTTATAGGGGTCCGCGGAGTTTTGCACAGGCTGGGGGCTTGACAAGATTTGGGCCGCGCGGGTTTTCGAGGGAGGATAGAAGCCATTCCTTCAGGGGCTCGCAACGTACCACAGTGGTCGCCGCAAACCCGTGTCATTGTCCAACCCGGCAGAGAAGCCGACAGATGGTTCGACTCCAGCCCAATGCTCGCCGTGCGTCATGCCGATCGTCGGGTCTCCGCCTGGATGGCGCACAACGGACTGGTTCTAATCCGGACCGCACTCGGTCTCATCTTTCTGTGGTTTGG
>JBBRBI010000085.1:0-28120 GCA_038206015.1 Bryobacterales bacterium | reverse complement strand
TGGACAGCCCGTTGCGATCAATCAACGGCCCATCGCTGGTCGCCATCAACTCGTCGATCAATTCTTTTCTGATTGCCATTCGGTTCTCCTATGTTTACGCTCTTTGAGAACCGCGCTTACACAAACTGTTTTACACCCTCGTGGTGACATGTGTACGAACGAGAAAAAGGCCAGCACCCCAATGGTGCTGGCCCTTTTGAGCCCAACTAATATTCTGGACTACTTGGCGGCCTTGGCCATTTCAGTGTGAGCAGCAGCCATGGCGCGCATTTCCGCAGCGGCTTTGCGGCAGTGCTCGGCGTAGAATTTGCAGTGTTCAGCCGTCGCCGCACTAATGGGATGCTTCGTTTCATGGATGGTCGGGTGGTTGGTGTACTGGACGGCGAGCGCTTCGTGCTCTTTTGCTTCCATCTCATGCTTTTCGGCCATCGCGGTGTAGTGGCGAGCGAGCTTCATGTGGTCCGCCGGGGTCTTGGCATTCATCACGAGCGCTTTGACTGCAGCGGGCTTCAATAAGCCTTGTTGGTCAGCAGCCATCATGCATAGAGCCGAGGCGGAGAGCAGGATGCCGAGGATGGCGGTTGTGCTCGAGAGCTTTCGAATGTTCATATTGTGTCCTGGTAAAGGCTTTGACGATTCCACGCCTGCTAAATAGTAGAGGCTGTGATCAAGGAAACTGTTTCAGGTCCACGCTGGATCGCGGTGCGGCGCAAGCCGAAGCTCGGCAGTTGCTTGACGGCACTGATAACCACTCCGGGCTAGTTGGAATCTAAATCAGAATTCGCGCTGGCGATGGGGCGGGCGGGGACGGCGTAGCGCTCACGAGCCGGGACCGAGACGAAGTCGCGCTCCGGGTAGCGCAGGGCAGTGAGCTTGCCGCCGAACACGGCGCCCGTGTCGATGTTGATTGTGTTGTTCTTTGAGAGCGGCTCGGTGACCGGGGTGTGGCCATACACGACCAGCGCTTCCCCTTTGTAAGTCGCGGCCCAATCGACGCGGATCGGCAGGCCGGACTTGTCCGTCTTGCCCGTGGTTTGGCCGAATAGACAAAAGGTGCGCACGACGGGTGAGTTGCGGCCCTGGAGCTCTTCTGAGAGACCAGCGTGAGCAACGACTAGAGCGCCATCGTCGAGGGTTAGATAGAGTGGCAGGGCTTCGATAAAATCTGCGATTTGCGCCTTGTCTTTGAAATTGAGGCGGTTGAGTTCTGCTGCCGAGCGATCCAGGCCGTGGTTGACTTGAACTTTTCTGCCGCGCAGCCAGCGGGAGAGCTTTTCATCGTGATTGCCGAGGACACAACGGGCCACGCCTGCGGCCATCATGTTGCGGACGATGCCGAGGGAGGCTAGGATGCGGGGACCGCGATCCACTAGGTCTCCGACGAAGATTGCCTTACGGCCTTCTGGATGCTGCCAGGATTCGTTGCCCCAGAGAGGGTCTATGGTTGAGGGGGGTTGGGATTGCCAGCCGAGTTGGGCGAGGAGGGTACGGAGTTCGTTGGCGCAGCCGTGGATGTCGCCGATGATGTCGAAGGGGCCGGTCAATTGCAGGGAAATAAATAAAAGCTGGCGGTGAGGGTGGGATTCGAACCCACGGTACCCGTGAAGGTACGGCAGTTTTCGAGACTGCTCGATTCAACCACTCTCGCACCTCACCGCCTACAATTATAGCCTACTAGGCAGTGGTGCCGGAAGTCTTCAACTTACCGTTGAAGCCAGCCGGGTAGAAGCCGCCGCCCGTGGCGTTGGACTTCAATCCGTATGTCAGAAAGAGAACCTGAGCAGGCGTGCGGACCGCCGACAGAGCATTGTCGTCAGTGGCAAAGAAGCGTGCGCCTGAAGGAGGAGGCAGCACATCGACGCCATCGACCTTAATGCTGTTGTAGCGGTTCTGCGCAATGATCAGACGGATGTTACCGGAGTGAAAGGCTTCTGTCGCGAGGATGCGCGCAGCCACGCCCAGGTAATCTTTGTTCTGGATGAGAGGGGCCGCTCCAGCGTAGGCAGTGACACCAATGTCTTCGAGAATGCGGGCCACATTGATGAAGTCAACCGCACCACCGAAGCCGAAACCGAGGCCGGCCAGATTGATAGCGGGCTTGGCAACCGGCTTGACGCCTGCAGCAGTCAAAGCGCCGCGAAGCAATGCAACGTGGGCGCGCTCGTCAAAGGCGAGCTCTTCCATGATGCTCTGGATTGGGATGATGTTGCTGTTGAATGGGATGGTCGCGCCGCCCGTGGTGGCACCTTGCGTGCCGTCGCCGGTGATGCCGATGCCAAACGCATCAATGGTCTTGCCGGTTGTGGCAACCGTGTAGAATTCCGCTTCAAGATACTCAAGGTTGAGAGCAAACTGAAGGATGTCTACGTCGGTGATGTCATTGGTCTGGGCGTCGGCACTGTGCGTTGAAATTGCGGCACTGGCGGCGAACATTGCCGAATAAGCGCTGAGCTTCTGGAAGAATCCGCGCCGGTCTGGCGCCTGTTCTACCACTTGATCGATTAGTGATGTCGGGTTCATGTCTGTATGACCTCCAAGAGTGGGCGAGTGTTTCGCCTCATATCAAGGAACGACAATTCGACACCACTGGATGGCCAAATCAAGAATATTTTATTAGGGCGTGGAACCCATCTTAACCAACTGCCCGGCGTAACTAAGTGCTTCTTCGGTGAGTCTCACGCCGCCCATCATGCGGGCGATCTCTTTGACGCGGGCCTCGCCTGTAAGCTCTTCGATGACGCTGTGGGTGCGTCCCTTGGATTCGCGTTTCTCCACCGAATAGTGATGATCGGCGAAGGCGGCGATCTGTGCAAGGTGTGTGACGCAGAGAAGCTGGTTGGTAGCGGCGAGGGCTTTGAGTTTCTTTCCGACCTGCTCAGCGGCGCTGCCGCCGATGCCCGCGTCCACTTCATCGAAGACCAGCGTGCGTGAGCCTTTGATCGATAGTGAGACCTTGAGCGCGAGGGCGAGGCGGGAGAGTTCGCCACCGCTGGCCACCTTGTCGAGGGGCTTGGGATCTTCGCCGAGATTGGTTGAGATGAGGAAGGCCAGATCATCACGGCCGCAGGGGCCTGGGGCGGCGGCGTTGACTTCGATAGCGAAGCGGCTGCGCTCCATGTTGAGGCCGCGGAGTTCGGCTTCGACCAGCTTCTCCAACTTGAGTGCAGCCTTGCGGCGACTTGCTGTCAGCTCGGTTGCTGCCGCGGTGTAGTCGGCGCTAAGTTTGGTTACTAACTGCTTGAGCTGAGCGCGGCGCTCGTCTGCGCCTTCCACCAGGCTGAGATCGAGGCTGACGCGATCGTAGAAGGCCAGGATCTCTGTAACTGTCTGCCCATACTTGCGACTGAGCTTGTCGATTTCAGCGAGGCGGGCCTCCACATATTCGAGACGTTTGGGGTCGGCTTCCAGATGGTCGACGTAGCGACCGAGCTCGCGAGAGGCTTCATCGAGAGAGACTTCGGCGGACTTGAGAGACTCGAGGATTCCGGCGAGGCTTTCGTCGATCCGACGGAGTTCGAGAAGGCGGCGCGTGGCGGTGGCCAGGACGGACTTGGCGCTCTCGGGGCCTTCATCGATGGCCTCAAAGGCGGCCCCTGCCTGGTCTTTGAGCTTGACGACATTGGCCAGCACGCGGAGCTCCTGATCGAGCGCCGTGTCCTCGTCCGGCTTGAGGCCGACGGCTTCGATCTCGTGCTTCTGGAAGGTCCAGATATCGCGTTGGCGGAGCATCTCCTGCTCGCGGTCGTCGAGCTGTTTTAGCTCGGCTTCGGCGGCGCGCAGAGAGGTCCAAAGGGTGGCGATTCGTTCGAGCAGAGTGTCGTTGCCAGCGTACTCGTCGAGCATGGCGCGTTGCTCGGTGGAATTGAAGAGGCGCTGCTGGTCGTGCTGGCCATGGATGTCGCCGAGGAAGGGCTGGAGATCTTTGAGGAAGCCGGCGGCGACAGGGCGGGAGCCGACAAAGGCGCGGCTCTTGCCGTTGGCGAGGATCTCTCGCTCGATGAGGAGTTCACCGTCTTCGAGTTCGAGACCGGCGGCATCGAGCAGAGCGGCGAGTTCTTTGTTGCGCGGGGCCTCAAAGATTCCAGCAATGCGGGCGCGGGTTGCGCCACTGCGAACCAGATCGGCACTGGCGCGCCCCCCGAACAGCAGGCCGAGGGAATCGACGATCAGGCTCTTGCCGCTGCCGGTCTCGCCGGACAGGACGTTCAAGCCCGCGTGCAAACGCAGGCGAACACGATCAGCCACCGCAAAGTTCTCGACTAGTAATTCGACGAGCATCAGCTTGATTTTACTGACAGAGTGGCACGATGCGTGGTGATAATGAAGTTTGATTATGATTGCCTTCCTCCTTCAGCTCCAACTGACCGAGCTTTTTAACCCTGCAAAGCCGATTCCATTTGCGGTTCTGGTTTTGCTGATTGGCGCATCGCTGTTGAGCTGGACGATTATCTTCGCCAAGCTATCGGCTTTGGGAAAGGCGGGGAATGCGAATCGCAAGTTCCTGCGCGCCTTTCGGAAGGCTCCGGGGCTGGAGGCGATTGCCTTGATCGCCGAGCAGAATGCACAGTCGCCGCTGGTGGTTGTTTTCGATTTCGGTTATGCCGAGGTGGAACGCCAGGCGCGCGGCCGGGGTCAAATCCGGAACAAGTTGATGATCGAGCGAAACCTGCAGCTGGGGATCAGCGAAGAGATCCAGAAGCTGGAGCGCAACATGACATGGTTGGCAACGATCGCATCGGTGACGCCGTTTATCGGGCTGTTTGGAACGGTGTGGGGCATCATCGGCGCCTTTGAGGCGTTGTCGGCATCGGCATCTGTGAGCTTGCGGACCGTGGGACCGGGCATTGCCGAGGCGCTGATTGCGACGGGCGCGGGGCTGGCGGCGGCGATCCCGGCAGCGGTGGCGTATAACTATCTGGGCGGCCAAATCAGAGAGATGGGCAATCGGATGGAAGACTTTTCGCTGGAGTTCATGAACCTGGTGGAACGCACCTTCGAAGGCTAACCGGATATGGCATTTTCTTTCGACAATTCGGGATCGCGCCGGGGTCGCCGCTATGGCGGGACGTCGATGTCCGAGATGAATGTCGTACCGCTGGTGGACGTTGTGCTCGTCTTGTTGATTATTTTTATGCTGACAGCGCAGGCGATGCAGTTTGGGTTTGAAATCGAAGTGCCCAAGACGAATACCGAGCGGGCGGCGGCGCAGGATAACAACATCGTCAGCATTACCAAGACGGCCGAGCTTTACTTCAACGACAAGCCGGTGAACATCAACGAGCTGGTGGCGGCGATCAAGGCGAACAAGAACGCCAAGGCCAATCAGGTATTTATTCGCGCGGACAAGGCGGCGCCGTGGGATCCGATCGCGAAAGTGATTGCCGCGCTGACGGAAGCAAAGATTGCGATCCAGGTTGTGACAGAGTCTGATGACAGCAACTCACGACGTCGTTAGCCCCGGCGGATTTCGAAACTCACTGCTCTTGCATGTGGGAGTCATCGGCGCGCTTGTAGGCTATGGCTATTGGGTGGATCGAACGCGCGATCAGTTTGGAGACCCGACATCGCTGGGCGCATCGGCGGGGATTTCTTCTGTGAGCCAGATCCCGATCCCCAGGCGTGAAGGGCCCGTCAACAAGGTTGCCAACGACACAGAGACCCAGGTGCCGGTGCCTGAGAAGGTACAGCCAAAGACTGTTGTGAAGCGCGATGACCCCAAGGCGATTGCTCTCAAGAAGCGCGAGAAGACGGCGCTCAAAGAGAAAGAGAAGGTTATCGTCAATCAGAAGTATCGGCCTGATCCGGTGTTGCCGAATCAGATGACTTCAACCGTGGGGCAGGCGGCGGTGTCACCGATGATTGGCGTGCAAGGGTCTGGCGGCGTGGGCACGAGCGCGAGTTCCCCGTTTGGCACGAGATTCGGGTGGTATGAAAAGTTGATCCGGGAGCGGGTGTCGCAGAAGTGGCAGACAAACGACGTCGATCAGAAGCTGAAGACCCTGCCTGCATGCATCGTCACGTTTACGATTGCCAAGGACGGAAACGTTTCGAATGTGAAGGTGCTCCAATCCTCAGGCGTGTACTCACTGGACCAATCTGCACAACGCGCTGTCCTTGATGCGAACCCTTTGCCACCGCTCCCCCCTGGCTTTGAACGAAATACTGCGAACATAGAGTTCTGGTTTGAATTAAAAAGATGAAAAGACGCTCCGCACTACTTACTTGCCTGGCTCCGGCGCTCTATAGCCAGCGGCCTGACATTATGGTGAAGCTATCGGGTGGCCAACAGGCGACGATTGCGATCCCTGATTTTCGCGGCACTGGAGAGGCGCAGGCATGGATGCCGCTCGTTAATCAGACCCTGTTTGAAGGCGTTCAGTCTGGGGGGCTGTTCAAGATGGCGCCCAAGAGCTTCTTCCCGCTGACGGTGCCGCAACAGCCACAGGATTGGAAAGCCCCGGTGGGAGGCCGCAGCATGGGGCCTTGGCTCACGGATTGGTCTGGTGCCACGGTGAAAGCCAATTACATGGCGATGGGCTATACGGCGGTCCAGAATGGGCAGCTGGTTCTGTTTGGCTGGCTGTATGACGTGACTCAGCCAGATCTTGCCAATGCGCAGATGTTTGGAAAGGTGTACCTGGGTTCAATCAATGAGGCGGGTGCCAAGAAAATCGCACGCGAATTTGCAGCGGATATTCTGGCGCGCTTTGGAGCTAAGTCGCTGATTGGATCGAGCATCTACTTTGTCTCGAATCGCAGTGGTGCCAAAGAGATCTGGTCGATGGACTTTGACGGGGCGAACCAGAAGCAACTGACACGGTTCAACAGCATCTGCATTACTCCGGCACTGAGCCCGGACAATTCGAAGCTGGCGTTTACGAGCTTTCTGAAGGGCAGCCCAGGGATCACGGTGATGACAGCGGACGCATCGAGAAGGTTATCTTTTAGTAATCCAGAGTCGAGTGTAGTGACTGCTCCGGAGTTTTCTCCTGATGGACAATTAATCCTTTTGTCGACGAAAATCGGTGGTGGCTTTGCCAATGTATTCAGTGCAAACGTGGACGGATCGAATCTGAAGCGGATCACGACAGCACGAGCGGTGGAGACAGAACCGAAGATCAACCCGAAGAATTCTTCTGAAGTTCTTTTCGTTTCAGGTAGATCGGGGCAGGGACAAGTCTATAGAATGAATATGGACGGCGCGAACATCGAGCGCCTGACGGATGGCAGTGGGCAAGCGGCGAACCCGTCGTGGCACCCCAATGGTCAGATCATGGCCATGAGTTGGAATCGTGGTTTTGAGTTTGAACATGGAAATTTTAATATATTCATGATGGAAGTCGCAAAACGCGAGTTGACGCAGTTGACGCATGGCGCAGGCCGGAACGTGAACCCCGTCTGGGGTCCGGATGGTTTGCACATCGTGTTCGGTTCGACGCGCAGCGGCACCACGCAAATTTGGACGATGTTGGCCGATGGTACGCAGTTGAAACAACTGACGACCACTGGCCGCAATGAAATGCCTGTATGGACACATTAGTAGTTAATTCTGATCGCTGCTCACTGATCTTTGGAGGTCTCTCAACCCATGTCGCGTAAACAAATGAGCGTCGCACTGTTGGCGCTTTCCCTATCAATTTTTGCCGTCGGCTGCAAGAAGCCAGCACCGATTGCTGTCAAGACGCCATCGGCACCGATGCCCGAGGCACCGCCCCCGCCGGCCAAGCCGGCTCCGGCAATTCGGACCTTTGCGGTCGAGCCTACCTCGATCATCGCCGGGCAGAGCGCCAACCTTCGCTGGGGTGTGGACAACGCTGACTCCGTCAGCATCTCTGGCGGCATCGGAACTGTACAAGCGACGGGCACACGTGCTGTCAGCCCGGAGAGCACCACCACCTATCGCCTGACTGCGACGGGACCTGGCGGGACGACGGAACGCAGTGTCACTTTGAGTGTTTCTGCTCCGCCGCCTCCACCTCGCGAGACTCCTAGCGCGACCGCAGCGAAATCGTTGACGGAGATGGTTACGTCGATGCTCGCCGATGTTTATTTCGACTACGACAAGTCGGATGTACGTGAGGACGGACGCAGCCAGTTGAACAAGAATGCGGAAGCATTGCGACAGATCTTTGCGGCGCATCCAAACGGGATCGTAACCGTGGAAGGCCACTGCGACGAGCGCGGATCGGCTGAATACAATCTTGGCCTGGGTGATCGTCGCTCATCGTCGGTGAAGGAATACCTGGTAAATCTGGGTCTCTCTGGTGATCGGTTGAAGGTCATCAGTTATGGCAACGAGAAGCCGACTTGTTCTGAAGCCAGCGAAGCCTGCTATCAGAAGAATCGTCACGCTCACTTTAGTGCCAATTAGTCCAAGAGGTTAACCTATGCGTCCCATCGCGCTCTTTTTGCTGGTCGTCGCTATGACGGCACCCGTGTTTGCCCAGAAGGATAAGATCCTTGAGATCCAGCGCGACGTGGCGCTGCTGCAGAACGAAGTGCGCAGCATGAAGAGCTCGATGGACGAGAAGTTTGCCGGCTTGAATGTGCTGGTGCAACAGTCGCTCGATACAGCCAATAAGTCGACAACGGCGCTGGCGCTAATGGACAAGACCATTGGCGACCGGATGCGCGAACAACAAAGCGCGCTCACTTCGCCGGTGGCCGGGGTAAACACGAAGGTTGATCAGATGACGACCGAGTTTGCACTCATGAAGGAATCGGTTGGCGAGCTATCGGAGTTGATCAAGAAGTTGCAATCGCAACTGAAGGATATGAACAACACGATACGGACGATCAATGCGCCCGCGCCGGCACCTGCGGCACAATCCGGCCCGCCAACTGGCGTGACGAACGAGAGCCTGTTCATGGGGGCAATGACGGCCAAGGGCGGCGGGCAGCTTGATTTTGCGGTGCAGCAATTTCAGGATTACCTGAAGTACTTCTCCGATGGCAGCTATGCGCCGAATGCCTATCTCAACATGGGCGAAGTGCTGGTGGCGCAAGGGCGCTTTGATGATGCGGTGAAGGCGTTTGACGCGATTCTTGAGAAGTATCCAGATTTTCCAAAGGCTGCTGATGCGCAGTTGATGAAGGGCAAGGCGCTGGCCAAGTCCGGGCAGCGGACCGCAGCGGTTGCTGAATTTCGCAACCTGATCAAAAAGAACGAGGGCAGTCCGCAGGCGGCGTTGGCGAAGCAGGAATTGAAGGCACTGGGGATGACTTATGCCGCGCCAGCCGCGCCAGCAATAGCGACGAAGAAGAAAAAGTGATGCGGTTGTTTGTTGTCGCTCTGCTTGGTGTCGTGGTTGGGTTTGGAGCAGAGCCTCCTACGCTGGAAGCCTTTCCAGGCAAGACCCCCAAAATTGACGGCGTATTGAGCAAGGGCGAGTGGGAGGACGCGACGCCGATACACGGCGTTCTCGATTGGGCGCACACGTTTTATCCAACGACGGATCGCAAGGATTTGAACCTGAATGGCTGGGTGAAGCATGATGGCAATCGCCTGTACTTTGCCTTTGATGTCGATGACGACATCCTGTATGGCATCGATACGCCGCGCTGGCTGCCCAAGGCGTTTCCGAAGGCGCATGAGTTTGTCGACGGGAAGCCGTCGCGCAATGCCTTCCCCTGGTTTGGCGATGAGATGGAGATTCTGCTGAACCCGTCGTTTCAATGGAAGGCCGATGAGTCGGTTGCGGGCAATGGCCGGTCCTGGCAGATGGTGGTGAACCTGACCAAGAGCCGTCTGGGCGGATTGGGCAAGGGTGGGTTGCTGGAGGGCGAGCCGAGGAGCGATGCCAAGGCGTTTGCGACTTACTCAGGTTGGATCGATTCTGGAGCTATGGTGGCGGCTGCGGTGCCCAAAGCGGGCGGCCATGGCTATGTGATCGAATGGTCGATCGCGATGGACCCGTGTGTTGAGGTGGAGCCAGGGCAGTTCTGGTCCCCGAAGATGGGAGACCGCCGCGTGGGCATCAACATCGCGCTGGGAGATCTGGACACTCCAGAAGTGGGTGTGGAGAATGTGTACAATTTCCACCACGAAGACTGGTTCTCTGGTGGCGCCAAGACGCGGACTCAGCTCAATAACTTTGGCGTTCTGTGGTTGCGGGCCAAGCGCTCGCGTGACCAGGTCCACCAATAGCAGCGATCAAGCGGTAGCTGCGGGTCTTTGGCCTGAGCCACGGCACAGCGGAAGGTATCGAGAACACAGGGATCCTGATGCTGTCCGGTCTTTTTCTCAAGCGCCTTGTAGAGCGTATCGCCATTGCGACGGGCAAGGTCTGCAACGGACTTCACGCCAAGTAATTCGAAATCGGCAGCCATCTTTTTCCCGATGCCATGCAAGTCGGTAAATTTGCGTTTGAGCATACGATCCTTTGGCATTACAACTGGCTAAGTTGTCGGAAAGTCATTGGGGATCAAATCTGCGGCCTTCAGTTCCGCCCAGACGGGGGCGGGGACCTGGGCTTCGCGCACGAGTTTGACCGTCTCGACCAAGCGGCTGGGCGTCATCGTGGAGGTCACGATCTGGGTCAAGATACCGGGGAAATTGACAGCAAGCAGACCGGCGACAGCAGCGGCTAGATGCAGCAGGGGGGTTGAGCCGCAAATCTTGTAGAAGCGGGACATGAGGACGCGCTCGTCGGGCGTTGCGGCCTCGTAGTTGTAGAGGAAATCGGGGGCGGTGGCGGGGTCCTGGGTGAGGGTGAATGCCTGGCCGTAGTTGATGCCCATAAGCGTGACCTGGAACTTGTGCTCGCGCGCGGCTTCGATGATCTTCATCATGGGTCCGAGGATAGTAGGGCAGAAGGTGACCCCGGCGTAATCGAGTGCGCCTGGCTCCTGGGCGATGAAGCGGTGGACGAAGGCGGGCTCCTTGATGCCGAGGCCGATACGCCCGATTGCGCCGGATTTGCGGGCAGTCCTGAGGAAGGCGATGGCTGGGGTGATGTCGGTGGCCCAATTGAGGCCGACCTGCTTTTCTTTGTCCGGCGGATCGTGTAGGGCGACACCGTGGAGGCCGCGACCGCCGAACTCGATGCGCTCGCGACAGAGCTGCTGTTCGACGCCTGCGGGCGTGGTGTCCCACTTGTCGGTGAGGCCGTGGTAGCGGGCGGGGATGCCCTGGAGGAGAGCTTCTGGCTGGTGCTCAATTGCGCCGTCCACTTGGAGGCCGAGATAGCGTAGGCACTTGGTTTGGAGCTGGATCGAGTTGGGGTCTACTGCGAGGGCTTCGAGGGCCTGACCGAGTTGGAGAGTGGCGCGATAGAGGACGGCAGAGTCGAAGGTGCGGATGCCGAGATCGAGAGCGGTACGGACCAGGGGCACGACGTGCTTGGTGACGTCGACCGGGCCACCGCCGGGAGGAGGGCCGAAACCGAAGCGGTGACAGCCAAAAACAAAGTTATCGATCGGGACTTCGCGGAATGCTGGCATGAGGCGTTAGGATATCAGGAATATGGGGTCTCGAATTACTCTACGGGATGGCCGAGCGCGATGGCGTCGTCACGAACCCGGCCGTCGCGCGTCACGATCGTGAGCAATGCGGGGTGGTCTCCCGAGACGCAGGCGGTCGCGTTACCCTTCGCTACGGTCGATGTCAATCAGGACGGCGGCCGTTCCAGGAGCGAGGTGAATCTCAGGGCAGCCTTCGAGCGGGTCCTCGTCCTCGGGCGGTCGAGTAATCACTCCCGATGCGACTAGCCGGTCGAACTTGCTACCCTGCCTTGAACGGTGCGTGGCGGGGAGAATAAGCTCCCCAACCGCCCGCCTATCGAGATGATCCTTTAGTTCGCGTACGCCGGTCTCCATGCCGCAATTTTAGCTATTCATAGCCACGATCGAAGATCGCTGCCGGACTCTGCGGCCACTCCGTCAACTCGGCCAACTTTGGGGCGTGGCGATTGGTATCTGGATTTCGTATGTTAACGTTACCAGTTGATTCAAGCAGTAGCTCCGGGCATCCTGCGCGGCACCAAAGTCATGACCACAAATATAAGCAGCGCAACATGGTGACGATACCAGGACTCCGCTGGTACATCATCGGCCTTGTTTTCCTCGCGACACTGATCAACTTCATCGACCGTCTAACCGTGTCGGTGCTGGCCCCGATCATCGTCAAGGATTTGAACCTCAGCAACCAACAGTTTGCTGCCATCGCAACATGGTTTCTTGTCGCGTATGCGGCGAGCCAGGCGATGAGCGGGCGCTTATACGACCGCGTCGGCGTAAAGCGAGGCTTCAGTATCTCGATCCTGATTTGGTCTGCTGCCGCGATGGCTCATGCGCTGGCTCGCAGTGCCGGGACTTTGAGCTTCTTCCGCTTCATGCTGGGTCTTGGCGAGGCTGGCAATTGGCCAGGCGCAGCCAAAGTAGCGGCGGAGTGGTTTCCCGTTTCGCAACGAGCCTTTGCGATGTCGATTTTCAATAGCGGTGCGGCGCTGGGAAGCGTGATCGCACCGCCTGTCATTGTCTACCTGCAGATCCAGTACGGTTGGCAAGCCACTTTTCTGGTTACGGGATCGCTTGGCTTGCTCTGGCTGCTTCTCTGGCTCTGGATTTATCAGCCGCCGCTGGAGCATCGCTGGATGGGCGCCGATGAGCGCCAGATGCTGCGGGAAAACGCGCAGTTGGACGGCGGCGGCCAGGCCTCCAGCTATCGCGCCCTGCTTAGCCACCACCCAACCTGGGCGATTGTGCTTTCGCGCATGTTGACCGATCCGGTGTGGTGGCTGTACATTACCTGGCTGCCTTTGTACTTTTTCCGGGTGCATCACCTGGACATGAAGCAAATCGCCTGGTTCGCTTCCGTGCCCTTTCTGGCGGCGGATGCGGGTAGCCTGATTGGCGGCGGGGCCTCCGGGTTTCTCATCGCACGTGGATGGACCGTGGACCGGGCACGCAAGACCGTAATTGTCCTCGCAGCGATGCTGATGTGCTGCGGCCTTGGAGTGGCGGCGCTGACCAATCCCTATCAGATACTGGCGCTGATTTCCGTAGTGACCTTTGGCTTTCAGGCATGGATCAACAATGTTCAGACGCTGCCAAGCGATTACTTTCGGCAGCAGAACGTGGCGTCTGTTGCTGGACTTGGCGGGCTTGGTGCCGGGATTGGCGCGATCATCTTTACGCTCTCAACTGGCTGGGTGGTGGACCACATCGGCTACACGCCAATACTGATTGCAGCCGGCATTCTGCCCGCGCTCGGCACGGGCGTGCTGTTTGCGCTGGGCGGAAAGATTCGCAAGGTGAATGAATAGGTAGAGGTCAGGGCCGTTCAACCGGTTGCCCGGGTTTGGTTTCACGTCGAGACTCGACGTTGCAGGAGCCGCCCATTCAAGTGGGGACGCCGAGGCGCGGCAGCACCCAGCGCATCAGGATAAAGTACGCAGCGAAAAAGAGTGCAAGCCAAATCCACTCAGGCATTTTTATTGATCCCTCTGTTTCTTTAGATCGATGCCGGGTGCCCGGAGTTCCGCATCATCGTATTTTTGTTTGGCGACCGGGGACAGCTCAACCGTCGGACTGCGGTCTGCATATCTGCCCTCCACGCAATAAGTCAGCGTAATCCTACCTTTGAGCCGCTCACGCATGTCCCGCAAATAGCTTGCATCGAGGAACTTGTCGGCCACTCCACCGCTGCTTTGTACCAGCGCCCCGACTGACTGTTCGCCCACCGGCGGCGGGATGAAGCCAGGTGCCTGGTTGCTCAGCGTTGGAGGCGGAAGATTGACGCGAGGGATCTTGCGCGAGGGCGCAGGATCAATCGCCAGATCCAAAATTACTCGCTCGTCAATGAGATTGGCTGCTAACTGCTCTATGCGGATCTGTGACCCGCGGTCGAGATTGTCGCCCAACATGAAGATCGCGCGCTGCCGACCTGGGACTGGTTTGCCGAAGAGTTTCAGCGCATCGACGACCCCATAGAATGGCCGCGCCACCTGCACGTGCATGCCATCGGCACCCTTCTCGATTGCCAGGCGAATCTTGTCCTCATCGTGCGACCACGCCAATTGGCGCTTGGCAGAGACGCCATAGGTCATCACCGAAACACGATCATCCGGCATTAACGACTTCACAAAGAGATCGGCTGCGCCCGCAAGGAAGCCGCCGCGTGTGCGGTCTTCAATCAACACGACGATGTCGGCCGGGAGGCGCGTCGCAATGGACCGGGGCGGGCCATCCACCACTCCTCTGCCAGAGATGTGGAAGTCTGTGGGCACGAGACCGGCGATTGGCTCTGAAACATTGCGCTGCCGGACGTCGACGGTGACCTCTCTGGTTGGGCATGCACTAGACTGCGCCGCCAAGCTGGATATCGAAAGCAGAAAAAGCGGGATCAGGCGTCGCATTGATTCTATTTTGGCGCGTTGCGGACAACGGTGCGTCGTCTCGCTAAAATGAGGGCTTCCCATGGGCGATAAAGCACCTTTCATTCACCTCCACTGCCACACCGACTATTCGCTGCTCGATGGTGCCTGCGAAATCAGTCAGATGATGGAGGTGGTGGCAGAGCAAAAGGCTCCCGCCATCGCGATGACCGACCACGGCAATCTGTTTGGCGGCGTCGAGTTCTATAACGCGGCCAAGGGCGCGGGTATCAATCCAATTATCGGTTGCGAGATGTATGTGACGCAGCAGGCCGCTTCTGTGAAGAACCCTGGCAATCGCTATCACCATCTGGTGTTGCTGTGTGAAAACGAAGAAGGCTATCGCAACCTGATCGATCTTGTCTCGACCGGCTACATTGATGGTTTCTATCAGAAGCCGCGCATTGACAAGGCCCTTCTGGCGCAGCACAGCAAGGGCCTGATTTGCCTGTCTGGATGCTTGCGGGGCGACGTGCAGGAGACGCTGCTCGCTGGCAAGTATGACGATGCGCGACGCATGGCCTATGAGTATCAGGACATGTTTGGCAAGGGCAACTTCTATCTGGAGTTACAGGACCACGGCCTGGAGATGGATCGGAAGGTGATCCCCGAGCTTTACAAGCTGGCAGCCGACACCGGGATGCCTCTGGTGGCGACGAACGACGCACACTACCTGCGCGCATCCGACCCCAACGCACATGAGGCGATGCTTTGCATCCAGACGGGCCGCACGCTGTCTGACCCCAATCACATGCGCTTTGACACGCCTGAGTTCTATCTGAAGACTCGCCCGGAGATGGAAAAGCTGTTTGGGAATTACCCCAAGGCTCTCGATGCAACCTGGGACATTGCACAGCGCTGCAAGCTCAAGCTTTCTCCGGTGGACAATCCCTTTCCGTCGTTTCAGATTCCAGGCGAGCAGACGATTGACAGTTACTTTGAGTGGGTGGCGCGGGCCGGCTTTGAGAAACGGCGGTCGCGCCTGGAGATCCTTGCGGCACAGGGTGTGTTGCGTTATCCGCTGGAAGTCTACGAAGAGCGGCTGACGCGTGAGATCCGCACCATCCAGCAGATGAAATTCCCCGGATACTTTCTGATCGTCTGGGACTTCATCCGTCATGCGAAGGAATCGGGCATTCCGGTGGGGCCGGGGCGTGGATCAGCGGCAGGGTCGCTGGTTGCTTACGCGATGAACATCACGGATATCGATCCGCTCGAATACAACCTGCTGTTTGAGCGCTTTCTCAATCCCGAGCGCATCTCGATGCCCGATATCGATATCGACTTCTGCACGCGTGGGCGCGGCGATGTGATCAAGTACGTCACCGAAAAATATGGGCGTGAGCAAGTTGCTCAGATCATCACGTTTGGGACGCTGGGGGCGCGGGCGGCGATCAAAGACGTGGGTCGGGTGATGGATATTGGGTTTGCCGAGGTTGAGAAATTGAGCAAGCTGATCCCAACGCAGCCGCTGAACATCAAGCTTAAGCAAGCGATGGAGCTGGAGCCGGACATCGGCGTGTTGGCCAAGCAGAATCCAAAGATACAGGAGTTGCTTGACATCGCATTGCGCCTGGAGGGTATGGCGCGTAATGCTTCGATTCACGCGGCAGGCGTGGTGATTTCGCCTCGCCCACTGAAGGAGCTTGTCCCGCTTTACCGAACCAACAAGGACGAAATCGTCACCCAGTACGACATGGTGGGACTGGAAAAACTCGGCCTGTTGAAGATGGACTTCTTGGGCCTGACGACGCTCACAATTATTTCCGACACGCTGGCGCTGATCCAGAAGCATCGAGGCGAAACGGTAGTTGTCGAGGACTTGCCGCTCAACGACAAGGCGGCTTACAAGGTGTTCAGCGACGGGCAGACGTCCGGCATCTTCCAGTTTGAATCGGACGGCATGAAGGACATTTTGATCCGCTACGCTCCCGACCGGCTGGAGGACCTGATCGCGCTGAACGCGCTCTATCGCCCAGGCCCGATGAGCATGATCGACGACTTTATCGACCGCAAGCATGGACGGGCGAAGGTGAAGTACGAGATCGCCGAGATGAAGCCGATTCTTGAGGAGACCTATGGCGTCATGGTCTATCAGGAGCAGGTGATGCAGATGGCCAACACGCTGGCCGGGTACTCAATGGGCGATGCTGACCTGTTGCGCCGGGCGATGGGTAAGAAAAATCTCACGGAGATGTCAGCGCAGCGGCAGCGCTTCCTGATTGGAGCCGCCAACAATGGTTTCCCTGTCAAGAAGGCTGAAGAAGTCTTCGACCACATGGAGAAGTTTGCGGGCTACGGCTTTAATAAAAGTCACTCTGCGGCTTACGCCTATCTCGCTTATGTGACGGCGTATCTGAAGGCAAATTACAACGTCGAATTCATGAGCGCGTTGCTAACCTCAGAAACCGGGAACACGGCGAAGGTAGTGCGCTACATCAACGAGTGCCGCGACCGAAAGATTCCGGTCCTGCAGCCGAGTGTGAACATTTCTGACTTGAACTTTACGCCGACCGAGCAGTCGATCCGCTTCGGCCTGGGTGCGATCAAGAACGTGGGGGCGGGGGCGGTGGAGTCGATCGTCAAGACTCGCGCGAAGAATGGCAAGTTTGAGACGCTGTATCAGTTTTGCGAGACGGTGGACATGCAGGCGGTAAACCGGCGCGTGATCGAATCGCTGATTCGTTGCGGCGCGATGGATGAGCTGAAGGGGACGCGATCGCAGAAGATGGCGATACTCGATGCGGCAATCGAGACTGGCATGCGCGCGTCGCGGGATCGCAACTCGGGGCAGTCGGGTTTGTTTGGCGATCTATTCTCGGGTGGTGAAGAAAAGCACGACGAAGGTGAGTTGCCAAAGGTGCCGGATTGGGACGCGGCACAAAAGCTCAGCGGCGAGAAGGAGTTGCTGGGTTTCTATGTCACCGGGCACCCGCTGGACCGCTACAAAGACAAGGTGAGCGACCTGGGGACGCACACGACAGAAACGCTGCTGGGGTTGGAGCGGGGCGTCGAAGTGAAGATTTGTGGAATTCTGAATGGCATCCAGCGCAAGCGCAATCAGAAGCAGGAGATGTGGGCAGCGATGCAACTGGAAGACTTGTATGGCACGGTGGATTGCATGGTTTTTGCATCGAAGTATGAGGGCATGGCCCAGGCGCTCGAAGAAGACAAGGCGATGATGATCACGGCCAAGGTGCTGGTGGATGAGGGCACGCCGCCCAAGCTTTCGGTGCAGGATCTGGTGCCGCTGGAAAATGCGCGGGTGAAATTGCCATCGATGGTGCAGCTGCGTGTGCGGCTCAATGAGGGTGAATCTGAGAGGGTGAAAGCCTTTCGGGAACTGGTGGACCGGAAGCCTGGGCCGGCAGGAATTCGGTTGGTCCTCGAAAAGAGCCATGACTTTTCGCTAACATTGGATCTGACGCCTAAAGTGAGAGCGGACAAGGAATTTCAGGGCGAGCTTCGAAAGCTCTTTGGGCCCAACTCCTTTGAAGCCACTGGCGAAGCTTAATCGATGTCAGATCACGACATTACCGCGCGAATTCACGCGCTTCATCCCGATAGCACGCCAGCCCTTGTTCCGGCAGGCCCTAACCCGGCTTACCTGAAGGTTCAATTGGCCCGCCATCCCAAACGCCCACACGCCTCCGACTACATTGAGCGCATCTTCACCGACTTCAACGAACTGCATGGCGACCGCCTGTATGGCGACGATCAGGCAATCCTTGGCGGCTATGCTTTTCTCGACGGCAAGGCGGTAATGGTGGTTGGCCAGCAGAAGGGCCGCGACACCAAACAGAAACTCGCCCGGAATTTTGGGATGCCCAAGCCGGAAGGCTATCGCAAAGCGATGCGACTGATGTCGATTGCGGAAAAGTTTCGGCGCCCGATCGTCACCCTGATCGACACTCCCGGTGCCTACCCTGGCATTGATGCCGAGGAGCGCGGGCAGGCCGAAGCGATCGCGTACAATCTGCGCGAGATGGCCCGTCTGAGCGTACCGGTGATCGTAGTTGTGATTGGCGAAGGCGGCTCTGGCGGCGCGCTGGGGATGGGTGTCGGAAACAAGATTCTGATGATGGAGAACGCGTATTACAGCGTGATTTCGCCGGAGAGTTGTGCGGCGATTATCTGGCGCGATTCGGCAAAGGCAGAATTGGCTGCGGCCGCATTGAAACTGACCGCACCCGATTTGCTGGAGCGCGGGATCATTGATGAAATTGTCAGTGAGCCAGCGGGCGGGGCGCAGGAGAATTACGATGCGGCAGCAAATTCGCTTGGTTTTTCGATCCGCAATGCCCTCGGCGAGCTATCCGGCCTGAGTCCTGAGCAATTGGTTGAGCAGCGCTATCAGAAGTTTCGCCAGATGGCACCGTTTTACTCGGTATGAAGAACCCCAAGTTAGTTGTATTTATTGTGGTGGCCGCGATCGGTTTCGTTGGTGCGCTGATCTACAACTCCATGTCTTATGCGCGCTATCGAGTTGAAGTCTGTATGCAATACCAGGGCCAGACGAGTTGCAAGACGGCTCTGGGCGGCAATGAAGAGATCGCGATGCGGTCGGCACTTGACGGAGCTTGCGCAATGATTTCCTCGGGGATGACCGATAGCATGGCCTGTACGGGTTCCCGCCCGGTCAGCGTCAAGTGGATCAGCGGCAAATAGAGCCGCCCCTTGTCCGCTAAACTGTAAGAAACAGGCAATTTGAGCGTCTCTGAAAGTAGAGATGTGTTTTTTGAACTTCTCAGCCAGAGTTGTCGTCTAAACATCCGGGAGTCTAGCGTTGAAAACTAAATGGAAAGTCGCCATCGGCGTTGGCGTGCTGACAATCGGAGGCGCTGCGGCGTTTGCGAATTACAAAATGAAGCAGGGAGCCATTATCCCTGTCACGACTGCGTTGGTAGCTCGGCAGGATCTGGTGTCGCTGGTGACCGCATCCGGCGAGATTAAGCCTCGCAACTATATCAACATTGGCTCCAACGCAAATGGAGCATCGAGGATCATGGAGATCCTGGTTGTCGAGGGCCAGCGCGTCAAGAAGGGTCAGATGTTGGCCAAGCTTGAGTCTGTACAGCCCGAGGCGCAACTGGCGGCGCAGCGCGCCAATGTTGCCACGTCAGAAGCCGAGTCTGCAGCGACTGAAGCTGGACTGATGGCGGCCGATGAGAACATCAAATCCGCGCAGGCATCGATTGATCGATCCAAGGCGGACGCTGAGCGGACCAGGCTGGAATATGATCGCGCCAAACAACTCTTTGACGAGAAGCTGATTGCCCGCCAGGAGTTTGAGCTAAAAAAGAGCGCTCTCGACTCGAACAGCGCCGCTGTGCGTGAGGCCGAGGCGCGACTTGCGCAGTTGCGGGCCGCCAAGCTGCAACAGTCAGCGACGATGTCCGCAGCGCAACGCCGCGTGACAGCCGCACAAGCCAACATGCGTTCGGCTGCCGACGTCCTACAGCGTACGATGGCCGTTAGCCCGATCGATGGTGTTGTGACCAATCTGCCGGTTCGAGTCGGTGAGACGGTTGTCCCCGGTATCCAGAACTCTGCTGCCAGCCTGATCATGACGATTGCTGACATGTCGATCATCACTGCTGAAGTGAAGGTGGACGAGACAGACATCGTCAATGTGTCGCTCAACCAGCGCACCGAAGTTACGATTGACGCGATCCCCGGCAAGAAGTTCTACGGCAAGGTGATCGAGATCGGCAACACTGCAATCCTGCGTTCCACCGGCCTTGCGGCATCGCAAAGCGCGATTTCTTCGCAGGAAGCCAAAGACTTCAAGGTCGTCATCGCTCTCGAGAATCCCCCGGATGAGATCCGCCCCGGACTTTCCTGCACATCGCGAGTGACGACGGCAACCCGGCCGAAGACGCTCTCGATTCCGATTCAGGCGCTGACTGTACGTCAGCAGGGCGACCTTGATGCGCCCAAGCCTGGCGACAAGGACAAGAAGGACGCGCCGATGTCGCCTGCGGAGGCCAAGGCAGCCAAAGTGGAAATTCAGGGCGTGTTTGTCGTCAAGAATGGACAGGCGGCCTTTAAGAAGGTGGAGACCGGAATCACGGGCGCTACTGACATTGAGGTAACCAGCGGATTGCAGGACGGCGAAGAGATCATTACGGGCTCTTATAAAGTGATTCGCACGCTGCGCAACGATTCAAAGGTTAAAGTAGACAATAAGTCCAATATGAAGGCAGAATCTTAATCTATGTCTACAGCCGTTGCCGCAGACCCGAAATTACGCGGCGAGCAATTGAAGCGGGACGGAATCGTCATCCGCACCTATGACCTGAAGAAGACCTATGTCATGGGCGATCAGGTGATCAACGCCGTCAACGGGACGGACATTGAGATCAAGCGTGGCGAGTACGTGGCGATCATGGGCCCGTCGGGATCGGGTAAGTCGACCTTGATGAACCTGATCGGTTGCCTGGATACGCCTAGTGCCGGGGAATATTTCATCAATGGCAATCTGGTGAGTACGATGTCGGACGACGATCTGGCGCGCATTCGCAACAAGGAGATTGGCTTTGTCTTTCAGAGCTTCAACCTTTTGCCGCGTGCGTCGGCTCTGCATAATGTCGAACTACCGCTGATCTACGCTGGCTTCACACAGGCGCAGCGGCTGGAGCGTGCCAAGCAATGCCTGGAACAGGTAGACCTTGCCCAGCGTATGTATCACAAGCCGAATGAGCTTTCCGGTGGTCAGAGGCAACGTGTGGCGATCGCGCGTGCTCTCGTCAACAACCCTTCGATTCTGCTGGCTGACGAACCCACGGGTAACCTGGATTCGACGACAAGTGTGGAAATCATGGCGCTGTTTGAGCGCCTCAACGCACAAGGCAACACGATCATCGTCGTTACGCATGAGCTGGATGTGGCGATGCATGCCGCGCGGATCATCCACGTGCGCGACGGCAAAGTGGAAAAAGACGAGAAGACCCGCTAGCTAGTTTTTGGCAGCCTTGGCTGCCAGTTCGCGGTAGCGACCAATGCGTTCCTGCAAGCCCGCGTACATCTTGGACGGCTGCTGGCCGGGCTTGGGAGCGGGAACAATTTCGACGCTCTTTTCAAGAGCCCGGATCGCTGCCGGAAACTCCTTCATTTGCAGGTGCGCTTCTGCCAGCAATTCCCAACCATTCAGTTCCTTCGGTGCCATCTCGGTGATTTGGCGCGCATAGGGCAGCGCGTCCAGCGGATTGTCATAGCCGGGGTGGCGCAGGTTCAACAAAAGGTCGGCAAGTTCAACACGGCTCAGCATGTCCTTGCTGTCGGCGGCAGCGCGGCGTTTCAGTGCAGCAACAGTTCTGGCAAGCATTGCGTCCGCACGGGGGTCTTTGAGCTCTGAGTATGCGTAGCAGAGATTGTAGAGAGCTTTGAGGCGGAAGTCTTCGGCACGCGGAAGCGGGCGGGCCGCATAGAGCTTTTCGGCCAGAGTCAGCACTTGTTCGTAGGACTGCCGGTAGTCCGCCTTCTGACCCAAATCGTATTGCAGTATGCCGCGGTTGCTTGTGACCGCAATCAGGTCCATCTGGGCACCCAGGTTATCGGCGTCAGCCTTGACCAGTGATTGGAAAATCTCGATTGCTTTCGACATTTCAGCGACTGCCTCCTTGCCTTCGCCAAGGCTATTCAAGGCGGTGGCTCTGGCTGAAAACATCGACGCCTGATCGCGCCGCACCAGCGAGCTCTCACGAAAAGCGGGGGGCATTCGCAGCCGCCACATCTCGGCCTCGCCTGCCCAGCGGAGGGCCTCCTGAGGTTTGGTCTGCGCGATCCAACTACTGCGCTCACTGGCCAGTTGCATGAGCGCTTGCAAGAGGGGCTTTGCTTCGGTATTAAGTTCCAGGCCTTTCTCAAAGGTTGCCTTTGCTTTGGCAGTCCACTCTTCACTTGCGTCGGCAAAGCCGCCCACGCTGCGCGGGGATTGGATCGTGCGCCCGGCATTTTGGTAGGCCTTACCGAGTCGCAGGTAGTTCTCGATGTTCTTTGGTTCCTGCGCGACGAGCGATTCGTATTCTTTGACCCCTGCCACTACGCGAGCGGCATATTCAGGACTTTGGTTGACCGAGAATTCCGTGTTGATGATGCTGGTCTCAAGCAAAGCCCGGACCCGGCGTGCTCCAAAGGAATTGAACTTTGAAACCACCGTGAGGCCTTTGCGATAAGCAGCGATAGCTTCCTGCCATTTGCCAAGCGACTGCACCGCATAATTGCCTGTAACATCCCCAACTCGCAAATAGCCGAGGGCGAGTTCGACGGCGAGTGTCTCGTCGTCCTGCGCCTCTGCCGACAGTGCGTTCAGATAGCGTAAAGCTTCTTCCGACATACCAGCGCGAAGCCTCGTGGTGCCGTCGACCGCCAACATCTGATCGTAGAGATCGAAGAGTTGATAGTGTGCCAGACGCCGGACGTCATTGAAGCGGCGCTGGGCCAAAGACTTCTCATGGAGTGTACTCACGATGCCAGCAATCGCGGCTGCGAGAATCAATACTGCCGCCAACACGGCGACGCGCTGGCGATAGAGAAACTTGCGAGCCCTGTACCAGGCCGTTGCGGCCTGCGCCTTGACCGGGCGCGACTGCAGGTAGGCATCCAGATCCTCGCCCAATTCGCGAGGGCTGGCATAGCGCCGGGCGGGGTCATGATCGAGCGCTTTAGCGGCAATGACCTCGAGGTCGCCGGAGAGTTGACGCTGTAGATCAGCAAGCGCCATGCCGCGCAGCGCGGCATCGTCGGCGTTAGTTGCCTTGCCCAGCGGCTCAGCTTCGGCATACTGATAGGCGCGAGCCAACTCCTGCACCACCTCGCCCGTATTGCCAAAGGGGCGCTGCCCGCCGAGCAGTTCGTAGAGAATCATGCCCAGCGAGTAAACATCGCTGCGGGTGGTGATCGCGTCCTTGCGCAACTGCTCGGGGCTGGCGTAGCGCGGCGTGAGCAACATCAACTCGGTAACGGTTTGCTCGTCTGGACCCTTCACCAGCTTGGCCGTGCCAAAGTCGAGCAGCTTGACGGTGCCGTCTTCGGTAACCAGGATATTGGACGGCTTGAGGTCGCGGTGGACGACGAGATTCTGGTGCGCGTGATCCACAGCCGCGCAGACTTGCAGAAACAGACCAATGCGCTGGCGCAGGCCAAGCTTGTGACGGTTGCAATAGCTATCGAGCGCGACGCCATCGACATATTCGGTGACCAGATAAGGTTCCCCGGATGAACTGATGCCGCCGTCGAGCAGCCGCACGATGTTGGGGTGATTCATCTGCGCCAGCAATTGGCGCTCTACCCGGAAGCGGGCCTCGAAATCCTCGCCGCCAAGATGGTGGGCCAGCACCTTGACCGCCACCTTTTGCTTGTACTGTCCATCGTCGCGTTCCGCGAGGTAGACACTGCCCATGCCGCCGCGCCCAAGAAGCGAAATCGTCTGGTAGATGCCGTAGCGCTGCAGCGGGGCTGCAGGCGCGGCGGCTTCTGGAGGGCGGACCTCATCGGCAGCCAGCAGCTCATTTACGCTGCCGATCAAATCGGTGTCGCCTCCAGCCTGTTCCAGCAGAAAGCCTTGCCGCTTAGCGGAGGGCCATTGCAGCGCTGCATGAAACAGGGCCTCAACCTGCTGGCGGCGATCGCTCATAGCCGCTTCAGTCTCTTCTTAAGGCTCTTGCGCAGCTTGTCGATCTCCTCAGCTTTGGTATCGATCTGGACAAGCGCGCGCTCCATGCTTGCGGCATCGCCTTCCAGCCAGGTCTTGACCTCCTGCAGGCTGAAGCCAACGCCCACTGCGCGTTGGGTCAAGCGAATCCGCTTGCTGTCTTCTTCGCTATAAAGTCGATACCCATTCGCACCGCGCTCGGGCTTGACCAAGCCCTCTTTCTCGTAAAAGCGCAGAGTCTCGCTGTTGATGCCGGTGGCCGCAGCCACCTCGCCACGTTTCAGTTTCTGAGGAGTTTCGGTCATCTCCTGCCTATCCTAGCCGGAATCGGGCGTTAGAATGGAAGTTCGGGCCAATCTGGCCAAAAATCCCCATAGAAATGGAGGCTCGAGCCAACCTTGAGCCGTATATCGCTCGCATTTTCATCATTCTTTGGTCTGCTGTTTGGCGGCCAACTCCCAGACTCTGTCATTGTCGCGCTGGGATTATCCCGCCGCGCCTCGACCAAAGCGGCGCCCGTGGCTGCTCCCACCAATAACAGCGACGGCGCATTGCAACTGCTTTCGCTCTTGCAACGCGATGCCCGACTGCTCGACTTTCTGATGGAGGATGTCTCTCCCTACTCAGACGAGCAAGTGGGCGCGGCCGTGCGCAACATTCATGAAAGCTCTCGCGCTACCTTGCAGCGATACCTGTCGTTGCAGCCAGTGATTGATGGCGTAGAAGGAGCGGTGACGCAACTCTCCGCAGCAGGCGCGTTGAGAAACGACCCAACTGCAATCAAGCTACTGGGCAATGTCCCGGCCGATGGTCAGGTCCGCGCGGGCATCTTGCGCCACAAGGGCTGGAGAGTCGAAAAGATCGAACTGCCCGCGCCGCCAAGCAAGGCCAATTTGAAGATCCTGGCACCTGCCGAAATCGAAGTCGAGTAGTCCACCTTGGCAAAGCATTCCACTTCAATTGGCATCGACCTGGGCACAACCAACAGCGCGTTGGCCTTTAGCGATGGCGAGAACATCCACCCGTTCGCAGTCGCGCAGACGGTGCAACCCGGAGAGGTGCGGCGTGAAGAACTGCTGCCCTCGTTTGCCTACATCCCGGGCCCGAAGGATTTCGCGGAAGGTGCAATCGCACTGCCCTGGGACGACGCTCCCAGGCTGGTGATTGGTACGCTCGCGCGACGCCGGGGCGCTGAAAATGCGGGACGCCTGGTGTCGAGTGCCAAGTCGTGGCTAAGCTATGCCGGCGTCGACCGTACAGAGGCGTTTCTGCCGGTGCATGCCCCCGAAGGCGTCTCGAAGATCTCACCGGTGGCGGCCTCGCGCTCTTACTTGCAACATTTGAATGCGGCTTGGAAAGACGCTGGAAACCCCTCGCTGGCCGATTGCGATGTCGTACTGACGGTTCCTGCCAGCTTTGATGCAGTGGCTCGCCAACTGACCGAGAAGGCGGCACGCGAGGCCGGGCTCAAAGATGTTGTCCTGCTGGAAGAACCGCAGGCCGCCTTTTATGCCTGGCTCGCCAAACATCCAGACTGGCGCGAGATCGTCGGCCCCGGCAATCGGATCCTGATCATCGACATCGGCGGCGGCACCACCGACTTTACCTTGATCGACGTCAAGGACCAGGGCGGCACGCTGAGCCTGGAGCGTGTGGCGGTGGGCGACCACATTCTGCTGGGGGGCGACAACATGGATCTAGCGCTCGCCCGCCACCTGGAGGCAGAGCTCGCAGCAAAGAATACAAAGCTCGATGCCCAGCAGCTGCAGGCCTTGTGGCAGCAATGCCGGGCCGCCAAAGAGAGCCTGCTCGACCCTCAGTCGGACACGCTGGAGCAGCCGGTCACGATACTGGGCCGTGGCAGCAGCATCATCGGCGGGACGATCAAGAGCAAGCTCAGCCGCCAGACGGTGGAGCAGGTATTGGTGGAGGGTTTCCTCCCGGTCTGTGCAATCGATGAGACACCGCAGCGCGCTCGACGTGCGGCGCTTCAGGAGATTGCGCTGCCCTTTGCCAGCGATGCGCGGATCACCGCTCATTTAGCTCATTTTCTGAAGCAGGCCGGCGGCTTGCCGACGCACGTTCTATTCAATGGCGGCGTGCTGCGCGCCGGCCTGATCCGCCAGCGCATTCTCGAAACTTTGAACGGCTGGCTGCCCCGCCCCATCACGGTGCTGGACGGTGAGGACCTCATGCTGGCCGTTGCCCGCGGTGCCGCCTACTATGGGCAAGCGCGGCAGGGTAAGGGCATTCGGATACGTGGCGGTGTCCCGCGAACTTACTATGTCGGCATCGAGGATGCGATGCCTGCTGTGCCAGGGATGGCCGCGCCGATGAAGGCGCTTACCGTTGTGCCGTTTGGCATGGAAGAGGGCACGGCGCATCGTTTTCCTGGGCGCAAATTTGGTTTGCACATTGGCGAGCCGGTAGAGTTTCGCATCTTCAATTCTTCTGAGCGGCGCGGCGATGAGCCGGGCGCACTGCTGGACCCGATGCCACGAGATCTGAAAGAATTGCCAACGATGGAGCTGACGCTGGCACCCACCGCCAAGACCCCCGGCGGGTTGGTGCCGGTTACGCTGGAATCGCAAGTGACTGAGACAGGGATGCTTGAGCTGTATTGCGTAGCCGACAATGGCGACCGCTGGAAGCTCGAGTTCAACGTAAGAGAACGCAAGACATGAAGATTGGCATTGACCTCGGAACGACAAATTCCGCGCTGGCCTGGGTGGACCCGCTAGAGGCGGCAGAAGCAGATTTCACGCCGATCCACGTGCTGGAGATCGGCCAGTTTATCGCGCAAGGCCGCAGCGAAAAGCGCAGAACGCTGCCGAGCTTTTTGTATCTCGACCAGCAGGAGTACGTCGGTGTCTACGCGCGAGAACAGGGCGCGCTGGTGCCAACGAAAAGCGTCTATGCCGCCAAGTCCTGGCTCAGCAACAGCGAAGTGGATCGCAACGCCAAGATCCTGCCGTGGGACGCCCAGGAGGCGGGCCGGCTATATTCGCCGGTGGAAGCGTCGGCCAAGTATCTGGCGCACATCGCCAACGCGTGGCAGGAGTCGCAGGGCTCACCGATCGGGGAGCACGATGTTGTCCTGACGGTGCCTGCCAGTTTCGATGAAGAGGCGCGTGAGCTGACGGTGCAGGCGGCGCGGGCGGCGGGCCTCGATAAGCTGACGCTGATTGAAGAGCCGGCGGCGGCTTTCTATTCGTGGATCGCGCGGCACCTATCGCAATCGCAAAAGAATCTCACCGACGGTATGCATGTGCTCATTGTGGACGTCGGCGGCGGCACCTCTGACTTCACACTGATCAAGGTCAGCCGCACGGGTGACAATGTTGAGTTCACACGCACCGCGGTGGGCAAGCACTTGCTGTTGGGTGGCGACAATCTCGATCTGACGCTGAGTTGGTTGGTGGAGACAAAGCTGAACACGCAGTTGTCCTTGCGCCAGCGCAGCGCTCTGCGACGGCAGTGTGCGGCTGCCAAAGAGAAGCTGCTGGCCTTGGAGGGGCCGGAGGCTGTGGAGATCACGGTGCTCGGTGCGGGTAGCTCGTTGATCGGCGGAACGCTGCGCACAGAGATTACGCGGGCGGAAGCGCGCGAGCTGGCCCTGGATGGTTTTCTGCCGGAATGCGCGTTGACCGACTTGCCGAACATCGACAAGAAAAGCGCCTTCCGTGAGCTGGGCTTACCCTATGTTTCTGACCCTGCCGTGACCAAACACCTGGCGCAGTTTCTCAACGAGAGTGGCGGTGTGCAGCCGGACGCGATCCTGTTCAACGGCGGCTTCTTCATCCCCGATATCTTGCGGGATCGGGTGAAGCAGGTGGTTGAGAGCTGGTTTGGCAAGACGCCGCTGGTGTTTGAGAATCAGGATCTCGACCTCGCCGTAGCGCAGGGGGCGGCTTACTATGCGCACGTCAGGGGCGGCGGGCAGGGCATTCTGGTGCGGGGCGGTTTGCCTCGCGCTTACTTCATCGGTACGGGCGAAAATCAGAGCCTTTGCCTCGTGCCGCGTGGTTCTGAGGAAGGCTCAAATCTTGAGCTCGAGGTGCCGGGCTTGCAACTCTTGGCGAACAAAGCA
>JBBRBI010000084.1:0-28710 GCA_038206015.1 Bryobacterales bacterium | reverse complement strand
CATCCTTCACCCCGAACGCTTCGTCAACCGTCCCCCACAGTCCCATCCAGCACCCAACCAGGTCTGGATCAACAAACCACCTCTAAAAAATACTCAGTAAACTCCCATGTAAACTGTCTCAAAGTTGTTGACACGCACCGTTGCGCGTCACGAGCGCGCCGCGAGAGTCCTAAATGCGTCCAGAATCGGGAGCCACTCTCATTTCTTTCCTAACCCACCAGGCCTCCTTTTTGTTGACAAGTGAGTCCTTCTGACATTCACGCGTATCCCGCAAATTCCCTGAGCCTAGAGCCGCCGGGGAGATCGATGTCGAGATTGCAAAAGCGCTTTCACGGACTTGTTCTGGAAGACACAGAGACGAGGCGACAAGTGTAAGATCGAGCATCGGCAACACGAAGGCGAACGGCACGAAACGAAACACTTCCCGGGCGACCGGCTTGGAGCAGGACGCTGCACTCACGACTTTTCAGGCACTTAGCTTGGCATAAGACGTGCATCTCTTGGGCGTATATGATTCGTAAAGCCTACCCATTCAGCCGATACCCCACCATTTCCCAGACCTTTAGCCTCCGTGCAGTGCGGGAACTGGGCGCAGCGGCAGTGGAAGTTCACACTGCCTTTCTGCGAGGTATGGATAGAAACCCAAGGTGGACGAACTTCCCCGGTGCGGCCATGGTGAAATCGGCGATCAAGCTACGGCACCGCCAGTGGATTCTCCGGTCCATCGCGGCAGTTGTCGCTTTGGCACCCTTTCTTGCGCGCCACGGCACCAATTCCAACACTCTGCTCGCTCACGTCTTGGTCCAGATTTGTTTGAGCCCTTTGCTCGCCACTGCGCTGGCCGCCGGTGCCCTCATTTACCTTTTCGAAAGTAGCTGGAATCGCAGGGAAATGATCGCCGTTCTCGCACTGACACTGCTTCTTGCGATGCTCTATTGGCAGACTGGCGTAGGCCGGGCCGAGTGGGTGTGCGCTCCTCTGATTGCCGGTATGGCGCTTGTGGGTATGGCGTGTCTGAGTGCCGCAATGTTCTTGCTCCAGGGCCGCCGGCTCCTCGCAGCCGCAGCGCTCCCAGTAGGGATCATACTGGCAGGTAGGTTTTTGAACTGGCTTCCGGTCCAGCATCCCAGAACTCTCGATCCACTTTTATACGCTTTCGACCAGTCTCTGGGTGGCCAGGCGAGCTTTCTGGCCGGACGGTTGTTCGGTCGTTTCGAGATCCTTCGCAATGTCTCCTTCCTGACTTACATTCTTCTTCCGGTTGCACCGGCTGTCGCTCACTTGATTGAGAAACGGTTCGGGGAGCAGCGGATCCTCGCGCGGTTTCTCACGCTCGGTCTGGTTGGCAGCCTGGCCTACCTCCTGTTTCCGGCAGCGGGCCCGGCAGTTGCCTATAGCCGGGATTATCCGCTCACCCCTCCGGCAGTTGCCGACCTGTCGATGGTTCCAATGTTGGTGGCTCACGGCGCCCGCAACGCCATGCCCTCTTTACATCTATCGTGGACATTGCTCCTATTCTGGAACTCCAGGCGATGGGCATTTTGGATGCGCGCGATCTTTGCTGCCCTGGTGGGATTGACCGTGATCGCGACCCTGGGGCTGGGCGAGCACTATGTGGCCGATCTGGTGGTAGCCGTTCCGTTTACTCTGGCCGTCCATGCCGCCTTCGAGGGATGCCTTTTCGAGTCTGCGACCAGTGCCCTGATTGCGGCGCTGTGGTTGCTACTGCTCAAGTCCGGTACCCTGATTGATGTTCCCAATCAATCCCTGAACTGGATTCTGTTGGCAGCCACGGTGGGTGGCTGTTTCCTCATGGAGTGGCGGCTCCCTGCCCCCAAGCGGAACAGCAAAGAAAGAAGATGCTGAACAAGACCGCGAGATGACAACGCTAATACATGGAACCAAAGTGCATCAGGTCTCAGTACAGATGCGGACGGAGCATAAATCGCAATTCCCTTAAGTATTTCGTTTCTTGCTCGCATTCATCAGTAACATCCCGGCCAAGCATGAGCGTTCTTCGTGTTACTTCCATGGCTTGACCTTTTTTTCCCAAGTGCTGATCATCCCCCTGGCGGATCAGGCATGAGCGTAACTTACAGGATTATCCCTGATGACGGACACTGTGGAAATTATCGGAGCTGCCAAAACCCGTTTGCGTCAAGATTCAGTTGCGTGTGTTCAAGCCGCTGCAAGTACTTGAACCTGCTGGAAGACCACCCGATCCTCCGGGGCCGGAAAAACCGTAAACGTTCGAACTTTGGCCAGGATGGGAGACCAACCGGTCAAATACCAATGTGCGCCGATCAGGCGAAATTGATGTTGTTTCGCAGGCCAGTATCACCAGCACGATGAGGTAATCGAAATAACGCTGCGGTTTCGTCTTCGACAGATGGAGGAAGTCGTCCCAGTTGCAAGTCAACGGCACACAACCACCCTTGTTGGCGAACTGCAGAACAGCCTCGTCGGTGGAATCGCCTGGAAGAGCTTTGTGCAACAGAGTGACACTGTTACCGGGTTGTTTGAGTAAATAGCTCAAGTCATCATGCACGTCATGGTCGAACAAGAACTTCACTCTGAAGCAGGGGATCTGGTGAGGTTGGGACAACAGCCTACTGTCAAAGCATCAACCGTTTCACTGTTCTCAAAGAGGCCGATTACGTTGTGGACCGCGATCCGGGCACCTGCCACGAGGAGGTTAGCACTGCTCACCCCGGTTGATCGGACGAGGTAGCAATGTGTCTCTGAAGTCGAGCCCATAATGGGATCGGCCTTTGTTCAGTTCGATGCTCATCGCTGCATGGCTGGCGATCCTGTCCGGGTTTGTCTGCAACAACGTTAAGAAACACGTCGCAGGACAACTTACCTATCCGTGGATCGTCCACATCCACGCCGCGCAGTTGATTCTGGTGCATCGTGGTCAAGTCGGCGTCCATCGTCGGCTGGGGATGTTTGGGGCTGGTTTGGCCACTCTCATGGTGGTGCTCGGGGTAATTACGGCCATCGTTACAGAGCAAATCAAGTTCGGAACGCCAGCTTCGAATCCTCACTTCCTGAGCGTGATGTTCGCCGACATGCTCGTGTTCGGAGGGCTTGTCACAACCGCCGCACTATTGCGCCGGGCACCAGCCGCTCACAAACGTCTGCTGTTGGTCGCAACCTTCGTTCTCACGGATGCGGGATTGGCCGTTGGCTCAGTCCAAAGGTCGTGGAGTGGACGGGTTTGAAGAACTACTGGGACTTGAACACCTTTTCCGAAGGTGGGTCAGGCAGCGTGCCAAAACGACAGCATCCTCCAGCGCCTGGCAAGCCCCTTGACCGAGATTGGGAGTAGCGGGGTGTGCCGCATCTCCCAACAACGTAACCGGGCCCTTCCCCACCACCGCAAGGGAGGCCGATCTACGATGTCGTTTTGCGGGATCGCATTCTCCGGAGTTCCTTCGATAATTTCGGGGACTGGCGCAACCCAGTCACGGCATAGTGCCAGGGCGTTTGCCTTTGGCTGAGTGGTCCCCTGCGGAGAGTTTTTCGTTAGAAACCAGTAGAGCTGTCCCGCCCTGCAGTGCCACAGCCCGAACTCTGATCCCGCACCAACCTCGCGACTGTTGGCGATCTTCGCGATTATCAGGCTCTTAACTCCCGCGCAGCGAGTGCCCTGCTCAAACATATGCCAACCTACACACTCGGCGCTCCGATGTTCATCCTCGCCGGATACGACCCCGGCCCGCTCGTCTCCCGCATGAAAACGTGAGCGTCACTGCACCGTGATTGCGAAAGCAGCGGAACTCACGCCGCACGCGCCCACCTAGCTCGGCATTGAGTTGCGACGCCGATTTTTCCCAAAACAAAAGGACAGTGCTTGTACGCGCAGAGCGCAGCGAGTTCCCGCCCTCTGCCGAAAATCCGGTGCCCCACTCGATGATCGTCCCGGACGAGGAAAGCATTGCGCCATAGCTCTCGTTGGTTAGCGCCCGAATCTCCGGCGTCGCGACGGAAGGGCCCGGCCACACCGTCACCTGATCGCCCACCGTGATGGAAGTGAGATCGGTTCTGACGTACAGCGGCCCCTTGCACCCGGCCGCCCGCGTGAACAAATCTCCCGCCTGTTCCGGCAGCGTATGATACTGCGCGGTCACCGCAGTGGTCGCCGCCATAAACACTTCGTGAATCAGCAGGTCCACGCCCTTGGCGTACTTCACCAAGTTGTCTGAAGGCCTCGTATCGCCCGAAATCACTACGGAACGGCCACCGTAATCCACACGGTATCCAAGCGCCGGATGTGCGTGTTGGTGGCATACGCCGTCATCAATTGAGCGGCCAGTCCGGTGGTGCCCGTAGGCTGGTCCACCTCGGCGCCCGGCCCGTATAGGGCGAGCGGATTGTTCCGCCGCGCACTCCACTGTCCCATCCATAGAACCGGCAGCCCTTGCGTGTGATCCGAATGCAGGTGGGTCAGAAAGACCCGGCTCACGCTCCCTGCCCCGATCTGGTTGAGCGGCTCCGGTACGCCGCGCCCGCAGTCGAACAATAGCGTCTCTGTGCCCGCCTGCACCAGTGTTCCCGCCTCTGCGCGCTCCAGCGCGATGCTCGGCCAGGATGTGCCTAGGAGAGTGACTTTGATACTCGGCGCTTGCGCCAGCGCAGCCGCTGCCGTGAAAACGCAATACAGCATCGCGCTGTAAGTCAAATTTGATCTCCTGTGCTTCGCAATGTAACCGGAACACCGGTCAACCTCACGCGGGTGCGAACTGCACGCTTACACGGCTCTGACGATTGGTCGTCGTGGCTTGACGATACTTGCGCTTCCAGCTTAGTCCAACCGGTTCTTTAAACACTGCCTTGTTCAGGCTTGTTCAGGCTTGTTCAGGCTGCCTGCGGCATGCAGTCCCCTCGCCGGGCCTCTCGGCGGATGAGCCTTGGATCGCAGACTGTTTAGGCGGGCCGGTGGTCAAGCACGACACTACGAGGCCTTTTCACAGGGCGGCCTAAGGTCTTTTTGTGGGGCGTACTAGAACAATGACTGGGCAAATCAATGCCCGCCTGGTGTATATTCAGGTGAGAAACCGGTGGCACATACCCTGTGCCGACATTCCAACATGAAACTTGCCGGTGGGGGAATACTTACATGACTTACCTGAATCTGCGCCGCTCGATGGTTTTTGCCGCCTCTCTGCTAGCACTAGGCGTGCTTGCGAATGTCGCATCAGCCACACACTCTTGGGGCGGTTACCACTGGGCGCGAACCACTCCACAGTTCACTCTGAAGCTCGGGAACAACCTTTCGACCAGCAGTTGGCAAGGGTACCTTAGCCAAACTTCTTTAGATTGGAACAGCCCGACGAGCGTTGGAGTAGCCTCAACGCCGCTAATAACTGCCGTGGTGGCTGGCCAGTCCACTAAGCGTTGCGGAATGGTTATCGGCACCACCCAAGTATGCAACTCCACTTACGGCAACAACGGCTGGCTCGGCCTGGCGTCGATCAATCTCTCGGGAGGCGTTCACATCACTCAGGGTTCCGCCAAGATGAACGACACTTATTTTAATACCAGCACCTACAATAATCCGAATGAAAAGCTGCATGTGATGTGCCAGGAAATAGCCCACACCTTCGGGCTCGACCATCAATCGACCGATGGAAGTTCGCAGAATTCCTGCATGGATTACTTCTCGAATACGGGTGCCAATGCAGTAAGCACGCAGAGCACGAAACCCAATGCTCATGACTTCGACGAATTGAACATCATCTACGGTCACACTGACAGCACAAGCACCGTGTCCACAACGTCGATCGCGAAGCCCTCGGTCGCCGCAGAGGGAAACGACGATCCGAATAGCTGGGGAATGTTAATCAGCCAGTCGAATAATGGACGAAGCTCGACCTACGAAGCGTTCAACCGGGACGGTTCGAAAACTGCTACCCACGTCTATTGGACGGCCGAAGCAGCTTCCAAGTGCGCGTCCTGCGATCATCGCTATGACAATGGTCACTAATCGGCCTTCAGCCCGATCAACTTCCAGGATCTGACCGCTGAGCCAAATCATTTTCATCCACTGACGCTCCACAATTTTTCTAGTAAGATCGGGAGCACAGTTATGAGTTGGGGATACCTTGAAGATGCAAGCGGCGCGAAGGGTCACGCAGACCAGATTTGCGTGCCGCAGGACGAATCAGAACTTGTCGTGATTTTGCGGGACGCCGCCCGCAACCAGACCGCAGTCACCATCGCGGGCGGCGGCAGTGGGCTCACCGGCGGCCGGGTTCCCTATGGCGGCTGTCTCATTTCGATGGAGAAGTTTCGCCGTCTGGAAATCGAGCCCGGCAAAGCCACTGTTGGCGCGGGCGTGACCTTGCATGAACTCCACGCGGCAGCCAAGGCCAGCGGCCAATTCTATCCCCCAGACCCCACCGAGACCATGGCTTTTCTCGGCGGCACCATTGCCTGCAATTCCAGCGGGTCACGCAGCTTCATGTATGGCGCGACTCGCCGCTGGATCCAGCGCCTGAAGATTGCGCTGCCCAACGGAGCGGTGATCGATGTGAGGCGCGGCCAGGCCATCGACTTTGACGTGCCGCTGATCCCGCAACCAGCCTCAAAGAAGCACTCCTGCGGCTATGCGCTTCGCCCAGGTATGGATTGGGTGGATCTCTTCATCGGTGCCGAGGGGACGCTGGGAGTGGTCATCGAAGCTGAAGTCCAGTTGCTCCCGAACCCGAAATCGCTGCTGAACGGCATCATCTTTTTCCCGTCCGATGAAGCCGCCCTGCACGCGCTCGAGCTGTGGCGAAGTGTGCCCGGTTTGCGCATGCTGGAGTGGGTAGACGATCCGGCGCTGCGCATGATCGAACGCCGCTACCCCGACGTGCCAACTGACGCGAAGGCAGCGCTGATCATTGAGCAAATTTCGGATGGAGATGCCGACATCGATGCCTGGGCTGCGCGCCTCGAAGAGACGGGGGCTTTTGAGGAGAAGAGTTGGTTCGGCTTTACCGATGCAGATCGCGAGCGCTTTCGCCAGTTTCGCCATGCGCTGCCGGAGACTGCCCTTGAGATTACAAAGCAAAGTGGCTTCCCCTCATTGGGGACCGATTTCTCTGTTCCCATCGACAAGCACCGGCAGATGCTGGGTTTCTATCGCGAGCACATGGGACGAATCATGCCTGAACACTACTGCATCTTCGGACATGCCGGCGACGGCCATCCCCACGTGAACATGCTGCCCACGACGCAGGCGGAGTTCGACGCCGGCACCGCAGCGCTTTCTGTCTTTGCGCGCGAGGCTGCCAGACTTGGTGGCTCCGTTGCTGCTGAGCACGGCCTTGGGAAGAAGAAAGCTAAGTTCCTGCCCATTCAATACGCCCAGGAACATATCGACGCCATGAAGACCGTGAAGCGCCGATTTGATCCAGATTGGCGCTTCGGACGTGGCACTATCTTTGAAGTCGCATAGCTGCGAAGCAGAAAAACGTTAACGGCGTCCGAAACGAATTTCGGACGCCGTTAACGATTATCGGGAATTGACCGACTGCCTCTGCTTAGTTGTTAACGCAACTGACTACGCCGGTATCGGAAGTAGTGCGATGCTGCCCAGCAGGGCAGGGCGCGTTCTTGCCGTCTTCGCCGGCCATACCCTTCTGTCCTGGGTCACCTGGTTTCCCTGGGTCGCCCGGTTTGCCTGGCTCGCCCGGTTGTCCTGGCTGACCCGGTGTTGCGGTCGGTGCGACTACTACCGGTTGGGGCGCACAGCCTCCAACAAGTAAGAATGACGCCAGAGTGATTATGCCTAATACGTTTTTCATTTGAATGTCCTCCGTGATGTTCCTTAACGACTTATACTGCGATCTCAAACTTTTTTTTTGCAAACTGAGAGTGAGATTTTATACTTATTCAGTATCAGGCGTTAGATCCTCTCGGCACCCTGGATGTTTCTAGCAACCCAGGATTTTTTACGACGAAGACCATCAATGCCCTGGTCGCCAGGCGGCATCGGCCTTCCAGCTTGGCCGACTGGGAGCTTGTGCCGCGCGAAAACCAACCTCCAGCACAATCTGAAGATCTTCGATCGATCCGC
This sequence comes from Bryobacterales bacterium, assembly GCA_038206015.1. GTDB lineage: Bacteria > Acidobacteriota > Terriglobia > Bryobacterales > Bryobacteraceae > Bryobacter. The sequence goes on along the minus strand of JBBRBI010000084.1, from coordinate 20,642 downwards.
TCAGGTCCCAGTCGGGCTTGATCACGTCCGAAGCCTTGTGATAATCGTTCCGAATATACTCTGTGCGCTTGGCTTCGCCAAAGGCCGCAGGCTTGCCAACATATTCGATTCCCGGACTCGTCTCCAGAGCCGGTACGCCAACCCGCGCAAACTCAAAATGGTCGGAGCGGAAATAGAAGCCCTGTTCTGGCGCCGTGTCGCCGGTCAGCGTGCGGCCTTGGCGCTTTACGGCATCAGCCGTCAGGTCGTCCAGCGTCGAATTGCCAAGGCCAACGATGCTGAAATCCTTCGTCCGTCCCCAGCCCCAGTTACTGAAGTAGTCCAAGTTGATATTCGCGATCGTTGCTGCGAGAGGGTACAGCGGATGGTCGACGTAATACCGCGCGCCCAGCAGGCCTTTCTCTTCAGCGGTGGTCCATAAGAAGATGACGCTTCGCTTAGGTGCTGGCTTCAGCGAGTTCAGTGCGCGGGCCAGTTCGAGGACGCCGGCCGTGCCCGCCGCGTTGTCGCTGGCACCATGGAAGATCTGATCGCCCTCCTGCCCGTGGTGGTCCCAATGGGCGGTGTAGATCACGTATTCGCTCTTCAGCACTGGATCGCTGCCTTCGATCCTAGCCAATACATTCTGCGATTCCAAGCTGCGCACTTCGTTGGTGACGCTGATCGTGGCGCGGGCATCGAGATCGATCGGGCGGAAGCCGAGCTTGGCCGCAGCATCGCGCAGTTGATCGAAATTGAGGGAGACAGCTGCGAAGATCTCCTGGGCCTTGCCGGCCGTGATCAACGCCTGAGCCTGGAGTTGATTGCGCTCTCTGCCGTCGCGTAAGGTCATATTTTCGCGCGCATTATTTCGGTTGAGCCCGGTGCCCGCTGCGGTGTTCGGTGCGACAAGCAGGACAGCCGCCGCCCCGTGCTTGAACGCAGTTTCAAGCTTGGTTCCGGTGCGCCCGTAAACGCTAAGAGCTTTGCCTTGGAAGAGGCTCTGATCGGCTGTGGGAGGGTCACCGCTCAAAACGATAATTGTCTTGCCCTTGACGTCCAGCCCGGCGTAATCATCCCATTTGTATTCGGGCGCAACGACGCCGTAGCCAGCGAAAACTATGTTGGACCAAACATCAAGTTGCTCTTCCGGCAGGTTGGACCAAACTACAAAGTCCCTGGCGGCATCGAAGACGATATTCGCATTGCCAGACTGTATAGCGAGGCTTCCACGCGAGCGAGTGCCATAAAGCGGCACCTTTTGCACATAGCTGCCTTGCGGCGTTCCGGGCTTCAGGCCGATCGCCTGGATCTGCGAAATGATGTAGGCGACGCTCTTGTCTTCACCCGGCGTGCCAGGGAAGCGGCCCGTGTAGGCGTCTGAGGATAGCTCCCGAATGTTGTCGAGCAAATGACCAGACGTCATCAAACGGGAGGCCTTTTTCAGTTGCGGCAGGGTGGGGGATTGCGCGATTCCGCTAGCTGCGATCAAGCTAAGGCCAAACACAATTCGAAGCATCGATAAACTCTCCATAATCAATTTTTGCCTCAACCGGCACCTCGGTCACGACTTCGCGGTTGAACCGTGTATCCAGCGCCTTGTAGACCTCGCCCATCCCACCGGCATCAAGGGGAGCCAGGATTTCGTAAGGGCCAAGTACGGAGCCAATTGGGAGCAGCAGATAAGGGTGAGTCGCTCGCTAAGTCTAACAGAAAGCCGCTCCAGGACACCGATTGACGCTATACTCTTGGTTTCCTTCCGCAACGTTTGCGCGCCGCCCCAGTTGGCTCTTTTCTGGCCCCCGTCCTTCCGCCAGTTCCACTTCCGGAGCCTCCCAAATGACTGCCATGTTTTGGCCTGTCGTGATCTTTATGGCTATCTCTCTGGCCATTGGTCTCTACACTTACACCCAAGTGCAGGGTTCCAGCGAGAGATACACCGTCTGCGGTAAGTCGATGCCCTTCATCGTCGTGGGAACCGCCCTCGCCGCACAGGCGATTGATGGCAATGCGACGCTCGGCAATACTTCGCTTACCTTCTCTACCGGATTCTGGGCGGGCGCTGCCATACCCATCGGCCTGGCCGCCAGTCTGTTGATCGTAGGACGCTTCCTGGCCGCTCCGCTCCACAAGATGGACCTGCTGACGCTGCCAGAATTCTTCTTCAAACGCTATGGCCGCCCTGCAGAGCTGTTGGCTTCCGTGCTGACGATCGTCTGCTTCATCGTGCTGGTGGCAGGTAATCTATCGGCCGTCGCCTGGATCCTCTCTGTCGTGAGCGGCTTCAGTTATCTCCAGTGCCTCGTCGCCGGTACCGCCGTCATCTTCATCTACACGATCGCGGGCGGCCTCTACGCCGCCCTGTGGACGGACTTCTTCCAGATTCACGTCGCCATCCTTGGCTTCTTGTGCGCGGCTGGTTATGTCTTATGGACACGCGGTTGGGGACCCATTTCAGCCGCATTGCCGCCGAGTACTCTCGACATTGCGCAGTTGACGACAAGGGCCGGCGGGGGCTTGGCAAACTGGGCCAGCATCATCTCGCTCGCCTTTGGCAACGCGATGGCGCTCGATTTCATGGAACGCGTCTTCTCCGCCAAATCGGCAGAGACAGCCAAACGCGCCTGCTATTACGCAGCTGGTTGGACGATGATCATCGGGCTGTCGGCCTCGCTGTTAGGCATGGCGGCGATTTCCGCTGTCGGCAAAGTGAGCGACCCACGCATGGTACTGCCGGCCTTTGCCGAAAGCCACCTTCCCTACTGGATCGGCGTCCTCGTTTTTGTCGGCGTCGTCGGGGCATCCATGTCCACCGCCAATGGCGCGATGCTCGTGATCTCGGTGGTCATGGCACGCAACGTCTGGCAGCGTTGGACCTCGCACGAAGTCACCGACAAGACGATGTTGTTTCTCTCACGGGCTCTCGCCCTGCCCACCGCCATCGCAGCCGCCTGGATCGCCTACCTGCGACCGGAACCGGGCATCCTGCTCGTGGTTGCCTTTGATATCGTCTTTGCCGGATGCGTCATCCCGCTATTTCTCGGCGTCTACTGGCCCAGGGCGACGCAGGCAGGCGCGCTGGCAAGCATATTGTCGGGAACCATAGCACGCGCGATCTGCTACTTCGTCGTGCCGGCCGAATGGTCCGGTCTGGACACGCTCCTTCCTCCCGTTCTGAGTGCAATCGCCTTCTACAGTGCCAGCCTGATGACCCAACCATCTACCATCAAAAGTAGTAAGGAACTCATATGCGATACGCCCTAATGATCGTTGCCGTCGTACTCTCGGCTCAACAGGCACCCCAACAAAAACGAACACCCCGTCCGCCCTTGCCCGGCGTCAAAGGAGTGCAAAAACCGATGGCACTCGTGGAGCCCGAATTCGTCTTCTCTGTCCCTGGCACACCCGATTGGACCGTTGCCACAAAGAGCGCCGTCTGGGTTTCCAACGCCCCCAAAGGTACGATCTCCAAACTCGACGCGAAGAAGAACAAGGTGATTGCAACGGTGAACGTCGGCAAAAAGCCCTGCAGCGGCATCGCCTACGGCTTCCATAGCCTGTGGGTGCCAAATTGCGGTGACATGACAATTTCCCGCGTCGACGAGAAGTCGGAGCAGGTTGTGGCAAGCATTCCCGTCGGCCCTGCCAATTCTGAAGGCGGCATCGCCTGCTCCAAAGACGCCGTCTGGATGGCGACCAATGAAGCAGGAGACAAGGTCGTTCGGATTGATCCAAAGACGAACACTGTAGCCGCCGAGATACCAGTCGTCGCAGGCTCCCATACGGTTGACTTTGGCGAAGGCGCAGTCTGGGTAACTCAATCCAAAGGCAACTTACTCTCACGCATCGATCCAAAGACCAATCAGGTTACCGACACGATCCAAGTCGGCCCGCAGCCGCGCTTTCTAACCGTAGGCGAGGGCTTCGTCTGGACCCTCAACCAGGGGGATGGCACCGTATCGAAAGTAGACCCCAAGACTCGCAAAGTCGTCGCAACCATTAGCGTCGGCATCCCCGGTGGTGGTGGCGAGATTTCAGCTGGCGGCGGTGCCGTCTGGATCACCGTCTTCCAGATTCCGATCAGCCGAATCGACGCCAAAACGAACAAAGTGACCCATCAATATGCCGGCGTAGGCGGGGATGCAATTCTCTATGCCCACGGGTCGATCTGGCTCTGCAACCTGCGCGAACAAAATGTATGGAGATTGAATCCGGCCAAGCTCGCGCCAAAATAAAGAACACCATGACTGAATCCATTCTGTGGGAAGACCACTTACACGGCGGCCAGACCTGGTCGCAGGTGCTGCAGCCGGGCATGGCGCTGCGCTTAACCGACATTGAGGGCGGTGCCAACGTCAGCGCCCTGTTCTACAACGCAGAGCAGCCCGAGGAGCGCTACAACATGCCCGACACGCTCAAGGCACAGCACATTGCTCGACTCACCAAAGGCTTCGTCCTCTATTCCGACATGGGACGCATCCTGTGTTCCATCACCGACGACACCGTCGGCTGGCATGACCCGATCGGTGGCACGCTGTCCGCATCCCAGGCCGCGACCAAATTCGCTACCAAGAGCTATCAGGACTTTCGTAACGACTGGACCCAGGCTTCCAAGGAGAGCCTGCTGCTCGAATTGGCTAAGTTCGGTATGGGCCAGCGCGACCTGATTCCCACTGTGAATCTGTTCAGCAAGGTACAGGTGGATGACACCGGCAAGATGCGTTACGTTCCCGGCAATTCCAAGGCGGGCGACGCCGTGGAACTGCGAGCAGAAATGAAGGTGCTCATCTTGCTATCGGCCAATCATCACGCAATGGAGCCATGCAGCGCTTACGCGCCCAAACCCGTCAGGCTGACGATAAAGCAGGTGCCACTGGCTGGCCCAGATGACCCCTGTCGCATTTCAAGACCGGAAAATGGCCGAGGCTTCGAGTTGAACGCAAGGTGCTGCCGATGAACCCGATTCTAGAAGTAAAAGTACTCGCTGGCGATGGCTGGAGCGGTGTGGTCAAAAAAGGCCAGACGCTGCGCATCATCGACCTCGAAGGCAATCAGGCGGTAGATACGCTTCTCTACAACGCCCATGACTTCACCGACCGCTACTCTGCCGTTGACACGATCTGCGCGCAGAGGAATATCTATCTCACTAAGGGCACACGCCTGCTTACTCACAATGGCAACTTACTCATGACGATTACGGAGGACCTTTGTGGACGCCATGACACCCTGGGCGGCGCTTGTTCCCAGGAATCCAACATGGTGCGCTACGACATCGACAAGCGCTACATGCACGCCTGCCGTCAGACCTTCATGAAGTATGGGCTTGCCCTTGGCCTGGAGAAGCGTGACCTGGTCCACAACATCAATTTCTTCATGAACGTGCCTGTCACTCCAGAAGGCAAGCTCACCTTTGAAGATGGACTTTCGGCCCCCGGCAAATACCTTGACCTTCTCGCCGACATGGACACGCTTGTCCTGATCTCCAACTGCCCGCAGCTCAACAATCCCTGTAACGCTTACAACCCAACTCCGGTGCAGTTGGTAATTTCAGAATGATATTTAGCAAAGTACTGATTGCCAATCGCGGCGCAATTACCTGTCGAATCATCCGCACGCTGCGCCGGATGGGCATCGGCAGCGTGGCCGTATATTCAGAGGTGGACGCAGGCTCGCTATTCGTCCGCGAGGCTGATGAAGCCGTATGCATCGGAGGCCCGCGCGGCTATCTCGATGTCGAAGCGGTTCTATCTGCGGCAAAGCAAAGTGGGGCCCAGGCGATCCATCCAGGCTACGGCTTCTTAAGCGAGAACGCCGCCTTTGCAGAAGCCTGTGAGAATGCCGGTTTGAGCTTCATCGGGCCGACACCGGATCAGATGCGGGACTTCGGTTTGAAACACCGCGCTCGTGAGTTGGCCGCTGCCGCAGGGGTCGCGATGTTGCCCGGCACAGGGCTGCTAAACCATGCCGCAGATGCGGCTGTTGTCGGCTTTCCCCTGATGCTGAAATCCACCGCCGGTGGGGGTGGTATCGGAATGCGCGTCTGCCAGTCGTCCGACGAACTGGACGAAGCCTTCGCCGCCATTGAGCGATTGAGTCAGACAAATTTCAAAGACACCGGCATCTACGCGGAACGCTTTGTGGAGCACGCCCGCCACATCGAAGTGCAGATCTTCGGGGACGGCAAAGGCAGGGTGGTTGCCCTGGGAGAACGCGACTGTTCGGCACAGCGTCGCAATCAGAAAGTCGTCGAAGAAACCCCCGCGCCCGGTATCTCCGATGCCGTCCGCGCGGAGCTATTGGCCGCCGCTGTTCGCCTCGGGGAGCGCGTCCAGTATCGCAACGCGGGTACGGTCGAATTCATCTTCGACGAACTGCGCGGCGAATTCTATTTTCTCGAAGTAAATACCCGCCTGCAAGTCGAGCATGGAGTAACTGAAGAAGTTACTGGGGTTGACCTGGTCGAATGGATGGTCCGGCTCGCTGCCGGAGAGGACCCTATCCGTCCAACAACTCCCTGTGGCGCTTCGTTGCAGGTGCGGATCTATGCCGAATCCCCGTTACATGACTTTCGTCCCTGCGCCGGGCTGCTTAGTCATGTGTCTTTCCCCGCAGACGCTCGTATCGAGACCTGGGTGGAATCAGGCACGGAAGTCTCTACCTTCTACGACCCGCTGCTCGCCAAGATCATTGTGCGCGGAGATAGCCGCGCGGATGCCGTCAGCAAACTTCGCGACGCTCTCGACTCAACTACGATCGCAGGCATCGAGACGAACCTCGATTACCTCAAGGCCGTCTGTGGCAGCGAAGCCTTTGCCGCTGGCGCCTTCCCCACTTCCCTGCTCCGCAATTTCGACTATGTGACGCAGGCCATCGAGGTGCTGGAGCCGGGCACCCAATCGACCGTGCAGGATTTTCCCGGTCGCCTCGGCTACTGGCACGTCGGCGTTCCCCCCTCAGGCCCGATGGACGACAAAGCCTCCCGCATTGCCAACGAGATTGTGGGCAATGCCCCCGACGCCGCCGGCCTGGAGCTATCGCTCATTGGTCCGACGTTGAAGTTCCATCACGATGCCGTAATCGCCGCGACAGGCGCTGACATGGGCGTCCCACGCTGGCAACCCATCGCCGTAAAGGCCGGTGAGACCATCCGCTTTTCCCCCGTATCAGGACCTGGTGCCCGCGCTTATCTGGCCGTGCGTGGCGGGCTCGACATCCCGAAGTACCTGGGGAGCCGTTCTACATTTATTCTCGGCAAGTTTGGTGGCCGACAACTATGCGCCGGTGACTTACTCCGCTTCGGCAATGTAACAACCGCAGCGCCTAGTGCATGCACTAACCCACCGACTTACTCAAGCGCCTGGGAGATCGGAGTCACTTACGGCCCGCACGGTGCGCCCGACTTCTTTACACCCGGCGACATCGAGATGTTTTTCTCCACCGCCTGGCGCGTCCACTACAACTCCGATCGCACTGGAGTTCGCCTGCTTGGCCCCAAGCCACAATGGGCCCGTCCCGATGGCGGCGAAGCGGGTCTGCATCCATCGAATATCCACGACAACGCCTACGCCGTCGGCACTGTCGACTTCACTGGCGATATGCCGATCATTCTTGGCCCCGATGGCCCCAGTTGCGGCGGCTTTGTCTGCCCGGCCACCATCGTCAAAGATGAGCTCTGGAAGATGGGCCAGCTTAAGGCCGGCGATACCGTTCGCTTCATTCGAGTAAACAATGAGCCCGCCATCCTGCGCGGCCAGTCCCCCGGCATTGTCATCCGTGCCGACGGTGACCAGAACCTGTTGGTGGAATTCGGAGCCAATCAACTCGACTTCGAGCTCTCCTTCGCCGCGCACTCCATGCGCCGCCAACTGCTAGGCACGCCTGGCATCATCGACCTCACGCCCGGCATCCGCTCTCTCCAAATTCATTACGACACCAGCCTCCTCACTCGCGAAGAACTCCTCGAACGCATCGACGCGGTGCAAGAGCACCCCCTCACTTCCGTGCCCTCCCGCAAGGTGCATCTGCCGCTCTCCTGGGACGATCCGCAAACGCGCCTCGCCATCGAGAAGTACATGCAGGGTGTCCGCGCCGACGCGCCCTGGTGCCCGTGGAATATCGAATTCATCCGCCGCATCAACGGGCTTGAGTCGGTCGACGATGTCTTCCGCACCGTCTTTGAAGCCAGTTGGCTAACCCTCGCTCTCGGCGACGTTTACCTCGGCGCGCCGGTAGCCACACCGATCGATCCACGCCACCGCCTGGTGACAACCAAATACAACCCGGCCCGAACCTGGACCCCTGAAAACGCGGTCGGCATAGGCGGCGCTTACCTCTGCGTGTATGGCATGGAAGGCCCCGGCGGCTATCAATTTGTCGGTCGTACAACGCAGATGTGGAGCACCCATCGCCAGCCTAGGCCCTGGCTTCTGGACTTCTTTGACCGCCTGCAATTTTATCCAGTCTCGGCCAAAGAGCTGCTGGAGATGCGCGCGGATCCCAACTTCACACCGCGCATCGAGGATGGCGTCTTCAACCTCGCCGACCATCAGGCCTTTCTCAAGTCGATTGAAAAGGAAGCATCGGCCTTCCAGATCAGGCGCGACCAATCGTTTCGCGAAGAGCGTGATCGCTGGGGTGAATACATCGCACCAGTACTCGACGACGCCCCTCCACCGCCCGAGGATGCTCTTCCCGAAGGGGCCACCGCCGTGCGCTCTCCCATCGCCGCCAGTGTCTGGAGCATCCCTGTCGAAATCGGTCAAACCATGAAGGCTGGCGAGCGACTGCTCGTCCTTGAGGCTATGAAAATGGAACTTGCAATCACCGCGCCAACTGCGGGCACGCTACTCGAATTACGTTGCGCACCAGGTGCGATTGTGCAACCGGGCCAAGTGCTGGCGGTGCTGCGATAACGCCCCCGGTGTGGATCTCGGCGATCCCCGATAAGGCACCAGCGCAAGGCCCGCTCACCGGCCTGAGCTTCGCCATCAAAGACAACATCGACTATGCGGGCGTCCCAACCACTGCCGGCTGCCCGGCCTTCGCCCACACGCCCGCCGTCAGTGCAACTATCGTCGATCAACTGGAGGCCGCAGGCGCAAAGGCCATCGGCAAGACAAATCTCGATCAGTTTGCAACCGGCCTCGTGGGCGTGCGCACGCCTTACGGTGCTTGCTCCAGTATCTTCAATGCTGAATACATTTCCGGCGGCTCAAGCTCTGGCTCAGCTGTCGCGGTTGCCTCCGGTCAGGTCGATTTCGCGCTCGGCACCGACACCGCCGGCTCAGGCCGCGTCCCCGCCGCCTTCAACAACATTGTCGGCCTCAAACCAACCAAGGGCCTGCTATCCACCGTCGGCGTGGTCCCTGCCTGCGCCAGTCTCGATTGCGTTTCGATCTTTACCCGCGACATCCTGACGGCGCGCCGAGTTTTCGCAAGTGTCGTCCCACGCACCGCCACGCCCACCTGGGCTGAAGGTACCTTTCGCTTCGGCGTCCCCCGCGCCCAGGACCTCGAATTCTTCGGCGATGATGCCGCCGCCACTCTCTTCGAGGCCTCCATCAAACGCCTCGAAGCCGCTGGTGGACTGCGGGTCGAGATCGACTACACGCCCTTCCGTGAGACGGCTGAACTGCTCTACTCCGGCCCTTGGGTTGCTGAGCGTTACGCCGCCGTCGGCGGCTTTATCGAAGGCCATCGCGATGACGTCCACCCCGTCGTCCGCGACATCATTCTCGGCGGTAGTAAGTACTCGGCAGCAGAAAGCTTCAAGGCCATGTACAAGTTGGAATCGCTGCGCGCACAGGCCATCAAAGTCTGGTCCAGCATCGACCTGCTTCTACTTCCCACAACCGGCACCACTTACACGATTGCCGAAGTCCAAGCAGACCCCATCAAGCTTAACTCCAACCTTGGCCTCTATACAAACTTCGTCAACTTACTCGACCTCGCAGCCCTTTCGATTCCCGCCGGCTTCCGCCCCAACGGCCTCCCTTTTGGTGTCAGCCTGATCGCTCCAGCCTTTACCGACTGGGCACTGCTCGATCTGGCCGCACGCCTCGAAGAAGTGCGCCTCACTGTTGTCGGCGCACACCTCAGCTGCCAGCCCCTCAACAAGCAGTTGACCGAGCGAGGTGCCCGCCTCCTGAAAACCTGCAAGACTTCGCCGGACTATCGCCTCTACGCTCTCGCCAACACCACCCCGCCCAAACCTGGGCTCGTGCGCGAACCCGGCTTCGTCGGGCCCGGCATCGAGGTCGAAGTCTGGGCCATGCCAACCCGCAATCTCGGCGGCTTTCTCGCGATGATTCCCCAACCGCTCGGCCTCGGTTCTCTCAAGCTCGACGACGGTACAACAGCCATTGGCTTCGTTTGCGAACCCGCTGGTCTAAGCGGCGCGACAGAGATCACCGCCCTCGGTGGTTGGCGAAACTACCTCGCCAAACGCTGATTAATGCCCACGCCCGACCATTTTCGTCGGATGATGGTTATGTGGATAAGAGAATAGCGAAGCGTCACAAGCGCCAGGTAGAGCGCGCCAAGAAGAACGTCAAGACATCTGAGCCAGACTTGAGGACACCAGAGCAGGTTCGCGCTGATCGCGAAGCCAGCGGCGGTGTCACAGCCCGTGGTGGTGGCGGCGGCGGCGGTGATTCCGCTAAGCCATCGACACAGAGCAAGGTCGGCCCGGCGATCGTCAGTACGCCGAAGGCACCATAGAGAATGGATACTAAAGCAGGGCTATTCTCCACACGCTGTCCATTTTGCCGCTCCATCGAGTTCCGGCAGGTAGGTGCGAGAAATGGATTCGAGAAGGCCTTGCTTTGGCTTCGTCAACCTTTTCGTTGCGAACTCTGCGGGCACCACTTCTTTCTCTTCCGCTGGCAGGTTCCCGCAACCAGCCCCTCCTGATTTACTGTCCGGGGTGATACTCTCGCTCGGAGTGCCCCACTAATTGCTCGCGATAAAAGTACACTTCGCGAAGATCGCCAGTCGAGTAGCGCGCAGCTTGATCATTAAAATGCCGCGATTTGGCAGATCCGCTTTCTCCCCCAGCCGATATCGCCACGGCCCTCACGCGCTCACCAAACTCAACCACCGCCACAAAGCTATTCCCGCTGGTTCCGTACCACTTCTTCGTCCCGGCGTAAGGCTTGGCTCCGAACGAAGCCAATGATCCCCACACTGCCGATGTAAAGCCCACCGGAATACTCGCACTGCTGTCGTTAAAGGGTTGTACGATATCGCCCGTCAGCCGCTGGAAGCGATTGATGTCGCCCCATGCAGTCTTCCAATTGCCAAAGTCTGCTGCCAGTCGATCAGAAGCCGTCGCCAGCGCCTGCAGCAACACCCCGCCCTCCGCCTTGCTCGCCAGGTAATCCTCCGCCGCCAGGCCAGACTTACGCATTTCTTCACGTACCCGCCGCTGCACTTCTTCGCCCCAAAATACAGCCAGCGACGTCGGCACCGACGAAACAGCCCATCGCTTATCCCATCCACGCAACAACGCGATCTGATCCCCCAGCCTGGCCTTCAGCGGGTCAGCTGCGCCTGCCTGATCCCAAGCCCGGACCAGTGCTGGCAACGGCTTGTCAAACCACGGCAGATAGCTATCGTAAGCCGCAGCCAACAGCGACTGTATCGTAAAGTCCTTCTTGTTTTCCAGCACGCGAATCGCATGTACCCCGCGGGCCGACTCGCGCCCATTCTCCACATAGGCCGGAAATTTTTCCTTCTTCGGGCTGCTCGCGCCAGCCGCCGTCCACGGCCAATTATTCGCGTTGTAAAGCCAGCCGCTTGCCGGGTTCAACAATTGTGGTGACTCCGCAACCGAGTGCAAACCCTTCCACTCAGTCGCCGGATCGCTGCCATCTACGGGCTTCGTCCAGTCGAAACGCTCATCGCGTTTGGGGATGAAGTTGCCATGAAAGTAAGCGATCCTCCCGCCACTATCGGCGTAGATCGTGTTGTTCGACGGGTTCGCCTTCAGCTCCATCGTCTTGCGAAACGACGCGTAATCTTTGGTCTTGGTGCGCAAGTAGGATTGCATCAGTGCCTTCACCGGCTCATGCATTAATCGAATACTCACCCAACGCCCATCCACCTCTCGAACTACCGGGCCATGCTGAGTGCGGTAGGTCACAAACTTCTTCTCCGCCATGCCATTCGCAGTTTGATAAGGCACAGTGATCTCGGTCGCGATTACCAATTTCTCAGCCTTACCAACCTTGTAAAAGAACTGATTGCCGCGCTTCTCCACACGCTCCAGATACTCATCGACAGCATCGACACCGCTCGACGTATGCATCCAGCCATTGTGCTGATTGAAGCCCTGGTAGATAAAAAACTGGCCCCACGTCGCCGCACCATAGGCGTTCAACCCTTCCTCACTCGTCATCTGCAATTCAGACCGAAAAAAGAACGACGTATACGGATTGATCAACAAGAGTGCGTGTTTGCCGCTCGTGTTCGACGGGGCGATCGCGATGCCATTGGACCCGCTCGGCTCGCGAGTCGCCAGTTCATGATCATCAATCTGGGCCTGCAAGCGCGGCCCCTTCCCGTAGAACGCTTCGAGCATTGCCAGATTGACGCGCTCGATATCTCCACCAATGCTGCCCTCGCTAAAGCTCAGCGCCATCCACGGCTCAAAGTGCCGGATGACGCGAGGCTTCACCTCAGGATGCTTGGCCAGATAGTAATTCAACCCATCGGCAAAAGCGTCCATCAACGCCTTCAGCCACGCAGGGCTCGTTGCATATTGCTTCTTCAACGTCTCCGGATCGATGAAGAGCTTCATCCGCAAATCCTGAATGACCTTGCTCTCGCCCTCGGCCTCCGCCAGCCGTCCCATTGCATTCAAATAGTTGGTTTCGATGCGATTGAAGTCATCTTCCGCCTGCGCATAGATCATGCCAAAAACCGCGTCGGCATCGGTCTTCCCGTAGATGTGCGGGATGCCCCAGTCATCGCGGACAATGCTGATTCTCTGGGCGCGTTCCGCCAGCTTGTCAGCCGTCACCGCCTGCCCACCCGCCGCATTCAAACAGACGAGTGCCCCAAGCCCCAAGCTCGCAAAAAATACGCTCATCCAGCTAGGCTATCCAACTCTAAAGCCGCTGGCAACGATCATCCGCGCGAATGTCGCCGACGGAGTAGAAGTCCGAATTGGGTCACCCTAAGACCCCTTACAGGAATAGGCTCTACTTCGGCAATGGGGTACTGTAAGTACCAGAGAATAAACAGGCGTCCATAGTACTTAAGTAATGTTGATCGCGTATTTTTAACGGTCCGGCTTCAAGTGCTTTCTAAACATCAATTCATAAGCCCTATTCGCGTCGTAAGAAAACTCTCCGGTGGCTCTCTCGCCCTGCGCGTGGTTTGCGATAACGACAAGACATATGCTCTAAAACTGAAATTCAATCCTCAGTCCAATCGTTGCCTCATCAACGAATGGATTGCCACCACTTTGTTTGCTGCAATCGGTCTTCCGGTTCCCAGGATTTCTTTGGCGAAGCTTTCGAACGATTTTCTAGCGGCAAATTCGGAAGTCGGCAGCTCAAAATCGAACCTGGCCTCTTGGTCAAGGGAAGGTTTTCATCTAGGGATCGCCTATCCGGTGGACCCCAACAAGGCGACTATCCATGACATCATCCCGGACTCTCAGGCGGGCTCAGTCGTTAACAGGAGCGATTTCCTAAAGGTTCGCGTCGCCGATCGTTGGCTGGCCAATCTGGACACCAGGCAAGCCGTGTTCGTTCGGGCGCGCCAGATCGACCCGAAAATGCTTTGCAACGCCGACGCCTTGATTCAGCACAGCTTTGGTTTGGCAGCAGTCTTCATCGATCAGGGATTTTGTTTCAATTCCAATTCCTGGAATTTTGAAACCGCACCTGGGCATGGGTTGTATCCAGCCAGCTGGGCTTACGATTCCGACGACTGGCGAGCCACGCCTGAGATCATCGAGAAAATTGAGGACCTGCGAAGCGATCAAATTCATGAAATTTTCGATTCAGTTCCGGAGGAATGGTGTGCGACTGGTGACAGAGAACAACTCGAGCGGCTTTGCCGCCTAACCATCCACAAGGCGACGATGCTACACCGGCTCCCAGACTTCGAGTCAGTCGCGACGCGCCGTCGTCCTGCTTCCAGCGTCGGTTTTGAAGGTCGCTCCCGATCAGCGATTGCCTAGTCAGCGTCTTTGCGCCGGCCCATATGCATCACTTGATTCCTGCCCACCACCGCACTAATATAAACTCCATAGCAACCATGTTTCAATTCGCGTTTGCCCTGCTCGCCTATGCAGCTATGCTCGCTGCCCAGTCCAATACCGCCGTCATCCGCGGCGTCGTCACAGACCCCGGCGGAGCCAACATCGCCAAGGCCCGTGTCACAGCAAAAAACTCCACCACCTCCGTTGTCTATCAGGCCGCTTCCAATGACACCGGGCTCTATCTCATCTCCAACGTCCCCGCCGGCGTCTACACAGTGGCAGTCGAGCATCCAGGCTTCCGCCGCACCGTCCTCGATAGAGTTGTCGCGACAACCGGAGCAACGATGTCCATCGACATCAAACTCGAACTCGGCGATGTCACCCAGTCGATTACAGTCGCCGGAGAGACGACGCTGGTTCAGAGCGCAACCTCCGGTGTCGACCAGTTGATCGAAGCCAAGAGCATCGCCGACATCCCTCTGGGCGACCGCCGGACCATGAACGTAATTCAGCTCACCGGCGCCGCCGTCTTCACTGGCTATGAGAACGGACAGAAGCCGAATTTCTCACTCGCCGGTGGACGTGCCCAGAGCCAGATGTTCTGGATTGACGGTGCCAGCGGCCAGAACATGCGCCTCGGCATCGGCCAGATGGACACAGACCCGCCTGTCGAATTGGTCGACGAAATCAAGGTGCTCAGCAACAGCTTCTCCTCTGAGTTCGGCGGCTCCAATGGAGGCGTCATCATTCTCAATACCAAGAGTGGCACCAACAAGTTTCATGGCAGTGCCCTTGAGTACCTGCGCAACGATTTGATGGACGCGCCCGGCTTTTTTGCGCCCGTCGTCAACGGAGCCAAGATCAAACCGAAGCTCCGCTACAACCTCTTTGGTGGCACCATCGGCGGACCGATCCGCAAGAATAAGACCTTCTTCTTTTTCAACTACGAAGGCAGCCGCCGTCAGACCGGCTTCACCTCGACGCTCACAGTTCCAACCGCCCTCCAACGCACGGGGGACTTCTCCAAAACCACAAGCGCCGCTGGCACCTTGATCGCCATCTTCGATCCAGCCACGACAACGTCAAACGGCGCTGCTTTCGTCCGCCAACCCTTTCCGGGAAACGTCATCCCCACCGCCCGTCTCGACGCCGTTGCGCAAAAGGTTCTCGGCTATTATCCCCAGGCCAATCGTCCGCCCGACAACGCGACAGGCCTCAATAACTTCCGCGCCAATGGCTCCAACACACTCTTCCACAATTTCTACTCCGCAAAGGTCGATCACAACTTTGGCTCAAAGGACCGCATCACCGGTCGTTACATGTACAACCAGGACGACACCAACGTAATTAGCGTGTTTCCAGATCCGGGTGCTGAAACACAAGCCTTCAATGTCGCTAACCAGAAGAGCGTCCTTGGCGATTGGATCCATACGATCAATCCATCAACGGTCAACGAGTTCCGCGTCAACATTGCTCGTCGCGTCGCCCATGCGTTGACCTCAGGTGTAGGCGGCGGCTACCCCGCAAAGTTGGGACTCAAGGGCGTCTCCAATAACGCCTTCCCCAATTTTGCGACGGCAGGCTTTAGCGCACTCGGCTCCACCAACCAGGAGCGTCAGCAATTGCCAATCGACCAGCAGCAGTTCGTCGAAAACATTGCAACCGTCAAGGGACGGCATTCCCTTAAGAGTGGCTTCGAATTGCGTCGATCGCGCAACTTCGAAGTCAACCTCCAAACCGCTTCCGGCTCCTTCACCTTTGCCACCCAACCCACCGGACAGCCAGGAAGTGCCGCAACCGGCAATGGGCTGGCCTCCCTCGTCCTCGGCTTCCCCAGCACCTTCACCGCCCAGCAGACTGATGAGCTCGACCGCTACAGCTATTACATGGCCGCCTTCTTTCAGGACGACTGGACCGTCTCACGCAGCCTGACCCTCAACCTCGGCCTCCGCTGGGAAATCGATACTCCAATCACCGACAAAGCAAATCGCATGAACGGCTTCGACCAGAAAGCCATCAATCCCGTCAGCGGCACTCCCGGCGTCATCAAGTTCATGGGCCTGAATGGCTTCCGCACCCAACCCTACGAAGGGGATCGCAACAACTACGGGCCTCGCCTGGGCTTTGCCTGGAAGGTATTGGGCTCCGAGAAAACTGTCGTGCGCGGTGCCTTCGGCATCTTCTTTGCGCACCCCTTTGACGCAGGTGTGCCCAATGCTGCCGCGCTTGGTTTCAGCCAGGCCCAAAACATCAACTCGCCTGACCAAGGCATCACTGCACCGTTTTATCTTCGCGATGGCGTTCCGCCCGTAGCCGCAACTCGCCCCCCGTTGAATGACTCCTTCGGCGCAGTGCAAGTCGGGCAAAACCCCAATACCGCAGTTACCTTTTTCGAGACCAACCGGGCAACCGGTTACTCAGAGCAGTTCAACCTGGGCATCCAACGCCAGGTCAGAAATTCCTTCGTCGTCGAAGCCAGCATCATTGGCAACCTGGGACGAAAGCTGCCTTCCTCCAATCTCACGCTCAATCAAATCAGACCGGAGATTCTCAACGCGACCCACCAGGCGCAGCGTGATCGACCCTTCCCCCAGTTCACCAACGTCAGCATCCAAAATCCCACCCTCGGCATTTCTAATTACTATGGTGGCCTCCTGCGCCTGGAGAAGCGCTTCTCGCACGGCTTTAACTTCAACGCCAATTACACTTACTCCAAGTTTCTCGAAAACACGAATGACACCGGCACAACGGCAGGCCGCGACACCGGGCCCTACTCCAACTTCTACAATCGACGCGCCGACTATGGCCCTTCTGCCAATGACATCCGCCACCGCATTTCCCTCAATGGCGTCTATGAGCTGCCCTTCGGCCCCGGCCGTGCCCATCTAACCAACGGCTTCTTGGGTCAGGTGGTCGGAGGTTGGACCACTGGCGCTGTACTCGTATTCCAGACCGGTCCACCCATGTCCGTTAACACGCAGACAAACAACACCAATGCCTTTTCGGCGGGTGCGCAACGCCCGGACGTCTCCCGCAACCCCAACCTGTCGTCAGACCTGCGCAGCGTCGCCAAATGGTTCGACACCACAGCCTTCACCCAGCCTGCAAACTTCACCTTCGGCACTTCTGGACGTAACATCGTTCGCGCTCCCGGCCTGATGAACGTAGACCTATCGGTCATGCGCAACTTCCGCTTCCGCGAGTCCTACAATCTGCAAGTGCGCGGCGAGTCATTCAACGTCCTCAACCACACAAACTTTTCCGCACCCGGTGCCACCCTCCTCGGCGCTGGCTTTGGCACCATCAGCGCCGCCGCCCCGGCGAGGGTCATCCAGGTAGGAATGCGCTTCTCGTTTTAACGAAGTATCCTGATACTTTCCATGCATCTGTATAAGTTGTTCGCGATCAGCCTCCTGTTGGTCCTCCCCGCCCTGGCCCAGCGGCCCATCGCCTACGACATCTCGCTGCGTCTGGACCCCAGGGCACCCGCCTTCACAGGCAGCGTGAGTATCGACGTTGAGCTAAGCGCCCCAACCAACTCCCTGCGCCTCCACGCCGTCGATCTCAAGATCGAAAAGATCCTCATCGACGGGGCCACAGCAACATCCCAACCAGCCGCCGAAGAGCAGATCAAAATACTCTTCGCCCAGCAACTTCCCGCAGGCAACCACAAGCTGCGCATCGATTATTCAGCCCCGCTCAGCGACACAGCCAAGCTGGGCCCCAATCGCCGTCGCTCTGCGGCGGGAGACTGGTACGCCTTCACCACCTTCACGCCCATCGAGGCGCGGCGCGCCTTCCCTTGCTTCGACGAACCGCGCTTCAAGACCCCCTTTCAGTTCTCGCTCGAAATCCCCGCGAAGATGACGGCGGCCACAAATACGCCACTGCTCAGCGAGTCTGCACCCAAGGACGGCTGGAAAATCCTCCGCTTCGCCCCATCGCAAGCGATAGCCACTGAGGTAGTCGCCTTCACCGTCGGCCCCTGGCAAGTTGCCGTCGGCGCAACTGCGGGCAGCAAGAAAATCCCCACGCGCATTCTCTATCCCGCTAAGTCCGATGGCAACCCCGCCCCGGCCGTCAAGGCTGCTCCCGAGTTAGTTGCTCGGCTGGAAGCCTACACCGGCATCCCTTACCCCTGGGACAAGCTCGATCAGGTGGCGCTCCTCGATAATGCCTTTGGAGCGGTGGAGAACCCCGGCCTCATCACTTACAAAGGCGAGTTACTTCTCGCCAAACCGGATGGCGTCAGCCGAATGCGCGGCGTCATGACGCACGAGCTAACTCACCAATGGTTTGGAAATCTCGTGACGCAGGCGACTTGGCAGGACGTATTCCTGAGTGAGGGCTTCGCCACGCTCATTGGCAACAAGCTAGCGGAGTTAGACCTGCCAGTGTCCGAACGCGGACAAAAGGCCGCCGCCCAGCGCAACGCAATGCTAGAGCGCGACGCAACGGCCGCATCCCGCGTAGTCCGCGCACCCAAACAAGCCCGCAGTGAAATGAAAGACATCTACGGTCCCGAGGTCTACCAAAAGGCTGGCGCAATCCTTCGCATGATTGAGAACTGGCTGGGGGAAGACACCATGCAGCGCGGCCTGCAGCTCTATCTCAAACGCCACGCCGGTGGAAATGCTACCGTCGCTGATCTCAGTGCCGCTCTCAAAGAAGTCTCAGGCAAGGACGTCGCCGCGGTGCTCGACTCCTTCCTCAATCGCACCGGCGTCCCAAAGGTCGCGCTCGATCTCAATTGCAAGAGCGCAAAACCCACCATCAAAGTCGACGTTGCCGAGGGCTGGACCGCCCCAGTCTGCGTTCGCACGCCCGCCGGCGAATCCTGCCAGCTCATCAAAGGCAATGGACTGATGCAACTCAACGACAGGGCCTGCCCCGTCTGGCTGGTGCCCAACGCTGGCGGCACCGGCTACTTCCGCACCACGCTAAAGAATGGCCCCGCAGCACCCGCGCCCTGGACGGCGGTAGAAAGAATAGCCCTCGAGAAAATGCCGTAATGCCGATTGAAACCATAAACCCAACCACCGGACAAACCCTCCAACGCTTCGAACCCCTCACCAGCACCCAGCTCGAGCAAAAGCTAGCGACGGCCAAATCAAGCTTCGCCACCTGGCGCAACACCAGCTTCGCAACGCGCGCGGCGGTCCTCCTGCGAACCGCAGATCTGTTGGAATCCGACAAGCAACAACTCGGCAACTTACTGACCTTGGAGATGGGAAAGACGCTGGCCTCCGCCATCGCCGAAATCGAAAAGTGTGCGCTTGCCTGCCGCTACTACGCCGCAAATGCCGAGGCGATGCTATCCCCGTCCCCCATCAAAACAGCAGCGGCCCAAAGCTTCGTGCAGTACGTTCCGATGGGCCCGATCCTCGCGATAATGCCGTGGAACTTCCCTTTCTGGCAAGTCTTTCGTTTCGCCGCCCCCGCCCTCATGGCTGGCAATGTCGGGCTCCTCAAACATGCATCCAATGTTCCGCAGTGCTCGCTAGCGATCGAGCAGATATTCAGCCGCGCCGGCCTCCCGCCCGGCGCATTTCAGTCGCTCTTGATCCATGCCGATCAAGTCACAACCCTCATCGCGGACCCGCGCATCGCGGCCATCACGCTCACCGGTAGTGATCCCGCCGGTCGTTCTGTCGCCGCAACTGCCGGGGACACAATCAAGAAATGCGTCTTGGAGCTAGGAGGTAGCGACGCCTTTATCGTCATGCCCTCTGTGGACGTAGAGAAAACGGTTACGATGGCGGTAAAAGCCCGCACAATTAATAACGGCCAGAGCTGTATCGCCGCCAAGCGCTTCATCGTCGCCGACGAAATCTACGACAAGTTCGAAGCGCGCTTCGTCAAGGGCATGAGCAGCCTTGCAATAGGCGACCCACTACTCGCAAGCACCCAACTTGGTCCGCTGGCGACATCAAAGCTCCGCGACGACTTACATCACCAAGTTCAGGACGCCGTCAACTCTGGAGCCACTCTTCTTACCGGCGGCAACAAGATCGAAGGCCCCGGCTACTTCTACGAGCCAACGGTCCTGGCTCGCGTGCCCCGCACCTCGCCCAGCTTTCACGAGGAATTCTTCGGACCCGTAGCGATGATCTTCCGAGCCCACGACGCCGCCCACGCCCTCGAAATCGCCAACGATTCGCCCTTCGGCCTCTCGGCATCCGTTTGGACGAATGACACGGTCGAGCGCGACTACTTCCTCCGGCATCTGGAGACGGGCATGATCTTTGTCAACGCGATCACCGCATCGACGCCTGAACTCCCCTTCGGCGGCGTCAAGCGCAGTGGGTATGGACGCGAACTCTCCGAACTCGGCATCCGCGAATTCGTCAATATCCAAAGCGTCTGGATCGACTAAGTCGATTGCGCACGCCCATTCTACGGCAACTTCGAGTTACGCGAACGCAAGAAACCAGAGGGGAAGCCGCATCGT
>JBBRBI010000083.1:0-28746 GCA_038206015.1 Bryobacterales bacterium | reverse complement strand
TTCCTGATTGCACTCGAATCGGCGGATGCTTGCTGGGCCACCGGCCAGCGTGCGCACCTGGGCTCGGTTGCCAGAGATTTCAACTTCAGCAACATCATCGACGTCCACCTCAACGGTGCACTTGCCCTCACCGCCACCGCCGCCACGCATCGTAGCGGTGCGTGTATCTGTGACGCGTTGCGCGCTTAGGCTGGCCGCGATCGTGAATAAAATGCTGAGACGTAATTTGATAGTCGATTGCACCTTCTAAGTATGGGGTCGATCGATCAGTAGTCTAAGAGCCTGCTTAGCGGATGGCCAGTCGTCATCGACGAACGAATAAAAAACAGTGGATCGCTGGTAGCCATCGGGATAAACAAAGTCTTTTCGCAAAATACCTTCTCGGACTGCGCCCAGCCGTTCGATGGCGCGCTGAGATCGGAGGTTTCTTGAATCAGTTCGGAGTTGGACGCGAATGCACTCGAGTTGCTCGAAGGCATGGCAGAGCAACAGGTACTTCGCGTTTGTGTTGATTGCGGTGCGGCGAAACGCAGATCCAAGCCAAGACCCGCCGATTTCAATCCCTCCATTGGGCGTGTCTATGCTGAGATAGCGTGTCCCGCCGACCACCTGCCTGGTTGCCTTGTCGATAATGACAAACGGATATTCGGTGCCTGCATCGCGCTTGCGCAGAGCAGCCTCGACCCAGGCCTGCATGCGCTCGTGCGTGTCGAGTATCCCTACCCGCATGTAGCGCCAGATTTCAGACTCTGCCGCTTGAGGCAAAAGAGCGGGGATGTCTTCAATCGACAGGGGCTGGAGGCAAACAGAATCGTTTTCGAGGACCGTGGGATGTGCGACCACCTAAAAATCATAACTCGTCTTCGGACGATGCAACGTAATGACAGGTCAGGAAATAGCGAAGACAAAACGAAAATTCAGCCCTAGCTGGGCCATTTGAGGCGGCCTAGGGTACCTTAGGGCGGAGCTAAGCGTTTTACCTTACAAAAAAGTGAGAATTTTCTTGACCTTAGGAAACACCTTAGACATAATTAGGGAGTTCGCCTTAGCGCGATGGTCCTACATCAGTAGTACTGTAGTCAAAAATCTTGTGGAGGAAAGTTTAAATATGTTCATTATTCCCGTCACGCCGCCGTTTCCTGGCGACCTCGATATCATTCCGGTCACGCCTCCTTTTCCTGGCGACCTGGACTAGAACTTCTGTTCTGATTTCGGAACAAAAAATTAAAGCCACCGTAACTTCTTCTAGCGAATGCGCTTAAGATAGAGTGACTGGTGGCTAAACTTTTTGTGGATGGCATAACGTACGTTGCTCCCCTAATCGCGTTGCTGCTGCAGGCGTTGGTCATTTTTCGATTTCTTGACCGTCGAAACCGCAACTATCCGCTAGCCATCCTTTTCACGCTCATCCTCTTTCTCCTCACCGTCTTTGCCTATACCCTTCGATTACGTGCTGACCTGATTCCATTCACTGTTGGGTTCAGCGACGCCTACAATGTGGCGGATCTATGCACGTATATTTTGCTTCTCTTGCTAATGCTTCAGTTGACTCACAAAACCTTGGAGCAGCTTAGGGAACCGACGCAAATGGTCTGGGTCTTAGCGGGCGTCTCTACGTTGATTGCAATCACAAGCTACCTGTTCTTTGAGCATGACCCCACGCGAACCAGGCAGGTCGTCAGCTTTTGGATGGTTCTGCTGAACCTATTCTGGTGGACACTCTTGCTGCGGAAACAGAAGGTAGAACGCCGGGTCATGCTGCTGAGCACAGGTATTGGGCTGATGATGACCGGCCAGGTGATTGGCGACGGGATACTCATTCTTGGCCACAACAAAAAATGGTATTTTATCGCTGCGTACCTAATCATGTACCTGACACATTACGCTTGCCTCTACAGCTGGTTCAGCGCATTTCGGCCAAGCCCGGCTGAAACTTCCGCGCTTTGACGTTTGCCCTCCGAACCGGATAGACTAGTGCCGAGGTTTTCATCCCGTCATGTCTCTAGACACCGTCAATCGTCGTCACTTTCTGATGAGCACAGGCGCACTGGGCGCAGCTAAAGCTCTTTCTGCAGCCACCCCGGCCCCAGGCCGAGTTCTTGGTGCCAATGATCGAATCAATGTCGGCGTCATCGGAACCGGTGGGCGCGGCTATTATGTCGCAGGCCAATTTGATAAAGCCGGGAAAGCCGGATCGAACGCTCAGATTATCGCCGTATGCGATACCTACCAAAAGCGCGTCAACCGAGGCAAAGACCAATACAAGTGCGACGGCACGCTGGACTACCGCGAGATCCTGAATCGCAGCGATGTGGATGCGGTCATTGTTGCGACGCCGGATCACTGGCACGCGACGATCGCGCTGGAGGCGATGGCCAAGGGCAAGGACGTGTACCTTGAGAAGCCGATGTGCCACACGGTGGATGAAGCTCGCCGTTTGACTGAAGCCGTACGCGACACCAAGCGAGTGTTGCAGGTAGGATCGCAAACTACTTCTGGCGACCAATGGGCACAGGCCCGCCGTGTAATCAGCGAAGGCATGCTCGGGAAGCTCATCATGAGCCAGGGCAGCTACCATCGCAATTCGATCGAAGGAGAATGGAACTACAAGATTGACCCGGAAGCCGGCCCTGATGGCAAAGGCGAGAACTACATTGACTGGAAGATGTGGAACGGCCCGGCACAGAAGCGAGACTGGTCCAAGGAAATGGGTGCCGACCGATTCTTCCGCTTCCGCAAGTATTGGGACTACTCAGGCGGCATCGCCACCGACCTCTATTATCACGTTGTAGCGCCAATGAACATCTGCTGGGGCGAACCACAGTTCCCAAGCAAAGTGATGGCAGGCGGCGGGATTTATGCCTTTGATCATCTGCCGGAGGATCCCACCAAGCCGGATCGCGAAGTGCCGGATACCTTTAGCGTAATTGGTGAGTACCCCAAGGGCCACTCGCTGGTGTTGAGCGCATCGATGGCCAATTCGACGCACATCCCAGGCCTGATTCGCGGCCACGGTGCAACCTTGACGATGGTGGAACACGGACGCTTTGAGGGCTTCTCCCCCTACCTAACCTTGAAGGCAGAGAAGCGTGGCAACAAGTTCATCGTGCCTGAGCTTGAGGCGAAGTTTGAAGGCAAGGATGAGATCCGCATCCCGGTCAAAGAGAACGACACGATGCAGACGCACGTCAGCAACTTCCTGACGTGTATGCGGACTAGGGAGAAGCCGCAACTGGACGTCAACACCGGTGCCCGAGCACAGGTTCTGATTACGATGGCCGTGCAGAGCTTCCGCGAAGGCAAGGTAATGTACTTCGATGAGAAGAACTGGAAGGTACTCGACAGCCCGGTTAAGGCGTAATCAAAACCAGAAGCGGTAGCGCAGCGAGATCGCGCGGGGTTGAATCAATCGTGTGCCGACGAAGGCACTCTGAAAGTTGTATAAAGCAACCTTGTCGCTGAGATTGGTCACCTGCGCTGCCAACTCCCATCGCCTGCGATCATTCGACGAATGACGATAACCGAGAAGCGCGTCGGTTATCGTCCTCGGCATCACGCGCGCCGGAGTCTGATTCAGTTTGACGTAGGGGAGCAGATCGCTGTAGTCAGGGTCCACCGCCACCTCGGCCGGGTCAGAGGGATTTGCGACCAGGCCTGAGTCATAGCGCGAACTCAGGGTTCCGAACCAACCGCTGCGATGCGTGTATGCCAACATTGCGCTTACTCCCAGTTTTTGATCGTGATCAATTACGAACGGCCCTTGCGACAGGGCGGCGACGGCATCGTTGCCGATGAAGAGGCCCCCGGTGAAGGGCGGTGTCGAGATGGCACGGGCATGGGTGAGGCTGATATTGGCTGACAAACCATGACGCGGCCGCAGTTCAAGTCGCGCCTCTGCACCGTTGACACGAATGCTCGCCAGTGTGATCGGGAAGATGATACCCGTGTTGAAGAAGTTGTTGTTGTCCTGCTGATTGGTAGCGTCCTTGTGATAAACGGTGCCTGCCAGTGAGAGGATGGCACCGAGACTCTGCTGAAAGCCCGCTTCATAGAAATTTTGCTTCTCAGGGAGGATTTTGATGGCGACGCCTCCGAAGGTTTGGCGCACGATGGGCGGAGCCAACGCCGCCGCCTCATCGGAGCTGGAGAGTAGAAGATTCTCGTTGGGCGGTGTTTGGTAGAGGCGGTTGTAGGCAATCCGCAGCACCGTGCCGGTCTCCTTCAGATGATAGGCAAGCCCGATGCGCGGCTGCCATTGTGTTCCTTGAGCAAGAAAGCGATAGGCGTCGAAGCGCAGGCCGACCGTCGCGGTAAATCTACCCATACGAATATGATCCTGAATAAAGGCGCTGCTCAGGCTGCCGCGCGCTGCTGAGTTGAAGCGAAAGGGCAAGCCACCCAGGGGGAGGGTGTACGCCGCCAGATCTGGATCAAAGTTCGGGTCGGTCACGGCGAAGCGAAATCGCTCGTGCAAAGCATAGTTCTGGTAGTCAACGCCCATGCGCAGGTTGTGCCTGCCACTGATGCGCGAATAACGCACATTTGCGTTGAAGGTCTTCTGAGTGCGGTCCTGCCAGGCCGTGACCGGCGTGTCCCCGGCACTTGGGGACAGTTCCGCGCGTGTTGGCCGGAAACTGGTGTTGATTTCGACGGTGCTCTTCGCGCTCAGGACGTGGAGCCAAGTAGCGGCGACACTGAGGTCACTCAGTGTTTGGCGCTGGCGCATCCGGTTGGCCTGTTGGCTGCGAAGATTGGCACTTTCAAAGTCCGCACGACCTCCCATAAACAGAACTCGAAGAGTATCCCGGCTAGACGCCTGATAGTCGAGGCGACTGAAGAAGCGTTCTGAGTTGCCTCCATTGTGCAGGTTGTCGAGCGAGACGCTATCGAGATAACGATGAGTCTTCACCCCGAGCACCATCCCGGACCAAGCGAGTTTAGAGGACTCCCCGGCAAACAGTACGCTCTGTGTCAATGAATCAAACTGGCCTGCCTGGGTTGTGGCGGCACCGCTAAATTTGCGACCGAGCCCTGAACCGGAGCGCGTCGTCACCTGGGCAACCGCGCTGACTTTATTGCCGTACTCGGAAGGAATGTTACCCGTATACAGTTCGATGGTTTCGACGATTGAGGGGTCGATTGCATTGGCGAAAGCCCCACCGAGCTGATCGCTAATCGGCATTCCATCGATCACGAAGGTCATCTGATTGTGGGCACCGCGCGGATGTATGGAGCCATTTGCGTTCTGGGCGAAGCCTGGAAAGGTGGCTAGAACTTGCTCCAGACCACGGCTACCACCGGCCTTGGCCAGTTGATCGATCAGTTCGCGCGACATCTGTGCGCGGCTGCCGGTCTGCTCTGGATCAACACCAGTTGGATCAGAACGCTCAACTACTGTTAACTCCGCTGCGGCGCTTGCGATGCGAAGTGTAAGGTCGAGGGTCTCGGGGACGTTGGAACGGATCGTCACGTTGCCAGTTGCGTCCGCGAAGCGGATCCCACTAATTTGATAGCTAAAGCGCTGCCATGGCAGGTTAGAAAAACGCGCTACGCCATCGTTATCAGAGACTGCATCCTGACGCCAGCCGCCAGCCTGAAGGGTGAGCGCGACCCTGGCTCCAGCTACTGAAGCCCCCGATTCGTCGTGAATCGAAAGCAGGAGACTGCCACCGGTCTGACCAAACAGGCAGACACAAAGCCAAATCATTATCACAGATAATCGGAAGTGCATAATATATACTTCTATAATACACTTAACTATAGTTAAGTACAAGCATGGGCAACAGCGGACCCGATTACGACTCCTGACAAAGTTGGACCTGAAACGGCTGCACCTGTCGCTTCTATGTATGACTGGCTCGTTGCGATCTGACCGACAGAGTGTTGGCCAATTTGAACGGACATTGCCGGACTCCCTGCTGGAGTCCGTGATAGTTATAAGAACATACTGGAAGAAAGAAAAATCGGAGACACCGCAATGCGCTTTTTGACAAGTTTGATACCCGTCGTTTTCGCCAGCCTATCGCTGGCGCAGAATTCGGCAACGGAATCGCGGCTCACCGCCCGTGAGATCTTTTACGCGGCCAAGGCACCCGAGGCTGCGGCGGCTCCGGTTGCGGCGAATCCAGCGAAACCAAAGCCAGCCACACCAGCTTCGGCTGCTTCAAAAAAGAACACTGAGATGGCCGGGCACGCCAACGCACCGAAGCCTTCGACCGACTTGCCTGTCCGTCTGGCCACCGATACCAGCACCAACGGATCAGGCCTTGCCATGCGCTGGACAATTACCCAACTGATGCCAGACGGGAACAAGAAAGAAGTCCCGACCTCGAAGGCATTCAAGAGCGGCGATCGCATAAACGTTCGGGTGGAAGTAAATGATTTCGGGTACTTGTATATTCTCTCGCGCGGGAGTTCTGGCAAGTGGAGCCCGCTCTTCCCTTCTCTGCAAATTGCAGGTGGCGACAATCGAGTAGGGCCAAATCAGGCTTACACCATTCCCGCTGGCTTTGTCTTCAAGTTCGACGACAACCCTGGCCAGGAGCAAATCTTCGTGGTCTTTAGCCGCAAGCCGGAGCCCGATTTCGACAGCCTGATTTACAAGGTGTCTCCCGATCGTAAGAGCGCGCCGAATGTACCATTACAGCAGGCACCGGGCATCATTCTGGCATCGAATTTCTCCATCGGAGACCCATTCGTTGATAGAGTGCGGTCGATGTACGCCCGCGATCTGGTGGTGGAGAAAGTGGATGGGGAAGTGAAGACCTCCAGCCTGGGACCACGCTTTGAGCATGCCTCTTACGTCGCCAGCAAGCGCCAGGACGATCCGCGCGTTGTCGCCGAAGTGACGCTAACTCATAAATGAAGCTTAGCGGCCAGGGGCTAGTTTTTGCTCGCCGTCGATATAGCCGACAAAGATACCGCCCTTTGCAGCAGCGAGTTTCTTGTCCTTCACGGCAGCGTCAAAGGCCCTTGGAGTGGATCGAAGTTTAAGCGTCCCCCCACCGGCGGCAGACACTTCGACAAGTTGATACATCGTCTTAGCCCCGATCACCAATAGCTTCTTTTTGGTCTTGTCGATGATCGAGCCCTTCGCGGTCGCGCCCTTGACGATCACCAGCTTGCCATCCACTTTCACCTCAGCGGTAACGGCGAAAAACAGCTCCGAGCCTACCGCCGCGTCTGCGGGAACATTCTGTTCGAGTTCGAGGGAGACCGGCGTGCCATCCGGCACAACAACGGCTTCGCCGATGGCCTTGGGCGCAGTCCTTTTCACTTCTAACTTCTCGGCCATTTGGGATTTGGCTGCGGCCACTGGCGTAGCGGATGACTGATTTGGTGTCGACTGAGTGGTTGTCGGAGCGCCTCCGGGAATTGGCGGCTTTGCCTGCACGGGCAAGCCGGGCTGCGCCGGAATCTTTGTCGGATTGCGCATTGCTTCAATCATTTTTTCGGACACGCCACCCTTCACCAGCCCGATCACTCCCTCGCTTGAGAGATCGAAGTTCGTCTTGGAACCACGAATTTGACTCAGGATCAACGAGTCAGAAAGCTTCGCCTTCACCATCTGCTCAATGTCACCGTTATCCAAACCATCTTTCTTGGGAGTCTCAATTTTCAGGCTGCCGACCGAAACGCCTTTATCGCTGATTTCGATCGGTACATTCGGCAGGTTCTGCAAGGTGCCCAGTTTGTCAACAGCCCGCTGGGCCACCCAGACGCCCCCAACGACGGCAATTAGAATTACGCCGCCGACAACGGCCAGTATCCATTTCAAAAGGCTCATGCCGGCAGACTTGCCGGGCGCAACGGGACGCACCGCCGGCGCGGCAGTGACTGTTGGAGGCAGTTGAATCGTAGCTGTCAAATCACCAGGGGCGATGGATCGAGGTTTATATAACACGCCAGAATCGCTAATCTGTTGCAGGCTTAGCAGATTCTTGTGCAGATCTTCCATTGTCTGCCAACGGTCGTCGGGTTCCTTGCGGAGGCAGCGCCAGATTGCCTGTTCCAATTCCTCGGGTACTTCCGGTGAAAGTTCCCTCACGCTTCGCGGTTCGTCGCGAAGGACGCTCGTCAGAATCATCGCACTGCTGCCGCCGGGAAATGCCCGCTGGCCTGTTGCCATCTCGTAAAGGACTGCGCCTAGTGAAAAAATGTCCGACCGCGCATCCACCTTTTTGCCCTGAGCCTGCTCCGGAGACATGTAGGACAACGTCCCCATGATAGAACCCTCAATCGTTAGCGGCGCTTCACTGGTGGCGTCCGGATCGTCCGGTAGAGCAGTTTCCGTGAGCTTAGCCAAACCGAAATCAAGGATTTTGGCGTTGCCGCGATCCGAGATGATGATGTTGCCAGGCTTCAAGTCGCGATGGACGATGCCAGCGCTATGGGCGGCGGCCAATCCGTCCGAGATCTGGACCCCAAACTTAATCACCTGAGGGAAACGCATCCCACCGCGTGGAATCAATTCGATGAGCGTCTTGCCGGGCAAGTACTCCATCACCATGTAGTCGGCACCGTCCTCTTCGATGATGTCGAAGATCGTGATGATATTGGGATGGTTCAGGGCAGAGGCAGATTGCGCCTCGATTATGAATCGGCGCCGGCGCTCCTCGTTACCCCGTGCAACCGCAAGCAGCGCTTTGATAGCAACTGTTCGGTTGAGCTTTAGATCTTTGGCCTGATAGACCTTGCCCATGCCGCCGGAGCCGATCTCCTGCTGCACCTCGTACTGTCCGCGAATCGTTTGACTCACGGGTGAAGTATCTCAAATTTAGAGTGACAGACTCAAGCATCTTTTCGGAACGATGCGAAGAAAGCGCCACAGCCCTGGCTCACTGAGGCCACTGCGCGGTTCGAAATGGAGTAAACTCTTGCCAATGGCTATGCTTGATCTGCTCAGAATCGCTGTCACATTTTTACCCCTAGCGTTCTCCTTGGCCGCCTATCAAAACGCCGATCCTGGATGCCCGCGCTACCCCGCAGCGATGCGCACTGAGCAAATGGATCTGATCGATCTTGATCGCGCATTTCAACAATACTCACGCCGCGCCGCAAAGGCTCAGGTTGGGCAGAAACAGGCTGCCAGCTACTCCAACTTCGTCGATCAGCGCCTCTTCGACAAGATGACGGACGACCAGGTGACACCCGCGCCGCGCACCAGCGACGTTGAATTCCTCCGCCGGGCCTACGTTGACCTCACCGGTCGCATCCCAACGCCGGAGGCGGCTCGGAGTTTTCTCGAGTCTACCGATGAAGCAAAGCGCGCAAAGCTGATTGAAGAACTTCTGAGTTCGTCCGCTTATACGGATCAATTGACGACTTTCTTTGCTAACAAGTTCAAAGTCACACGTTCCCACGAATCCATCGGCAACCAAGGCCGCAACGTCTTTTACGAATTTCTTCGTAAGTCCATTTCCGACGACCGCCCTTACGATCAGTTTGTCCGCGAATTACTGGGCGCAGCAGGTGAAGTCGACACTATCCCCGGTACGCAGTTTTTTGCGCGTTGGATGGATGTCAATGGGCCGGTTCAAGATTCCTGGGACGACACCACGGACAAAATCACAACAACCTTTTTGGGCTACAAGACTGAATGCGTTTCCTGCCACAACGGACGTGCCCACCTGGAGAAGATCAATTTATTTCTAACCAAGCGCACTCGACTCCAGTTTTGGCAGATGTCGGCATGGCTGAGCCGTATGACTTATGTCCGTTGGTCTGATGACAATATCGGCTTCCGACCCCGAGTAATCATCGCGGATCGCAACTATGGCTCGTACACTGGCTCCGTTTCACCCACAAACCCTGGCAATCGCCCAATTCGCCTAAATGCCATCACCGAGCCGGTCTATTTCACGAGTGGCGAGGCACCGAAGAACGGAAACTGGCGGCAGGAGTTTGCCCGCCTAGTCACCGGTGATCGCCAATTTGCCCGCGCCACCGTCAACCACCTGTGGGCCTATTTGTTTGGACATGGCATCGTAGATCCGCCAGAGGCTTGGGACTTTGAGCGCACAAACCCGGCGAAGCCGCCTCCCGGCGATTGGCCCCTGCAGAACTCCCACCCTGAACTGCTCGAGGACCTTGCCAGCTACTTCATCGCCAACAACTATCAGATCAAGCCGCTAATGCGCCTGTTGGTGTCGAGTGATGCCTACCAGCTCTCCAGCACCTACAAGGGCACCTGGCAACCTGCCTATGTGAAGTATTTCGCCCGCCACGAGGCACGCCGCCTGTCAGCTGAAGAGCTTTACGATTCGCTCACCACGGCCACTCGCACAGAACAACCGATGCAGGTTGCGGGCATCAATCGCGTCCTCTGGTATGCCAATCAACTTCCTGACCCGACTGAGCCCTCCACCGACTTCCGTATCGTCGACTTTCTCAACAACCTCGGTCGGGGCAACTGGATCACGATTGATCGCTCCTCAGAGCCAACGCTGCTCGGCCTGCTGTACTCGATGAACGACAGTCAAAACGTCTACCGCACGATGGGTACATCAAGCGCGCAGGTGCCAAGCCGCAGTCGCATTCTTGAGATCGATGCTGCGAGCCCGACGGACGAGGAAGCCATTCGTCGGCTTTTTCTCGCCACGCTATCGCGATTCCCGTCGGACCCAGAACTTACGACAGCACTGAAATACCGCAATGGCGTTCGCGCACAATGGCTCAGCGATCTGCAATGGGCGATGGTCAACAAATTGGATTTCATCTTCAATCGATAAGGTAGCCAACATGAACACTACACCCAAGACCTGTTCCGGTCACGCCCCTTACACTCGCCGTCACTTTCTTTTCGGAGCCTCTGGTGCCGCGCTACTTGCCACCCACGCCGATGCCGAGGTCACAGTCGCGCGCAATGCTGCCGTGCGCGGTACAGCCCGCACATGCATCTTCTTCAATTTAAATGGAGCACCGAGCCACCTCGATACCTTTGACCCAAAGGACGGCGCCTGGAACCCAAAAGACGCCGACATTCGCGATTACTCAAACGGCCTGCGCATGTCGCGCCGTTACTTCCCCAAGCTCTCCGGCTTTAACAACGACTTGCTGGTTCTGCGCAGTTGCTCTTCGTGGGAGGCGGCACATGAGCGCGGCCAGTTTTATATGCAGACGGCGCATTCGCAGAATCCTGCGCTCGCCGCCGAGATCCCGCATATCGGCGCGGTGGTCGCCCGGGAGCGCGGTGCCAACGGCTTGATTCCGCCTTTCCTCGCCTTCAACCAATCCAACATCCAGGGCGCTACCTTTCTTGGCGGCCTCTTTCAGCCGATGATGCCCCCCGCCAGCACCGGTGGCATCGGCACGCTCACGCACAACTATTTCGGCACGGCAGACCAGTCGCAGGCGCGCTTTGAACGTCGCTTCTCCTTACTCAAAGAGCTCGATGCGACCTTGCGCGAAGCCCCTGCTAACGAGGCAATGGCTGCCTACGGGACCTACTACGATCGGGCCAAGGCGATGATGTATAACACCGCCGTTGACAGTGTCTTCAAGTTCACAACAGCCGATCAAAGCCGCTACGGAAACACCAGCGTTGGTCGCTCGGCAATCGTCGCGCGCAATGCGGTTCGTGCGAAAAACGGTGCGACCTTCATCAACATTACGCATGGCGGATGGGACACGCACGTCGGCCAGTTCGACACCAGTCAATCGCAAAATATTTACACGCTCACAAACGAGCTTGATCTGGCGGTTGGCTCTCTGGTTGAGGACCTCAAGGCAAGCGGCGATTTCGATTCAACATTGATCGTACTCATGGGAGAGTTTGGCCGCACACCGGGATTACTCAACTCCCGCGCAGGGCGAGACCACTATCGTGACGTCATGAACGTTGCCTTGCTGGGAGGCGGTGTACGCGGCGGTCGGGCCATTGGGGCGAGCGATGCGACAGGTGCCAGAATCACAGATTTTGGTTGGTCGGCTCAGCGGCCAATTTACGTCGAAGACCTTACGGCAACGATTTACTCTGCGCTGGGAATCGACTGGACGAAATCAATCGACGACACTCCCTCCAAGCGCCGATACGACTACGTACCGGGAAGCGCTGACGGCAGGTTCCAGCCGGTGGAAGAGGTCTTTGCCTGATGCGGTTTCTTTACCTCTTTTGCGCCGCAACCGTACTCAGTGCCCAATCTCCCGCCACCGTCCAGATCCTGTCCGATACGTCGCAGGTCCTGGTTGGTCGATCGCTGCAAATGCGCGCCGTCGTTCGCGATGCCGGCGGCAATCTACTTTCTAACGCGGCGATTACATGGAGCAGCAACAACACCGCAGCGGCTAGCGTCTCGTCCAATGGATTGGTCAGCGCCGCCCGCTTGGCCGTTGTCCGCCTTACTGCCCGCGCCGGGAACGTAGCGGTCGAGACTGCCATCCAGACGATTCCCTCCCGCGTCGCTATCACTCCCAATGGCGGTCAAGTCAACGTATTGGATACCCTTCAGTTCGCTGCCACCGCTTACGACGCCGACGACAATCCCATCCCCGGCGTGAACTGGGTATGGTCGATCACAAATCTTCGCAGTTCCACCTCACAAACAGCGCGTATCAGCACAACCGGTGTCATGTCCGCAATCGCCGAGGGAGCAAATTTCGTTTGGGCAACTTTCAATTATTCTGATGTCCAGACTGGATTGCAAAGACAGTGGGTTGCTTATTCTCGTATCGAAACAACCGTCCCGACCACCTATAAGCTACGTCGTCTCTATAACAACGTAGCCCAACAACCCACGCACTTTGAACTCCGCGCCCGACAATCGATGCTCTGGTCCACAAATGAGGGGGATCTCTACTTCAACGCCAGCCTTGATGGTCTCGCCGGGGGGCTCATGCGTTATCGTGACGGCCAGTTCCAGCTTGTCTCCACCGCAGGATTACCGCGATTTGCGCAGGGCAGTTTTGCTAATGAATTCTTCGTGCATTCCATTACCCGCTCTGGCCGCATCCTCTCCCACGAAGACACCAATATCAACGGCCGCCAGCTTTCCATCGGCGACCGCAGCGGAGTAACCCCATTTTTCTCCAACAACACGCCGCTTGTCGCTGGCACAGAAGCAACATCGGGCGTCACTGTTACTCGCCATTCACTGTCAACCAACGGTCAGCTACTGATCCGCGCATCCTTCCGTTTTGAGAACGATACAAATACGTATGCGGGAATTTTCCGCGGCTTCAATGGTCGCATCAGTGAACTGCTTCTACACTCCCGCGATTCGATTCCAGATCTTCCCGGTGTTGGCACAATATCTATCGATGGCGATTACGGCATCGCCGATGATGGAACAGCCTTTTATAGCGCCACGCTTGGCTCCAACCGTATTTTCTTCAAGCATCGGGCCGGCGAAGATCGCCAGAAACTGATAGCGGTAAACGACGCGCTGCTCGGATCCACTGTCCGTTCTATCGTTGGGTCCGGCCGAGGTAACCAGCCGAATTTCTGGGTCGAAGAAAGTAACGGTACTGTCATCCTGCCAGTTACGTTGAATAACAATAACAGTTATTACGTCGCCATCGACAATCAGGGGCAGATGAAGACGATACAGTACTCAGGACAAACCGGGATACTTTGGCATGATCCCATCCACGGCACATTGCTGCATTTCAACCCGTTCAATAACCAGGGCAATGGCGTTTATCTTTGGAATCAAAAAGATAGCCCCAAAGCTGTCTTTCTCTATTCCAAACCGGCAATCGCTGGCGCGAATATTGAGGACGTTGAGTCCGGCACAATCACGTCGTCTGGCCAGATCTATCTCATGGGCCGCACCTCTACAGCCAACATGGCTGTTTTCAAGCTGGGCGATAACCCGGAGTATGTTTTCTACTCAGGCTCCTCGATTGACCTTGCCGCGCCTGTCAACATGGTCTCGTTCATTCTGGGCGCCCGAAACGGCCCACCCCACCTGCTCACCGGTGGCACAACTGGATCTGTCACAGAGTTTAACGGAGCCAGTTTCACCCCCCGACTGGCGATTGGCGAGCGCATTTTCGGATCTATGTGGTACGGCGGCTTTACTGGCTCGACGGGAAGTATCCGCAAGTCTCCGACAGGCGACATCTATGTAATTGTTCCGTCAGGAATCGCTCGCCTAACAGACGGTGCCCCCGAGTTGCTGGTCCGCTTCCCTTTTGCAACTGGTGGCATTACGCTGAATAACCCAAGTCAGTTGGAGATTAACTCGCGCGGTGACATTCTTTTCCAGGGTTCGACCAGTGCGGGCGATAACCGGATGTGCATCTGGTCCAACGGGACGGTCACACAGCTTGTCAATCTCTCCACCACTGCAGCCACAGCCTCAATGATCGACGGACGAATCGTATCCAGCTTCGATAGCTTTGCGCTTGGCGACGATGGTCGCGTCCTGGCCTCGCTGCGCTTCCGCGGCCTCAACGTCCCGGTCCTCTATCTACATGCAAACCAAACCTGGACCCGCTTGGCAGAACCCAATCTGACACAGATTGGCACGCATCGTGTGACAGGCATCGCCAATCTTCATCGCACCGGTGCCGGACGAATCTTTGCAACGCTCTCGGTGCAAGCCGGAGGCAATATTGTCGCCGAATGGAAGGGTAGCGATTGGGAGATCCTGGTGAATATCTCAAGCGTTATGCCCAATGGTCAGGTGGCCAATTCGATCGCAAATCTTGAGTCCAACCGCAACGGCGACCTGCTTTTCCAGCAGTCCAACGGCAATAACTTCCTGCTGGTTCGCCCGGCGAATGAGCCCACGCGTCTCCGCCAACTGATCAATCTTTATCGCCCAACGCCAGAGGGCGACTACCTGGTTCGAATCAATGCCATCGATTTCCGCGACGATGGTACGGTCTACTTTCTGGCGATGACGTCGCTCGATGAGACAGTCTTGTACGAAGCCAAACCGCTCTAGCTAACGCTGGTAGATTTGTCGGCCGCCCAGATAGGTCGCGAGAACTTTGATGTCCTTGATCGCATCCACCGGGCAGGTCAAAATATCCTTGTCCAGGACGATCAGGTCTGCCAGCTTGCCTGCCTCGAGAGACCCTTTTTCCTTCTCCTCAAAGCTCAAAAAGGCGTTGTTTATCGTATACAACCGAATGGCCTGCTCCCGCGTGATGCGCTCCTGTGGGTGCAGTGGTGCGCTCGCCCAGCGCGGCATCCTCTGGATCGCGATCCACATCCCCCAGAACGGATGATAGGGGTTGACCGCGCGCATACCGCCGATCGATTGCATATGGTCACTGCCGCCGCCAACGACAACTCCACTCTTGAACAGAGATGCATAGGGCTGAAAGAAGCGCAAACGAGCTAGCCCAAATTGACGAGTTAACGTCGTCCCGTCTAACTCGAGCCAAGCCGGCTGCATATCGGCAACAATTCCCAGCTTCGCCATCTTTTCGATCGCTTCCGGAGTCATGAAATTAGCATGCGTCAGGTTGGGCCTCCCTGCCCGCACTGGAGTCTCCTCATTCACTCGCTCATAGGCGGCAATCAAGGCATGGATCGCCCCGTCGCCAACTGCATGCGCGGTAAATTGCAACTCACGATTCAGGCTTGCCCTTGCGAGTTCAAAGAGGCGTTGTGGATCGATGTAGCGCATCCCGCGATACTCCGGGTCTGCAATTGAATAGATCGCGCTCTTGCCCCAGGGTTCGCGCATCAGCGCAGAGCCAGTAAGCATTCCTCCATCGAGAAACACCTTCAGGCCGCGCAGCCACAGCATGTTGTCGTACTTGTGCAACGGGTCAGCGGCCACCCGATCCAGCTCTGCTTCAACGAGCTTCCATTCGCGATTGGGCTCTGTAACGTGATAGTCAAGAAAGACGCGACAGCTCAGCGTCCCCTCCTGCCTCATCCTCCGATAAATATCGACATGCTGGCTGGTGGCCGCCCGATCGGTGATGCTGGTGATGCCGAGTGAGTTGTAATCTGCCATCAAGAGCCTCAGCCGTGCCATGCGCTCCTCTGCGTTGGGTTGCCGGTCCGTCGCCACGCTCTTCACAAAGGCAGCATAGGTTCGCAAGATGCCAGTCGGCTCTCCAGTAATTGGGTCCAGCTCCACTTTGCCAAGCTGTCCGGCTGGCGACTTTGTATCTTTCATGATCCCGTTGCGTAACAGGCCCAACGTATTCAGCGATGCATCGGGGCCCGTGCTGAAGATCACTGGATGTTGCGGCGCTGCCGCATCCAATTCAGCGCGAGTGGGATATCGCTGCTCAGTGAGCCGCGTGATAAATACTTGACGCAAAACAATCCACTCGCCAACGGGCACGATAGCGGCACGCTGTCGAATGTGCGCCAGCACATCGGCTATCGTCGCCATCGCCGGAATCTCATGATCAAACTCATACAGCGAGGCATCGAGAGCATGAGTGTGGCTGTCGATCAGGCCGGGCATCACGGTCTTACCTGCAACGTCGATGACCTGAGTCTTTGGCCCGCGCAAGCGTAATACGACTGCCTCAGTGCCAACCGCCGCAATCCTGTCTCCGCGGATCGCAATCGCCTGAGCGATTGTGGATCGAGAGTCAACCGTTATGACCTTTGCGTTGCGCAGGATCAGGTCAGCGGGCTGCGCCATCATCAGTGGCGAAAAAATCAGGGTTAGCCAGAGCGTTCGACACAAGGCGATCATGCCTGCGATTATATGCGTAGCGTCACTTATGCAGGGCGCGGATCAATTCCGCCGGGTGATCTGTCTGGATACCTGTCGCGCCACGTCGGACAGCCTCCAGCCACGAGGCTTCATTGTCATCGGGCCCCAGGCGATCAACAAAGATTCCCTTCCCCGCCGCCTTCGCCATCTCCAGGATGTCGTCGCGAAAATCACGGCGATCAAAGGCCACTGTCTTCGGCCTCAGTTCCACCAAGCTCTTTGCTAACAATTCCACCGATACTGCCTCCGGCATCGCCAGATCCGCATGACCTGCCGCACCAAGCGACTTTAGAAGGTCGAAGCCACCATACACGACACAGTGATCGAGCATCGCGTGCCGCTTGAGTGCGTCGATGATCGCAGCGGCGGTGATGCTCTTGGCGTCGAAATAGACACCACACTTGCCGCGCATCACGGCCAGCGCCTCATCGAGAGTGGGTACGCGCGCGCCAGAGCCAGCATCAAGCAGCCGAATCTGATTGATGTCCAGTTCCGCGACAGCTCCCTTGCCGTCTGTCGTCCTGTTCACCGTAGCGTCGTGCATCAGGACAAAACGACCATCACGCGTGGTGCGAACGTCAATCTCGACCCAGTCGCAACCAATGGCGATAGCCGCCTCAATTGCGGGCAATGTGTTCTCGGGGTGCGAAAGGTGTTCGCCGCGATGGGAGATAACATCGATGCGTCGGGCACAGAGTGCCGGAACTACGCCGAGTGCAATCGCAAATCCTCTTCTGGTGATCATTTAGTGGGTAGGCCGAACTTCATTCTAATTCAGACAGGAAGAGGTTGGAAGCTGACGAGACCAGGAGAAGAGACTAAAGATTGACAACTCACACAGTCTTATATAGACTCCGAACACTGCTTTGGCCGGGGATAGAGCTTCGGCATTTGGCGGCAGCCAATTATTAAGGAATTTCGATTATGAGTCTCAAAAGAATCCTCCTGACCCTCGCAATTGCACTTTACCCTTGCTCTGCGATCGTTGGACAAGAGACACGCGCGGTGATCACTGGAACGGTGACGGACCCACAGGGTGCCGCTGTACCTGCGGCAAAACTCTTAATCAAGAATCTGGAAACGAACGTGGTTACCATTGCCCAAACCAATGGAGCCGGGATCTATACAGCTCCGCCGATCAACCCCGGACGGTATTCCGTCTCTGTCAGTTCGCCAGGTTTCAAGATGGCGGTGGAGACCGACCTGGAACTCCGCAGTTCGGATCGCAAGGCGGTTGACTTCCACCTTCAATTGGGGACTTCGTCGGAAACAATTTCCATTACTTCGGACGCTCCTTTGCTTGACAACGTCACAGCATCGAGGAGCAGCACCATCAACACAAGCCTGGTGGAATCGGTACCCACCTACGCCAAAAATGTCTTCCAACTTACGCGTTACACAGCCGGGGCCTCGGGTGGAACCACGGTGCGTCCATTTGACGGTGGCGACAACAACACCAGCATCCTGGGCGGGACGAATAACGAAGTACTCGTCAACGGTTCGCCAAACACCTATCGCGAAAGCAGCGGCGCAGCCAACACGATATCCCCTCCGCCTGACGCTGTGAGCGAGGTGAAGATCATCACCAACGTCTTCGACGCGGAACTGGGGCGGACCGGCGGTGGGGTGATCAGTCTTTCCATCAAGAGCGGTACCAATCAGTATCACGGCTCTGTCAGTTGGCTGACGCGCAACCCGGCGTTAAACGCCAACACGTTTGAAGCCAACGCCACTGGTGCCCCGAACTCCTCCTTCCGCATGAACGAGCCTGGCGTGGAAATCGATGGCCCGATTCGCATCCCCAAAGTGTATGACGGCAAGAATAGAACTTTCTTCACTTACGCGCATGACATTTACCGTGACAGCCGACCGACGGGAAACACGTTGACTTCCCCGACGGCGCTTGAACGCGCCGGCGATTTTTCCAAGACCTACGTGTCGGGCACCAGCGGTGCCGCCATTGCGATTTACGATCCAACGTCGACATTGCAAAACGCGGATGGCAGCTTCACGCGGACCGCTTTTCCGGGAAGCGTGATTCCGTCCAGCCGCATCAATCCGATTGCCGCCAACATCGCGAAGCTTTACCTGGCTCCAACACAACTTGCCGCCAGAACGCAGCCTAACGTCGGAATCTATCCCAACTACGATCACGAGCCGTTCAATTCCCAGGTGTTCCGGTTTGATCACAAGATCACTGAAAAGCAGAGCATGTTCCTGACCTTTTTGCGCGATTTGCGTGGCCAGTCCAACGGGGGCGGCGCGGGGTTGCCAGCCTTCCAGGGACAGGGCACCGAATACGCTTCGAATTCGTTTTCGCACTACCGCGGGAATATATCGATTGGCTTGAACCTGACCTCGGTGCTGACGCCATCGCTGGTCAATAGCGCACGCGTCAGTTGGAACCGGCATGTTTTTGGAATCTCCTACTACGCCCTTGGTTACGACCCGGCCAAGCTTGGCTTCCCGGCGTCGCTAACCAAACAATTGCAGACGGTGGCGTTTCCGCAAATCGCGGTTGCCAACTACTTCACTCTCGGCGGCGGCAACAACACACTGAACTACAGCAACAATTTCGCCCTTGGCGACACATTGAC
Organism: Bryobacterales bacterium; assembly: GCA_038206015.1. Taxonomy (GTDB): domain Bacteria; phylum Acidobacteriota; class Terriglobia; order Bryobacterales; family Bryobacteraceae; genus Bryobacter. Next base: position 9,512 of record JBBRBI010000083.1, on the reverse strand, counting down.
GAAAACCTGGGGCAAGCATACGTTCAAGTTCGGCGGCGAGTTCCGGGACTTGTTGAACAATCAATCCAGCCCCCCGGCATCGTTCACAATCAACGCCAATGCCGGACTTACGCAGGCGAATCCGATGGTGGCTAACGCACAATCGGGCGATGCGATGGCCAGTTTTCTGCTGGGCAATCCGAGCGGCGTCAGCAGCAGCTTCAATTCCTTTCCGGCACAAGGTCAGCACTATGTGTCGGCCTTTGTGCAGGATGATTGGCGCATCGCTCGAAAGCTCACCTTGAATCTTGGAGGGCGGTGGGAATATGAATCTCCCATATCGGACCGCTTCAATCAGGCGGTTCGAGGCTTTGACACCGCTACGGTGTCGCGGCTGGGCTCAGTCAGCGGACCGACGATTGCGGGTGGCCTGCTCTTCGCATCTTCATCCGACCGGCTGGCGTACAAGCGCGATTTGAATAACTTCGCTCCGCGCGTGGGGCTTGCCTATCAGGCGATGGAGAAGATGGTGGTTCGCGGCGGCTGGGGGATCACTTATGCGCCAACGGCCGACATTCCTCCTACGACGGGGTTCAGTTACACAACGGCTCCGGCCACGACGGTCTCAGCCGCCGGCTTCATCCCGCTGACCGCGCCGGGCTGTTCGGGAAATAGTTGCGGCATGCTGTCGAACCCCTTCCCGACAGGAATCCTGGCACCCCCAGGCAACTCTCTGGGTCTGTTAACGAATGCCGGACAAGGCGTGTCCTTCATCTCACCACTTCGTGTTATGCCCTATAGCCAAAATGTTTCCATCGGCGTGCAGTATCAACTGCCGTTCCGCTCGGTGATTGAGATTTCCTACAACGGACGCTTTGGGCGCGCGTTGCCGACCTCTTATAACCGGAACTCGGTGACGACCGCTCAATTCCAGCAGTATGGTGCCGCGCTGACCAGTACCAGCGTTCCGAATCCATTTGCTGGCCTGCTTCCAGGCACGGGCTTAAATGGGGCCACCACGACACTGCAACAATCGCTGTTGCCGTATCGGCAGTTTACGGGCGTGACGGAATCGAACATGGCACTGGGCACCAGCAGGTACAATTCAATCGTCTTCCAGTTGGAAAAGCGCCTGTCTCGTGGTCTGTCCGTGTTGTTCAACGGGACTTTTGGCCGCAATTCGACTTACGCCAGCTATTTGAATAATGGCCTGGATGCCCCCGGACAATTCATCGAGCGTGACGGTGGCCTGCCACCGCGTACGATCAACCTGGTGTTCACTTACACAGAGAATTTGTTCAGTCGTAACCACCGTTTGGTCAAGACAGTGCTAAATGGCTGGCAGGTTTCCGGCTACACGCAGTGGATTTCGGGCGGCTTGCTCAACGTGAGCGGAGCCTACACTACCGGCGTTGACCCCACGCTTACGGAGAGAACTTTTAAGCGCTGGTTCAATACCTGCACATTTAATCAGAACACGAACCAGCGACAAAACTGCGCCAGCGCAAGCGAGCCCGAGGCGTGGATCATCCAAAAACCATTCACGCTGAACACAAAGCCGATTCCGCAGTGGAACGGCTTCCGCAACCGCGCAGTGCCGGAAGTGAGCCTCTCGTTTTTCAAGAACTTCAGACTCCACGAGCGAGCGCGGCTTGAGCTCCGTTTGGACGCCAACAATGCCACCAACCAGCCGACCTTTGGAGCACCAAACACGACGGCCACCAGCGCGCTGTTCGGGGTGACGACGCTGAATCAAGGATTTAGCTATTCGTCGATTGGGCCGCGGCAGCTTCAGTTGGGTGCGAAGATTAGCTTCTGAGCTTTTGGTACCGGTTGTTCGCTGTTGGAACGGGCTTGCTTCGACCAGATGGGGCGGGAGACGCACGGGTCGGCGCTCGGGCGCCAAAAATTGATTTGGGAATTGAGCGTGCGCGGCGGCCACTCGTCCAATTTGTTCATCTTAACCGTTAGCTAAATTTCGGATGGGGGCGGAACGCTGCTAACCGACCGGGCATTATCGCTGCATGTATCGGCAAGTAAAGGTAGTTAGCTTGTATGCTGATCACCTGAATAAATCCTGCATTGTCTCTTTTAACCTTTCACCTTGTTGCAAATAGCTTGCAAGAGGCATTGACGAACTAAATACGACCATGTTAGTCTCATATGAGAGTTTCGAGAAAAAAAACAGTCAGAGGGGAAGCGATGCGTATTTGTTTAGGATTGATCTGCGGTGTGGCGATACTGGCGGCGCAGGATGTCAGACCAGTGGAGCGGAGCGAAGTGGAGCAACTTCGGGAAGAAGTTCGGCAGTTAAAAACGGGGCTCGAGCAGTTGAGAACACTCTTGCTAACGAAGGAAACCGCGAAGGCGCTCCCCGTCGAGCCGGTGTTGCCCACAGAGCCAACGCTTGCGGCGGTGGCGGCCGACATCGACGTGGGGCGCAACGAGTTACGAGGCACCGCCCAATCGACTGGCGTACCGCAAGACCGCAGCTTGGCGATGGCTACGAAAGCGAACGGTGGCGATCTTTCCGGGGCGGGTAACCTGCTGAGAACGGACAGGGTGATTGTTGGCGGCTACGGAGACTTTCAATTCCGCGAGTCCGGACTGAATGAGAAGGCCGATGGGGGAGGCACACCGACGTTTCAGAACACCCGGTTTGTGCTGGGGATCGCGGCGGTGCTTTCGCGGAGTCAGAATATCATTTTCAATTCGGAAATCGAGTATGAGTTCGGGTCACGGGAAATCGATGTCGAGCAGGCCTTTGTCGAGTGGAAGGTGAGGCCGCAGTTTGGATTCCGCGCGGGCATTATTGCGCCATCGCTGGGCCGCTTTAATACCTTTCACGATTCAAATCTGAATCTGGCGACACTGCGACCACTGATGAACCAATTCCTACTGGGTACGGCATATCGGGATGCGGGCATCGGGATTCGGGGGCGTTTCAACCTGCCTAGATCGATGAAGTTGAGCTACGAGGCGAATCTGGTGAACGGCATGCAGGGGCGAAATGCGGACGGAGAGGCGACGCCGTTCTCACGGCTGCTAGGGCAGGCATCGGCCGCCGAGCCTCGTCTGTTTGCCTTCCAGGCGGCGAACCGGCATAAGGCTGTGACGGGCCGCGTAGGCATATCGCCAATCCTTGGGCTGGAGGTGGGAACGTCGGTTTACAACGGTCAGATCCAAGCTCTTGGCGAGGATACTCGTTCGCTGACGATGATGTTTTACGACGGCTCGTATCGCCGTGGGCCCTGGGCTCTCAATGCCGAGTACGGACGAAGCAATATCGTGGGAGGCATCCCCCGGCGTAGTATTCTGCCGAAGCCTTACGATCCGCTGTTTCCAAGCACTGGTTCGGCGTTGGCCGCTTTTGTGGCCGCGACGACGCCGGGGCAAGATGGTTATTATGTGGAAGCGGCGTATCATCTGCTGCCCAGGTTCTTACGCAACGTGTTCGACGAGAGCGGCTATTTGGCCCCGGTGATTCGGTTTGAGGGCTTGCGCCGGGACCGGACACTCTCGGATTTTTACCTGAATCAGAACCGCACGACGCTTGGACTCAACATCGCTCCGTCGTCCTCGGTGATCTTCAAGATGAATTACATTTTAAATAATCCGCAGGCGACGGTACCAGCAATCGAGGGCCAGGTTGGCGGCGCGGCGTTCGGAACGAATCCGATCCCATTCCTTGGGTATGGCCGCAACGGGTTTACCGGCTCTGTGGCATACGTGTTTTGAGGAACGCGTGTAAACGACAATGAAGGAAGCAGAATTCAGTGGACGCGAATCGATGAAACGACGAAACTTCATCACAACTTTGATACTGGATACCGGTGCGAGTGCCGCAGTGTTGACGCCTCCGTTGATGGCCCAACAACGCGTCTACTTGACCGAGCAGCAGGCGTTGAAGCTAATATTTCCGCACTCAGAATCGATCACGGTGGAGGACCGCGAGTTGACGCCATCGGAGGAGCAGGAGATCGCGCTGGCGTTGCGATACCGGTTGGCTAAGCGCCGACAGCGGATCTGGCGTGCCGAGACGGGCGGGAAGCTGGACGGCTATGCGATGGTCATGGACGAAATCGGTAAGGAGCAGTACATCACGTTCATCGTCGGAGTGACGCCGGAGTTTCGAGCGAATCGCGTGGCGCTGATGGTGTTCCGCGAGAGCCGCGGCTGGGAAGTGGAGGACGCGCGCTTTACAAACCAATTCCGGGGGAAACGCCCCGGGGACCGGCTGGTGATTGGTACGGACATCAATGGCATCGCGGGCGCGACACTGTCCTCGCAGGCGTTTTGCCGGGGCGTGAAGAAGGCGCTTGTGATCTGCGAGACTGTACATCGAAGGAGCGCGGGTTGAGGCAGGCTACTAACCAAGCTACGAGGCTGGCGCAATTCGTGATGGGGACACTCGTCGAGATCACGGTGAGCGGGGAAGAGGATGAAGATTATGCGCGGGACGCCGCCACGGAGGCCATGCGTGAGTGTGAGCGCATCGAACGGGTGTTCAGCCGGTATGACGCCAATAGTGAGTTGACTCGCGTGAACCGAGAGGCTTTTCATGGGCCCGTCGCCGCATCCTTGGAGTTCCTGGGTCTGGCGGCGCGGGGTATCGCATACGGTAAGGCGAGCGGCGGCGCGTTCTCGATCCTGCTTCAGCCGGTGATCGATTTGTGGAAGAGTTGCGGGGAGGAAGGGCGAGTTCCATCAGCGCTGGAGCTAGACGCGGCGTTGGAGCTTTGCGATGAGCGGCGCGTGTGGCTTGATCTGGAGCATGGGATGATCAAGTTTGATCGCGAGGGAGTCCAACTGAATTTTGACGGGCTGGCGAAAGGTTATGCGGCCGACGCAGTGTTGGCGCTTTTGCGGCGGCGGGGAATCGGAGCGGCGATGGTCAATGTGGGGACGAGCAGTATCGGAGTGATTTCGGAATGGAACCTGAGTGTGCGGCATCCGGGCAATCGAGATGTAGTGGCGGCAAGTTTCGTTCTTAACCGTTGCGCAGCTTCGACTTCAAGCAGCGGAGAGCGGGGCTTTTCGATTGGGGGGAAGTGGTATTCCGATGTGATCGATGGCTGCGACGGGATGCCGAAGGCAGGTCTGGCCAGTGCCACGGCGGTGGGGCAATCGTCGGAGTTGCTGGAGGCGGCGTCGAAGATCTTGCTGCTGCGAGGATGCCAGGACGGGCTGCGGATTTGCGATGAGGCGGGCTGGGAAGTTGATGCCCTGACGCTGGATGAAGTCGATGGCGGTCTCCAGATGCAGCATCCGGATTGTTTGAAGGCATGGAGCGCGGGCCACGTATGACGCCGATCCCGCTTTCGCGCACGCCCAGGAATACTCGGATTCTGGTGACGTTGTTTTTGCTAACGATGCTGGCGGCGTTTGGCGTGGCTGGCTTGAATATTTACGATAAAGTCGCCCGCTATCCTAAGGGCGTGGTGGCGCGCTACGGGCCTGATACCGAGAGCGCGGTGGATCTAAATTCGCTCCCGGCTGAGAACGAGGCCATGATCGCGCGGATGAATTCATTCAGCCAATTGGTGGATGTGACACATGCGCACGCGTTTGAACTACCGCTGGTTATGTTTGTGCTCGCCCACTTTTTGATGAGGTCTCGCGTGCCGGAGTGGTTCAAATTGGCGAATTACGTGGGCTCGTCGGTTGGGACCGTGCTGTTTCTGGGAGCGCCGTGGCTGGTTCGATATGTGTCGGCGGGGATGGCTGGGCTTTTTTACGTCGGAGCGGCGGGACTTATAACTAGCGCCGTGCTGATGATAGCGGTGCCAATCTGGGATATGTGGCGGGAGATTTAGGGAGAGGGCGCGCTGTGAGTTGCTCGATCTGGGACACTTCAGGGGACGCGTTTATGTGTGGCGACAAGCGATACAAGTCAAGTGCGATGCGGATTGCCTAAGGTCGAAAATATGGATCGGCCAGAGTGGAATTGTGACAAGATACGGGCATGCAGCACCCGATCTTTAAACTCTCCTTGATGAGCGCGATCTCCGCATCCATGCTAATCGCGCAAAGCTCCCATGGGCCGGTGGAAGTAAGCCCCTCCATACGACATGATGTTTCCGGCCGACTCTCTGGAATGTCCTCATCCGCGCCAGGAACCGAAATGCGGCGCGAGAAACCGTTGAGGCCAATTCCCCAGAACCAAATCGCAACCAATGGACCCGACACGGTGGTGCAGACTTCCGCCAACGGCCCCGCAGTAGCGACGACTTCCGGGTTGAACATTGCCGGCGTGGGTAATGGCGACTATGGATTCGCGCCGAACGCCGCGCCTCCGGACACCAACGGCGCCGTCGGGGCGACGCAGTATGTGCAGTGGGTGAATGAAAGCTTCTCAGTTTTTACCAAATCAACGGGTGCCATAGTTCCTGGGTTTCCGAAAGCGGGCAACACGATCTGGGCGGGATTTGGAGGCGGCTGCGAGGCCAATAACGACGGCGATCCGATCGTGCAGTATGACAAGGCAGCCAATCGATGGATCTTGACACAGTTCTCAGTAACAACTACTCCCTATCTGCAGTGTGTGGCTGTTTCCACCACGTCGGACGCGACTGGAACTTATAGTCGCTACGCTTTTGGATATGGGACGCAGTTCCCCGATTATCCAAAGTTGGGCGTCTGGCCGGACGGCTACTACATCAGCTACAACATCTTCAATAACGGTTCGACATTTGCAGGATCTAAGGTTTGCGCGTTTGACCGGGCGGCGATGCTTGCTGGTGCCGCAGCCACTCAGCAATGCTTCCAACTCAGTACGAGCTACGGTGGCTTGCTTCCGGCGGATCTGGATGGGACTATCGCGCCGACAAGCGGGACGCCGAATTTCTTTATGAATTTTGGATCGAATAGCTTGAACCTTTGGAAGTTCCACGCTGATTTCGCAACGCCGGCCAAGGCAACGCTGACTGGCCCAACCAGCATAGCGGTGGTGAGTTTTACTCCAGCCTGCGGTGGGGGCGGGTGCATCACGCAACCGGGCACGTCGCAGAAGCTGGATTCACTGGCGGATCGGTTGATGTACCGTCTTGCTTACCGGAAGTTTATCGACGGGCACGAAGCTCTGGTGGTCAACCATAGCGTCAAGGTATCCGGCACCAAGAACAACCAAGTGGTTGGCGTGCGTTGGTATGAAGTGCGAAACCCGAGCGGCACTCCGACAGTATTTCAGCAGTCAACCTTCAGCCCGGACTCAACAAGCCGCTGGATGGGGAGCATCGCCATGGATAAGCTTGGCAATATTGCCCTGGGATATAGCGCTTCGAGTTCGAGTGTGTTTCCCTCAATCCGTTATACCGGACGCCTGGCTACCGATGCGTTGAATGTGATGCAAGCGGAATCATCGATCTTGACCGGAGGAGGCTCGCAACTTCCGAATCTTGGAAGATGGGGCGACTACAGCGCGATGACGGTGGATCCGGTGGATGACTGCACGTTCTGGTTCACTACGGAGTACCTGAAGGCGAGCGGCACCTTTAACTGGAGCACCCGGATCGCAAGCTTTAAGTTTCCGGGCTGCCTACCGTAGGTCGAGCGCTGGAGGAGGTAATGAAAAGGCATGGCCCTTGAATGGGGCCATGCCTTTTTGATTTGGTGGAACTAGTTGTAGAGGCCGAGGGGCACGGAGACCGTAACTGGAATGCCGGTGTAGATGCCGGCGATGAACGGGGAGAGCACGGTGTAGGAATAGCCGGAGATTTTTATGTTCAGCCGGTAGTCGTCGGTATTTACGCCGGGATTGGTGATGTTAATATTTTGAGCAGTCAAGCCAAAGTAGCTTTGCGTGCCCGTTGCCGGAGTGGCCGCCTGATAGTAGAGCACCATATTGCGGATCGAGGTCGAGTCCGTGGCGTCCTGAATGGTGCCCCAGCGCGCGGCATATCTGGCGCGCTCCACCAATGCCTGGTGGATAAACAGGAATTGTGCGAAGTCCATTGCGCCGATGAGCATTCCCGCGAAGACGACGAAGATGAGCGCGGACTCGATGATGACACTGCCGCGGCGGGCTTTTCGGCGGTTTACTGATATTTGTCGCATGGGAAGTCCTTCTAAGATGTGGTCCAGATCCCTTGGTATGTGTAGGTGACCCGGGGTTTGTTGGTAAGAGTAGAAGTGGAGAAAATGGAGTTGATTGTGTAGCCGGTGATTGCCACAGTGACCGTACCCGGCACCCCGTTCTTGAAGTCGACGGTAAGGGTGATGTTGGAAGTGGAGAGATCACTGAAGACGGGCGTTGTGCCGGTGCTTGGACTGCCGTAGAGAACCATATTGTTTACAGCCGATTGAAATGCAACGGAGGGTGTTGTCGATAGGGAATCGTAGGGGGCCAGGGAGGCATAGCGCGCGCCCCTGGAGACCGCGTTCATCAGCGTGTTGTATTGCAGAAAGGTATAACCGAACTGGAAGGTGCCGCTGAAGGCGGCGATCAAGATACTGGAGCCGAGCGCGAATTCGAGCATGGCACTGCCCGAACGGCTGGATTTGCGTTTGACCTGGTGCAACATGGATGAACTCATAGGACCAACTTTACCCGCGCCGCGCCGGTTGCGCCGCCCGCGCCCGGGCCCCCGGCACCGGTGATGTAGGGCCCGGCATATAGGGCGCAGAAGGGATCGTTTCCGTTTGTAATCCTGCGGTAGTAGTTGCTGGCTCCCGGTCCGTTTGCCATCAAGAAAAACAGACCGTAGCCGACCACGGGGGTGCTAGTGGTACTGACAGGGTTCAGGAAGGGGACCGCGATCAGACGACGGCCATTGTGAGCATTGGCCAAGTAGCCGCTGACCGTGTTGTCCGTGGTGTTGATATCCTGGCTTGCCCGCTCATCGAGATAAATTGCCTCGCTGGCTTTGGTTCCGTTGCTCAAGACCGGGAACATATTTGTTCCGACGTCGACAGCCTGCAACTGGATGAGGTCAAGAACTTCCTGTCGGATGATGCTGTTGGAGGAAGCGCCCCAATAGCCACTGTTGCTGGCTTGCCAATTGGTGACCACTGCCGTCTTGGAGGCGTTGGTTTCATCGGCGCAGGGTGGGGACACAAAACACTTGTCCGGGTTAGCGGGGCCACAGCCGCCGCGGGTGCCGTTGTATTGAGGCCACTGGATGTCGTACGATTTGCCGATTGTGAATCCAAAGGTAGGCCCAACGGCAGTTGTGGTTACGGCGCTGAATGGTACCAGACCGCGGGGAAAAGACGTGATGTCGATCTGGCCAGCCGTGGCGGAAGAAGTGACGTTCTGGGTTGTTTTGCCAACGATCACTGGCAGGAAGTAAAGGGGCAGCGGGGCGGTGGCCGTGACGCGCGTGTAGAGGTAACCGTTAGCTGGCGTTGGATTGGAAACCCAAGGGCCAGTGGCGGCAATTGAGAAAGTGACGGTTGGACTTGTGACGGCGGTGGTGTTGAGATTCCATTTGTTCACCGAGTTGGTTACAGCAGCCTGGGCGCTGGTGATGCCGGCGGTGGTGCCGTCTAATTGGAGGGTGGCGGCCAGGGCGGCGGCATCGCAATAAGCCTGC
>JBBRBI010000082.1:0-28773 GCA_038206015.1 Bryobacterales bacterium | reverse complement strand
CATCCACAATCTCAGCGATGAGTTCCAGCCCGTCACCCCCACCGAGCACATCCTCCTACAGCAACTCGTCACCCAGCAGATCCGCTATCAGCACATCCAGGCTCACTACACGGTCCTCATCAACTACTACGCTTCAAAACCGGGCACGCCAAAAACCACCCTCGTCTGTCAGGAAGAGCTCGAGGACGCCCTCTCTTTCGAGCGCCTCGCCAACGACACCAAAGTTCTCCCCCTCCTCCTGCGCGAACTCGACCGCATGCCCACCCGCATCCGTCGCACCATGGAGGCCCTCCGCAAGCAAATCCAGGAACGAATCGAATCCGATTTGAAAAAAGACGGAAACGAACCCAATTCCGAACATCCAGACCAGCTCGATCAGATCGACGACCTGCCCCACATCCCGATGCGCCCCGACCCATCGGCAACCAAGGAATCGACATCGAAGAGCTCAGACCCCGAAAACCAGGGCGCCGACCCCGCCCTCCGCGCCCGTCTCAAAGGCCTCCCCGGCAACTACCTCTGGAATCTCCTCCTCCACTACACCTTCGAAGACCACCCCGACGAGCTAGCCTACTTCTACTCCGAGCTCGAAGCCGAAAAAGCCGAAATCGAAGCCACCAAAGCCGAAGCAGAAAAACAAGAAAAGCAGGAAAAGCTAGAAACGAAGCCAATCGCCGCCTAACCCAACACAAGTTCGAGGGCCTCTCCCTCACAGATCTTTGAAAATTGAATAATCTCCGAACTTCTAACACCAAGCGTGTCGCTCGGCAATCCATTCAGTCCTTCCGGATGGATTGCCGGCAAATGGAGTTGGAGTTAGGAAACTACAGAAGCTGTAGTGTTCGATTGTTGGCGGAGAGCCCGAGGATTTTGATGGTCGGGGCGGCGGGATTCGAACTCGCGACCCCCTGTTCCCAAAACAGGTGCGCTACCAGGCTGCGCTACGCCCCGACAAGCCATCTTTTGTAGTCTAACACTTCGTTCGCCTCAACAGGCTTCCACATCGAAACAGTCTCAGCTTAGCAGCGGCTTGACCACATGCCCTTTCACATCCGTCAGGCGGTAGTGCCGCCCCTGAAACTTGAAAGTGAGCCGCATATGATCGATACCCAGTGCGCTCAGAATCGTCGCGTGCAGGTCATGCAGATCCACCGGATTCTCAGCGATGTTGTAGGAGAAGTCGTCCGTCTCGCCATAGGTCAAGCCACCCTTGAAGCCGCCGCCCGCCACCCAGGCGGTGAAGCAGCGCGGGTGATGGTCGCGGCCATAGTTGGTCTCAGTGAGCGTGCCTTGGGAATATACCGTACGACCGAATTCGCCCATCCAAATCACGATCGTGTCCTTGAGCAGACCACGCTGCTTCAAGTCTTGAACCAGTGCCGCCGATGGCTGATCCGTCTCCAGACACTGTCCGCGTATCTCTTTGGGCAGGTTGGCATGTTGATCCCAGCCACGATGGAAGAGCTGCACAAACCGAACACCACGCTCCACCAATCGCCGCGCCAGGATGCAGTTGGCCGCATAGCTTCCGGGCTTCTTTGCGTCCGGTCCGTAAAGGTCGAAGGTTGCCTGCGGCTCTTTGGTGAGATCGCTTAACTCCGGCACACTCGCCTGCATCCGGAAGGCCATCTCATACTGCGCGATTCGAGTAGCGATCTCCGGGTCCTGATACTCATCGAGCTTGATCTGGTTCAACTGACCAAGGTCATCTAGATAACGGCGGCGCGCCTCGCGCGAGTAGCCGTCGGGGTCGCTCAAGTAGAGCACCGGATCTGCGCCGCCGCGAAACTTCACGCCCGTATACTTGGTAGGCAAAAAGCCAGAACCGAAGGCGCGATCCGCAAGTGCCTGAGTATTGCCGGCTCCCTGGCTGACCATCACAACGTAGGCGGGTAGATTTTGATTTTCGCTGCCGAGCCCGTATGAAACCCACGAACCGATGCTGGGTCGGCCGGCGAGTTGAAAGCCTGTTTGAGAGAAGGTGACGGCCGGGTCGTGATTGATCGCCTCGGTATTGAGGGTCTTTACGAAGCAAAGGTCATCCGACATCTTCGCCATGTGCGGGACAAGCTCACTGAACCATTGTTGAGCCTGCCCATGCTGCCCGAACTTGAAGATCGTGGGTGCAGTCGGGAAGCTCTCCTGGAAGGCGCTCATACCGGTCAGGCGTTGGCCTTGGCGAATCGAGTCTGGCAGGTTCTGACCGCGACGCGCCTGCAGGCCGGGCTTCCAATCGAAGAGGTCAAGCTGGCTGGGGGCACCATGCTGGAAGAGCAGAATGACGTTCTTGGCCTTGGGCGCAAAGTGCGGCAGACCGACGGGTTGTTCAGACTGGCTGCCCAACAGGGACGAGAGCGCAGCGAGACCTGCGGGAGACTTGGAAAAGAATTGACGGCGGGAGTACATGGTTAGTCCTTGGTCACGCTTTCATCCAGGTTCAGCAAGAGGCTGGCGAGGGCCATGTAGGCTGCCTGGTCCTGCGGGGAGATGGACGCAGAGCGCGGCGACTCTCCTTTGGCAAGATAGCTATCCACGCGGCCAGGATTGGTTGCAAAGTAATCGCGATGGTAATTGAGGTTGGCTTTGAGGATCGCCAGTTCGCGCGTCGAAGGCGCACGAGCTAGCAACAACTTCATGCCATAGCTGAGACGCGATTCATCGGTGCTGCCACCTTCCTCGATCATGCGGCGACCAATCTGTCGGCCTGCCTCAAGGAAGGTAGTGTCGTTCATCAGGTTCAGCGCCTGCAGAGGCGTGTTGCTGCGGGACTCGCGCACCACACAACTCTCTCGCGTTGAGGCATCAAAGGTCACCATCATCGGCGGGGCGATGGTGCGCTTCCAATACATGTAGAGCGAGCGGCGATACAGATCTGCGCCATGATCCTGCTTGTAGTTCATGTTCTGCATCGACTGCTCTTCCCAAAGGCCGGCGGGCTGATAGGGCTTGACACTGGCCCCACCGATTTTCTGATTGAGCAGGCCAGCGGCGAAGAGGGCCTGATCGCGAATGCTCTCCGCTGGCAGGCGCAGTCGTGGGCCATGGGCGAGCAAGCGATTTTCGGGGTCGCGCTGAGTCAGCGCAGGAGTGGTGCGCGAGTCCTGGCGGTAGGCGGCGCTGGTCACCATCAACCGAAGCATGTGCTTCAGGTCCCAGCCGGAGCCAATGAATTCGGTAGCGAGCCAGTCGAGCAACTCGGGGTGCGAGGGCCATTCACCCTGGTTGCCAAAATCCTCTGTGGTCTTGACGATGCCCGTGCCGAAAAGTGATTGCCAGAAGCGATTGATATTGACGCGTGCAGTGAGCGGATGGTCTTTGGCCGTAAGCCACTGGGCCAGGCCTAGGCGGTTATTGGGAGCCCCTGCGGGCAGGGGCGGCAGGAAGCTTGGCAAGCCCGGCTCCACCTTTTCGCCGGGCTTGTTGTATTCGCCGCGTTGCAGGATAAAAGTGTCACGGCGCTGCGGCATCTCGGACATCACCATGACGCTCGGAAAAGCGTGAACCATGGCCTCGCGCTGTTGCTCCAGTTTGAGGATCTGCGCCCAAATCTCGCGCGACTTCTGGGGCGCGGCGGCATCCAGATAGGCTTCGCGAAGCTGGCGCCTGGCGTGAGGGGTAGTTGAGTTTTGAGCGAGTTGCTGAAGACTTTTGCCTTCAGCAAGGATCGCGATATCTTCAAGGGGCAAGGCCCGCGCATAGATCAGTATTTCATCGAGCTTGCCGGCAAATCGCCGTGTGGTGCCACCGCCCGCGCCAATGCGAAATGGTTCCGGAAATTCTACGCCGCCATTGCCCAGGGGGCGATAGATGCTGTCGATCTCAGTCTTGAGCTTGACGGGTTGGCCATCGACGTAAAGGTGCACGCCGTCGGCCATGCGCGAGCCGTCATAGACAAGGGCAACATGTTGCCATGCGTTGGGCTTCAGTATTGTCTCGGAATCCATCCGGATCGCGTCGTCATTGAAGTCAGAGGTGATGTGGAAATGGAGCTTGCCGTCACGAGCTTCAAGACCATAGCCGCGGCCCTTGAGCTTATCGTTCATGCGTGAGAACAGGGTGCCATCGGGTGTCTTGTCCGAACGAACCCAAAGAGCAATGGTGAAGCGATCTTCAATGTCGAAGTTGGCAGCCTGGAAGCCAGCGTCAAGATAAGTAGTGCCATCCAACTGCACGGCTCGCCCCACACGGCCGGGGACGAACTGCACTTGCCCGGCGTTGGCGCGTGTCTCTTCAGGATCCTCAAGGCTGAGCTTGCGCTTTAGGCCGCCACTTGGAAACCAGTACTGCGGCTGCTGCTTGGCGAGGCCAAGTTCCCAGGCATGCTGCTGTGCCTCTGAAATGCGAAGGGCGCCGCGCGCCTTGTCGATAGAGGTGTCGAGAAGGCCGAGTTCGGTCTGTTGTTCGCGCGTGGGCGTGGAAATCAGCGGCGGCGAATTGCCGTACTTCATCGCGCGACCGTTCTCTGGCACGTTGTTGAAGTACGCGTAGAACTGATACATCTCCTTCTGCGAAAGAGGATCGTATTTGTGGTTGTGGCAACGCGCGCAGCCCATCGTGAGGCCCATAAACACGGCGCTGTTTGTCTCAACGCGATCAATCACATATTCGACTGAATACTCTTCAGCAACGATGCCGAACTCCGTATTAGCACGGTGGTTGCGATTGAAACCCGTGCCCATGATCTGTTCCATGCTGGCGTTGGGAAGCAGGTCGCCGGCGATCTGCTCGGTGATGAATTTGTCAAAGGGCTTGTTCTTGTTGAAGCTCTCGATGACGTAATCGCGCCAGCGCCACATCTGACGCTCGCCATCGTATTGATAACCATTGGAGTCGGCATAGCGGGCATTGTCCAGCCAGCGCATCGCCAGCCGCTCCCCATACTTTGGGCTCGCCAGCAAACGATCCACTAATTTTTCGTAGGCATCCGTCGACTTATCGCGCAGAAAATCATCCACCTCAAGCGGTGTCGGAGGCACTCCGGTCAAATCCAAAGTTGCACGACGGATCAAGCGATCTTTGGACGCTTCCGGCGACGGCTTGAGGGACTCGCGGTCCAGACGTTCCAGGATGAACGCATCGATCGGGTTTCGTACCCAGGACGACTGGCTGACCTTGGGCAAAGCCGGAGCCTGCGGCGCGATAAAGCTCCAATGCTTCTGCCAGGGCGCGCCGTTGGTGATCCACTCAGTCAAGGTATCGCGCTCGGCTTGGCTAAGTGCGTGACCGGTTGCAAGCGGCGGCATCCTTCGCCCCTTGGATTCGCTATTGATCCGCTTGATGAGTTCGCTCGTTTGAGGGGAACCCTCAACGATGGCCCTGCGCCCACCCAGGTCTCCCTTGGCATTCGCCTCAATGTCGAGACGCAGAGCGATGCCCTTGTTCTTTGCGTCAGCACCGTGACACGAGAGGCATTTATCCGACAGGATAGGACGGACATCCCGATTGAACTCAATCGCCCGTGCGCCGAACAGCGCCGTTGCGCACAGAAACAGTATGGCGATATGCAACATTCTGTCCTGATTCTATCGACTTCGGGCGATAAGGGGAGGGTCGCCTGCCAGGAAGGCCAAACAAAAAGGGCAAACTAGGTAGAGCATGGCGAAGATAACGATCGCGATTGTTGGTGGTGGATTTGCCGGTGTTGCCTGTGCGCGACGCCTCCGGAGCCTTTTGACTCCAGCGGAAGCAAATATTGTTGTCTTCAGTGAAGAGAACTATATGGTCTTTCAACCGCTGTTAGCCGAGGTCGCTGGCAGTTCCATTCAGGCAGAAGTTGCTGCGACGCCGTTGCGAGTGGCATTGCCCGATGTCGAGTGTCGGCGGGAGAAAGTTCTCGACATTCACCTGCCCGAGAGCACTCTCGTCTATGAAAGCTTCGATGGCTTGAAGCGAAGCCTGAAATACGATCACGTAGTGGTGGCCTGTGGCAGCGGCATGAACCTGACGGCCGTTCCTGGCATGTCTGATCATGCTTTCCCGTTTCGAACAGTTTCTGACGCGGTCGCATTGCGTGCTCAGATTTCCGAGCAACTGGAAAAAGCCGCAGTATGCGACGACCCGGAGCGCCGACGATTCTTTCTCACCTTTGCCGTGATCGGCGGAGGCTTCTCGGGCGTTGAGGTTGCCGGCGAAATCAACGACCTGCTTCAGGCCGTTGGGCGCTACTACCCTTCAGTCAAGCCAGAAGAATCAAACGTCATCCTGATCCATAGCCGCGAGCAACTTCTGCAGGAAGTCTCACCGAGTCTGCGTGATTTCACGCAGAAGAAGATGGAGCAGAACGGGGTGCAGATCATCCTGAAACAGCGCGTCAAGCAGGTCACCGCTGATGGCGTGACCCTGACCGACGGCACTTACTTTCATGCCGCGACCGTTGTCGGAACGACAGGCACAGCACCGCATCCATTTGTCGAGCGCATGAAGGCAGAGAAGGAAAAAGGTAAGTTAAAGACGGCCCCCGAGCTTCGTCTCCTTGGGTACGAAAATGCCTGGGCCATTGGGGATTGCGCGCAGATCCTGAACGCCTTCGATAACCAGCCTGCGCCGCCTACCGGACAATTTGCGGAACGCGAAGGTAAGCAATGCGCCGCAAATATTTACGCTGTCCTCAAAGGGCAGCCGACCAAGGCCTTTTACTTCAAGCCCCTCGGCATGTTGTGCGCAATCGGCGGACATAGTGCTGTTGCCGAAATGATGGGCGTCAAGCTATCCGGCTTCTTCACCTGGTGGATTTGGCGCACCGTCTATCTGATGAAGCTGCCATCATTCTCACGAAAAGTCAAAGTTGCCCTGGACTGGGGCTGGGAACTGCTATTTGGACGCGACATCACCGGCGTGCGTATCGACCATACCAACCGAGTGCATGATGCCTACTTTGCGGCCGGTGCCTACGTTTTCAAGAACGGCGATCCGGCAACCGACTTCTACGTCATTGAGAAAGGCGAAGTGGAGGTTCTGCGCCAGTTGGAAGTTGGCAAAGACCCCGAGGCAATCGCGGTGTTTGGGCCCGGCGATTTCTTCGGCGAAATGGCGCTGGTGGAGGATCGCCCACGAAGCGCAAGTGTCCGCGCCCGGACCGATGTAGAACTGACGATTATCGGTAAGGGCATGTTTGCCAAGATGTCCAAAGTGCTGGCCCCACTGGCGCAACAGATCAACAACGCCATCCGCAAGCGCACCACCATGCGCATGAAGTTGCCGCATTCCACTGAGATTCTGAAGCAGAGCAAACTCAAGGACCTGGTCGAGCCGCTGCCGTCTCAACCGCTGAGTGAGAACTGCACATTCACGTCAGCGGTGGGCCAATTTGACCGGGAGCGGGCAGACTTCTTCTGCGTCGTCGACGCAAAGGCGAATCTTGCTGGCGTGCTCACCCGGACAGACCTTTTGAGCACCTTGGAATTGGTAACGACGATGCCCCTGGAACAACGCGGGAAGATCAAAGTGCGCGACATCATGACCCAGAATCCACTTTGGGTCACGCTTGCCGATTCACCCTTACTAGTCGCCGAAATGATGAGAGAACGGAGCATGAAGCGCATGCCGGTTGTGTACGCCTTTGACGACCGCCGCATCGCCGGTTACATTCGCCTCGAATCTCTCATGGCGCTCGTGATGCGTAAGATCAGCGCGGAGACAAACGAGGTAAACGCGGCGCTCAACTAGGCGAAATACAGCCCGCCGTTAACTTCAATCGTCTGCCCATAGATGTAGGCAGCCTGTGGCGAACATAGATAGGCGATCACGTCTGCCGTCTCTTCGCTGGTGCCCAGTCGTCCGGCGGGCGTATTGGCCTTGAACGACTCAAGCATCTGCGGCGTCGAAAACACTTCGTGAAAGTTTGTCGCGATGACACCGGGAGCAACACAGTTCACGTGGATACCCTGCGGAGCGAGTTCTTTGGCCATGCCCTTGGTCAGCGCCGAAACCGCACCCTTACAAGTTGCGTAGGCAAATGCCCCAGGGCCGCCGCCATTGCGACCGGCGACCGATCCGACATTCACGATCCATCCCTGCTTTTTTTCGATCATGTGCGGCACTACGGCCTGAGCAATATAGAACACGCTGGAGAGGTTCAACATCACGGTCTGTTCCCAATGGTCTGACGGCATATCGGCCAGTTTGTGGCGTCCGATCAGCGATCCGGCATTGTTAACCAGGACATCAATCTTGCGGGAGGTCAAGGCCTGAGCAAAGGCCTGGGCCCCGGCAAGACTCGCAAGGTCGGCGTGAATGGTTTCTGCGGTAGAGCCCAGAGATCGCGCGTAGGTGGCCACCTTCTCAGCACCGGCCTGATCGGAAGAGTAGTGAATGAGGAGAGAAGCCTTCTCCTTGGCAAATGCCAGGGCGGTGGCGGCTCCGATGCCTTTACTGGCACCTGTAATGAGGACGGTTCGCATTTCACCTATTCTATGTGACGATGTTGGGGTGACCATGATTCCGGTTGAGAATCCCGCGACTGAAGAGATTCTCGGCGAGATCGGCGACGCAGGAGAGCAGGGCGTCAATGAGGCTGTCGCAGCCGCGCGGGAAGCCTTCCAAGCCCGGACCTGGACAGGAAAGGCAGCAGCCGAACGAGAGGCCATTCTGTGGCGCGTCGCCGACCTGATCGAACGAGACCGAGAAGATCTGGCACTACTTGAGACGCTGGAATCCGGCAAGACGCTCAAGGAATCCCGGAACGCGGGCGTCGGGGGAGCCGTCAATGCATTCCGCTATTTTGCAGGGGCCGTGCGGCGTATTGGTGGCCACACGCTAACCGTTGAAGGCAAGTATTCCGTCGAAGCGCGGCGCGAGCCGCTCGGCGTAGTCGGCGCAATCGTTCCCTGGAATTATCCGCTGTGCCTGGCCGCCTGGAAGCTGGCCCCCGCACTTGCCTGCGGCAACAGCGTAGTGCTGAAACCGAGCGAACTAACGCCCTATTCGACCGTGCGACTTGGACAACTGATCGAAGAAGCCGGTGTGCCGACTGGTGTTGTCAGCATCGTCACTGGCTATGGTGATACGACCGGCGAAGCAGTGGCGCGACACGCCGATGTCGACAAACTTTCCTTCACCGGTTCTACGAGGACGGGTCGAAGATTGATGGTTGCGGCGGCTGAGACGAACCTGAAGGCTTTGAGCCTCGAGTTGGGAGGCAAGAGCGCCAATATTGTTTTCGCCGACGCTGATTTGAAGGCCGCAGTGAGCGGCGCACTTTGGGGAGCATTCACAAATCAAGGACAGATTTGCACTGCTGGATGCCGACTATTGGTTGACGCATCGATCCACGATGAGTTTCTTGAGTGGCTGCTGCGGCGAGTCCGCGCACTGAAGATTGGCGACCCCAGGCAGGACGATACCTCGCTGGGTAGCCTGGTTTCCAAGGCGCAAATGGAGCGGGTATTGAGCTATGTCGAAAGTGGCAAAGCGGAGGGTGCGACGCTGTTGTGCGGTGGCGAGCGCGAAGGAAGGGTTGGCTGTTTTGTCCAACCAACGGTATTCTCGAAGGTGTCGGCCGAGATGCGTATCGCGCAAGAGGAAATCTTCGGACCTGTGCTTAGCGTCATGCGTTTTGAATCAGAAGAGGAAGCACTGGCGATCGCCAATGGCACCTCGTTTGGCCTCGCTGCCGGCGTATGGACCAACGACGGGAAGCGGGCCAATCGCATGGCAGCAGGCTTGCGAGCAGGCACAGTCTGGATCAACTGCTACAACGAATTCGATGCGGCAGTGCCATTCGGTGGTGTTAAACAGTCCGGATTTGGGCGAGACTTGGGAGTAGCAGCAATCGACGAATTTACAACAGTGAAGAGTATATGGACCGCCCAGTAAGCAAAACAACAAAAAGCCCGATTCGCACCAAGACATTGGAGCGTGTAATTTCCAAGGCAGGCCTGGGGTCGCGCACGGACGCGCGCACTTGGGTGCATGAGCGACGCGTCAAGGTAAATGGCCAGATTATCGAGAATCCAGACGAATGGATCGACCCGCTGCAAGACCGAATTGAACTGGATGGGCGCCGCGTGAAGACGCTGGACAAAATTTATATTCTGCTCTACAAGCCAGCCGGGTATATCACGAGCAACGGCGATCCGGAAGGCCGACCGACGGTATACGACCTGATCAAGGACGTGCCAACCTTCGTCGGTACTGTTGGCAGGCTGGATGAAGATACAAGCGGGCTGCTGCTGTTTACCAACGACACGTTGCTAGCCGAGGGTATGACGAACCCGCATTTTCACGTCTCCAAGACCTATCTGGTGAAGTGCGCGACCAAGCTTTCCGACGGTGAGTTGGAACAGTTGCGCAGCGGCATTGAATTGCGAGATGGCATGACCCGGCCGGCGGTGGTGAAGCGCGTCCGCGAGAATGAATCCAAGACCTTCATCGAGCTGACGATCACGCAGGGGCGCAACCGACAGGTGCGGCGAATGATCGAAGCACTGGAGAGCAAAGTACTGAAGCTCGTCCGCACTAAGATTGGGCCGCTGACGCTGGACGGGCTGGAATCAGGGAAGTGGCGGAATCTCAATCCTGGGGAGGTGGCCAAACTCTACAAGATTGCGAAGCTAGACGAGAAGGTGGAAGCGGAGAAAAAGGCATCGAGACAGGTAGATAAGCCGCAGGGTAGGACGTTTGATAGACCGCAGGGAAGATCGTCCGACCGACCTCAGGGCCGCCCATTCGACAAGCCACAAGGGTGGCAGGCTGACAGACCTCAGGGTAGATCGTTCGACAAACCACAGGGGCGAACCTTTGACAAGCCGCAGGGTAGATCGTTCGACAAGTCCCAAAGTGGACCGTCCGATAGACCTCAGGGCCGACCGTTTGACAAGCCGCGTGGGTGGCAAGCTGACAGACCGCAGGGGCGATCGTTCGACATACCACAGGGGCGAACCTTTGACAAGCCGCAGGATAGATCGTTCGACAAGCCACAAAGTGGACCGTCCAATAGACCTCAGGGCCGACCGTTTGACAAGCCGCAAGGGTGGCAAGCTAACAGACCGCAGGGGCGATCATTCGACAGACCACAGGGTCGAACCTTCGACAAGCCGCAGGATAGATCGTTCGACAAGCCACAAAGTCGACCGTCCGATAGACCTCAGGGCCGACCGTTTGACAAGCCGCGTGGGTGGCAAGCTAACAGACCGCAGGATAGATCGTTCGACAGACCGCAGGGTCGACCGTTTGACAAACCCCAAGGTCGACCGTCCGATAGACCTCAAGGCCAACCGTTTGACAAGCCGCAAGGGTGGCAAGCTGACAGACCGCAGGGGCGATCATTCGATAGACCGCAGGGCCGACCGTTTGACAAGCGGCCAGCGTCGCAGTCCGACAGGCCGCAGGGTCGATCATTCGACAGGCCACAAGGGCGTCCGTTTGACAGACCGCAGGGTCGACCGTCCGATAGACCCCAGGGGCGTCCATTTGACAAGCCTCAAGGCTGGCAGTCCGACCGCCCTCAGGGGCGACCCTTCGACAAACCTCAAGATCGCAGGCCAGCACCGGCAAATCGGTCAGGTTTTGCCCGTGACTTCAGGGGCGGCGGAGGCGGGCGTCCGGGCGGTCGCAAGAACACTTGATAGGCTGGTAGGTATGTTCCCTGCCCTGTCACGGCGGCTTCTAGCCGCCCTTTTTTCGCTCTCGATTCTGGTTGGACAAGAGCACACGCCGCAAAACGAAAAGAACCCTTTGGCTGCCGATCCAACATCGGCATTAGCGGGGAAAAAGCTTTTTGGGCAAGCCTGTCAAGCCTGCCACGGCGGCAACGCCGCTGGCAGCGAACGAGGGCCCGCACTGGCGACCGGCGTCTTTAAGCGGGGCAGCAAGGACGGCGAGATTTTTCTCAACATCCGCAACGGAATCACCGGAACCCAGATGCCAGCCTTTCAAAAACTGGGTATTACTGAAGCCTGGCAACTTGTCTCCTACTTGCGCAGCCTAAGCGGCACTTTGTCGAAATTGGACGAAGTCGTACTGGGCAACGCCGCAAAAGGCGAGGCACTCTTCTTTGCCAAAGCTGCCTGCGCCCGATGCCATGAGGTCAATGGGCGTGGCGGCATCGTAGCCCCTGATCTCTCTGGTACAGCCACGATGTCGGCAGCGCGGCTCAAAGCGAAGATCCTGAATCCAAACGAACCCACCGAGGATCGCCGCTCCACTGGCATGGTGGAGGTCACCACCGCCGATGGCAAGACAATCTCGGGCGTCAAGCGCAACGAAGACAGCTTCGTAATCCAGATCAGCGACCGCACCGGTTCGCTACACATTCTCGACAAGGCAACTCTGAAGGACCGTCGCGAGATCGCGACGTCGATGATGCCCGCGAATTACGCAACCCGTTTGACCGGCGACGAAATACAGGATATCGTCACCTATCTCAAGACGCTCACCGGACGCGATTACACGCAGACGATCAAGGCTCAATTGCCGGAAGGCGGCCTGAGCTATGAGCGAATCCTCAACGCCGCAAAGGAACCACAAAACTGGCTCACCTATTGGGGCGACTACGCTGGCAAGCACTTCACACAACTAAGTCAGATCACAACGGCGAACGTAAAGCAGTTACAGGCCAAGTGGGCTGTTCAGATGCCTGGTGATTCGATCCTTGAGACAACGCCCATTGTCGTCGACGGGATCATGTACACGGCCGGCATGCCGGGCCAGGTGTTTGCGCTGGATGCTCGCACGGGCATGCAGATCTGGAAGTACCAGCGTCCGCAGAAGATCGTAAATGCCTTTGAGAGTAACCGCTACAACCGTGGCGTAGCAGTGCTTGGCAATCGCGTATTTTTCGGCACCCTCGATGCCGCCCTCGTCGCGCTCGATGCTCGGACAGGCCGCCCGCTTTGGGAAGTACAGGTGGCCGACACGATGGAAGGCTACAGCGTCACAGTCGCACCGCTCGCAATCAAGGACAAAATTATCGTCGGCGTCGCCGGCGGTGAGCATGGCATCCGTGGTTTCGTCGACGCATACGACCCAGCAACCGGCAAGCGCGTATGGCGCTTCAACACCGTGCCCGGCCCTGGCGAATTTGGTCATGAAACGTGGAAAGACGATAGCTGGAAACTGGGTGGCGCGCCGACCTGGCTGACGGGCAGCTACGACGCACAACTTGACACACTCTACTGGTCAACGGGCAACCCCGGCCCCGACATGGATGGGGAAATCCGCAAGGGTGACAACCTTTTCTCCTGCTCCGTCGTGGCCCTCGATCCGGCCACTGGAAAGCGCAAATGGCACTACCAATTCACTCCCAATGACAGTCACGACTGGGATGCGAATCAGGACCTGGTGCTCGTCGATCGCGTCATCAATGGCGTACAGCGCAAGTTACTGGTCCAGACTAACCGCAACGGCATCTTCTATGTACTGGACCGCACAAACGGCAAGTTACTCTTTGGCAAACCCTATGTTCGCCAGACTTGGAACGCGGGCTTCGAGACGGATGGCCGCCCCAAAGTGATCCCGAATACAGATTCAACGCCGGAGGGCCGCGTAGTGTTTCCAACCCTGGTCGGCGGCACCAATTGGCAGAGTCCATCCTTTGATTCTTCAAACGGAATGCTCTATACGGTCTATAACGATGGAGCACAGCGCTTCATCCGAGAGAAGGGCACTTACGAGCCCGGCAAGGCCTATTGGGGCGGACGCGCGGTGCCAGCTGGGGATACTCCAACGGCTGGAATCAAGGCGATCAATACTGCCACTGGCGACGTAAAGTGGGATCATCGGCTCTCGCGGGGCTCGCTCGCAGCGGGCGTGCTGGCGACGGCCAGTGGCGTCCTGTTTTCGGCAACAGCCGAGGGCAACCTGATTGCGCTCGAAGCAAGTACAGGTAAGTACCTATGGAGCATGCAGACCGGAGCGACAACGGCGGCTTCTCCGATCAGTTACTCAGTAAATGGCAAGCAGTTTGTCGCCGTCGCTGCCGGTCAAGTGCTCTACAGCTTCGCCTTGCCGGACTAAGTTACCATTCCACCCATCGTAGTGCCGGAACGCGGGAAAACTCGCGCACGTTTCGCGTAACCAACGTCGCGTTCCGCGCCAGCGCGGTAGCCGCGATGAAGAAATCATTTGGGCCAATGGGCTTGCCTTGGCCATAGAGCGTCGCCTTCAGATTTCCGTAGTAGTGTGCCGCCGCAAAGTCGAAAGGCACTGTCTCGAATCGCGAGGTGAGTGCGCCTAATTTCGCGAGACTTCGCACCACTTCCTGGCTCTTGCAGGCACCGAAAGACAGTTCTCCAACAACGACGGACGGTATCCCAATTTCCGAGTGCGGAATCAGCGCGAGCCGCTCAATCAGCGATGCCTGTTTATTCAGGATGCCAATACAGATGTTCGAGTCAAGCAGATAAATCATCGAATGACCAATCGGGTTCCTGGTGTTCAGTTTCGCGAGGTGGAGCGACAAAGTCTTCCGGCATCGGGCCTAGTGCATCAAGCGCGGCAAGAAACTCAGCGTCGATGGCCATGCGACCCGTCTGGATTTTCAAGTATTTCTCCGCGACGTACTTCGACAACGACTGCCCCTGAAGATCCGCCTCCCGCCTCAACCGGGCCGCCACTTCATCCGGTACGTATAAATTTAGCTGCGCCACGTATACAAGTATACTCGGAAAAGTATACCTAGTCGACCCGCAGATCCAGCGTCACCGGGCAGTGGTCGCTGCCCGTCACGTCGTTCAGCATATCCGCCCCCTCCACGCGGTCCTGATGCTTCTTCGAGACCACATGGAAGTCGATTCTCCAACCGATATTTTTCGCCCGCGCGCCCATTCGCGTGCTCCACCAGGAGTACTTCACGTCGTCCGGATGCAGGTGCCGCCACGTATCGGTCCAGCCCGTCTTGAGAAAAGCATCCATCCAGGACCGTTCCTCCGGCAAATAGCCAGGATTCCCCTCATTGTCCTTGGGGCGCGCCAAGTCCACAGGATATGGCGCGACATTAAAATCGCCTCCCAAAACAACTGGCTTACCCGTGCGCCCAAGCTTATCCAGAAACTCTTCCATCGCCTCGCAGAAGCGCAGTTTGTAGGCGATTCGGGCGCCTTCCGCCTGCGAGTTCGGAAAGTAAGCACTGACCGCAATCAGGTCCTTAAACTCCGCCGCAAGCACCCGCCCTTCGCCATCGAATTCATCGTATCCCAAGCCCGTGTAAATCTTGATCGGCGTATCTTTGGCCAGGATCCCTGTGCCGCTGTAGCCCTTCTTCACCTTGGCCGGAAACCAATGCTTCCGGTAGTCCCCCAGGTCCAGGATGCCCTCGGGAATTTGGTGCTCATCGGCGCGCACTTCCTGCAACAGAATGACGTCGGCATCGTGCAGCTTGAGCCAGTCCGCCAGCCCCCACTTGGTACAGGCCCGGATGCCGTTCACATTCCAGGACGCGATTCGCTTTAGCTTCTCGCTTTTTGGCATGCCACAGCCAGCCTCTCCAGAATCTTCGCCGTGGCCGCCAAGTCGATGCACTCATCGGTGATCGATTGTCCAAAGGTAAGTGGATTACCCGTAACCAGCTCCTGGCGTCCAGAAACAATATTGGACTCAATCATCACGCCAAAGATCCCCTCTTGGCCCGCTTCGATCTGCTCGGCGATCGAGTCGCCCACGATGCTCTGATTCGCCGCGTGCTTCTGCGAATTGGCATGTGAGCAATCCACCATGAGGCGGTCGGGCAGCTTCTGCGCACGTAGCGTATCCAGAGCACTAGAGACGGACTCTTCATCGAAATTCGGCAGCTTGCCACCGCGCAGGATCACATGGCAATCCACATTGCCATTTGTCTCGATGATTGCCGTATGGCCAGTCTTAGTAACACTGAGGAAATGGTGCGGCTCGCGGGCCGCACGGATGGCATCGATTGCGATGCGGACATTGCCGTCAGTGCCATTCTTAAATCCCACGGGACAGGACAAACCGCTGGCAAGCTGGCGGTGCGATTGGCTCTCCGTCGTACGCGCGCCAATCGCGCCCCAGACGATCAGGTCGGCGATGTACTGAGGCGTAATCATGTCGAGAAACTCAGTTGCAGACATCAGGCCCATATTCGCCAGATCGAGCAACAGCTTGCGCGCCCGGCGGATGCCCTCGTTGATCTGGAAACTCTCATCGAGGAAGGGATCGTTGATTAGGCCCTTCCAGCCAACGGTCGTCCTTGGCTTCTCGAAGTAGACGCGCATCAGCGTGACAAGCTGAGCGTCGAAGGGCTTCGCAATTTCCTGCAGTCGGCCAGCGTAATCAATCGCCGCATCGACATCGTGTATAGAGCAGGGGCCCACCACCACAACCAGCTTGCGGCTCTTGCCGTGGATGATGTCATGCAGTAGCTCACGTGAATCGTGAATCTGGCGAGCTGCGGCTTCGGTCGGCTGTAAATCCTTGAGGAGGTCAACCGGGGGGAGGAGTTCGCGGATACCGCGAATGCGTACGTCGTCTGTGCGGAAGGGCATTGAGAGATTTTTTCGGAGAATCCTTGATTTTACTAGGCTTTGGAGCGGGGCGCTGTGCTGTATGCTGACTTCTTGCGCCATAAGATCGAACGCTACTTCGAATTCGACCGCCTCGCCACCAATTGGCGGACAGAGATCCTCGCTGGCCTCACTACTTTTATCACGATGGCGTACATCGTGTTCGTCAATCCTGCGATTCTTTCTGAAGCCGGAATGCCGCTTGGCGCGGTGACGGCGGCCACCTGCCTGAGCGCCGCGATCGGCAGCATCCTGATGGGCGCGATCGCCCGCTATCCAATCGCGCTGGCCCCTGGCATAGGTCTCAACGCGTATTTCACCTATGTAGTCGTCAAGGGCATGGGCGTCAAATGGGAAGTTGCCCTGGGTGCCGTCTTCCTCTCGGGTGTCGCATTCCTGATCCTCACGCTGACGGGATTACGCAAGCGCATTGTCGAGGCGCTGCCCCCGGACCTCTATGCGGCCGTCGCGGTTGGCATTGGCTTCTTCATCGCTTTCATCGGCCTCAAGAACGCCGGCATCGTGGTGGCAGATCCGGCAACCACGCTCACTCTTGGCAACTTGCGCGCACCGAACACGGCGCTGGCCTTGTTCGGGCTGATCCTGATCGCGACACTCCTTGCATGGCGCGTGCGCGCGGCCATGTTGATTGGCATTCTGGGCACGGCGATTGTTGGCGTTATCTTCGGCCTGGTAACGTGGCGCGCGCAACCCGCCGCATGGCAACAACTCGGTCAAACAGTGGGCAAACTCGACATCAGTGGCGCATGGCAGCTGGGCTTTGTCGAACTGATCTTCGTCTTCCTCTTTGTCGATCTCTTCGACAATCTCGGCACTTTGATCGCCGTCAGCAAAGAGGCGGGCATGGTCGACGAGAGCGGTCGTATCCCGCGCGTGGGCCGCATCCTTTTTGCTGATTCAGTGGCAACGATGGCAGGCGCATGGCTCGGCACCTCTACGGTCGTAAGCTACATCGAAAGCGCTTCGGGCATTGTGGCCGGCGGGCGCAGCGGCATCACTTCGATTGTCACGGGTCTGCTGTTTCTGGTGGCCCTCTGGGCGGCCCCGCTGATCGGCGCGATCCCGGCAGCCGCCACCTCCCCTGCCCTGATCCTGGTTGGCAGCATGATGATGGCGCACGCCGCACAGATTCGCTGGCGCGACCCGGAAGTCGCAATCCCCTCGTTCCTGACGATTGCCATGATTCCGCTCAGTTTCAGCATCGCCAATGGCCTCGCCTTTGGGTTCATTGCACACACGGCACTCAAAATGTTCCGGGGCAAAGGCGGCGAAGTCAGTTGGCTGGCATACATTTTAACCGCCCTTTTCCTGCTTCGATTCATCTATCTCGGTAGGGGATAATCAAGAAGAATGCTACAACTCGGTTGGCTCTGGAGCGATCCGCTCAAGGTTGGCGTTGACGCTCCGCCCTTCACGCTGAAGGATCAGGACGGCCACGAAGTGAGCCTACTCAAGCTGCGCGGCAAGAATGTCATCCTGATCTTCTATCCCGCTGACGACACCCCCGGTTGAACCAAGCAAGTATGCGACATCCGCGACAATTGGAGCCGCGTGAAGTCGAAGAACGCCGTAGTTTACGGCGTCAATCCAGGCTCGGCAGAGAGCCACAAAAAATTTCTCGATAAGAATCGTCTGGAGTTTCCGCTGCTCGTCGATGCGGGGCAGGACGTTGCCCGGCTGTATAGCGCCAACGGCCTGTTTGTAAAGCGCACGGTCTATCTCATCGATCCTGAGGGCAAAGTTCGTTTTGCCCAGCGCGGCATGCCCTCGCCACTGGAAATCCTTAAGTTCGCAAAATAGCGTCAGGGGACAAGCGACGGGAAGGTCCCGATGTTTCCGCGCGTCTTCTTGCTCTGGGTGGCGGCATAAGCGCTCTTCACCTCTTCGGGGAACCCGGCAATCTTCGCCTCTAAAGTAGCAAGCAGTTCCTTGACGATCTCCGGGTGTTCCGGCGCGATGTCGTAACTCTCGTCAGGGTCTAACGACAAGTCGTACAGCTCGGGCTTGGGCAATGGCAAATTGATTCTTCCCGCAGCCGGTGCCGGGCTGTAGACCTGTGAGTTGTATCGCGACACGTGGAGCTTATAGTTGCCCTTGCGAATGCACTGGGCGTTCCAGGCATCGAAATAGAGTAGTGCCTCGCGATCCAGCGTCGTTTTCTGCCCGCTCAGCAGCGGCCACAGATCGATGCCATCCAGAGGCTTAGTGGGCAGGCTGGCCCCGCACAACTTGGCGATCGTCGGCATCAAGTCCATCGTCGAACTTAGGCTGTCGCAAACCTTGCCCGCCGCCACACGGCCAGGCATGCGCGCGATGAACGGCTCGCGGACACCCCCTTCATAGGTGCTGCCCTTGCGACCACGCAAAGCGCCAGGGCTGCCTTGAAACCAGGGGCCATTGTCGGAGGAAAACAGCACCAGCGTGTCCCGTTCCAGATGATTCTTCTTGAGAGTCGCCAGGATCTCGCCCACGCTCCAATCGAGTTCTTCGATCACATCGCCGTAAAGGCCCTGGCGCGACTTGCCGCGAAACTTCGGCGACGCACCCAGCGGGATGTGCGGGTAGGTGTGAGGCATGTAGAGGAAGAAGGGCGAGTCCTTGTTCCGTTCTATAAAGCTGGTCGCCTGTTCGGTGTAATGCAGCGTCAGCGTCTCCAGATTCGCTGTTGCCTCTACAGTTTCCACCTTGCCCGGCACGCTATGCAACAGTACTCGCGGCTGCATGTCATTGCTATAGGGGATGCCGTAGTATTCGTCAAAGCCGCGATTGGTCGGCAGAAACTTTTCGAGATGGCCCAGATGCCACTTGCCGACGCACATCGTCTTGTAGCCCAACGGCTTCAGCGTTTGCGCGATCGTCTGTTCATCCTCCGGCAGGCCGGTCATGTCGGTGGGAAACAGGACGCGCGGCATATTGACGCGAGTCGGGTAGCGGCCCGTCAGAAGGGCTGCACGCGAAGGAGAGCACACCGGATTGGCCGATAGGAACTGGGTAAAGCGCATGCCCTCGCGGGCGAGCCGGTCGAGATTGGGTGTTCGCGCCTTGCCACCATAGCAACCCAGATCGCCGTATCCAAGATCGTCGGCGAAGATCAAGACGACGTTGGGCTTTCGCGCCGGTGCCGCTAGCGCGGACGCAGCGATTTGACCAAGGAATGCCCGGCGGCTGGCACTTTTCATACTACTTGCGCTTGCAGCTAAAGGTGCCTTTAGCTTGCCCGGCCAAGTCTACTGTGCCTTTGAGACCTTCGGCCCCGAGAGTCCCGACGTAGACGACTGCGCTATCGCCGGCCGGGAAGGAAAAGGTGAACTTCGCACCGTCCGCTTTGCCTTTGACGTCGGCCTCGCCAAGCTGTCCGCTGTAGCGGCCAGTGATCTCAGTGCCCGCTTGCTTCAACTCGAAGCTGGGGCTGCCGCTGCCCGCGTCCGTCTCAACTGAGCAAGCCCATGCACCGGTCAAATCTGCGGCTCCGGCAAGGCCGACTGCCAGCAACAATAATCCAAAAAGTCTCATACCCAAATGATAAGGGGCCTCCCCGAAGGAAGGCCCCATATTTTTGCCCGAAGTTATCGGTTAGAACCCGACGCGGAGTCCGAACTGCAGGTTGCGCTCGCCGCCTTTAGACGTTATACGACCGAAAGTCGCATTGTTCGGGTTGAGGTCGAGACCGCCACCCGTTGAGCCGCCCCAGTTGGGGTGGTTGATGAAGTTGTAACCGTCGGCGCGGAACTGAACATTCGCACGCTCGCCGATCCTGAAATTCTTGAACGCCGAGACATTCCAATTCTGGAAGCCCGGGCCATAGATTTTATTGCGGAGCAGGTCAGTGACAAAGGTACCAGCCGTTGGCTTTGAGTAAAGGCTCTGCTTGCCAGCAGCGTCTGGCTTGACGTCGATGTAGTACGCGCTGGTGTCGCCAGGATTGGTGAACTTACCAACAGTGCTCACAGAACCACCATTCAACTGCCAGAGCTGTGAACCCGAACCAGTGCCAACGCCAGCGAAGTCGTCGCCGGTGGCCACAGTACCGGGGGTGCCCGTCTGGAATTGAGTCACACCAGAAACCTGCCAGCCACCAAGGATGGCCCGTTTGACGCCTGTCGAATTTTTGAAGATCGGCAACTCGTAGATGAAGTTGATGACCGCAATGTGACGGGTGTCATTGTTCGCAGGTCCCCATAGCGCGTGTGCGTTGAAGGAGTTCGGAATGATGTCGCGCTGACCCGAGCCGTCGTCAGAGGACTTGGAGAGAGTATAAGCGGCACCATAACTGAAGCCGCTTGCAAAGCGACGGTTGAGCCCAAGCTGCAGGGCTTGATAGAACGACGACGCCTCGTTGTTGGTGACGCGAATCGGACCAAAGCCCGCATAAGGACGAAGTGCGTTTTCGTTCACTCCTGGATTGGCTTGCACCGTTCCAGGCGCCAACTGGTTGAGATTGCGCTCGCGTTGGGCATGAAGACCTTTGCGGCCGACATAGCTGACTTCGAGAACTGTCTTGAAACCAATCTCACGCTCAACAGTTGCATTCCAGTTCCAGGCTTCAGGATTCTTAAAGATCTTGTCCTGTGTGTTGATCGACAGCGGGAAGCTCGACGTAGATCCACCACCTGGGCTATCAACATTTCCGTTTGGAATCGACGCGATGGGCTGCAATGGCGGGTTGCCACCGAGGAAAATTGAGTCAGAGACACCCAAACGTGTGGAGAAGCGTCCGACTCCGGTGCGCACAACGGTCTTGGAATTGATCTGGTAGGCCAAGCCGACGCGCGGCTGGATCAAATTCTTCTGGACGTTGGAGTATTGCTTCGGCTCACCGCGGAAAAGGCGGTTGAATTCGCCTGAATCGGCGATTGGCACGCGGCCCTTGGCTGCATCGGGCCAACCAGAGCCGGGAATCACGACGCCGTTGTATGGATCGCCTGTTCCAGGGATCGGGTTACCTGTCGAACGGTTCACTTGAACAGCCTTGGCCGGATCGTAATACTTAGGATCGAAGACCGTCATGTTGCCCCACAACGAATAGTAGGGCTGGATGAAGGAATAGCGAACTCCAAGTTCCACCTTCAGCTTGTCCGTTAGCTTCCAGCTATCGTTCACAAAGCCTTCCACCATGTGGCCGCGATACGGGGTGTAAGATCGGACGCCGATCTCAGCATAGGTATTGAATAAGCCACGCGCGGCGTCCGAGATCGCCGTCCCAGAGCCGCCGGGACGGGTGTTGGTAAATACGAAACGACCGTTCTGGTTATCAGAACCGCCGGGGACACCAGCTACGTTAATCTGGTCATAGTCATTCTGCCCGGAGCGTTCAAATGCGACGCCAAACTTGATCGTGTGACGACCTTTGATCTTGGTTGTATTGTTTGAAATCGTATAGATTGGACCTGCGGAACTTGACGGGTAGGGGCTACCCGTGTAGGTCTGAAAGCCAGCAATGTCAACTGTCGGCAGTTTATTGGCAAGATCCTTGCCAGCCGGGAAGATGTAGCCGTAATTGATACCGTATGTGGTGCGATCCAGAGTCGGAACATTCGCCATGCGCAGGGAAACCTTGTCGCGGCTGGCGGTGACCAGGAACTCATTCACAGTTGTAGGATTGATCGTGTGCGTCCAGTTCAACGAGGATGTCTGGTTCGGGCGATCAATGGTGCGGTTCGAAAGCAGGAAGTTCGTCTGGAATGGGTTGATGTCGTTGTAGTGATAGAGCAGCGCACGGAACTTGATCTGATCCTTCGACGTCGGAATGTAGTCGGCGGAAATCGTATCCTTGCGTTGGTTTACCGGAGCGGCAGCCGCCGCAAAGTAGTTGCCGGAACCCTGGGGAACCGCGAGGTTCGGATTGGGATAGACACTCAGTAGCGCCAACCCGTTCTTGGAAAGTTGATTCGCGGGAATCACGTTTCCGGGGTACGCAACGCCATTCGCGTCTTTGATGATCTGAGGCGTGTTGAAGAAGATGTTCGTGCCCAACAATTCACTGAAGTTGCCCTGCTTCATCAGCGCCGTGGGAACGGTGCGAACCACCGACGATTCCGTGCGACGCTTTACCCACTCCTGGCCTGCGAAGAAGAATAGTTTTTGCTTGGAAGTGTTGAAAATTTTCGGAATGTAGATCGGACCATTTAGATTCCACCCGAACTGATTGAACTTATCGGCAGCGATTGGCTGGCCCAAGCGATTGCGCGACCAGGAATTTGCATTCGTCGCCGAGTTGCGGAGGTACTCGAAAGCAGAACCGTGAAATTGCTGACCGCCAGTTTTCGTGACAATTCGGACTTGACCACCAGCGGAACGACCATATTCGGCCGAGTAGTTTGAAGTGAGAATTTGAACTTCCTGCACGGAATCCAGATCGACGGTGCCGATAGAGGTACCGTTGGAGCGTGTACGCACCGCCACCGCACCGTCAAAAGTGATGAGGTTGTCCTGTGTGCGGCTACCGTTGATGCTGAGCCCCCCCGTCGTGAGACCGAAATCAAAGTTCGCTAGCGAACCGCCTCGGACGCCTGGTTTGAGAAGCGACAAAAAAATTGGATTGCGCCCATTTAACTGGAGATCAGAAACCTGTTTTCCTTCAACCAACTTGCCGAGAGCGGCGGTTTCTGTCTGGATGGAGCTAACCTGTGCTTCCACGGTGACGGTGTCACTGACGGTACCGACCTGCATAATTGCGTCGATCGTGGCCGGAGATGCCGCGTTGAGCTTATTGTTCTTCGTCTCAAACTTCTTGAAACCTGCAACTTCGATGGACAATGTGTAGGTGCCAGATGGAATGGACGCAATCGTGTAGGTTCCGACAGAACTTGTGATTGTTTCGCGCAAAGAACCATTGTTTTGGTTCCGGAGAATCACTTTTGCGTTCGTAATCGCACCACCAGATGAATCGGTGATAGAACCACTCACAGAGGTGTTATCGGATTGGGCCATGCCTAAGGTGGCTGCCACCAGCATCACCATTGCGACAAGACCAAGGCGGGAGAGAATGGAGCTTATTTTGCTCTTCATAATTTTTGAGACCTCAAACAGAGAGATTTAGAGACGGAGTGTGGATTTGCGAGAGACAAACCCAGAAGCAACGACTTTGTATATTCTATCGGAAAAGTACTAGTAAAAGCTTAGGACCTTTGGCGATCCGACCTAAAAGTAGAGTTTCCCACCCAACTGGATCACCCGCGTCGTGATGCCCTGGACGCCCCCGCCGATCATGCCAAAAGTGGCAGAACGGACGTTGCGGTCCAGCGTACCGGGGTCGGGATTGAAGTGGTTTGCAATATTGAAGACTTCCGTCCGGAACTCAAAGCGCATCCGCTCCGTAAAGCGGAAACTCTTGTTGACCGAAAAGTCCACGTTGATGATCCCCGGCAGACGAATGGCATCGGTACGCGGAGACGTACCAAACCGCCCGTAGGCCGATGGGTTGCGATCAGCAGCAATGAAGGCTGCTGTGTTAAACCAACGGGTCCAGGTGCGGTCGCCGCCCGAGAGGTTGCCGTTCTGACCAGCTACCTGATCAGGCCGTGAATTGATGCCGGTGCCAGTGGTGTCGATGTTTGCAGTAACGGGCGAAGGGAAGCCACTCTGGAAGGTCATAATTGTCGAAAGCTGCCAGCCACCCAACGCCCCCTTCAGCATCTTGTTAGCCGAATTCTTAAAGAAGGGTAGTTCGTAGAGAACGGTGTTCACTTGACGATGACGAAGATCGAAACCGGAAGTGCCGCGATCGTTCCTGCCGTTGTAAACATCCTGCGGGGAGCCGATGAAGTTGCCCCCACCCACCTGGCCGCCAATGTCATTGGGGCCCGAGATCGAGTGAGACCAGGTGTAGGCACTCAGGAAAGTGAGGCCGGTTGCCATCCGTCGCTCCACCTTCATCTGGAACGAATGGTAGGTGCTGTTCCCCACTGCCTTGTCACTGCGAACGTTGCGCTGGAAAAACTGGTTGGGCCGCCGTGCATTGATAGAAGGCTGGCCAG
Source organism: Bryobacterales bacterium (assembly GCA_038206015.1). Classification (GTDB taxonomy): domain Bacteria; phylum Acidobacteriota; class Terriglobia; order Bryobacterales; family Bryobacteraceae; genus Bryobacter. The sequence continues at coordinate 4,322 of JBBRBI010000082.1, read as the reverse complement.
CAACCCGAGGATCAATCAACGCGATCGGACGATTCATGTCTTCAAAGGTGACAACCAGTTTCGTGCCTTTGGAACCAACGTAGCCCATGTCGAGTACGATGTTGCCCGGAAGCTTCTTCTGCACGTTTAGGTTCCATTGTTGAATGTAGCTATCGCGCATATCAGGGTCATTGGAGACAGCAAAATTCAAGGCGCCATTTGTCTGCGCGCCCGCGAAAGGGTCGTTGAAAAATAAATTAGGAGTGCCGGAGGGGCTACCGATCAGGTTCGCACCAGCGGTTGCCTGGGCACCTTCTGCCATCGCGAAGATCGCATTGGAGATCTGCGGGGTAAAGTAGATGCCGTAGCCACCGCGGATGACCGCGTCATTGAGAAAGCTGGGCCGATAAGCAAAGCCGAAGCGCGGGCCCCAGTTGTTGCGGTCTGGCCGAAGCAGGCTGCTGCCCCAGGGCGAAGTCTTCGGATCGAAAAGATTTCCGACGATGTAGCCATTCTGGGTGATATTTACGATCTTGTCGTCGGCTTGCTTGTAACCACCGAAGTAGTCGTAGCGCATGCCGATGTTCAGCGTCAGGCGGGTAGAAACGCGCCAGTCATCATTGATGAAATAGCTCTGCCATAGATTGCTCAGGCGGGTGGAAGTCGGTACCGGGTTGATCAGCGAGGTGCGAAGGTAGCCCAACATGAAGTCCGCAAAAGCGGAGCCCGTGTAAAGTCCATCGAAGCTAAACTGGCCGCGCGGCTGGCGCGCCTGATCGAAAGTCACATCGCGCTTGGCAAAGTCAGCCCCAGCCTTGATGAGGTGCTTGCCCTTCTGCCAAGAAATTGTGTCAGTGAATTGGAGAATGGAATTTGAACGGTCACGCGGACCGATCTGGCGCTGCAGGTCGAAAACCGAGTAGCCGCCATCCGCACCGCCGATGCCGATCGACGGCGGACCGTACTCTTTGGGGAGCTTGGAAACTAAGGGCAGGCCCATCTTGTTCGCTATATCGAAGGCTGGCAGATTGGAAGTGCCAAAGGTCTCGAACTCGGCAAACGATGCCATGCCGCCCTTGAAGTCATTGAGCAAAGTGGGTGTAAAGCTGTGAACCCAGTTGCCGCTCAATGTGCGCGCGCTGCCGACGTTATCGCGCTGATCGTTCCCCCAGAACGGCGCTCCGGCTTCAAAGGTGTCATTAAAGATGTAGCGGGCAAATACCGTGTCCTTCTGCGAGAAGGTGTGATCGATGCGGGTGGTGTAGGTATCCTGTTGCGATAGGCCAGTTGGGCGTGCGGAAATGAAATTGTTTACGCCTTGCAAGGTATTGGGCAGCGGCGTGAATTTAATAAAAGCTTGGGACTGAGGGCTGAGGCGGGAAACCGGGATCATGTTGTTGACGATTCCAATATTAAGCGGGTCCTTCAGCGTGATCGGAGCCTTGGTGCTGGCATTCAGCAATCCGCGGAAATCTCCAGCGCGCTGAGCCTCGGTTGCGACGATTCGCAAGCCGGGGTTGGCGGCCGAAAGCAGCCTACCCGATTCCCAGTTGAAAAAGAAAAATGTCTTGTCCTTGCCGTTGTAGACCTTCGGGATGCTGACCGGCCCGCCGATGTTGGCTCCATACTGATTGCGATTCAAGCGGGGGTTGACGGCATCCTTCTGGGCGATGGCGTCGTAGGTTTGGGTCAGTGCATCGTTGCGATTGAACAACCAAAGCGTTCCGCGATATTGATTGGTGCCGCGCTTGGTGATCAGGTTCACCTGGCCCCCCGGAGCGCCGCCCGACTCCGCACCATAGCTGGAGGTCTCTACCTTGAATTCGCTCAACGAATCGATGCTCGGCGAGAAGCTGAAGGTCATCGCATCGTAGTCCATGAATTCGATACCGTCAAGAAAGTAGCGATTGGCGGTGTCTCGGGCGCCATTGGCGCTCATGCCAGTCTCACCAAATGCCGAACTCTGTTGACCGATCGATCCGCGTCCGCGACGCACCGTGATCGAACCCGGTGTGCCGGCCTGAACGCCGGGAATCAGCTGTGCAAGCTGAATAAAATTGCGCCCGTTGAGTGGCAACTGTACGACTTTGGCTGCATCGATTACCGTACCTACAACTGCGTTGTCGGTCTGCAATACTGCTGCCGATGCATCGACGGAGATCGACTCGCTCACGTCGCCAACCTTGATCTGGAAATCCTGCCGCAGCGTCTGCTGAACCTGGAGGTTAAGCGAGGCAATCTTCTGGCTCTGGAATCCTTTGACGGTCAGAGTGAGGCTATAGTCACCAGCGGGAAGGAAAGAAACAGTGTAGTTACCGCCCCCGTCTGAAACGGCTTCTCGGACGGAATTGGTGGCAAGGTTGACTACCTTGATGGAAGCGGAGGGGATGACAGCGCCTGAGGCGTCAGTGACGGAACCGATCAAAGTTCCTGCAGTCTGCTGGGCGAACAGAGCGGAGAAGGAAGACAAGACCCAAAAAGCGAAGCTACGAAGCATCATTACTTCGTAGCTTAGCAAATACTCCGATTTATGGAAACAGAACTGTAACTAGACTACGTCTACGCCCATCGAGCGCGCAGTGCCCTTGACTTGATTGATGACGCCCTGAAGATCAAAGCTGTTCAGGTCAGGCATCTTGATGACAGCGATCTCTTCGATCTGCTTCATCGTGATCTTGCCAACCTTGTTCTTGTTCGGTTCTTTCGATCCGCTGGTCAGGCCGAGAGCCTTTTTGATCAACACTGGCACCGGAGGTGTCTTGGTGATGAACGTGAAGCTACGGTCTGAGAAGATCGTGATCACGACAGGAATGATCAGGCCCGCCATGTCGGGCGCGGAAGTCTTCGCGTTGAAGGCCTTACAGAATTCCATGATGTTGACGCCCTGCGGGCCGAGCGCCGTTCCGACCGGAGGAGCCGGGGTGGCTTTTCCAGCGGGGATTTGCAGCTTAACTGAACCAGTGACTTTTTTTGCCATTTGCTTATACCTTCTCTACTTGTAGGAAATCGAGTTCGACAGGAGTGGATCGACCGAAGATCGTGACCATGACGCGCAGCGTGTTGCGGTCGGTGTTGACTTCGTCCACCTTGCCGGAGAAATTGTTGAACGGTCCATCGACGATGCGTACCGTTTCGTTCTTTTCGTAGTTGACCTTGGGTCGCGGAGCGTCGCCCGGTCGAGCCTGGCGGAAAAGAATCTTGTTTACTTCGTCGGCCGTCAACGGCACGGGCGTATTGCCGCCGCCGACAAATCCGGTAACGCGCGGGGTATTTTTTACCTCGTGCCACAACTGGTCGTCCATCTCCATCTGGACCATCACATAGCCCGGATACAGCATGCGGTCGCTTGTGACCTTCTTGCCGTTCTTCATCTCGACTACCTGTTCCTTAGGAATCAGGATCTGGCCAAGACGATGGTCGAAACCAAAGGCTTCTGCCCGGCTCTTGAGCGACTCGGCCACCTTGTTCTCAAACCCGGAATAGGTATGAATGATGTACCAGTTCAGATTTGGGTTGCCTTCGGCAGCGGGCGCAGCTTCAGGAACTTCCTCAGCAGCTGAGGCTTCTGGAGCGGCAATTTCTTCGGCTTCAGCCGCTACGATTTCGTGTTCAACGATCTCGTGCTCAGCCATTTCAGGCTCAGCCATTTCGTTTTCAGCGATTTCGTGCTCAACGATCTCAAGCTCATCGCTTTCGAGCTCTGCCGGATCGACGGCGATTGCGTTCGTATCTTCAATTTCGGGCATGTTGACCTCGGAGAATTACTTCGCGCTCCATTTGAACACTTGGGTAACACCACGGGCAAAAAGCTGATCGATCACAGCGAAGTAGGCAGCGAATAGGAAAACGCTGAAAACAACTACGGTAGTGGTGGCGATGACCTGCTTGCGGCTAGGCCAAGTGACCAGTCGCATCTCCTTTTGGAGATCTTCAAAATACTCTTTTACGTTTTGTGGCCATGTCGAGGCCTTTTCGATTGCGTTTTCGTTCGCCATTTTCAGCTTTCCGGAAGTAGAGGAAGATTTTTGGCAGGGGCAGAGGGATTCGAACCCCCAAAGGCGGTTTTGGAGACCGCAGGTTTACCGTTAGCCTATGCCCCTGTTTGACCTCTTCAAGTATAAAACAATTGGGGACCGCAACCTAACCGGTGCAGCCCCCAAATTCAAACGGGTGAATTTTCCCTGCTACTCAACAGTCCTTATTCAACAATCTCGGACACGGTACCCGCGCCCACTGTACGACCGCCCTCGCGGATCGCGAAACGCAAGCCCTTGTCCATGGCCACTGGCGTAATCAGCTCGATTGTCATCTGGACGTTGTCGCCCGGCATGACCATCTCAGTG
>JBBRBI010000081.1:0-28931 GCA_038206015.1 Bryobacterales bacterium | reverse complement strand
CTCAGCGATGTCGCCATTCTGGTTCGCAAGTCCAACACCGGCGAACAGATCGCTGCCGCCCTTGCTCAAGCCGGCATCCCCTCTGTCATGAGTGGCGGCAGAGGCTTCTTTGCCGCGCAGGAAGTGATTGATCTCATCAATTACTTGGAGGTGCTGGCCAATCCTTCAAACACGATCGCACGGGCGGCCGTGCTGCGGAGTCCCTTCTTCGGTTGGTCCGACGATGACCTATTGCATCAGCGTGTAATCCCAGAATTTCCACAGCGTGAGCGCATCGACGAGTTCAGCCCGGAACGCTTTCTGTCGGAGGCACTCGACGCATCTGGATATTGCGATGCAATTTCTCCCGAGCAGCGGGCCAACGTCGATAAATTCCTTCGCATCGTACGCGCCGAGTGGCAAGCCGGCCCGCGCAACCTGCGCGCCTTCCTCGATGAGATTTCTGCGATGCGACAGGCCTCCGCCGAGAAGTCAGCGCCTCAGTCAGACGCCGAAGATGCCGTGCAGATCCTGACGGTTCACGCCTCGAAAGGCCTGGAATTCCCAGTCGTGTTTCTTGCGGGAGCTGCGGCCACAGCCTCCACCAGCGTTCCAAGCCTCGACTACAATCCTGACATCGGCATCGGCGTGAAATGGATTCACCCGGTGACGGGCAAGCAAGTGCTGGATCTCGAAGGCCATGAGATCAAATCTCGCAACAAAATCACCCGCGACTTCGAGTCGGCCCGCATGCTTTACGTTGCACTCACGCGCGCCGAACAGCGCCTCTACGTAAGCTGGGCAGCCAAGACGAGAACAGGCTGGGTCTCGGCCCTTGACGCACATCGCGATTTTGTCTTCCCCGTCGAACCAGGCAAAGAGTTGATCCCCGAGGCTGCTCAAGCGACGCCCATCGCCGTCCGCGTCGATTTGCATCCGCTGCAGCAGCGCCCTCCCGGCCTCTCCTCAACGACGCCCACAGATCTGTCAAATTACGCCCGCTGCCCTCGCCGCTACTTTCTCGACCGCCTGGCAAATCTCCAAACTCCAGCAGGCGCGGCGATCGAACTGGGCAACACGGTACACGCGATTCTGTCCGGTAAACAACCCCAGCAAGCCAGCGAAGAAGCCCAAGCCCTCGCCAATGTTTTCCGCCAAAGCGATCTCGCCCGGCGCGCCAACTCCGCCGTCTGGAAAGAGCACGAATTCGATATCGTCTTCGCCATCGACGATCTGGTCGTAGAAGGCCAGATCGACCTCTGTTTTGGGGAAGCCGATGGCACCATCGTCATCGTCGACTACAAAACGGACGCCCGGCCCTCCAGCGGCTACGACATCCAACTCGCCCTCTATCGCGAAGCCCTCGGGAAGCTCTACCCCGGCCAACCCATCCGAAGCTACCTTCACTTCTTGCGCTCAAATACGGTAGTCGAATCGACTGCCCCACTTGACCCCCTTCTCATTCAGCGCTTCGCTACTGGCCAAGACTTCCCCACGCAATCGGGAAGCTACTGCCAGCGCTGTCCGCACCTCGCTGGGGCTTGTCCGGTTGTGGCTTAGGCTTCTTGCCATCCTAAATGGCATCTGCCATTCTAAATGGTATGACGCTTCGAATGGACAAAGCTGGCCGGGTCATACTGCCGAAACCGATCCGGGATCGACTCGGGTTTCGCGCGGATAGCGATCTTGAGATGGTCGAGACAGTCGATGGCTTAGTTCTCAAACGAATCGAAGATCGCCCCTCAATGATCAAGGTCGACGGCTTATGGGTCCATACGGGAAAGACGCCGCTAAACTTCGACATCGTCCAAGCGATACGTGAAGATCGTGAAGAGCGTATTCGGAAGGTGGCGGGCTTCTGAAAGCCTACTTCGACACCAACGTTCTGGTTGCCGCATCGGTCGGCGAGCACCGGCACCATGCCCGGTCCTTTGATCTCCTTCGGGCGGTCAAGAAAGGCGACCTGGTGGGATGTGTGAGCACTCACGGGTTAGCCGAGTACTATTCGGTCCTTACACGCGCACCATTCACGCCGCGCATTCATCCAGCCGAAGCTGGCCAGTTCCTCGACGACAACATCCTTCCCTATTTCGAGCTGCTCGTTCTTACAGCCGCAGACTATAAAGCCGTATTGCGCTCCTCAGTCATTGCTGGCTTGGTCGGTGGAGTTGTCTTCGACGCACTGCACCTCCATTGCGCCGAAAAAGCGGGTTGCGACCGGCTCTATACCTTCAACTTGAAGGATTTTCTCGCCTTGGCCACGGACTCGATGCGCAGTAAAATCGCCGCACCCTGAGACCTAACCCTACCGCCCCGACATCCTTCCAAACTCTTCCAACAGCCACTTCGGCTCCCCTGGCTCTCTACTCTCTTTCATCCCCTTTGCACTCGCCCAGCGGTGAATCCAAGAGATACCGTTCTCACCCCGATATTCGTCCAGCAGCTTGTAAGCCGGGTCCCTCAGTGCCTCCGCCAGCCCCACGATCCGATACCCGCGCTTAGCAAAAAGTCGCAGCAAATCGGGCATCGCGTCAGCATTCAATTGGTTGGCGTGAATCAACAAGATCTGTGCGATCTCGTGTCCAACCACCTCAACCGACCGCTGCTCAAAAAACTCGCAAATCGACTCCATGTAGCGAAGGTATGCCTGCACCAGCCCCGCCTTATCCGCTGTCCGCGTATACACGTAAGCGAACATCCAATCCGACGTATCCAGCGTCACCGGAGCCATCGTGTAATGCTGCTCCACTAGGAAGGCGTCCAGATCCCGATTCGTCGCCACGTCCTTACCCGCGTGAAGAAATGGATGTCTGAAATATCGCGATTGCGTGCCGCCCCGCACCTTCCGGATCGCCGGCTCGCCCCGCATCAGGTCCGCTTTATACTCGGCTAGCGGCACTCGATTCAGGTCCGGATGCGAATACGTGTGGTTGCCCAACTCAGCGCCCTGTTTCTTCCAAAGCCCCAGAATCTCCTGCAGCCCCGCGTCGCCAATATCCTGCGCCTGGCGAGCATTCACAAACCCGGTCACGGGCAAGTCTTTGAGCGCAGCCAATAGCTTCACCGTCATCGCCCGCACTCCCGCCAAATCCCTCGCGCCATCTCCTCCCCGCGGCAAATCGTCGATCGTGATCGCCATGCTCCGCGTCTGCCCGAAACTCCCAAGCGCGCACAGCAAGACCGCTGCAAGAAGTCTCAAGTTAAAATCCCCCTCCCACAAACATCACCACCTCGACCTGTGCCCCAGCTTCCACCAGCGCCCCCTCCCAATCCGCTTTCCGGACGATTTCGCGATTCAATTCAACCGCCACCCGCCCGGCGTCCACCTTCAGAAACTCCAACAGCTCCCGAATATTCAGTCCCGCTGGAATCTCTTGCCCTTCTCCGTTCACTGCGATCAAAATCACTACAGAATCCCTGCTCTTTCCCGGTCCGGCGTTGACCACCCTCCGAATGCACCAGTATAATTAACTAAAGGCAAGCTGCCGCTCTCTAGTCTTTCGCCGGTTGCCCTCTCTCGACTGATGCCCACAAATTACAACGAGCTTTACTTCCCTGTTCTCGTCCAGATCGTCTTTGCTGCCGCCGTAGCCGGTGGCCTCGTCTTTGCCGGACTTTTTCTGGGTAAGCGCAATCGCAATGCGGCCAAAGATTCTCCCTATGAATCCGGCGTCAAACCCGTCGGCAACGCCCGCGAGCGTTTCTCGGTTAAGTTCTATCTCGTCGCGATGCTCTTTATTCTCTTCGACATCGAAGCCGTTTTCCTCTACCCCTGGGCTGTCGTCTATCGCGAGCTCGGCATGTTCGGCTTTGTCGAAATGCTACTCTTCATGGTTCTGGTCCTCAGTGGTTTTTATTTCGTGTGGAAAAAAGGCGCGCTCGATTGGACCGTTTCGCCTCACCGAAAAGCAAAGTAAGCCCCAATGATCTCTGAACAATTGCAGGAAGACCCCCTCATCGCGATCCTCGAAACCCGCTTCTCGACTGCCATCGAGTCTGGGGTTTCCCAACACGACCAAATCATTCTCTACATCGACCCTGCGCGCATCGTCGAGGTCTGCACCTTCCTCCGCGATGAGCATTCCTTCAATCGCGCCTCCAGTGTTACCGCGCTCGACTGGTACCCACAGGAACCCCGCTTTGAGGTCGTCTACTTATTGCACTCCGTGAGTACCCATCAGCGCCTGCGCCTCAAGTGCCGCGTTTCAGGTACCACGCCCACCATCGATTCCGTAACCAGCGTCTGGCCCGGTGCCAACTGGTATGAGCGCGAAGTGTTCGATCTCTTCGGCATCGTCTTTAACAACCACCCCGACTTGCGTCGCATCATGATGCCAGAGGGCTGGGATGGCCACCCGTTGCGCAAAGACTTCCCCATTCATGGACACAAATACGATTACGGCGAAGGAAGCACGCAATGATCAATACGCCAGTCGAAGCAACAACCAGCTCGCGCAAGATGACCCTCAACATGGGCCCCCAGCACCCGTCGACGCACGGCGTGCTGCGAGTTGTCCTGGAACTCGATGGCGAAATTGTCACCAGCGCCCAACCCGAAATCGGCTTCCTCCACACCGGTATCGAAAAGCAGTGCGAAGCGCTCACCTACCCGCAGGTGATTCCTCTCACGGATCGCGTCGATTACCTTGCCAATCTCTCCAATAACCTCTGCTACGTTCTGGCAGTGGAAAAGCTGCTTGGCGTAGAAGTCCCGGCCCGCGCCGTATGGACCCGCGTCCTCCTCACAGAACTCACCCGCATCAACTCGCACCTCGTCTGGCTCGGCACACACGCCCTCGACATGGGGGCCATGTCGATGTTTTTCTACTGCACCCGGGATCGCGAAGAACTACTCAAGATCTTTGAAATGTTTAGCGGCCAGCGCCTGATGACCAGCTATTTCCGCATCGGCGGTTTGGCGCTCGATCACCCGCGTGGCGGCCTCGAGGCTTGCCGAAGCTTCATCAAAATGTTCCCGTCCAAGATCGACGAGTACGAGACCCTCCTCGACAACAATCCGATCTGGAAGAGCCGCACGATTGGCGTCGGCGTTGTCCCGGTGGAAACCCTTCTTGCGATGGGCGCGACGGGTCCAATGATTCGCGCCGCTGGCATCCCTTGGGATGCGCGCAAAGACGAGCCATATTCTGGCTATCAGAATTTTGAATTCGATGTGCCCACTCGCACGGAGAACGATGTCTATGCCCGCTATCGCGTGCGCATGGAGGAGATGCGCCAGTCTCTCCGCATCATGAGCCAGGCGCTCGACGGCATGCCTGACGGTCCCTACCAGGCCGACGCGCCCAAGGTTGTTCTGCCGCAGCGCGAGAAAATGAAGACCCAGATGGAAGCTCTCATCTACCACTTTAAGATCGTTACAGAGGGCGTCCGCGTGCCTCCTGGCGAGGTGTACCAAGTCATTGAATCGCCTCGCGGCGAACTGGGATACTACATAGTTTCCGATGGAACGTCAAAGCCTTTCCGCGTCCACATGCGTACCCCAAGTTTTGGCAATATCCAGACCCTCGGCGTGATGTGCGAAGGCGGTCTCATCGCTGACACCGTCGCCAGCATGGGCTCGATGGATTTTGTGCTCGGAGATACAGACCGCTAACCATGACCTTTACCCCCGATACCGAAAAGAAACTGCAGGACATCTGGTCGCGTTACCCGGAAGGGCGCAAACGCTCGGCCGTGATTCCGATGCTGATGTATGCGCAGGACGAACTGGGCGTTGTAACTTCAGAACTCGTTGCAGAAGTCGCCCAGCGTTGCGAAGTCACGCCGCTGCAAGTCGAAGAAGTCGTTGGCTATTATTCGATGCTGAACAAGCAGCGCCTGGGCAAGCACCACGTGCAGGTTTGTACGAACATCGCCTGCCTGCTGATGGGTGGAGAAGCCCTCTGGCAGCATGCAACCAAACGATTGGGAATTGGCCACAAGCAGGTCACCGCCGACGGGCTGATCTCACTCGAAGAAGTGGAGTGCGCCGGGGCATGTTCCTGGGCACCCTGCGTCGTTGATGGTTACGAGTACCACCACCACGTCACAATCGCTAAGTTCGACCAGCTGATCGATTCCATTCAGAAGGTTCATTAGGCAATTAGGAGTACCACGATGTTCAACGAACCACATCCCGACGAAGTTCGCATCATTTCCAAGCGCTTTGGCCTGCCCAATTCCGCTTCGATCGACACCTACCTGGCGCATGAGGGCTACGTCGCGCTGATGAAGGCCATCGAGATGTCGCCCGAGCAGATCATCGATGAACTCAAGCTCTCCAATCTTCGCGGACGTGGCGGCGCAGGCTTCCCCACAGGCCTCAAATGGAGCTTCATCCCGCGTGATAATCCAAAGCCGAAGTACGTGGTCGTCAATGCCGACGAATCTGAGCCAGGCACCTGCAAAGACCGTCTCCTCATCCAGAACGATCCACACCAGTTGATCGAAGGCTGCGTCATCGCCGCCCGCACCATTGGCTGCAAAAAAGGCTACATCTACATCCGTGGCGAATATCGCTACCTGATCGACATCATGGACAAGGCCCTGGCTGAGGCCTACGCACATGGCTACCTCGGCAAAAACATCAAGGGTAGCGGTCTCGATTTCGATCTCTACACGCACACCGGCGCTGGCGCCTATGAATGCGGTGAGGAATCGGCCCTGCTCGAGTCGCTCGAAGGCAAGCGCGGGGTCCCGCGCATCCGCCCCCCCTTCCCGGCTGTCTCTGGCCTCTATGCATCGCCAACCGTGCTGAATAACGTAGAAACATTCTGTACTGTGCCCGCCATTCTGCGCATGGGCGGACAAGCTTATGCCGACATCGGCACACCCAAGAATGGCGGCACCCGCATGCTCTGCGTCTCAGGTCACGTCAATCGGCCTGGCGTCTATGAAGTCCCCCTCGGCTTCCCGATGCAAAGGATGATCTATGAGGTCTGCGGCGGAATTCTTAACGGCAAGCAACTCAAGGGCGTCATCCCCGGCGGCTCTTCCTCTCCGGTTCTCAAGGCCGACGAGTGCGACTTCCCCATGGATTACGACAACTACGCCCGCATGAAAACCATGGCTGGCTCCGGCGGCATGATGGTGATGGATGAAGACACCGACATAGTCAAAGTAGCCCTGCGTACAATGCGTTTCTACGCTCACGAGAGCTGCGGCTGGTGCATCCCCTGTCGCGAAGGCACAAGCTGGTTGCGCAAGATCCTCACCCGCATGGATGAGGGCACCGGGCGCCGCGCCGACATCGATTTGATTCACGAGCTCGCCAAGAATATGTTGGGTCGCACCTTCTGCCCGCTAGGCGACGCAGCAGCTATGCCCACAATCGGCTTCATCGAAAAATTCAGGGAAGAGTTTGAAGCCCGTCTGCGCGAGACAACGATGATTGCCACCACTCCTGACCAATTGATCTCCATAAGTTAAATATGTCGACTCCCGTAACAGCGCCCCCCACCACGATTAACTTCACCGTTGACGGTCGCCAGCTTTCCGCGCCTCCGGGAACGCTGCTGATTGACGCCTGCAAACGCGCCGGCATCGAGATTCCCGCCTTCTGTTATTACGAGGGTTACTCGCTTCAGGCTGCCTGCCGCATGTGCCTGGTAGAAGTTGAGAAGATGCCCAAACTCCAGACGGCTTGCACTCTGCCCGTCATGGAAGGCATGATCGTTCGCAGTGAGACCGAACAGCTTGCCAAGGCCCGTAAAGGCACGCTCGAATTTCTCCTCACCAACCATCCCCTCGATTGCCCGGTCTGTGACAAGGGCGGGGAATGCGAGTTGCAGGACATGGTCTTCCGCTACGGGGCGGGCGAGTCGCGCTTTACCGAGACCAAGAATCACGAGCCGGAGCGCCAGTGGTCGCCAGTCGTTTTCTATGATCCCGCCCGTTGCATCCTCTGCTACCGGTGCGTTCGTGCCTGTGATGAAGGCATGGGTGTAGGCGCACTTGGCGTCACCAATCGCGGTGTTCTCTCCGAGATCGCTCCAAATAAAGAAGACCACCTCGACTGCGACGAGTGTGGTGCCTGTATCGACATCTGCCCGGTTGGCGCACTTACTTCCAACATCTATCGCTACAAGACGCGGCCTTGGGAGATGCAGCACGTCAGCACGATTTGCACACATTGCTCCAACGGGTGCAAAACCACTTTGGGCGTGCGCAATGACGAAATCATGCGCGGCAACAATCGCGACCGCAGCGGCATCAATGGCGAGTTCCTGTGCATCAAGGGCCGTTATGCGTTCGACTTCACTGCCAGTGAAGAGCGCGTCACGACGCCGATGATCCGCATGGACGGCAAGCTTGAGGCTGTCTCCTGGTCAAAGGCCCTCGGCTTTGTCGCTGAAAAGTTCAAGGCCGTTCAGGCAGCTCAAGGTAGCTTCGGCGTCCTCGCCGACACCCACCTCACCAACGAAGAACTGTTCTACCTCCAGAAGTTCACCCGCGCTGGCCTGAAGACGTCCAACCTTGACCACTCGGCCACAGGCGATCTGGTCACTCTCCTCGATGCGCTCTCGGGTCAAACCCAGGCCCTCGCCACCACCGACGATCTCTATAAGGCGAAAGCCGCCCTCGTCATCGGCTCTGATCTCTCGCAGCAGCATCCGCTGCTTGCCTTCCAGCTCCGCGCTGGCGTCCGCCACAACAAGACGCGCATCTACACCGTTACTCCAGGCCCGGTGCGTGAGGCCAAGTACTCAGCCACTTCCGTTACTGTGCCCGCCGGCGAAGAATTCGACGCCCTCTCCAAGCTCACCGAGCAACTCAAGAGTGAGAAAGAACTCGTTATATTGTTCGGCGATTCGATCAAGGGGCAGCGCGTCCGCGACCTCGTCTCCTGGGCCGCCACTCTGGAGATCCCGGTCAAGTACGTTTGCCTTGTCGACGATTCCAACTCCCGCGGCGCTCTCGACATGGGCTGCCTGCCAAACCTGCTCCCAGGCTTCCAGCCGGACAGCTATCCCGGCCTTTCGCAATCTGCAATGTTGGCTGACCCTGAATTGGACGTCCTCTGGGTCGTAGGGGCCAACCCCCTGCGCCACTCGACGCTTAACTCAAGCAAAGCCTTTGTTGTCGCCCACACGATGTTTCTCGATGAGACATCCGCGCGCGCCGATGTTATCTTCCCGTCGGCCTCCGCCTACGAAAAAAATGGCACCGTTACAAACGTCACTGGCCAAGTTCAGCGCTTAAAGGCTGCCATCAAGACGATGGGTACCAAGACCGATCTTGAGATCCTCGGTTTGATCGGCAAAGAGATGGACTTGGCACCGATGCTTGGCCCCTGGTCCCATGACATCGTTTTCAAAGAGATCCATGCCAACGTTCATGGGTATAATGTACCGTTGCCTGTGCTTCTGACAGGCGGAGCGGCCCTCACCTCTCCAGTTAATGGACCGGTCAAGGTGAATGTGCGGATCGACGAGATCCACTCCGTTGGCGATACGCTGTTTACTTCCGGCTCTCTGGGCCGTCATTCGAAACTACTTACGAGCGTTCCTGAGTTCCCGGGCGCACTCTACAAAAGATGAACTTTCTCCTCATCAGTCTGATCAAGACTGGAATCGTCGCTGCGGCGTTGATGACCACCCTCGCTTATCTACAGTGGATCGAACGGAAGGTCCTGGCCCACATCCAACTTCGCCTGGGCCCCTATCGTGTCGGGGTCAACGGCCTCTTACAGCCGCTGGCCGATGTCATTAAGCTCGCCACCAAGGAAGGCTTCGTGCCTTCGCACGTCAATACCTTCTTTTACGTGCTCGCGCCCTTTCTGGCCGTCTTATTTGCTCTCATCTCGATCTGCGTTATTCCCTTCGGCCCCAGCGTTGAAATCTTCGGCATCCGCACCGACATGGGTCTGGCTGACCTCAATATCGGTGTCCTGTTTGTGCTTGCCATCTCCAGCGTCGGCGTCTACGGCATCGCCCTCGGTGGCTGGGCTTCCAATAACAAGTATTCGCTTCTCGGCGGCCTGCGCAGTTCCGCCCAGATGATCAGCTACGAACTGCCCATGGCCATTGCTTTGGCTGCCCCCCTGCTACTCTTGAACGACCTGTCACTACGTACGATTGTCGTCGAGCAGGGTGGTTACTATCTCGGCTTCATCCCGCGCTGGTCCATCTTTCAGCTGCCCTTCCCGCAGTTCTTCAGCTTCCTGATATTTCTGGTCTCTGCCTTTGCGGAGACCAATCGCGTGCCTTTCGACCTTCCTGAGGCAGAAAACGAGCTCGTAGGCGGCTTCCACACCGAATACTCATCGCTCAACTTCGCCGCATTCTTCATGGCTGAATACGCCAATATGATCACCGTCACCTGTATGGCGACGGTCCTGTTTCTCGGCGGCTGGCATCCACTCTTTCCCGCAGAGCTGGGAAGTGATCTCGTGCCTGTCGCACTGCTGCTTGCCGGTGCCGCGATGCTGCTCTATCATGGCATCTTCGAGCCCATCAAGGGCCGTTCCTGGGATCGGATTTCGTTCCCAGCCTTCGGCGCTATATTCGGCATTCTCGCGCTGCTCTTCCTGGTGCCGATGCTCAAGCCGGTCCTCATCCCGCTCTTCTGGTTTGTCGCTAAAACCGGCACGCTGCTCTTTCTCTTCATTTGGGTCCGTGGCACACTTCCTCGATTTCGTTACGATCAGTTGATGAACTTTACGTGGAAGTTCCTGTTTCCCGTCGCCATCCTGAACCTGCTCATCACGGCCTTTGCCGTGGCGCTTCAAGGGCAAAAGAACTAAGGCCACCCAAAAACCAAGCCCATGGATCTCATCCTCTTCCTCATCTTCGCCGCCCTCGCCGTCGTCTGCGCCGTCTCGCTCGTCGTGCAAAAGCACCCGATCGGCAGCGCACTGTCGCTGATTGGCGTCATGGGTTCGCTCGCGATTCTTTACCTGCTGCTGGGCGCGGAATTCATTGCCGCCGTCCAGATGATTGTCTACGCTGGGGCGATCATGGTGCTCTTCGTATTCGTCATCATGTTGCTCAACGCCGGATCGGAAACAACCATTGGTCGCTCCTGGCCATCGCGTCTGTTTGGTATTCCGCTGATCACGGTGTTCCTCGGTCTGCTTGCCTATCTCCTCCAGCGCATGGCCCCCTCGCTCGGGATCGTCAGCTTCGGCACCTTCAACACCGGTGCCAAAGAAATCGGCCGCAGCCTTTTCACCACCTATTTGCTTCCCTTTGAGGTCACCAGTATCCTTGTCCTCATCGCGATCCTGGGCGCGATCGTTCTCGCCCGCAAGGAAATTGACTAATGCCCCAATTGAATTCTGTGCCGCTCTCCTGGTACCTCATCCTCAGTGCGATCCTGTTCACCTTGGGCGTTGCTGGCTTCCTGTTCCGCCGCAACATCATCACCGTTTTCATGTCCATTGAGTTGATGCTCAACGCCGTCAACCTCAGTTTCGTTGCCTTCTCGCACCAACTGCGCCAGATCGATGGCCAGATCTTCACCTTCTTCGTGATGGTCGTCGCCGCAGCTGAAGCAGCCGTCGGCCTCGCCATCATCCTGACCGTATTCAAGAATCGCCAGACTCTGTCGATCGACGAAATCGACTCGCTCAAAAACTAACGATGCCAAACCAACCTGACCTCCATCTCTGGCTCATCCTCTTCTTCCCGCTGATGGGCGCGTTGATCAATGGCACCATCGGTCGCCGTCTGTCCAAACCCGTCATCTCTTCCATCGCCATCGGTTCGGTCGCACTCTCCCTCTTCTGGGTCTTCAAGGCCCTGAACGATCTGGGCCAAATGGAAACCTCTCACATTGAGCGCTACTTTACCTGGATCTCCTCGGGCGATCTGAAAATTGGCTTCGATCTGTCAATTGATCGCCTCTCCTCGATCATGCTTCTCGTTGTGACCGGCGTTGGCACGCTGATCCATATTTATGCAGTCGGCTACATGGACCATGAAGAAGGCTTCTGGCGTTTCTTCGCTTACCTCAATCTGTTCATGTTCTTCATGCTGACTTTGGTACTTGCCCAGAACTTCCTCTTGCTCTTCGTTGGCTGGGAGGGTGTCGGCCTCTGTTCCTACCTTTTGATTGGCTTTTTCTTCCTCGAAAAGTTTGCCGGGGACGCTGCTAAGAAAGCCTTCATCGTCAATCGCATCGGCGACTTCGGCTTTTCGCTCGCCATGCTCCTGCTGGTTACCCACTTCGGCTCGCTCGATATGACGACGGTCTTTGCTGCGGCAAAGAATCTACCAGTTGAACCGAGCGGCGGCTTCCTCACGCTGGTTGCCCTGCTTCTGCTCGTTGGCGCTGCAGGCAAGTCTGCTCAGGTGCCGCTCTATGTCTGGCTCCCGGACGCCATGGCCGGCCCCACGCCCGTCTCTGCCTTGATCCACGCCGCGACAATGGTCACGGCCGGTGTTTACCTCGTTGCCCGTTGTAGCGTCATCTTCCTCCACGCGCCCATCGCCATGGACACCGTCGCCGTCATTGGTATCGTCACCGCAGTCGTTGCCGCGCTCATCGGCTGCGCGCAGAACGACATCAAGAAAGTCTTCGCTTACTCCACCGTCTCGCAGCTCGGCTACATGTTTGTTGGTCTCGGCGTTGGTGCCTTCTCTGCTGGCATCTTCCACGTTGTTACGCACGCCTTCTTCAAGGCCCTCTTGTTCCTCGGTGCAGGCAGCGTGATCCATGCCCTCTCTGGCGAACAGGACCTCAACAAAATGGGCGGCCTCCGCTCAAAGATTCCGATTACTTACTGGACCCTGCTCATTGGTGCCATCGCGATCTCCGGCGTCTGGCCCTTCGCTGGCTTTCATTCCAAAGACGCGATCCTGCTTGCCGCTTACGCACATGCGCCCTGGATGTATTGGGTGGGTGTCGCGACGGCTGGCCTGACGGCCTTCTACGTCTTCCGCGCGATCTTCCTCTGCTTCTTCGGCGAGTATCGCGGCAAGGCTCATCCGCATGAGTCCCCCGCCATCATGTACATGCCGCTCGTGATTCTTGCACTTCTCAGCGTTGCTGGCGGTTACCTCCCCGTTATGGAATGGCTCGCGCCGGTCTTCCCTGAGCATCTGGAATTCCACGAGGTCTGGCTCGTCATCGTCTCGCTCGGCTTTGCCCTCACCGGCATTCTCAGTGCCTATTACATCTATGTATTGAAACCCGGCTCGGCCGATGGCTTCGCCCGCAGTCTGGGTGGCTTCTATCGCCTCATTGCCAATAAGTTCTATGTCGATGAACTTTACGATTCAGCGATCGTGCATCCGCTTGAGCATGGTTCCCGCGATGTCCTTCTGCATGGCGTCGAGAACATCGTCATCGAGGGTGGCGTCACCGGCACGGTTGCCGTAACGCGCTGGTTTGGCGGCGCCTTCCGTGTGCTCCAGGGCGGCAATATCCGCAGCTACGCGGTCTACATTCTGCTCGGTGCCGTCATCTTTCTGGGTGTCATGGCCAGCAGTGGAGGGACACGCTAATGTTTCTCCTCCTCGCGATCCTGCTGCCCCTCATCGGCTTCCTGGCCTGCATGACGCTTTTCCGGCGCGCAGCATCAACGGCATACATCGCCGCGCTGATCGCCTCTGGCCTCACCTTCCTGGCCACACTCGCGCTCATCCCAGCGGTTGCTCAAAATCCCACCCGCCTCTCGCAGGCAATCGATCTCAACTGGATACCCTATCCGCCGATTCACTTCTCGATTGGTGTCGATGGCCTGTCCTTGTGGCTCATCGCCGCCACCGCCCTGCTCGGCCTGATCGCGATCCTGAGTGCCTCCCGCCGTGACGCCACTTTCCTCGCTTGGCTACTCTTGCTGGAGGCTGGCATCATCGGTGTCTTCTCCTCACAAGACCTCTTCCTGTTCTACGTATTCTTTGAACTTACGCTCGTCCCCTGCCTCTTCCTGATGGGCCGCTACGGCAAAGATTCAGGCCGCGCCACCAGCACTGGTGCCACCATCCGTTTCTTCATCTACACCTTTGCTGGCTCTGTGCTGATGCTCGCGGCGATCATCTATCTCTTCCTCAAGTCCGGCACCTTCGACTTCCAGAACATCATGGCCCAGATGGCCGCCGGTTCCTTCCGCCTCAGCCCGGCTGAGCAGATGCCACTTTTCCTGGCCTTCTTCCTCGCCTTTGCCGTCAAGACGCCGCTCTTCCCTTTCCACGCATGGCAGGCAGATGCCTACGCCACCGCGCCCTCGCCCCTCGGCATTATGATGGCGGGCCTGATGGGCAAGCTCGGTACTTATGGCCTCCTGCGTTTCTGCCTCCCGCTGTTCCCCAACGCCGCACGGGATTGTGCCGGCTGGATCAACGCACTGGCAATCATCGCGATTCTTTATGGCGCGCTCGTTGCGATCGTACAGCCCAACACCAAACGCCTGCTGGCCTTCTCCTCGCTCAGCCACCTCGGCTTCATCGTCTTGGGTATCTTCTCCTTCCATCTCAATGGCCTCGATGGTGCTGCCTACCAGATGGTCTGTCATGCCATCACCACCGGCGCACTCTTCCTGCTTGCCGGCTACCTTGAAGATCGCAAGGGCTCGAGCGAAATCGCCGACTTTGGCGGCATCGCCTCCAATGCTCCATGGCTTGCGACAACCTTTCTGATCGCCGCCCTCGCCTCCTCCGGCCTGCCTTCGCTCAATAATTTTGTCGGCGAATATCTCGTCCTCCAGGGTGTCGCCTACACCGGATTCGCCTATGCAGCCGCAGCGGCGGTTGGCGTGATCCTCTCAGCCGTCTACCTCCTGTGGTCCTACCAGCGCATTTTCCTCGGCCCCAAGCCCGACACTGGTACTACCGATTTATCAGGCATGGAAAGCCTCGCCATCGCGCCACTTATCCTGTTGATGATTGTGATGGGCGTCTGGTCCACCAGCTTCCTGCCCCTGCAATCCGCAGTCAACGCCAAGATCCTCCAACAAACGAAAATGAACGTAGAATTCCGCGTCGGGACGCAGCCGCCAACAACAACCCCGTCAGCGACAAATGTGGAGGCAAATCGTGGCAATTAACATGATGCCCAGCGGCCTCGATCTCCTTCGCTTTCTCCCCGAGATGATCCTCGCGATTTTTGCGGTCCTTCTTATGCTCTGGGAAGCTTCCTACGATGACCATGGCACCCGCATCGGCATGCCCACAGTAGCGCTGCTCGGTCTCGCTCTTGCAGCCGTCGCAGCCATCATCGCTGGCGAAAATGGCGGCCCTGCCTTCCACGACATGCTCGTCGTCGATTCCTTCGCCACCTTCTTCCGCATTCTATTGCTCGTCATCGGCGCGTTGACGGTCCTCACTGCCAGCCCCTTCCTGCGCAACCTCAAAGCTGAAGGCGGAGAGTTCTATTCGCTTCTCCTCCTCTCGATCCTTGGCCAGTCGCTCATGGCTGCCTCCAACGAATTGATCATGGTCTTTATCGGCCTGGAAATCTCATCGATCTCCTCCTACGTTCTCGCCGGCTATCTCCGCGACGACAAGCGCTCCAACGAATCGGCGCTCAAATACTTCCTCCTTGGCAGCTTCGCCACTGGATTCTTCCTCTACGGCATCGCCTGGATCTACGGCCTCACCGGAGCCACCAACTTCAATCGCATCGCCGCCGTGCTCGGCAACTCCGATATCGCCCCCAACGCAATCTTCACCGCCGCAGCCGCCGCGCTGATCCTTACCGGCCTCTGTTTCAAGATCTCGGCCTTCCCCTTCCAGAGCTGGGCCCCCGACGTCTACCAGGGTGCGCCCACTCCCGTCAGTGCCTTCCTCAGCGCCGCCCCTAAGGCCGCAGCCTTCGCCATTCTTGTCCGTATTTTCTTCACTGCCTTCGAGCCGCTGGCCGACCATTGGTTGCCCCTGCTTGCTGCCGTCGCTCTGCTTACGATGATCGTCGGTAACTTCGCTGCCCTCTGGCAGACCGACATCAAACGCATCCTCGGCTACTCTGCCATCGCCAACGCAGGCTACGTGCTCGTCGCCGTAGTTGCCCATTCTTCGCTCGGTGTCAGCGCCGTTCTCTTCTACCTCGCTGCATACTCACTGATGAACATCGGTGCCTTCGCGGTCCTCTCGATGCGCCCGGAAACTGAGCTTTCTGACTACAACGGCCTCGCCACTCGTCAGCCCCTGACCGCTGCCCTGATGACGGTCTTCGTCGCCTCTCTCATCGGTCTTCCGCTCACCGCCGGCTTCTTCGGCAAGTTCTATATCTTTAAGTCCGCCATCGACGCGGAGCATTACTGGCTCGCTGGTTTAGGCCTTCTCACCAGCGCCGTTGCCGCCTTCTACTATCTGCGCATCATCGTCGCCATGTACATGAAGCCGGTCTCGGAGGATGCCCCGGCTCTCGACGTCCCCGCGCCCTCACTCCAGGCAGTGCTCTGGATCTCTGCCGCCGCCACCATCGGCTTCGGCATCTTCCCTGGTTGGCTGCTCGATTGGGCGACCCGCTCCAGTGCCCTCCTCCGTTAACATCCGGCCCTCGGTCGACGCGGACATGCCCGCCATCGCGGCCATCTACGCCTACTATGTCGAAAACTCGACAAGCACCTTCGAACTCACGCCGCCCAGTCTCGCCGAGATCTCCCGTCGCCGTGCCACCATTCTCGAGCACGGCTTCCCCTATCTCGTAGCCGTCTCAATCGATCAGCAGATTCTCGCTTACGCTTATGCCGGTCCGCATCGCCTCCGCCCGGCCTACCGCTTCACTGTAGAAGACTCGATCTACGTAGCGCATGCCTCCACCGGCCAGGGCATCGGCGGCATCCTCCTCGCCCGCCTCATCGAATCATCTATCGCCGCCGGCAAGCGCGAAATGATCGCGGTCATTGGCGGCAGCGACAACCTCGCCTCCATCCGCCTCCATGAGCGCTGCGGCTTCACTCACGCCGGGCTATTAAAAAACGTCGGTTACAAGTTTGAAACGTGGATTGACACGGTATTCATGCAACGATCGCTTACTTCGCCAATCTAACGAGTGATGCCCAACACGCTCGCCTACGCCGCCCAAAGCCCCACCGCCCCCCTCGCACCCTTCTCTCTCGACCGGCGCCCACCCGGGCCCACTGATGTCGAAATCGAGATCCTCTTCTGCGGCATCTGCCACTCAGACCTCCACACCGCCCGCGGTGAATGGCCCGGCACCGTCTATCCCGTCGTCCCCGGTCACGAGATAGTCGGCCGCGTCACTGCCATCGGTGCCGATGTCACCCGCTTCGCCCCCGGCTCCAACGTCGGTGTTGGCTGCATGGTCGATTCCTGCCGCACCTGCGCTAGTTGCCAGGAAGGCCTCGAGCAGTTCTGCGACACAGGCGGCACCGTCTTCACCTACAACGCCCCAGACAAGCACAGCGGCGGCGTCACCTACGGCGGCTACTCAAACCGCATCGTCGTCGACCAGGCTTTTGTCCTCGCCATCGCCGACGGCACCCATCTTGCCGCCGTCGCCCCCCTCCTTTGCGCCGGAATAACCCTCTACTCGCCCCTGCGCCACTGGAAGGCAGGCCCCGGCAAGAAAGTCGGCATCGTCGGCCTCGGGGGCCTTGGCCACATGGGCGTCAAGATTGCCCACGCCATGGGTGCCCACACCGTCCTCTTCACCACCTCGCCAAACAAAGTCAAAGACGCCCTCCGCATGGGCGCCGACGAAGTCGTCATCTCCAAAGACGAAGAACAAATGGCCGCGCACGCCAACAGTTTTGACCTCATCGTCAACACTGTCGCCGCCTCGCACAACCTCGACCCATTCATCGCCCTGCTCAAGCGCGACTCGACCATGGTCCTGGTCGGTGCCCCCGATTCACCCCACCCCTCGCCCGGCGTCTTTCCGCTCATCTTCCGCCGCCGGGCCATCGCTGGCTCCCTCATCGGCGGCGTCGCCGAAACCCAGGAAATGCTCGATTTCTGCAACCAGCACGGCATTGTCTCCGACATCGAACTCATCTCGATCGACAAGATCAACGAAGCCTATGATCGTATGCTCACCAGCGACGTCAAATATCGCTTCGTAATCGACATGTCCACATTGCGCTAAGCTGATCCCCAGCGGAGGGACGCAAAAAATGGCCGGAGTACCAATAAGGCTCGAGGCGGCGGTGGGGATTCGTTTTGGTCGATCCCCCATGCCCAACACCCAGCGCGACCTGGACAAGGTGATCGACCTCTTTGATCGCATCCCGGTCCTCAATGGAGGCTCGATGGAGATCGCCGGCGTCTGGGCCACGGATCGCAACGCAATCGTCGCCGAGGTCACCGCCCAGATCGTCGTCTTCCAAACCGCCAACCGCCGCCCAGTCATTGACGGCGTTATCGATCCCGGTGGCGGCACACTCAAGCGGATGAACGAACTCGCCCGCGAGCTTGGTCGTGTGCCTCTCATGTCCACCGCCACCATCGCCCCCGCCCCCAACGGCCTTGCCGAAGACATCGAGTCCGGCATCATCGTCGCTGAGCCCATAAGCGTCCGCGGTGCCTCCCAGATGAAGCCTCTAACCGTCAAGACGAACTACACCCGTAAGCTCGTCCGCTATGAAGGTTCATCGATCACCTGGTTCGGCGTCGTCGTTCCCGTCGTCCCGCTCGGTGGGCAATTCGCCACACATCTCAATTTCACCCCCAGCCCCGCCCAAGGCCATTACTACGACTCCGGCTATGACACCTTTACCTCCTGGGCTCAGCTCTGGGACGACTACACCACCGTCATTGGCGGCCAAGTCGCCGCCGCCACCAGCAATCAGATCCTCGTCCTCCCCTTCTACCGCAACAGCCAGGTCAAAGACCTCGGACAATTCCTGGTCGATTGGAAGTTCGTCGTCGAAAGCGTCGTCACCGCTGTCTTCAATGATCTCGACCCCACCGCCTTGCGCGACACCTATGTCTGCCGGGAGTTAGTCACCTCGAGTTTCAGTAACGGATGGGTGGCTCATAATAATTTTCAAGGCAAAGCCCAAGGTGTTTCCGGGCTCACCAAGGCAATTTACGATCTGGACGGCGTAGCCGGCGGCTCTCACTGGGTGCCCCCCAAGAGCACCGTCTATCGCAATCAGGCCATCCCTCGCGGTGCCAATCCCCAAGGCAACATCTACTATGTCGGCGGCCGTTGGAACACCTTCGCCCCCTTCTACGGCGGCCATCTCAACACCCACGCCTGCTGTCGCAACCACCTGCTCTACCACGCACTCAAACAACCCTGATAAATTAGATCAATGCGCGTAGCACTTTTGTTCACCCTCGCCCTCGGCACCATGTTCGCCGCCGGCCCCACCGACAAACCCTTCAAGCCCGAAAAAGGCTTCACCTCTCTATTCAATGGCAAAGACCTCTCAGGCTGGACCAAGGCCAAGGAGAGTGAAGAATCCTTCTCGGTCAAAGACGGCGCCATCGTCGCCAACGGCAAACGCTGCCACCTCTACTTCACCGGAATGTTCAAAGGTAAGCCCGCCGAATTCAAGAACTTCGAACTCCGCGTCGACGTCATGACCAAGCCCGTCTCCAACGGCGGCATCTACTTCCATACTGTCTATCAGGAGAC
This sequence comes from Bryobacterales bacterium, assembly GCA_038206015.1. GTDB lineage: Bacteria > Acidobacteriota > Terriglobia > Bryobacterales > Bryobacteraceae > Bryobacter. Next base: position 9,461 of record JBBRBI010000081.1, on the reverse strand, counting down.
CAACTGGCCCGACAAGGGCTTCGAAGTCCAAGTCAACAACACCCACGGCGACTGGAAGAAAACGGCCGGCCTCTATAACGTCCAGGACAATAAAGAGCCCTTCAAGGACAACGTCTGGTTTACCGAAACGATCCGAGTAGAAGGCAAGCACGTAACCACCTTCGTCGACGGCAAAAAGGTAACGGATTGGACCCAGCCCGATGACTGGACCGGCCCCAAAGGCAACCCCGGCCGCGTCATCGGTGCTGGCTCCACCTTCGCCTTCCAGGCACACGACCCCGGCTCGACAGTCATGTACAAGAACATCCGCGTCAAGCTGTTGCCGTAACTCGCCTTACCCCGGCAGATCAGCCCAGCACATCAATCGACCGCGAGGCCAACTCATTTGCCGTCTCCACGGCCCTCAGGTTGGCCCCGCTTGCATTCTTAGCCAGCATCAGCGCAACCATCTCTGCGCTCAAATCCACAACATCCCCGCTCGAATCCCCGCTAGACGAAACTTGCCCCCCGCTCGACAATCGCTTCGCCACCGCAGCCAGCTTCTCCTGCGCCTTCTCTAGCCCTGCTAAGCCAATCGATTGAATCTCCATAAAGTTCGTATCGGCGATCAACTGAGGCTTTTTAGAAAATATTCTTCAAATCGCGAAATTTTTCTGCTACCACCAACTGCCCCGGCCCCGCCCCCCGCAATTCCGTCTGTTCCAGCGTCCAGGTCCGCTCATGCGGCACAAATATCGCGTTCAGCCCCGCCTCCAGCGCCGGATTGATGTCGCTCTTCGGCGAATTCCCAATCATCCACGTCACCTCGCTCCTCAACCCAAAACGCGCACACAGTTCCCCGTACGCCGCTGCGTCCTTCTCCCGCACAATCTCAAAATCCCGAAAATACCGCCCCACCGGACTCCGGTCAATCTTCAGTCTCTGCTCCTCCACCTCGCCCTTGGTAAACAAAATCAAGTCATGGCTCTGATGCAACAGATACTCCAGCGTCTCCTCAACCCCATCCATCATCTCAATCGGCTGCTTTAATATCCGATCCGCAAAACTCATCACCCGCTCCAGATCCCCCGGCGCAATCTCACGCTCCACCAGATGCCGATAGCAGGTCACCATATTCTTGGCAAAGTTCTTCGCCCCATACCCGTTGACCTTGATGTTGGCGATCTCGATCTCATCAAAAATCGCCCGCGCCTGCTCCGCCGTCAAACTCGAATGCGAAAGATACCCAAAAAACTCCTCCCACGCCTGCTCAAAGTAAATGTTGTTTTCCCAGAGCGTATCGTCCGCATCGATAATCAGCGTCTGCGGCCCGCTAACTCGCACCTACTCCCCCACCTCCGCCAGATGCTTGGCAAAGCCATTCAGCGGAGCTACGCGCCGCACATGACGCCGTAACTTCTCCTTATCGAAGTAATTCGGCAGATACTCCGCCAGCGCTTCCATTCGATCCCGCTCGCTCTTCATCCCCAACAGCCCTTGCTTAAACTCCAGATCCCCCGCCACCTCGCCCAGCACAAAGCTCAAGTCCGGCCGCCGCTCATCGGGCATGTCGGTCACCACTCCGCCATGCTCCAGCACCATCAGCTTCACCCAGGCGCTCATCACCCGTTGTTTCACCAGATCGCTGGGTTCCTCGTTATCCTCATCGGCCATCATCGCCACGGCCGCCTGCAAAAAGTTGCGCTCCTCATTCACCATGATGATCTCGAAGCGCTTCTTGCCACGCACCAGTATGTCCATGCGCCCGTCCGGGTACTTCCGCAGCGTCTTCTCAATTACTGCGGTGCAGCCAATACTGGCCATCCCCTTCTCGGTTGCCAACACTACCCCAAACTCGCTGTCCAGCTCCAGCGCTTCGCTGATCATCTCTTTATAGCGGTCTTCGAAAATGTGCAGCGGAATCGTCGCCCCCGGGAATAAAACCACTCCCAGTGGAAACAACGGCAGTTGATCTGGCGACATAAGTACTATTATTGACTCTTGTGCGGATCGCTCGTTCCAAAATCATTTTGACCGGGGCTTCCACCGGTATCGGTGCCAGCCTGGCCAAACTCCTCCATGCTCGGGGGGGCCAGCTCGTTCTGGTCTCCCGCAAGACGCATACCTACGATCTCCCCGGTGCTCTCTGGATCGCCGCCGACCTTACAAACCCCGCCCAGCGGACAGCCGCCTTCGCCCAGGCCACTCTCCATCTCAATGGGCTCGACATCCTAATCAACAACGCCGGTGTCGGAGCCTACGTTGCCACTGCCAAAATTGACGACGCCACGTGGGAGCACCTCAACGAGCTCAACCTGAACGCGCCCATCCACCTCACCCGCCTCGCCCTCCCCATCCTGCTCCAGCAAAAATCAGGGTCGATCGTCAATGTCTGCTCTATCGCCAGCCTTGTCCCGCTCCCCTGGTTCACTCTGTATTCGACAACCAAAGCCGCCCTGCTCAGCTTCACCCACGGCCTGCGCATGGAGCTCGATGCAACCGGCGTCCATACCGTCGCCGTCTGCCCCGGCTACGTCCAGACGCCTTTCCAGGCCAACGTCATCCAAGGGAAACCGCCAGAAGTCCTCCAGCGTACAAAAGGCTTCGCCATCTCCCCCGACGTCTGCGCGGCCGCAATCGTCAAAGGCATCGAGAAAAATACCCGAACCGTCGTCACCCCCTTCAGCGGCCATTTCTTACATTTCGGATATTTTCTCTTCCCCAAGCTGATAGACAAGTACTTTGCTCGCTACAATCGCAATTTGGAGATGTCTGACAATTGATCCTTAAGTTGAAGCGCTCCCCCGGAATCTACCTCGTGGGCTTCATGGGCTGTGGAAAGTCAACCGTTGGCGCCGCCCTGGCCGAAAAGATCGGCTGGAACTTCGTCGATCTGGATCGCAGCATCGAACAACAGCAGGGCCGCCTGATCATCGATATCTTCGAAAAAGAGGGTGAGCTCGCCTTCCGCCAAATCGAGGCAGACGCGATCCAGCATCTCATCAAAGAGAGCTATAAAGGCCGCGCCACTGTCGCTGCGCTCGGCGGAGGTGCCTTCCCCTGGCCCGGCAATCGTGAACGCCTGGAGGACTCTGGAGTCACTGTCTGGCTGGATGTTCCCTTCGCCCGCATCGAGGCCCGCATCGCGAGCCAAACGCATCGCCCCCTCGCCCGCGATCCAAAACGTTTCCGCGAGCTTTTCGACGCCCGTCGACAAGCCTATGCAAAAGCCGACTACACGATTCCCTTCGATTCCGACAATGCCCAAGATGCCGTCCAAGCCATCCTCGCGCTCCATCTCCTCGGTTGAAGCTCGCCTGCGCAGGGACGCAGTGTCAATCTTCAATGCCGCACTGGCGGCTGCAGACCCCTACGCCGCAACGCTCGCCCATCTCCCCAGGAGCCTGAAAAATGTCTACGTCGTCGGCGCAGGCAAAGCCGCCGCTTCGATGGCCCGGGCCGTCGAAAAGGTCTACGGCAACAAGATCATTGACGGTGTCGTGGTTACCAAATATGGCCACTCCCAGCCGCTCAAGCGAATCCGTTGCCGCGAAGCATCACACCCAGTGCCAGACGAATCTGGCGTCGCTGCCGCGCAGGAGATCGCTCAGATCTGCCTCAGCGCTGGCGAAGATGATCACATTCTCTGTCTGATCTCCGGTGGTGCCTCCGCTCTCCTCCCCTTCCCATCCCAATCGATCACCCTCGAAGAAAAACAGCAAACCACCAAGCTCCTGCTCGCTAGCGGAGCCACCATCAATGAACTTAATTGCCTGCGCAAACACCTCAGTGCGATCAAGGGCGGCCAGCTCGCAGGGCTAGCCTTCCCCGCGCAAGTCCACACTCTCATCCTGTCTGACGTCATTGGTGACCCGCTCGACGTTATCGGCTCCGGCCCCACGGTCCCGGACTCCAGCACCTTTGAGCAAGCCTGGCAAATCCTCTACCACCACGGGCTCACCAACAAAGTCCCCGCCAGCATCCGTGGCCACCTGGAGCAAGGCATCAACCAAGCCACGCCCGAGACTCCCAAGCCCGGCGACAAGGTCTTTGATCGCGTGACCAATACGCTGATCGGTTCCAACCGCCAATCGCTCCAGGCCGCTCAGGCTGCCGCCCAAAAGCTCGGCTACCAGCCACTGCTTCTTTCCACTTCGCTGGATGGAGAAGCTCGAGAGGCTGCCAAGTTCTTCGCCGCCATGGCCCGCGAGATTGCCGCCACAGGCAACCCCGCCCCCCGCCCCGTCGCCCTGCTCGCCGGCGGCGAAACGACTGTAACGCTCACTCCGCGCCACGGCCTTGGAGGCCGCAATCAGGAGATGGCTCTGGCGGCGGCAATCGGCATCGCTGGTCTCGAATCCACACTCTTCCTGGCTGCCGGCACGGACGGCACGGACGGCCCCACCAATGCAGCCGGAGCCTTCGCCACTGGCCAGACCCTAGCCCGAGCAAGCGCCCTTGAGCTCGACCCCCAGGCTTTCCTCACGCGCAACGACTCGCACCATTTCTTCCAGCCCCTAAACGATCTCCTCATCACCGGCCCCACCGGCACGAACGTGATGGACCTCTATCTGGCGCTGCTGCGCTAGCAGCCCGCCCGTATCTCTCCCAAAATCTTCTCCCTCTTCACTATGTCAGAAACATATGCTATTCTTCTGACAGAAGCCTCCATGTTCTCCCTGCACCAACTAATAACCGCGCTCCCCGAAGCCCAACTCATCACCGCTAAAGCTCTCCTCCACCTCGGCTCCCGCGCCGCCGTGGACCAGGCTCTCTCGCGCATGGCCCGCACGGGCGTCTTACAGCGTGCCAGTCGTGGCGTCTACTTCCGCCCCATCGTCGGTCGTTTCGGCTCACGGGGCCCCGCGCCCGCAGAGATCGCCACCGCCCTCGGCACCCAACGCGGCGAAACCATCGCCCCCCACGGTGCGGCAGCGGCCAACGCTTTGGGCCTCACCACTCAAGTCCCGATGCGCGAAATTTTCTGGACCTCCGGCCGCCACCGCGAGATCAAAGTCGGCGCGCAAACCGTCGAATTCCGTCACGTTCCCAACTGGCAACTGATCCACGCTGGCACCCCCACCGGCACCATCATCCGGGCGCTGGTCTGGGCGGGCCGTGGCCACGTGGCGGAGGCAATCGAGACCCTCAAGCCCAATCTAGCCCCCGCCGAGCGCGCCGCGCTGCTCTCGGCCCGCCCCGCACTCCCCGCCTGGATGGCGCAAGCGGTCAGCCTCCTATCTTCCAACTCCGCAAATGCCTGAAGCCTTCCTCGCCCTCTCCGCTACAGACAAAGCCGAAGCGCTCCAACTCGCCTCCCAAGCCTCCGGGCGGCCCATGCACGTTCTGGAAAAAGACGCCTGGGTCGTCTGGGCCTTGGAAGTACTGTTCAACTCCGATTTCCGCGACAGTCTGGTCTTCAAAGGCGGCACCTCTTTGTCCATGGCCTACCAGATCATCCAGCGCTTCTCAGAAGATGTCGATGTCACCTACGACATCCGCTCGCTGGTTCCCGAGATGGCGGCCGAATCCCCCAACGCCCTCCCCTCAAACCGCAGCCAAGAGAAGCGCTGGACCAAAGCCATCCGCGAGCGCCTGCCGCAATGGGTCGACAGCGCAATCAGCCCGCTCTTCGCCGCCGCTATCGCTTCCCAAAATCTCCAGGCCCAACTCCGCCTCGATGGCGAAAAGCTCTTCCTCAAATACAATCCCGCCTCCGCCGGTTCCGGCTACATCGCCCCCGTCGTGCTGGTCGAGTTCGGTGCCCGCTCGACGGGCGATCCCTGCAGCCCCAGACCCGTCAGCTGCGACGCGGCCCCCCCACCTGCCGACCCTCGCCTTCCCCTCAGCCACGCCCCGCGTGATGCACCCGGAGCGCACCTTCTGGGAGAAAGCCACTGCCATCCACGTCTTCTGCGCTCAGGGCGAGTTTCGCGGCGGCCAGCGCTTTGCCCGCCACTGGTACGACCTCGCTCATCTCTACCGCACTGGCTTCGCCGTATCGGCCTCCACCCAGCGGATCAATAAAGTTGGCAGATTGGAAGATCTCGTTGCAACGGTCGCAATCGTTCTGATCTATGAGGGAGCGTAGGCCAGCGGAGCGGTAAAGCGAGAGGAATATTTCGGCAACCAGCTATTCCAAAGTGCCGCCGGGTCAGCGGTGCAGGCACGCTCGGTTCCGAGTGCGAGCGGGGACGGATCCGCGCTATCGAAGTTAGAGCCGCCCCTTGTCTCCGAATCGAACACTAAAGCCGGTGGAGAGGCGGGTCCGAGTCGTGTTACTCGCGAAGATGGACCGAAGGGTGATATCTCGCCCGGCGGGGCGAGCGCTCTCGAAGCTACTTATGAATTCCGCGTCGTTCCGGGCATTCAGTTTCGGCAGGCGGTTGTGAAGTCAGCGGGCGGACAACTCAAGACTCAAGTGGGCGGGGAGCTTTTGATCCTAACTCCGAATCGCGGTGCCGGAGCACTTGGTTTCAACAGCCGCGATGGATCGACGCTGCTTCAATTCATCGTGGAGGGGCGTCCTTCCCTTCAGGTAGCTTTTCTATCGGCGGCGGACGGCATCGTAGAACAGCTCATTTACCGCGACGGCAACAGCATCTGCGTCGGCCTACCGGCGCGGTCGTTTTTGGATTCGACGCGCATTAGCGGGCTTGAAGCTCTCGACACCTCATTGATCGACTTCGGCTTCCTCTGAACCGGGCTTGTCTTCGGCCCCCTCTCCCGGCAACCGCGTATGTAAGCTCGGTCCCGTCAAGCCCTGCGCTAGGAGTAGCGCTTGGGCCCAGGCTTTTTATGGAGTCTCGCTTCCAGGATCCTCTCCGCCCTGTTAAAACTTGACAATTTGCGTAACGCCGCGGGTTTGATCGCCTCAAGAGTCTTGTACGAAAGCTCCCCCTTCAAATAGGGCGCTTTGCAATCCCGGGTCGCATGCTTCAACTTCTGGTACGCTTCCTCACGGGGCAGCTTTTCGAGCGTGCCTACCGCTGGCCAGCCTCTGGTGTCTAGCTGCCCCTTGTAATGCGACTCCAAGCTTGCCTTGTCCGCCAGAATCCAGCCTTCCATGCAAGTTGTCATGAATAGTACCTGTTCGTCCTCGGCGCCAGTCGGCCTCTCCCAAACGGAAACTGTTTTCACTTCAGCCAGATGTTGCCAAGCCCGCTCGACATCCCGCATGGCTTCCTCGCTATCGATCCACATCGCTACAAACGAATCCTGCCCCACCCGATGCGCGGTGCAAAAGCGGTCATACACATTCTGCCGCCCCCCGCACGCCACCAACTTCGGCTTCCGGCCCTCGAATCCCATCGCATCCAATAGTTTGTGGAATGCCGCCTGGCAACGAACTGTCAAGTTCTTCGAATGCGGCCCCTTCGCCCCGCCCTTGATGTAAACGACGGCGCTCACCATCGCTTCCCGCCTATTTGCCCGTCAATCCATAATTGGCCAAGCCGATACTCTCGCAACCAAACCTCAAGTTCTTGCGCCGACAGTCGCTTCAGCTCCGTCTGGCCCTCATGCTTCTCGCAAACGACAACGCATTCCGGCTGGTCAGTCATCGAATCCACAATTATGTCCGAGTGTGTAGTCACGATCAGTTGCGTCCGTTCGGAGGCCTGCCGCAACAAGTCCGCAACTTTAGGCAGAATGTCAGGATGAAGTCCCAACTCTGGCTCTTCGATACAAATCAACGGCGGTGGCTCTGGATCGCAAAGAATCGCCAAAAGGCACAAATAGCGGAGCGTGCCGTCGGAAAGGCGCGTCGCCGGAATCACGAAATCGCCCTCCGTGAAGAAAACCTGAACGGTGCTGCCTTCAATTGAGACATCAAAATCGCTAATGCCCTTGTAGAGGTCGCTTAGCCCACCCAGAATTGCCCTTTTCGCCACAGGGAAACGTGTCTTCAAGCGGTTCAGGAATAGGCCAAGATTGGAGAAATCCTCCTCCAGAACCTCGTTTCTCATGTCTGCGCGCTGCGGCTCACGGAAGACGGCGTTTCGTCCAAAGGCCCATTCCCGATAGATCCTCACCCTCTCGTAATTTTGCGCCAGCCAAGCCAGTTCAGGATAAGCTTCTGGATCCCGCCGCTGCGCCAGGATCGAACGGTCGGCTTCGATCGTTTCCCTGGACAACGAGCGCCTGCCCTTGTCCGACGTGTTCACCACCGGCTGCCCATGTTGATACCGGTAATAGAAAAAAACATCGTCTTGTCCCTGATTAGTCTTCTCGCTGTTCTCAACCCGCTCGTCGTCCAGGCCAAATGCCTGAGCCACCGCCCGGAACCCAATCAAATGCCGGTACGGGATCGGTCCCTTGATCGGCGAAACGATCCACTCCACAGATGCCGAATCCTTCGGAGCGCCCTTCCAAATCCACTCTGCAACCCCACCGCCTCTTCGGGTGACGTCCCTTAACTCCTTGGGCGCAGAACGCATGAAGCTAATGGCCTCGATCAAGTTCGACTTCCCACTTCCGTTCGGCCCGATCAATAAATTCAACGCGTTAAGTTCAATTCCTGGGTTTGCCGGGCCAAACGAAAGAAAGTTCTTCGGGGCAATGTGACGAATCAATTTCGAATCTATTGAATTGGGCATAATCGGAGACGCGAGAATTCCACTATCGTATATCATCTCAGCCTTATCAATGGCATCGCGATCTTTCTACCGGGTGCATACTTGTCGTTCACAGCCGTCGGAAATATTTTCAACACTGTTCCCGTTGAGTCCCGTGCACTCACTCCCCAATTTGCATCGCCCGGTGCCTCACAATATCATCGGGTAGCAGCCGCATCGCCGCCCCAGTTCTTCGGCAAATGAATCCTTCCGCAATTTACTTACACCACAGGTGTATCCCGGCAGCCGAACGTTAAGAGGCGCTTCCGCTGCCGGGACAATGGTGAATTTACGCAACGAAGCTAAGCACCCTAAGTGCCTTTGAATCTATCGCTTAGCAGCAACCGTGATTAGGCGGTCGCTCCCATCGGGAAAACATCTCCAACCCCACCAACCTGAAATTACGAAACGAAGCTAAGCTATCTAAATCCCCTGGAATCAATAGGCTACACGCCACCTAAGTGTCAACTGCCAGGACATCCTTGACACTTGTTGCCAAGACATCCTTGACACTTTACGCCACAGAATAGAGCTATGCAGACATTCGGATCGGAGGTCGCCGGTAGTGGACTTCGGCTTCCGCCCGATGGGGTAGGCGGCGGCCGCCGCCTACCCCATCGGCCCTGCCAGAAGACAAAGGACGGCCGACGACTAGGTTCCGATCATTCCACTGGTTGGACCTCCCCATTCGGAATCCGAATCGCCGTTGGGATCGAATAGGTTTGACCGGTGGCTAGATGCAACTCGCGCATCGGGTTGTTGCAAAAATAGACCAGCGCGCGGTCGCCAAGCAACTCGATGCCGATCCGTTCGTGACGCAGAGCCTGACTGATCTCCCATCGCCTACCTTGCCAACGAACATATCCC
>JBBRBI010000080.1:0-29103 GCA_038206015.1 Bryobacterales bacterium | reverse complement strand
ATTTGCATCGGCAGTTGCAAAGTTTACGAGAATCACCTGGAGCTTGGCCTGTGTGTAGTTGTCTTTATTCTTTTCGTAGAAGGCGGCCATCTCTGGATCGCTTACGGGAATCTTGTTGCGATAGTCCTCAACGAGGGCCTGCGCGAGAGTTTGCATGCGCATAAACTCAAGGCGCTGCCGATAGGGGGACTGTTGGTCTACCTTGGTCGCCTCAGCCATGGCAGCGAACTTTGTCAGAACCGCATACTGTTTGAGAAAGCCTTCTTTATCCTGTGCGTAGAACTGCTGAAAGTTCTGTGGGAGACCCTTGGCAAACTCTTCCAGTTCTTTGCCAGTGATGCCCTTTCCGTTGATCGTCGCGACTACTTTATCGGAGGCCGGGGCCTGTCCAAATACAATGCTGGCGCTCAGCGCTAGAACGAATACTGATTTTTTCACTTACCTTTTAGACTAGCAAGAAATCGGAAGGTCACTTCGGAATCGGCAATGGTCCAAAGACAAGCACACCCATGCCCGCCTCGTCGCGAAGGTTGGCGTAGGGGTTCTTGCCGTTGCCGTAGCTCAACTGGATGCCGTCGGGAAGCTTGCCTGCGAAGTGTAGAAGGACGCTGCTCGGGTCCGTCGGGTCCAGAGTCGCTTTGTAGATTAATGGAATCTCGTCTCCAACTGCCGACAGCGTGCTGAAGCCTGCGATGCGCCCGGCGCTCCCCAGCTTGCCGTTCACTTCACTAAAGCGCACGCGAATCGCCTGGTTTTCAACGGCGATACCGGCCAAGTGCGGCCCCCGCTTGAGCTTACCCGCCGCAACTCCTGCCATCGCGCGGCCCAATCGCTTGTGATCCTGAGTAGAGACATGGATTCCGTCATCGAGGTCGGCGTCTATGGCGGAAAATACAACCGAGTTTGGAATCGTAGTCTCAGATAGGCGTTGCGCTTCCTGCACCATATTCCACTCCTTGGCGTTAGCACTCGCGACGTGTCTTCCGATCTGCACGGAGTAAAAGAGTAGATCGGGTTGCCCAAGGTCCTCGCGGAAAGCAGCTACGAGCTTTGCGAACCTGTCGGGAAACACGGTAACCGCTGTGGGGTTTGCATCACTCTCCCCCTGGTACCAGAGAATGCCTTTGACCTTGCCGCCCACCACCGCCGCACGCCGGATGGTCGCGCCGTAGAGCGAGTCTCCCAGCTTTGATTTCAAGTCGGGACTCCATTGAGCCATGGACGTTCCGCCATGCGCGCAGGGGAGAAGTCCAACTGGGATACCTGTGCGTTTCTCATATTCAACGGCAAAAGCCAAGCCTGGCCCGGCACCCTTCTTTCGCTCGGCGCGGTAACTTGCCAGCGCATCATCGGTCATTTGTTCGAGTTCGCCCGAAATGTTCTTCCGCCAGTGCACCCGATCTGTCGCACTTACCAGTTCATGCAGCGGATCTTTCGCGTTTACCCATTGGTCGGCCTGGTTGAAGGAATTCACCTTGTCAGAAGGCTTCTCTAAGTCCAGTAAGTCACCAACACCTTCCATGTTGGACTGTCCGGCGAGTAACCAGATATCACCGACAAGGATGTCGCTCCGTGCAGCGATGGCCGCGCCGATTCTGGAGGTGCGCCATTCAAAGCGATACGGCCCACCTGTGGGAACGCCCTTGATCGTTGCATTCAGTTTGCCATTCTGCACCTTGCCCAGTTCATAGGCGATAAAGCCAGAAACCGGGAGAGCACCCCGCTTAATGCTGAAGAAGACATTCTTGCCGTCACTGTCACTGAGAGTCAATTCAATGGCAATGTCAGCCTTGCCGTCGCTCCCACGCTGGTAAACCTGGTAGTCTGCAGCACCCTTAACATTAGAAACGGCCTGGGCTGAAACCAAGGCCGTTAACACACAAAACAAACTAATCATTCGCATTCAAGTTATCCTCTTCGCCCACTAACGTCCGATTCCACCGCTCAACCCACGCATCACAGTGATCAGCGCCGGTCCCAGCGTAATCGCAAACAAGACGGGAAAGATGAAGATGATGATCGGAAACAGCATCTTGATGCCGGCTTTAGCAATCGAGCTTTCTGCTCGCAACCTGCGGCGCATTCGAAGCTCATCCGCATACACTTTCAGGGCGCGTGAGAGGCTGGTTCCGAAGCGCTCGCTCTGAATGATCATTGCAGCCAGACTTCTGATGTCGTCGATCCCAGTGCGCCTGACCAGAGCGGTGAATGCCTTGCTGCGTTCCTGCCCAGCCTTGACCTGCATAACGACTGTATAGAACTCGTTGGCAAGTTCCGGGTAGATGTATTGCATCTCTTCACTGACGCGCACCATTGCCTGATCGAGCGCGAGGCCAGTCCCCAGCACGATGCCAAGTAAGTCAATCGTATCCGGGAGCGCCTCCTGGAGTTTGCGCTTGTAGCGGGCAACCAGGCGGTACAGCAGTTGCCTTGGGATCAGGTATCCCAGCAGCAACGGCGCGATCAGGGCAAGCAACTTATCGGTGAGGCTGCCATCACGTTGCAGGAATAGCGCTCCTCCTGCCAACAATACGATGACTCCAACGTTGAAAAGCACATACATTGCCGTGGCTTCACGCCGACGGATGCCAGCTTCGCGAAGTAACTTGTCGACCTCTCGGAGGAAATCTTCGCCGCCAATCGCACTGACCACATAGAGGATACTTTCCCAGAATCCTCCGCCAAAACTCCGTTTAGGGGCGCGGGCCACGAGGCCCTTGCCACCCGTTCGCTGCAATTCATCGAGCCGATCCCCCAGTGGATCTTCCTTTGGCTGAAATAGTTGCAGACCACTCCAGAGCAATGCGCTGAGCGTCATCGCGAAGGCTAGGAAATAAAGTAGATTCAGTAACATCGTTTAGAACTTCGGGCTGGCAAGCTTGCGCAGAATCAGAATGCCAATAATCTCAGACACAATCGAGTAAGTCAAAATCATTTGGCCGACTTCGTCGTCGAGCAGGAGCCGGAAATACTCCGGCTTGAGAAATGCATAGATCGCACCCATAATCACTGGCACACTACAAAACAAGGCTGCCGAAAATCGTTGTTGCGCGGTACCTGCTGCCAATTTTTCGGCCAACGTCAAGCGTTCGCGAATCAGGATCGCAAGGTTTTCGAGGACTTCGACCATGTTGGCACCCGTCTGCCGTTGGAGAATCAAACCAGTAATGAAAAACTTCAGATCAATTAAGGGGACGCGTTCGCCGAGGTTGTGGAGTGCCGTCTCGGTTGTCGAACCGAGCGCAAGTTCTTCAAGGACCTTTTGAAATTCTTTCTTTGCAGGGTCCAGCGATTCTTCAGAAATCGTCGCCAAGCCGCTTTGAATGTTGTGCCCTGCTTTCATCGACCGATTGAACAGGTTGATTGCTTCTGGCAATTGTTGTTCGAATTTGTGGAGACGGCGGTCGCGTTGGAAGTTGATCCAGCCGATCGGCAAATAACCCATCATCAGGCCAATCACCAGATTGATGATCATGATTGGAATGCCGAATAGATTGCCAAGTAAGTACCCAGCCACCGCAAACACAAAGCACAAGACAAGAATATTACCGGCGCTGTAAGTCAGGTCTGCCTGCTTCACCTTCAATTGCAATCGGCGCTGAATGCCAACCCAGGCAAAGAGTCTTCCAAACCAGTTGAGCGCCACTTCTTCCTGCAATAAATCGCCACCCCGCGCCCTGGTGTGGCCGCCGCGCGCACGCAGGTCGCGCAGTCGCCCCAGCAGCGCCTGGTTTTCAGTTTGCTGCGGAACCACAAAGGAGTAGTAGGCTGCGGCGAACAATGCGCCACTGAAGATAAGAAATGCAATCAGCCCCAGAGTCATCATTAGCCGCGATCTCCGACTCTGACGAGCTCATGAAAGATGTTCTCGTCCACGTGCTGTCCGTACGATTTCATGCGATCCAGGCTGATCGGCAGGTAACCGGTACCGCGAAATTGGCCGATGGCCCGACCCTGAGCATTAAGACCTTCGCGTTCGAAAACAAAGATGTCTCTCAATTCGACGAAGTCTTCCTGCACACCTATAACTTCACTGATCGAGAGTATCTTCCTCGAACCGTCTATCAGGCGCAGCACCTGCACGACGATCTGCACCGCGCTTGCCAGCATCTGGCGGATGACGCGATCTGGAATCGCCGAGCTTGCCATCATAACCATGGTCTCGAGACGCGAAAACGCGTCGCGCGCAGTGTTGGCATGACAAGTTGTCATGGATCCGTCATGGCCCGTATTCATTGCCTGCATCATGTCGAGAGCCTCGCCGCCCCGGCACTCGCCAATCAGGATGCGATCTGGGCGCATGCGCAAAGCGTTGATAACGAGGTCGCGCTGGGTGACGCCGCCGGCTCCTTCAATATTGACCGGCCGCGTCTCCAGGCGCACAAGATGTTCTTGCTGCACCTGTAACTCGGCGATATCTTCGATCGTGACAACACGTTCGTCTTCGGGAATGAAGCGGGACAAGTTATTGAGAAGGGTCGTCTTGCCCGAACCCGAGCCGCCACTGATGATCACATTCAATCGGGCTTTCACAGCCGCTTCGAGAAACTGCAACATTCCCGGCGTCATCGTCAAATTCTTGAGGAGGTCGTCGGGCCCAAGAAGTTTTTTACCAAAGCGTCGGATGCTCATCACCGGACCAATGAGCGATATCGGCGGAATGACTGCGCAAACACGAGAACCATCACTTAGACGCGCATCGACAATCGGCGAGCTGTCGTCGAGACGCCGACCAATATTCGAGACGATGCGGTCGATAATCATCCGCAGGTGTGCCTGATCCTTAAACCGCACGTTGGTTTCGACCAACTGTCCGCCCCGCTCGACATAGACACTGTCAAATCCATTGACCATGATGTCGCTGACTGTCGCGTCCTGCATCAGCGGCTCCAGGGGACCAAGGCCGAAGACCTCATCGAGTACTTCCTCGATCAGGCGATCTTTCTCGGGCGTCGTCATCGGCAAACCGGTCTCGCTGATCAACTTGCCTGCAACGGTGGCAATCTGATCGCGGACGCCGTCCTTCGACAGGTTCTTCAGCTGTTCGGGGGTTAGTGCACTTACTAACTTGCTGTGTAGCGAAGTTCGCAGATGATTCCAGCGGTCGACGCCCCCAGTGGGCCTCGACGCGGGTCGCGGAAGTGGCTTTGTTCCCACTGTTTACGCGGTCTTTCCGAGCGCTTCAGTTTCCTGACGCCCGCCGGTCGCCTTGCTCACAAAAGCGCGGAACACTTTGTCGATTTCGCCAGCCGATTGACGGTCTGCCACAAAGGGTCGGCCTTTGTTGATGGATTGCAATACTGCGCTTGAAGGAGGGATGCCGTAGAAGATATTTTGATTTAGCGTCTGCTGAATTTGCTCCAGCGTCGCGATCTCGGTACTCTGCTTCTTCCGATATTGATTGACGACAACCTTGATCTGATCCTGCGTGAAGCCCATGCGCGCGAGGAAGCCGAGATAGCGCTGCGCATTTCTCAGAGCGGGGAATTCCTGGGTAGTCACGACAAAGATTGTGGCTGCTGATTGCAGCGCTGCCAGCACAGCCTCGTCTACAATCGTGCGTCCACAATCGACAATGATCGACTCATACTTCTCTACGAGGAAGGTGGAGAAGTCGCGGAACATTGCCTCAGTGAAGTAGACGGAATGTTCCAGCGCATCTGGTGGGCCAACAACATAGAAACCCAGCGGATCTCTGGTTACAAATCCTTCGAATAGACTCTGATCCATTCGATCCAGGTTCTCGCCCACTTCGGCGAGTGTGTACTGCGGTGCTACACCCAATTGCATGCAGACATCGTTTGCAATCCAATCGAGGTCCATCAAGACGGCCTGCTGCTTACGCTGCGCGAGGACACTTGCAAAATTCACGGCGAGAGTCGTTGTTCCTACGCCACCTTTGACGCCGAGGAAGGCATAGATTTTCCCCAACTTGCTGCCGCCGGAGATATCACGGCGAGGCGCGCGTTCCAGCCTCGACATGGCTTCCCGAAAGTCCAGACGTTTGAAGGGTTGCAGCAAGTAATCATTGGCCCCGGCCCGAAGCGCTGCAATCACCGCATCCCCCTCGCTGTGGATGTTGGAGGCTACGACGTAGAGATCGGGGATCGCCTGTTTGATCTTCTCGAGCGACTTGAGCGCTGCCTCAGGGTCGCCGCTCAGGTCCACCACGAGTGCGGCGTCTGGATGACGCTCGGCATCCTGCAGTACCCGGATGTACAGATTGGCCGTGACCTCGGTGTACTCCGCCACGACCCGCGCGCCAGTCAGACTCGCCAAATTTTCTTTCACGCTCTCGCGGAATGCTTCGTCCGATGACGCCACCAAAATAGTAATCGACATATCTTTTGTCCTCTAAGTATCAGGGGATGCAGACGCCAGTGTCCGGATCGCAGCCTGCTCCTTCCATCGGAATCGTTGATTGAAAATCCGGCAACACAGCCGGAGGAATGCCAAAGTAAGTCAGGAAGGTGCGGTATTCATAGCCGGTGATCTGCACCTTCACGACATCAGGAACGCAACCCAAACTGCACTCGCTATCACAAGAGAATTCACTCAAGTCGTTAGTCTCTTGTGCCCGTCCGAAATAAGTGACGATGTACTGAACGGTGCCTTGCCGAAACTCATCGCGGTCCGGCATTACGGGTACGTTTCGTTGCATGTAGGCGATAACATTTGCGCCGTTCTGGTAGCAGTGTGTCGCTGCGTACTGCGCGCCGTCTCGTGTCATCTCGACGGCGCTGTGCCACACCCAAAGGATCTGGGCGATGTAGAAAATCGAGAGAGCCAAGGGGAGCGCCACTGTCATCCCCACGAGGAGAAATTCGACTGCAGTCGCGCCTTTTTGTGATCGTCTTCGCATGACTTATGAACCACCAAACGGCAGCCGTACACTCGGCCGCATGATTATCGGTGAGTTCGACACGCCTGGAATCTTGAAGGTAAAGGGGTAGCCATTCGTGAGATCAACGAAGATGTAGTTCGGAGCAGAGCCGCCTTGGGATGTATCGCAGCCGCTGGAGGAGCAGTCGCATTCTTCGATCGAATCGGCATCCACGTTGTAGCGCTCTACGCGCACCCTAAAGTCCGAAGCCTGCAGCCCCAGCACGAGCGAAGTTGCGCTTGTATCGCCGGTGCCGGTCAGACCGATCGCGATGGATTGAGCCAGGACATCGTTAGCCGGGTCGCAGAGGTTGATGTTTTGTTGTGTACCTGCGGATCTGGCGACGGAGTAGACGATCTTCTGCAACTGGTAGTAAGTGTATGTAACTCG
Organism: Bryobacterales bacterium; assembly: GCA_038206015.1. Lineage (GTDB taxonomy): Bacteria > Acidobacteriota > Terriglobia > Bryobacterales > Bryobacteraceae > Bryobacter. Next base: position 21,830 of record JBBRBI010000080.1, on the reverse strand, counting down.
ACCAGCTTCCATCATGCCCACCAGCAGCAGGACGACAAAAGGAATAAACAACACTCCTTCGATCAAGCTCGTACCTTTGCGCGATCCGAGGGAGAGTCTCATTGATGCAGTACCACTTTGCCCGGCCCGCTTGTAACTCCACAAGAACCGAATCGTCCCTGCCTGAGTGGCATTGGGTTGCCAATGTAGGTTCCAATGAAACGACCAGGGCCATCGGCTGGCGTGAGAGAGGTGGAGCCAGGATTGGGAATCACCAGGAATTGCCGAAAGCCGAGGATGGTCATGTCAGCGTTGGCTGAAAGGGCATCGACTACGCTCACTGTAATGATCCGGCGGCCACGCCCTGTGTAGGCTGAGTAATCGTCGACGTCCAGCAGATCGGTATCGGTTGGGGTGCCAGCGGCGAGAGTTGGAGCATCAGTTATGGCTTGGCACGCTGTATCTGGAAGTCCATTGTCGAAGCGATTGTTGAGGCCGCACAAGAACTGCTGGACACTCGGGTTGGGTGCTACTTGAGAACAGAGCCGTGGTGAGGCCGTGGCCCAAATTTGCTCCGGTTGTCCAATCGTTATACACGCCTTCAACAGATTGGCGTTGGGCGGTGTGCCGTTATTACCATTTCGGAATAACTGAGTATCCTCTTGAGAAAATGTACTTGCCTCGGTGTCATAGCGATTCAGGAGGAGGTACTGAAGCCTGGTTCCTGCGTCGCCCAGCGGAAGCGGCGTGGGCTGCCCGGTGCAAGAAAAATAGAAAGTGTAGCGGGTCCCTTTCACTAATCCGAAGTCAACCGTATCGTCAGTGCTGACCGCTGCAATCGCGAGCGGCTCGACGCCACAAGCGCTGCATAGGGGGCCGCTGACGCCTGCCACGGCGGCCGCGATGATTGGCACCTTGCGTTCCTGTGCCACTGCCAATAGTCCAAAGAAGGTTAGTGGGGCTTCCACCGTGGCTTCGATTCTTGCAAATCGAGCTGTGGTGCCACCAGCTTGTCCCCCCCCTGCCCCATCACCAACTCCCGTCGCTGCGCTCATGTTGTCAAAGTAAGTCGGCTCCGGCACTTCGCTCGACAGATTGGCAGTTTGCTCGCCGATCGCGATTGATCCGTAGTCGTAGCGATTGCCCTTTGAATCGGCAAGTCGTGCAGCGGCGCGAGCAGCGGTGTTCGCGTTCTCTGTAGATTGCTGGGTGCCAATCAGATTTTGCGCCGCAGCCAGTGCCATCGCGTTGGCAATGGTCTTGACTTCAGCGCGGTCCAGATACAAGCGTCCAAGGTCATATGCAAAGCCCATGAAGACAAGCATCACCGTGCCCAGCAACACGAGCATGTGTAGGGCAATCGAACCGCTTTCGCGTTGCTGCTTACTTCTTCTTTTCAGCTTCCTGATAACCACTGGGGCCTACCATCTGCGGCTTACCAACATCTGCCTTGCCTTTGGACTTCTTCTTGGCTTGCTTGTCGTCCTTGATCTTTTGAACCTGGTGTGAAGTGAGTTGGAATGTTTCTAACATCGCTGGGGTGATCGCCTTCTCTTCCGGCGTCAACGGGCGGACAAACTTTGGCGTGATCACCACTACGAGTTCATCCGTTGACTTTTTATAGGAACGGCTGCGGAAGAGTTGGCCGATTATGGGTAGATCTCCAAGCCCCCACACACGGGCCAGTTGTTGCGTGACGCGGCTGTCGATCAAACCGGCTATCGCGAAACTCTCACCATCGTTCAAGACGACTTCGGTTTCGACGCGCCGGGTTGACAACGCCGGTATTTGCACACCTTGCAAAGTGATGGCGTTGGAAAAATCGAGCGAACTTACTTCCGGTCGCACCCATAGATGAATTGCTCCCGTATCGGTGATCGTCGGCGTAAACTTTAACTGCACGCCGAAGGGCTTGAACTGCACAGTGATGACAGGCGAAATCGCTCCACCGGTTGTCGAGGAATTGATCGTCGGGAAGGGGAACTCTCCGCCAGCCATGAAGCTTGCCTCGCGTCCCTCCACGGTAATCAGATTCGGCTCGGCCAGAATCTGCAAAAGGTTGTTATTGGCCATGGCGCGAATCGTTGCGCCAATGTTCAGGTCGGGTCGAAATGCGAAGAGATTCAACAGGTCGGCAAAGTTCACGCCTTGCGATGAGCCGTTTGGTTGCAATGCGGTAAAGCGCGGCGTCTGGAACTGCTGCGTCGATACTGCGCCCACGATTTTGGGATTCGTCGAGAACAGATTGAAGCCAAGTTCGGTGAGGGCCGCTCGATCAATACTGGCAAATTTAACTTGGAGCATGATCTGCCGCAGGTCTGCCTTCTTGGGCAATTCGATCAGATTGATCACTGCCTTGGTGCGCGTCTGTGCCAGGCCTGCAGCTTTCTTTGCGCTGTCGGCGTTTTTGACGGAACCTGTCAATACAATCGTGTCGGCATTGCCGGTAAATTGAATTGCATCGTCAGGGAAGTCACGCTTCAAGTCGGTGGCGAGCGCACGATTGAAGTCTTCAGTGGCGGTTGCGTCCAGCAGTACCTGGATGTCGAAGCGACTCGCTCCGTTGCCCTCTTGCCAGATCACGAGCGTGGTCTTGCCAGTGCCCTTTGCAGTGACCATCACTTCGCGTGGGCTGATCACGATGGCATCGGCGATCTTTGGTTCGGAAACAACGACTTTTGAAATGTCTTCGGTGAATTGCACTAATTCACCCTGGCCCACGGTTAAGCGGATAGCGCGCGAAACTTGTGCGTCCGCCCCAGTTTCGATTAAGCCCAGCAGGGCAGCGACGATGGCGATGGCTTGTCTCATTTAACCTTTTCAAAAACCTCTTGCACGTGCTTGTCGCCGCGATACACGTCGACGACTTTGGGGGGCGGCTTTACCGGCACTTCTTCCTTCTTCTTTTCGGGCGGCTTCTTCGCGATTGGCATTCCGGTGAGCTCGTCCCAAGCCTGGTTGTTATTCACCGCCCCTGCGGCACCCGGCATTCCCCGGTAGGTCTTGCCAAGGCGGTCTTTGCGCGAACCGAGATAGGGGTCCAATGCGTCGCCGTAAATTGGTTTGTCCTGGTCAATTCGTGAAGCATCGAGAGGGTTGCGCAAGACCAACCCGATTTTGCCATTGTTCTTTGCCAGTTCCATCTTGGCCGCCTCCTCGGGCGTCACCAGCAAGGTGATGGCGCGTGATGTTGTCGCGGTCGACAGGCTGGGTGTAGCACCGGAAGTCGAAGCTTTGGGGTCAGTCGCCACTACTTCGGTCATCCTGCCGACGCTTAGAACGACGATGTCTTCGAGAATAACTTTGCTCAGGGCCTCGCTCATCGATCCTGTCCGCGTAAACACGACATCGACGTGTGATCGAGGCAGAATCAATCCCGCCGCGCTGGTTGCGTCGGTTACGGGCACGCTCACCGCTCGTTTGCCCGGCGGAATCGTCGCCGAGACACCTTCAATGCCACCTATCGCCGCAAACTGATTCTGCGTCAGGGCTGCATTGGCGGAGACCGGAAACAAGAGCGTACGGTCGATCAATGCCTTCTCTTCGAGAAAGACGCCTTTGGGTTGTTCTTTCTCAGAAAGGCTGACTGTCCGCAGGTCGCCCTTGCGCAGCCTTGTCCCCGCCGAAAGATCACGGCTTGCCGCCTGAACTTTCACCATCTTCATTTGCTTTGCGGAACTTGTCGCTGAGTACAGCAGCCAAGTCAGCAGGGCGGCTGACAGCCACGCTCCACCAAAAATCATCAGCAGTTTCTGCCGGTCCATTCAGTTCGCACCCTTCTCATACAGAATTGCTGACTCGTCCTTGCCAATCTCGCGCCAACCCTTCATTGGCAATACTTCCACCAATGAGTTGTCTTTCGGGATCAGCGCATGAGTAAAATTCCACTGTTTCCAATACGGCTCCCAGCCCGGCTTGGCATCTGGCAGCATCAGGTAATCCTTCATGAATTGGGCTCCGTAATAGTCACTTCGTCCATCGAAAAACACCTTGCGCTTGCCTGCGAAGCGATAGATCATCCAGCCGCCAAACTTGTCGCTGGTAAAGATCCGCGCGGATTCGGGAAGCGCTTCAATCTGCTTGGCGAGTGTCTCTGGAAAACTAGCCAGCGGAAAGCCAGCAGGTGTCGCAAACAAACTCGATTGCGCCAGCATCACCATTAAGCCGAATACGACAGGGACCCAGGCCAGGCCCTTGAATCTGGCATCCATTGCCCTTAAGTTCAAGTTGTATTGCATGACTCCATCTCTCTGCCGGGTGAGCCAGGTTGACAGGAATTTTGCTTCGGCAATCGCCTGGCAAATTGCGCCCATCGCCAGCGGTAAGCCAACCAGGGCCATTAACGGCAGCCCGCGCGCGGATCGCAGTGCTCCGGCAAATAACACCGCGCAGAGGATGCCTCGCGCCCAGCGTCCCTGGACGCAGTTCAGAGCGATCCCGGCCCCTAGAAGCACCATGCCGACGGTGATCCCAGCCGCGCCTTCCACATGAAAGTTGAAGCTTTGGAATTCGCCGACTCGCGACAGCAGTTCTTTGTCGCTCAGGTATTGAATGATGTGTTCATGCACGTGCCAGCCATAGGGATTGACGAAGCTAGCGGCAATTGTCGCGCCGCCCCAGAGGCCAAGCGTCTTCCATCGATCATCCCCCTGCAACCAGCGTTCACCTGCATATAGAAGCAGGATCGCTGCCCCGAGAAAGAAGCTCCCATGCATGTTGGCCCATAGGATCCCGGCCGTAAACACGCCTGTAACCTGGGCCAAAGTCGTCTTGCGGGGCGCAAGCTCCGCGCCGAGTGCAGCCAGTAGCAGAAACACCCACCCGAACAGGTGAGGCCTTGCGAGCCAATGTATATTACAGGTAGTGAGCATGACCCAACTGGAAAGACATGTAGGAATAAACCAGACTCCCGCTGTCCACATCATTTGAAACCAGAGCCAACTAACGATCCCCAGTACGGCAAGGTAGAGGAAAAAAACTCCCCTCAACCCATCGGCTTGATGGGCCTTGGCCATCGTCAAATCAGCCAACCATTCCCAGGCAAACCACGGCCCACCTGGCTTGGAGAACGAATAGGGCTCCGTTTGCGGAACTTGGCCCGTTGCCAAAACGTTCTCCCCGTTGCGAATGTGCCAGCCCGTATCCGAATCGCGAAATAGGCTCTGCATCCCATTGAAGGAGGTCAGGCAGTACATCAGCGTAATTGCCGTCAGAACGAACGCGATATCGGGGACAAGCCACTTGCGGAACAATCGAGCGTGACCGGCTTTACTGTTGAGCGCCGATCGTCCCCAGACTGGCCACCATGTTCTGATACAAGCCGACAACGGCCTGCGTCAACTGGTTGACCGTCGTGATGAGCGCAAGGCCCACTGCAGCGACAATCAGCGCGTATTCCACCAGGTCCTGCCCGGCTTCATCGCGCCACAACTTCTGAACGAATGACTTCGCATTCACCATGACGGTATTGAGTTTCATGGATGACTCCTTCGATTTTTCGACATTCCAACTTCTTCTTCGACCACAAAGACGTGCTTTACGGCCTTAGCCAATCTTGACAGGCCGGAATCTCTCTTGTCCCGGTCCAATTTGAGTTCGACAGTACCATTGGTACGGGCGGCTACGATCTTCAAGTTCTGGATTGCTTCTGGAAATTGAAAACGCAGCGCCAATGCTTTTTCCAGTTCCGCTTTAGCTTCTACCCATTTTCCCGCCTCGATATAAACTGCGGCGAGATTGTTGTGCGCTGCTGCCGGTCCGCTGATGGCTTTCCAATGCGACAGGGCCTCTTCCGGCTTCGCCAGTTGGGTAGCATATAACAGCGCGATGTTGTTTCGCGCCAATTCGTAGCTTGGCTTAGAGCGCAGAGCCTCTCGAAGAATCTTTTCAGCCTCGTCTGCCTTGTGTTGCTGCATCAGATTGTAGGCCAGATTATTCATTCGCTGGACGTTTTCAGGTGATGCATTGAGGGACTTGCGATGGAGTGCTTCCCCTTGGGTGAGTTCGCCAAGACGATCCGCCAAGATCGCAGTCCGCCCGGTAAACGCAGCCGGTATGTCCTTCAATTCGCGCATAACCTGCAAGGCCTGCTCGGGTAATTTCTGTTCGGTGAGCTTCGCGACAAGGTCCAGCGCAAGTTCAACATCGTTGGGCGCGTGATCCCGACCAATGCGCAAATGCTCCAGCGCCAGGTCCGGATAGCCGACCGCATCGAATTTTGCCGCCAATTGCCGTCGTGCCGCCAAATCGTCTGGCGCAATCATCAATCGTCGGCGCAATGCCAGAATTTCCTGGTCGCCGTCGCCTGCCAAAACCGCGTTCTTCACCTGAGTCTCAAAAACCGGCATGGAACGCGAACTTGAGGTCTGTTGCCGACTGCACCCCAGAGTTAGAATTGAGGCCAAACTCGTGATTGCGAAAAGAATCCTCATACCTTTTCAAACTCCAGTTCGTCCCCGACGACTGTGCCCGTTTTGGCAGCCATTCCAGCCGGTAACTCCAGCACGCTGTGGGCGCTCAGGCAGAGGCTGATTCGGCTTTTCACCATGTTTGGTCTGATTTTCAATATTTTCTTCTGTTTGTTCAGGTACAGCACATCGATCGCAAACTTCATGCCAAAACTATGCACGGCCTCGCAGGGAGCGATCCAAAGCCCGTCGCCCTCTTCGAGTGAGCTGTGTTTCAACAACCCTCGCCGTCGCAGTTCGCTCGTATTGGCGATCCCGGCAGAGCTTGCCAACTGCTGGCCACTCTTTCGGTTCGTTACTTTCAAGCGCTTCTCCGCGACTGCACCCGTTCCCGGCGACAGATCCCTAGAACCCATCTAGCCCCAAAATGTTTCGACTCAGAAAAGAAACTTCTAGTGCCATGAAGCGTTAGAGTACATTAGATTCTGATGTGGAAGCAATTCGTCTTGGCAAAGCTTAACAAAACTCTTCTTTTTACCGTGTTTCTTAACACGTTCTTTACATTGGCGACGCTCCCGGCCCAGACCGGGACCTTTGGCGCTGTCACAACACTTGGTGAGACGCCGAACGACGTGGTGATGGACGAGCTCCGGGGCTTGCTGTATCTTGTTCGTACCAACGCCAATCGCGTCGATGTGTACGATTACGTGAACAAGGCGATGCTCAGTCCGATTTCGGTTGGCACCTTTCCGGTCAGTGCGGCGATCTCCCCAGACAGCAACACGCTTTACGTGACCAATGCGGTCTCCACCAGCGTCAGCGTGATTCAGTTGGGCACAAACCAAATCGTCAAGACTCTGAGCCTGCCCGTGCGTCCAGAGGGCGTCGCGGTTGGCGCGGACGGTCGGGTTCTGATCACTACGCAGGGCACTGGCGTGAACAACGCCTCCCAGACGCTTTTGCTGTACGATCCCCGCCAGGACGCAACGCTGCAACTTACAGTTGTCAGCTCGCCCGCGCAGATCTCCACAGCCAACATCAACCAAAACATCTTCCTGGGGCGACCGACGACACCCTTTCCGGGCAAGCTCATCACCACGCCGGACAAGAACTTTATCGTCGGTATGGTGGCGATCAACCAAACGGCCAATAGCGCCCAAACCACGATGTTCGTATACGAAGTGGCCAGCGGCACCGTCCTGCGCAGCCGCACCATTACAGGCCAGTCCACGGTGCTCGCCATGGCTCCTGATGGCAGCCGCTACATGGCTGGCTCGGCACAATTCGCCTTCTCTAATCTAAATGTCAATGGGCAGATGAACGTCGGTAATCTGCCGTTTACGCTCCCTAGCGGTAATAGCTTCCCGACTGCGGTCAATTATGGGGGCAGCGTTTTCTCCCCAGATGGTGGCACACTTTACTCCGCCTTCAATTCCACTGCCACGTTGACAACGCAGCGCCCCACGGCAAATGTGCTGTTCATCGGCAACCCCAACAATCTCGGCGTGCGCCTCGGCATTCGTCTTCCTGAGTCTGTGCTTGGCAAGATGGTCATTACCAGTGATGGTGCCCAGGTTTTTGCGCTTTCCGAGTCTGGATTCATGACACTGCCGGTAGGCAATCTGTTTGATTACCCGATCATCGATCCAGAGACAACACAGGTCTTTCTCGCAACAGACCCATGCAATAAAGGAATCGCCAAGGCAACCCTCAAAGTTTCTAACCTGGGTAAGGGCAAACTTACATTTAGCGTCCCCGCACTTACAACGGCTGTCGTTGCGGAGGTCAAGAGCGGTCTTGCGCCGTCCTCAATCAGCTTCACCATGGACCCAGGCCGCGTCAACGTCAATCGGCGCCCGGGCACCAACGTGTACAACGGCAACAATGGACAGCCGGTTACCGTCAACCTCAGTTCCAACGAAGCGATCAACATTCCGAATACGATTCGCATCTTTATGAACTATCGGCTTGCCGATCAGCGAGGGCTGATCTTCCCGATTCCCACTCTGGTCAATGGCATCAACCCCGGCCGCGGCCTGCGCGACTTAATCCTGGACGAAAAGCGCGGGCGCATTTATGTTGCCAACTCTGCGCTCAACCGAATTGAAATTTTCGATACCGTCAAGCAGCGCTATCTGGATCCCGTTGACGCGGGGCAGTTCCCACAGATGCTGGAAAAATCTTTCGACAACTCAACGCTATACATCGCCAATGTCGGCGGCGAGTCCCTCATGACGATGGATCTCGATGCACTTGCGATCACGGGCAGCATTGAATTTCCTCCTACTCCCCGAAATGGCCAGCAGAATCCCCTTTCCATTGACTCAATGGCGCTGACGCTGTCCGGGCTGCAGTTCACAACAACTACTGGCAACGTCTGGCGCACTGTTGCCAATCAGGCTGTCGTCCGCCCCGGAGGCGGCGTCTTTAATGCAGCTGGAACTGTTGGCGGAACCCGCTACATGACATCCACCCCAGGTGGTGAATATGCGTTCCTGCTCACTGGTAATAACCCTGCCACCGGCTATCTCTACGATGCCACTCTCGACACATACACCGCGTCACGTATAGTCTTCCAGAATGCTTATGCCAGCTACGTCGCCCCCATCGCTGGCGGCCCGCGTGGCGAGTACTTCCTTGCCGGCGGCCTCATCCTCGGCTCTTCACTTACTCCCATCGGAGGAGTAGAGCGCCCTGGCACCACTCAAAATCTGTTTGGCCCCAACGGTCAAGTTACACAAATCAGTGTCAGTGCCGGCAACCGTAATGTCTACTCGGTTTACCCTGTCAACTCCAACCTCATTCTACGGACTACCACGCCGGTGCGAAACTTCGCCACTGCAGCCACACGCGATGAAGAGCGAACCACGCTGGAACTGCTCGATATCAAGACGCAGTCGGAAAGCGTTGCGGCGATCCTGCCCGAGAACCCCGCATTCTTTGTGAGCGGCAGCACGCAACAGATCAACGTCCCCGGTCGTCAGATGGCCGTTGATTCCAAGGGCACTGTTTACGTCCTTACGGTGTCGGGAATTACGATGATCCCGACGACTCCGACAAGCACTGCAACTCAGCCTGCGATCCCCGGCGGCTCGCGCGGCATCGTCAATGCCAATGACGGCACGACCAACTTCAAAGCTGGCTCGTTTATCACTATCAACGGCCGCACGCTGGCGGCAGCCGCCACAGCCGATCAGATCCCACTGCCGACGGTTCTCGGGGGGAGTTGCGTGACGTTTAACGATGTTCCGCTCCCGATTATTTCTTCGTCGCCTACGCAGATCGTCGCGCAGATCCCGGCAGAGGTTAGACCCGGCCTGAATATTGTTCAGGTCCGATCGCTGCTCAACGCTCAACAGTCAGACACTATAACTGTTACGGTTCTTAAGTAACTCGGCAGCGGGGCAATCTAGCGTTTCTTGGTTCTCGTCTTTGAGTTCTTGGAGACTCGCAGCTTCCAGGCCGCCCGCAACGCGCCTTCGAGCACATCAGCACTCGACTCCTTTAGCCGAATGTGCGTCACGCCCATCCGCCCCCACCCACCGGCGATGGGCAGGAAGACCTCGGGCGATTCGCCGACAAACGCCGCTTGTTGCTCCACATCCAGCATGAGGTTGCCGTATCCGAGTTTTTCTGAAGCGAGCGTCGCAAAGATCCGACCTTCGACGCGGAAGTCCGCCGATCCCATATGCGAGCCTTCCTCCGCCCCTGCCATGCTTAACGCAATCCGTCGAAAGTCCGCAGCAGTCACAATTTAGATCCCTGCGTACCAGGCAAAGCCGTCCGCATGCGACCCCGAACCTGTCCCATCGCGGATATTGTCGATCCGGTCTGTGACTTGAATGCGGTTTACGAACTTCACGCTTTTATAGCCAAGCTGGGTCTCTACACGCAGACGTATCGGCGCACCATGCGCCACGGGCAGGTCCTTCCCATTCATCCCATAGGCCAGCATTGTCTGCGGATGCAACGCATCCTGCAGGTCCAGACTCTCCCACCATCCGTCCACAGCAAAAAACACGACAAAGCGGGCCTCCGGCAAGATGCCCACCTCTTGCAATACCCGACCCAAGGGCACGCCCGTCCACTCCGCAATCGCCGACCAACCCTCTTCGCAGCTTTGCTGAGTGACCTGCGTGCGTGATGGCAAATTCTTCAAGAAAGCTAGCGGCAGCTCTCCCGGCTGGCTTACCAACCCGCGCACCGGTAAGCGCCAATCGACGAAATTCCCAGCCAGTAGTTTCTGGTAGTTGGCATCTTTGGGGTTCCTGGTACCTAACACGGGAAAGCGAGCCGTGATATTGTCGCGGCTAAACTCGCGCACCAACGGTTGATTGCGCAACAAGAATTTGGCCGTCGCGTAGGTCAATGCATCGCTCGGTGCTGCCCAACCACGAAACTTCGGCATCACCGGTGCCGCGCAGCCCGTCAGCAGCGACGCCCCTGTCAATAACGCCCTTCGTGAGATCCTGCTGCTCATACGGCAATCATAGTCCGCATCTTGTCGCGAAAGCCAGCCCGGATTACCATCGCCACGTGCCCAATCGTAAACAGAACCAGAACATCGCTCACGAGAAAGTGAATCGTACGAGCAGACTGCCTGCCGCCGAACATCGAAAACAGCCAGGGAGCAGCCGTTGTAAAGCCAGGTGACATCGTGAGGCCAGTGAGAATCACCAAGGGGAACAACCCGAAGACTACGATCCAGTAAGTCCATTTCTGTAAACCCGCATAAGCCCGCAATTGGAAGTGTTTGGTCAACATCCCCCAGCCAACGTACACCAGTCCGTTCAACACAACAGCCCAGGCCGCAAAGAAATGAAGCCCTCGCCCCCAGCTTGTATGCTGCTTATTGACGGCGATTGGCAGCGCGAAGGCCGCGCCCGTATCAAAGTATCCATCCTCGCCCCAGTAGAATCGCGGATGCGCCAACACGATTCCGATTCCACTCACCACCAGCGCAACAACGCACAACGTGTGAATCCAATGCGTGATCTGAACCGTCCGAGAGTGGGGCATGCTGATGGACAGACTGCTCGCAGTCTGCTGCTTTAGTTTACATGGGGCTTGCCGGATCTGACGGGGCGCTGACCCAACCCGCGTCCTTGATAGGGCTTTTTGATTCCCACCAAAGCTTGGGTTATTCTTGATTAAAGGCTCGAGCCTCGATTCTATGCAAAACTACGGTCTTTTCTCGCTTCTCGTGATCGGCTTAAGCTCTACTGTCCTCTTGGCCGACCAGATCGTTATGAAAAATGGAGACCGCGTCACAGGCAGTATCGTAAAAAAAGACGCAGCCACTCTCACCATCAAGACCGACCTATTCGGCGTCGTGACTCTGGCCTGGGATCAGGTTTCGACGGTTACGGCGGAAAAGCCCCTGACTGTCGTGCTCGCCGACGGTAAGACCGTGCAGGGATCAATAGCGACGGTAGGGGACAAGGTAGAAGTCGCTGTGGGTGGGGTGAAGCAAAGCGTGGCACCCGCCGAGATCAAGACGCTGCGCGACAGCGCAGAGCAGAAGGCTTACGAGCGCATGCTGAAACCATCCTGGGGTAACTTATGGGTAGTCAACGGCAGCATCGGCCTTGCTGGTACGTCTGGAAATGCCAAAACCGCCACGCTCACGACACCGTTCAACGCTGCACGAGTCACTAACAACGACAAGACGACTGCTTATTTCAACTTCATTCGTTCCTCTGCAACTGTGAACGGCGTGTCGTCGGATACGGCTCAAGCGGTGCGAGGTGGAGTCGGATATAACCGGATCCTTCGTCCCAAGCTCTTTGTAACCATGTTCAACGACTATGAATATGACAGATTTCAGAATCTTGACCTGCGAGTAGTCATCGGAGGTGGTCTCGGGTATACCGCTTGGAAGAGCGACCGGGGACGCCTTGACTTAGTCGGCGGCATCTCTTGGAATCGTGAATCCTTCGACCCGATTCGTCCCCAACTGCCCTTTACGCGTAACTCAGCTGAATTCTTTTGGGGTAACGACTTCACCTACAAGTTGTCAGGCCGTGTGAATTTCTTTGAGAACTACCGTATGTTTAACAACCTGACGACCACCGGTGTTTTCCGACAAAACGTGGACATGGGCATTACTTCTACATTGGGTAAGTGGATGACTTTGAATATTGCGGTCAGTGACCGATACTTGAGCAACCCAGTCTTTGGCAGGAAGAAGAACGATTTTCTTTACACCTTGGGCATTGGCTTTACATTAGCGCGCTAGGGTCTGAACCCTTTACCGCCAACGCTCCTATTCGTATGCTGCATGGCAGCGGGAGTGCTCCTTTCTCTGCAATTCGGTCGCGAAATCGGGATGCGGCAGCGGTCCGCTTCCCCTGACGCCGAAAGTTTGGACATCGGCGTCGCTAATGGGACCAGATTTGGGCTTCTAAGCTTGCTGGTGGCTTTCACGTTTTCCAGTGCGGTGGGACGCTTTGAGGCTCGTCGGCAGCTTATCGCCCCAGAGACAAACGCCATCGCTACTCCGTACCTCCGAATCGATTTGCTACCTACCTCGGCGCAGCCCCAATTGCGGGAAGATTTTCGGAATTATGTTGACGCTCGAATCGCTGCGTATCGGAAATTTCCCGATATTGACGCTGTTAGCGTCGAGACGCGTAGCGCGGTGGTGATCCAGAGCGCAATTTGGAAAAAGGAAGTTGCTGCCAGTTGTGAAGCGCCATCCCCGTCCACCCAGACGCTGGTATTGTCGGCTCTAAACTCAATACACGTCACGTAGAGCATTTTTTTGTCATTATGTTCTAGGAGGCCTGGAGATGGCAAGAACCCCTGCGGTGTTGGCGAACGGCTCGCGGATCTCAGACTATTTGGGCCTAGGGGTGTTGGGAAAGTGGATCCCGCAAGCCCGTGTGCAGGCCGTTTTGCAGCAGACTGGCTTGGCCTCCAAACGACAGCGAGACTTGCCAGCGGATCTGGTCGTTTACTACGTCATCGCGTTGGCCATCTTCATGCAAGTGTCCTATGGGGAAGTCTTGCGCTGTGTGTTGGAAGGATTTCAATGGCTGGCCGGTCCGGGCAGCCGGATCAAGATTGCCGGGCATTCCGGGATCTCACAGGCGCGAAGCCGCCTCGGGGTGGAGCCTTTCGAGTTGCTTTACCGGGAACTGGTTGGTCCCGTGGCTGTAGCTGGGAGCCGTGGAGCTTTGTATCGGGATTTGCGGCTGGTGACGCTGGATGGATCGACCCTCGATGTCCCGGATGAGGTTGGCAACCGGGAAGCGTTTGGGCTGCCAGGGGCGTCGCGGGGGGCGTCGGCGTATCCGCAGTTGCGATTCGTTGCGCTGCTTGAGAATGGAACCCATATCCTGTTCGCAGCCCGTCCCGGATCTTTCCAGACCGGCGAGATTACGTTGGTCAAGGAAGTCATCTCCGCTTTGCAGCCGGGCATGTTATGTGTTCGTCTCGAAGTTCTCGAAAGATATGCCGACGGGTCCTATCGCAGTGCGATCTATGCTTCCGAGCGCGATTGGCGGCATCGCCATGACCCCTTGCCCGTGCGGGTGATCGAATATCGACTCAAGGGCGAGACGGATGCCGAAGACTTCTACCGGCTCGTGACGACATTGCAGCCGGAGATAGCTCCGGCCGATGAGCTGGCCGCCTTGTATGCCGAACGATGGGAGATCGAAGGTGCCTTCGACGAGTTGAAGACCCATCTGCGTGGCAGCCGCGTCGTGCTGCGAAGTAAAACACCGCAACTGGTGCTGCAAGAGTTTTATGGGTTGCTGCTGGCCCACTTCGCGGTGCGCTCTTTGATTCATGAAGCCGCACTGCTTGCTCGCGAAGATCCAGACCGCTTATCGTTCCTGCACGCAGTGAGAGTGATCCGCCGCAAACTGCCCGCCAAGGCAGCCATTTCCCCCTAGGCAGAAGGAAAGGCTCTTCCAGGCGATGATGCGGGAGATTTTAGATCTACGCGTCCAGTCCAACAGGGGGCGGGCCATTCCGCGCGGCGTAAAGAGGAAAATGGCTTCTTACGCGATCCGCGCAAGAAGCGTAAAGTCACGCAAATCGGACTGGACGATTGCGCTGTTGCCCCCTTTTTAAGTGACGTGTATTGGGGCTAAACTAGCTGATTGACATCGCGACTACTTGAGTTGTCGCCCTTCAGTCCCATCTGCCGCTAGTTGTTTTTGGCATGCGCGTTTTGGTTGCGTTGTTTTGTTCAGTTCTTGCAGGCTGCAGCATGGCGGGCTCGAAGAACCGTCCCTGGCTCCATCTCATCGCCTTTGTCTGCGCGCTAACTTTCTCTATCGATGTCACTGTTGACATCGAATACCCGCGCGCGGGACTAGTGCGAATTGATGCCGCCGACCAGATCCTGGCGGATCTACGCAACAGTATGAACTAAGGCACCCAAACCGCCTACGTTGAATTCGTGCAGGTACTATCATGGCAGCATGTTTTGTTTGAACGCGGTCCGACGCATTTCCACTCTGTTGGTGTTAGACGCGCTGTGGTTAGTGCCGCTGCGCGCGCAAGCGCTGGCCCCGGACCCATTACTTCGCTGGTTGGATCGACAGGCACAGCAGCAACTCGACGAACGCGAGCGCAAAATTGCCGCCATTCGCAGCGTGGCGAATGCCGACAGCCGAATAGCGCAGGTGCATCAAAAGTTGCTGGCTAGCCTCGGCGGCCTACCTACTTACAGCGGCCCACTTCGCCCGCGCATTAGTGGCCAGATTGAGGCGAAACGCTACATAATTGAAAAAGTTATCTTCGAGAGTTTGCCAGGCTTCTTCGTAACGGTCAATGTGTACCGGCCTAACACGGCTGGCCGCCACCCCGCAATTCTTATACCAGCCGGACACACACAGGAGGGCAAGCCGGAGGCGCAAATCCTCGCCGCTAATCTCGCACTCAAGGGCTTTGTCGCCTTCACTTACGATCCCATCGGCCAGGGCGAACGGGAACAGACCTACCTGCCCCAACTTGGTCGCGCGCTTTCGGGCGGTGGCGGCAATGAGCACCTCGAACTCGGTGCCCGTTCGATTCTGATCGGGCAAAGTGTCGCTCGGTATTTTATCTTCGACGCTAAGCGATCCGTCGACTATCTGGTCTCTCGCGCCGACGTCGATCCCGATCGTATTGGCGTAGCCGGTTGCTCCGGCGGAGGGGCTATCGCTGCCTATGCAGCTACATTTGACACCCGCATCAAAGCAGCAGCAGCTGGCTGTTTCATCAACTCGTTTCGGACCTTATTCACAGGGCCTACAGCTGACTCGGAGATGACACTCCCTTCGCTGCTGTCCAACGGCCTGGACTGGGCCGATTTCTTTGAGCAACGCCCCGCGCTACCCTGGCTCCTGATGGCAACGACGGAAGACTATTTCACCCCTGCTGGCGCTCGCCCTGTGTATGATGAGGCTCGAAGTTTTTACGGGCTTTATGGCGCTACAGAGAAGATCCGCTTTGCCGTTGGCCCAGGCCCCCATGGCACGCCGATCGAGTCTCGGGAGGAGATCTATCGCTGGATGCATCGCTGGCTGAACAATGGCCAGGGGCAATCCCGCGATGAGGCTGTCCACATCTACACGAATCGTGAGTTGCAAGTGACGGCGAGCGGAAACGTGGACAACGAACCCGGCAGCCGGAAACTGCACCAGATCATTCGGGAAGACTTCGTTGCCGCCCGATCACCGCGCGGCGTTCCCGCGCTGCTGTCAGAACTGAAACGCCTCGGCGTGGCATCGAACGGAGCAAACAACATCACTTCGATCGATGCGGAACACATTCGATTCGAAAGCGAACCCGGCGTAACTGTTACGGCGAAACTCTATCTGCCCAAGGGCGAAGGGCGCAAGCCCGCTATCGTCATCGTCGAAGAAAAGCGTCTTCCGGTGCCGCTTTTCGTCCAGCGAAGCCCCTCGACCGCAGCCATCACCGAAGCCATGGTGCTGCGTGGCCACGTCGTGTTGGAACTGGAACCGCGCGATTCACCCGACGGTGTGGACGGTCGGCCATTCCTTGGCAACTGGGTCACCAATGAGCGTGCCGAAATTGTCGGACGGAATCTGCCAGCCATGCGCGCACACGACATACTGGCCGCAGTAGACCTGCTCTCCTTGCGGCCAGACGTTGATCCAAAGAATATCCGCGGCTACGCCCGCGGTGTCAAAGGATTCTGGCTGCTGCTGGCTGCAGCCGTCGATCCCCGGCTGACTAAGATCTGGCTTGACCGCACGCCCCATTCCTTCGCCGCCGCCCTTCACGCGCCACTCGCCAGTTTCCTTTTTGACGCCTTGATTCCTGGCTTTGCCCTCCATTGGGATATGCTCGATCTTGTGAAAGCCACAGGCGAGCGCCGCGTCTATTGGACCGACCCGACAAATTGGATGAACCAGGTGATCGACGCGGGCACGGGCTACCGATACCGCTACGTCGGCGAAGGGCTCGATGACTGCCTCAACGAGTTTTTCAAATGACTAAAGCCAGCCGCCGGCAATTCTGGTCTCTCATGCTGTCCAGCGCGGGCGCCGGCGCACAGGTCGTCAAATTCAGCGACGAACGCGTCGCTGTAATCCGACCGATACTCGAACGCCGAGAGCTGCAATTGCAAACTCTTCGCGACTTTCCCATCTCCGATTCGGTGTCTCCTCGCGATGCCTCCTACTGACCTTTTCTATCAACCCGTATCCTGGCTCGCGCCGCTCCTCAAGGCCCGTAAGCTCTCGCCGGTGGAACTGGTTCGCGCGCTACTGGATCGCATTGAATCTGTCAATCCCCGCGTCAACGCCTTTCTCACCGTCACCGCTGAGCACGCACTGACGCAGGCCAAAGTAGCGGAACAGGAGATCGGGCGCGGCCACTATCGAGGTCCTCTTCATGGCATTCCGTACGCCCCCAAGGACATCGTCGCCACCAAGGGCATTCTCACCACCAACGGTTCCAGAGTTACGGCCAACTGGATTCCCGATCATGAGTCCGCCGTCACTACTCGGCTAACTCAGGCCGGTGCCATTCTATTTGGCAAACTCAACCTGCTTGAATTTGCGATGGGCAGCGGGCAACGTGGTCTCAACGGCCCAACCCGCAACCCGTGGGCGCTGGATTACTCGCCGTCCGGCTCCTCCAGCGGCTCTGGTGCCGCGCTCGCCGCCGGGATGGTGCCATTGACGATCGGCACCGACAGCGGGGGCTCCATTCGCGGCCCGGCGAAGAGCTGCGGCGTTGTCGGGTTGAAGCCAAGCTACGGCCGCATCAGCGTCGACGGCGTCACCACTCTGAGTTGGACGCTGGATCATGTTGGCCCCATGGCGAGGAGCGTCGCCGACACGGCCACTCTGTTCGGCGTGCTGGCTGAGCCAACCACGAAGGCACCGAGCCCAAAATCACTCAAAGGTCTGCGGCTTGGCGTACCCACCGAGCACTTCTTCAAGAACGTGCTGCCCGAGACTGACGCCGCGCTTCGACGGGCGCTTAGCGTCTTGCACGACCTGGGCGTAGTGCTCGTCGACGTTAATGTTGCCGATGCGTCGATGGCCTCCACCGCCTCTGCCGTCATCCTCGGCTCGGAGTCGGCCGCCTATCATCAGAAGCGACTTCAAGAGCACCCCGAGCTGTTTGACCCGCTGGTCCGCGAGCGCCTGGAAACCTCTTCGCTACATTCCGCGCTTGACTACATCAAGGCACTTCGCGTCCGCAGCGTCCTCACCCAGGAGATGCACCGTGTCTTTCAAGTTTGCGATGTGCTGATGCTTCCCGCCGGCAATGCTGCGCCGCAGTTGACGGACGAGATCGTCATGACCGATCTGCCCACAAATCCGCCACCGCCCGCGCGTCCCGATGTTGTGAACCTCGCCAACATCACCGGAATTCCGGCGCTGGTGATCCCCTGCGGATTTACAGCCGGGCCGCCGTCACTGCCCCTTGGCATTCAATTTTGCGCTGGCCATTTTGACGAGGCCACACTTTTCCGCCTTGGCAATGCCTACCAGTCGGCAACAGACTGGCACACCAGAACGCCGCCCCTGCTCCCAATCTGAAAATCGAGGACCACCCGTGAACCGAAGATCATTCCTGACCGCATCCGCTGGCAGCCTTGCCGCACCTTATCTCGCGCTTTCGCAGAAGACCGCAGCGACAGAGCGCCCAAACATTCTATTCCTGGCCGCCGATGATCTCAACACCTCGCTCGGGTGCTACGGTCACCCCTTGGTGAAGTCGCCGAATATTGATCGACTCTCAGCCTCCGGCGTGCGCTTTGAGCATGCCTACTGCCAGTTCCCTCTCTGCGGTCCAAGCCGCTGTTCGGTGCTCACCGGCTTGCGTCCTGACTCAACGCACATCCTCAAGAACAACATGGCGCCGCGCGATACGATTCCCGATGTCGTGACCCTGCCGCAGTTGTTCAAGAACAATCACTGGTATACGATTCGCGCCGGCAAGATGTATCACATGGACGTGCCCGGATCGGTGGGAACGAACCAGTGGGACGATGCGCCGTCGTGGGATGTATCGATCAGCCCGCCCGGTGCCGAACAGAATACGAAAGGGAAGGGCCGTCTCATCACCAAAGGTCAGGGCGAGAACGGCTGGTCGTACGTTGGCTTCGAGGGTGAAGGAAAAGACCAGGCCGACGAGCGAGCCACGCAGATCGCACTGGAGACTTTCAGCAAGAAGGATAAGCCGTGGTTCCTCGGCCTCGGGTATCTGCGTCCCCACCTGCCGCATGTTGCGCCAGAACGCTTTTTCGACATGTACCCGCTCAGCCAGATTCACCCGGTGGTGAACCCGCCAGGCGACCGCGACGATATACCCAAGGCGAGTGAGATTGCGATCAACACTCGCGCCAATGACATGGGGATGAATGAGGACGACAAGAAGGAAGCGATCCGCGCCTACTTCGCCTCCATTTCGTATATGGACTGGCAGGTGGGGCGTGTGCTGGATGCTTTGGAGAAGCAGGATTTAGCGCGGAAGACGGTGATCGTATTTTGGGGGGACCACGGCTGGCACCTCGGTGAACACCATCGCTGGCACAAGCGCAGTCTGTTTGAGGAGTCCTCACGCGCTCCGCTGATCATCCGCGCGCCGGGCAGCAAGGGCAACGGCAAAGCGTGCAAGTCGCTGGTGGAATTCGTCGACATGTACCCTACGATTGCGCAGTTGGGCGGGTTGAAGGGTCCAGACAATCTGGAAGGCCAAAGCCTGGTGCCGGTGCTCGACAATCCGTCGCGCCCGTGGAAGTCGGCTGCATTCACACAGATGTACGATCCGAAGAATATCGAAGGCAGGTCGGTTGTGAATGAGCGCTACCGATATATGCGCTGGACCGGCGCGTATCCGGATGAGGAACTCTACGACCACAAGAATGATCCGAAGGAATACACAAACCTGGCGCATAAGCCGGGCCATGTAGGGGAGTTGAAGAAGATGCGCGCAGTGCTCGATGCGGGGTGGCGGGCGGCTCAAGCGAGGGTCTGAGGCTGCGGCAGTCCCGGCCATTTGCGATCGCTTTCCTCGTCGCAAATGGCCCCAAGAAGTAAAATCCATTGACACCGCGCCGATTTTTGCCGATCATAGAACCAATCTGTAATTCTCTCTCCTGTCCACTCCAGTAAGTGGGGGTTTCGTCAAACTCTCTACAGGCGAGCGCGGGCTCAGTTGAACGCAAGCAGAAACCACTCTCAAGGGGATTTCTCTCATGCGTTCACTGCGTGTGTTATTTTTCTTAACGTCGATTTCAGCCGTCATTTTCGGCCAATCTTTTGCCTCGCTCAGCGGAACCGTCGCCGATCCAAGCGGAGCCAATATCGCCGGGGCCGCCGTTGAGCTCACCAATACCGCCACAGGCGTCAAGCGCTCCGCGCTCACCGAAGGCGGCGGAACCTATTCCTTCTCGCAATTGCAGCCTGGTCCCTACCGCCTCACCGTCAAGGCGGTTGGCTTCTCTGTCAAGTCGATCGAGAGGATCGCGCTCCTGATCAACACGCCCGCAACGATCCTTGTCGCCCTTGAGCTTGGCGCCGTCAGTGACACGATCTCTATCGAAGCCGCCGCCGAACAGCTCAACACCACTGACGCGACGCTCGGCAACGCCATCGGCAACCAGGCAATCGTCGAACTACCCTTTGAATCGCGCAATCCCGCCAGCCTCCTCGCTCTTCAGCCCGGCGTCACCTACTTCGGCAGTGATTCGACAAGCGCCGCCCGACTCAACGGCTCGGTCAACGGTTCCAAGACCGACCAGAACAACATCACCCTCGACGGCATGGACGTCAACAACCAGCAATCGCGCGCGCCCTTTCAAAGCGTGCTCCGCGTAACGCTGGACTCGGTCCAGGAGTTCCGAACCACCACCGCCAACCCCAGCGCCGAGCAGGGCCGCGGCTCCGGCGCCCAGATCGCCCTCGTGACCAAGAGTGGCACTAACGAGTATCACGGCTCCCTATATGAGTACAACCGCAACACCCTCACGTCGGCCAATAGCTTCTTCAACAACCGCTCCGGCATCGAGCGGCAAGCCCTGATTCGAAATCTCTTCGGTGCCTCCATCGGCGGCCCCATCAGGAAGAACCGCCTCTTCTTGTTCGCTAACTACGAAGGCCGCCGCGACGCCAGCCAAGGCTCCGCAGTCCGCCTCGTTCCCACTGCCGCCTTCCGCTCCGGCATAGTCACCTACCTCAACAAGTCCGGCGGTACTTCAACCCTTAGCCCCGCCCAGCTCCAGGCCATCGATCCCGCAGGCCTCGGCGTCAACAAGGCCGTTCTCGACACCTTGAACAAGTACCCGCTCCCCAACGACAACACACAGGGCGACGGGTACAACACCTCCGGCTATCGCTTCAAGGCCGCATCGCCCCTCAGCTACAACACTTACATCGCGCGTCTAGACTACACGCTCGACGCCGCCGCCAAGCACCAGCTCTTCTGGCGCGGCAACCTCCAGAACGACAAGCTCGTCACGGCGCTACCGCAGTTCCCCGGGCAGTCCGCCGCCGCCAACGGCCTAGAAACCAGCAAAGGCTATTCAACCGGCCTCACCTCGGTACTTTCGAGTAACTTGGTCAGCACCTTCCGCTACGGCCTAACCCGCTACGGTCGTGAGGACACTGGTGCCCTCAACGCCCCCTATATTGGATTCCGTGGCTTGTCCACGCTCGGTGCCACAACAACCGGCCTCACCCGCATCATCCCCGTCCACCAGTTCTCTGAAGACCTGGCCTGGAGCAAGGGCCGTCACGAGGTCAAGTTCGGCGGCGTCGCTCGCATCATCCGCAACAGGAGCACCAACTTCGCCACCTCCTACCCGAACGGCTCAATCACTTACTCTTACTTGGCCGGCACCGGCGGTTCACTCAAGCCCGCCGACCTTGCCTCCGGCTTCAGCACCAGCTACCGCGCCGCCGCCGTCAACCTCCTTGGGCCCGTCTCCTTCGCCGACGCCACTTACAACTACGACCTCAC
>JBBRBI010000079.1:0-30380 GCA_038206015.1 Bryobacterales bacterium | reverse complement strand
TGTGCCCATTACGTTTTGGCGGCACGAAAAACTAACGCCGAGAACGATATAGGAAGTGTTCGCCTGGTTGTCGAAGTGATTGGTGACCTCAAAGCGAAAGCCGGGCAGAAGGGTTGTCTCGATGGTGTGTGCGTGGATCGTGCGGAGGCGGGCTTCCTGTTCTTCCAGCCGGAGCTTGGCGTAACGCTCACCGTCGGCCTTGGTTCTATACAGACCGGGGTAATCGTAGACCTCGCTCAGCTGCTTGCCTTTTATGGTGGAGAAGAGACTGACGCCGCTCATTTCAAAGTTGAAGTCCTGGTAGCTCATCTTGCCGATGATGACGGAGACGTTTTGTTCGAGGTGGTCGACGATGCCTCCAGTGTTGCCGGCGAGGGTTCCCTTGCCATAGGGGAGGCTGCTGACATACGGGCAAGTTTGAGTGGCTGCATTCTGATTGGTGAGAATGAGCATGTGCTTTTGTTCGGAGTGTTCGAACCAGTAGAAAATGCCCTCTTCCTCCATGAGCCTGGATACAAAATTGAAACTGGATTCGCGATATTGGACGGTGAATTCACGCTTGGGAAGCGTGCCCTGAATTTTGAAGGTGTAGTCGCGGCGCCCGTGTTCGTCAAAGACTTTTTTGATAATTTCGACGGCCGTCATGTTCTGGAAGTGGCGGCATTCGGTTTCCAGATTCAGGAACCAGAGCCAGGGAACAAAGGTGACTTCCCAATAGTAGACGACGACTTGTTCATTGTCCTGGCCGAGGAGCTTTGTCTTCTGAATGATGCCGTGAAGGAAACGAGGGGGGTGGTTTTCACGCCGCAACGTGACGACGAGGGGTTTGCGCAGGAGATCTTCGTCGTCGATGGACTTATCCTCGGTGGCCATGGTCATCTTGAAGCTGAAGGTATCGGAAACATTTTCGTTGCCTTCCATTCGCATGAAGACGAACTTGTCCCTGCCGAGGTGGGGCACAAGTACTTCGTAGGGGCGATCCTTTTGCTTAAGCGGCATATTGCGATTCTTTAGTCTACAGATATAGCGTCGTCAAGTGGGGATTTGGGTCATTGCTGGTTATGCTTACTATCATGACGATTTTGAGATTTGTTTTGGTGCTGGTGGTCGCTGGACTGCTGGGTGGCCAGACTTTTACCGCGCGGTTGACAGGCAGGGTGAGTGACCAGACGGGTGCGGCGATCGCCGGGGCCAGTGTGATCGCGACTCAGATAGACACCAATGCCAAGCGAAGTGCGTCGAGTGGCGAAGACGGCGGGTATAACTTTCCGATCCTGCTGCCCGGTGTTTATGAGGTGAGCGTGAGCGCGCCTGGATTTCAAAAGCAAGTTCAGAAGCAGGTGCGCCTTGAAGTGAATCAGGCAGTGGGCCTGGATTTCAAGCTGGCGCTGGAGAGCGTGAGTACAGAGGTGAAAGTAACGGAAGAAGCGCCATTACTGCAGACGGAAACGGGCAACGTGGGCACGACAATCGGAGCGCAAACGATCGATGAATTGCCCCTGGTGCAGCGCGACGTCATGGCAGTGGTGAGGCTTGCGCCCGGTGTTGTTGCCAAGAGCCAGGTGGGGGACGCAAGAGGGGGGCGAGGCGTGTTCAATTCAAACTTCTCGGTTGGTGGGGGGAGGACGTCGACCAATGAGGTGCTGCTGGATGGAGCGGTGAATACGATTGGCGACTTTAATGGTGTGGCGTTTAGTCCGCCACCGGACGCGGTTCAGGAGTTTCGCGTGGAGACGAATAGCTTTTCAGCAGAGTTTGGGCGCACGGGCGGAGGTGCGGTAAATATCGTGACTAAGTCGGGCGGCAACAAGTATCATGGCACAGCTTATTACTATCATCAGAATGACTTCCTGAATGCCAATAGCTTTGTGAACAATCGCTTTGGGACACGTCGGCCAGTGCTTCGGCGTCATCAGTATGGCTTTAGCCTGGGTGGGCCGGTGTGGATTCCGGGACTTTATAAGGGCAAGAACAAGACATTCTTCTTCACCGCCTATGAGGGACGGCAGGAAAAAGATCCTGTGCGTAATGTGAGCAGCGTCCCGACGGCGCTGGAACGATCAGGTGATTTTTCCGAGACTCGCTACCTGGCGGCCAACGGAGCGCAGTTGATCAACATCTATGACCCGTCAACCAGCCGGGTGCTGAATGGAGTGCGGAGCCGCGATTTGTTTCCGGAGAACAAGATTCCGAGCGCGCGTTTTGACCCGGTGGCGTTGAACATGCTGAAGGAGTACCCGGATGCCAACAGGACGGGGAGTTCCATTACAGGCCGACAGAACTATCTATTTTCCGGCGACCGTGGCTATTCGAGGGATTTGTTCACGGTGCGGATCGATCACATTTTCAGTGAGAAGCATCGGCTTTTTGGGCGTTTCTCGCAGCAGCAGTCGCTGGATACACAGCCGAGTGTGAAGGTGCGGTTTACGAATTCGAACAACACGAAGGACTCGTTTCATAACACTGGGTTTGACGATACTTATCAACTTACGCCGCACTTGTTCAATGTGTTTCGGTATATGTATGTGAGGTACCGGGCGAATTTGGTTTCGAACACGCTGGGGTTTGATCCGACGACTTTGGGGTTGCCGACTTATGTTCGCGATTCGGCAAATGTGCTGTTTTTCCCGAATGTGAGCGTGGGGAGCGGGATTCCAGACCTGGGTGGCACAGCGTATAACAATCAGCCTCGCGATACGCAGGGCTTCCAGAACAGTCTGGTGTACGCGCGTGGCAAGCACACGATGAAGATGGGCGCAGAGTATCGGCTCTACCGTTTCTACCCATTTCAGATTACGAACCCGACGGGTGCCTATACGTTCAATCAGTTTTACACTTCGAGCGACCAGATTGGGACTGCCAGGCCGGAGCAGGGGCTAGGACTGGCTAGTTTTCTATTGGGCTTTGGAAGCTTCACTTATGAGAAGGTGGAGCCGCTGAGCGCTTTTCAGCATTATCTGGGAAGTTACTTCCAGGATGATTGGCGGGTGAATTCGCGATTGACGTTGAATTTGGGAATTCGCTGGGAAGCCGAGACGGGTACGGGTGAGGCTCATGATCGGCTGACTTACTTTGATCCGAATGGCACCACACCTCAAGGAGTGAAGGGGTCGATCCAATTTACTGGCGGCAAGAATCCGCGGACGATTCGCAAAACGAATTGGCTCAACATTGGGCCGCGTCTGGGCTTCGCCTATCGGCTGAACGATAAGACCGCGGTGCGAGGCGGTTATGGACTATTTTATCTACCGATCGGCTTGGAGACCGGCATTGTGACCACACCATTTAACTACCTGGTCAACGCCGACGTTTTCAATGCGGACTACACGCCGAAGACGACGTTGAAGAATCCATTTCCAGGTGGGATTTTGAAGCCATCGTCGACGAATCGGGTTGATGATGGAAGCTTTCGGCTGGGGAATAATGTCAATACGGTGTTGCGCGACCAGGCCAACAGTTATGTGCAGCAGTGGAATGTTGCGGTAGCGCGGCAATTGCGCAAGACGATGTCGATTGACGTGACGTATTTTGGCAGTCGGGGCGTCCGGCTCCCAACGAACAGCCTGGAGCTGAATCAGATCGATCCGAAGAACCTGGAGAAGGGTGGGGCCTATCTAACAGAGTTAGTGGACAACCCCTATTTCGGCAAGGGCATTGGCGGTTTGTTGGCGCTGCAGAAGATTCCGCGAATGCAGTTATTGAAACCATATTCGCAGTTTGCATCACCGACGACGGCAAATGCTTTTGGCGGCAGTATCATTTACTTCCGTCCGCCCGTCGGGGATAGCATTTATCACGCAGTGACATTTCGGGTGGATCGGCGATTTTCGCAGGGCTTCTCCATTGGTGCGCACTACACGATTTCGAAGGTATTGGAGACTGGGGGCGGGGGTAATGGCATCGCGTTCCTGGACCCTGCCGGGATTCGCGACACCTATAACGTGAGGCTGGAGAGGTCTGTTGGCAGCTTTGATGTGCCACAGCGGGCGGTGATTACTTTTTCGGTGGCGATGCCGTTTGGCAAGGGGAAGAAGTTTTTTAACAAGAGCAAGCTGGCGAATCGCTTCATTGGCAACTGGCAGATTTTCTCGAATACGACGATGCAGTCGGGGTTGCCGGTGAATGTGGGCGGGCCGGACATTTCCCGCCTTGCGGGAGCAGCGCCTTCGCGTGCTTCCATCGTGGCAGGAGTGCAGGCGGCTTATCCGCTGGATGTTTCCATCGCCAACAGTCGCGATTGGAGCAACGCGTGTGGTTGCACGAAGCCCTGGTTTAACCCGGCAGCGTTCTCGACGACGCCCGAGTTCAAGATTCCTAACGGGCCGCGGTTTTTGCCGAATGTGCGGGAAGGCTGGTTGCAGACGACGGATGTGAATTTACAGAAATCGATCATGATCACCGAGAGGATTCGCGTGAGCTTGCAACTGCGGGCGTTCAATGTGATGAATCAGGTATCGTTTGGGGGCCCAAGTGTGATTACGGTGGGGCAGGCGAATTTTGGTAGCGCCGGAGGGGTTGTGGACAATGCCAGGCGCGCCGAGATCGGTATGAAGATCTACTTCTGATTGTCGCTACAATGTTGGAATGATTCGACTTTGCCTTGCCAGTTGTTTGACGCTGTATGTGTCTGCCCAAGCGCCCTTGCCGAGTGGGTTTGAGCGAGTTAGTTCTGTTGAGGGAATTACGGAGTACAAGATGGCTCGCAATGGGTTGCGAGTGCTGCTGTTTCCTGATGGCTCCAAGAATACGTTCACGGTGAATATGACTTATTTGGTGGGATCGCGCCATGAAAACTATGGCGAGACCGGCATGGCGCATCTGCTGGAACACTTGGTCTTCAAGGGCACGCCGCGTCACTTGAACATCCCGAAGGAATTGTCAGATCACGGTTGTTCCCCGAATGGATCCACCACGCAGGACCGGACAAATTACTTTGAGACTTGCACGGCAACGGAGGAAAATCTGCGCTGGGCGCTTGATCTTGAAGCTGACCGGATGGTGCATTCGTTCATCGCAAAGAAGGACCTGGACAGCGAGATGACGGTCGTGCGAAACGAGTTTGAAAGCCGCGAGAATAACCCGACATCGATCCTGTATCAAAAGACGCTGGCGGGGATGTATCAGTGGCATAACTATGGAAAGTCGCCGATAGGAGCGCGCAGCGACATTGAGGGAGTAAACATTGAGCGTTTGCAGGCGTTCTATCGACGTTACTATCAACCGGACAATGCGGTGCTGACGATTGCGGGCAAGTTTGACGAGGCCAAGACAATCGCGTTGCTTGCCGAGACGATGGGCGCTATTCCGAAGGCGGACCGGGTGCTGCTGCCGACCTATACAGAGGAGCCGACGCAGGACGGGGAACGGGTTGTGACTGTACGTCGCGTGGGCGGAAACCAGGTATTAATTGCCGGATATCATATTCCCGCAGGCAGTCATCCTGACATGGGTCCGCTGGATTTGCTGAGCACGATATTGAGCGACAGAACCAATGGACGCATTTACAAACGTCTGGTGGAAACGAAGAAAGCAACGTCAAGCTTTACGCAAACGATGGAGATGGCTGAGCCGGGGGCGATGCTGAACATTGCGATTTTGCCGAAGACCGACAGCATTGAGGAGGCTCGCAAGATCCTGCTTGAGACTCTTGAAGGGTTTGCAAAGGAGCCGGTGACTAAGGCCGAAGTTGAGATGGCAAAGCAGGTATCGCGTAAGAGTTTTGAGCTGGCGTTTAACAATGTCGATCGCATTGGCTTGACGCTTAGCGAATCGATTGCGGTTGGCGACTGGCGATTGTTGTTTATCGAACGCGATGCTGCGTTAAACGCGACGCAGGAGCAGGTGCAACGGGTGGCCGTGCAGTATCTGAAGGCGTCAAATCGCACGCTGGGAATCTTTATCCCGGAGGACAAGTCGGATCGCACTGAGGTGCCCAGGGCACCAAGCATTAGCTCATTGGTCAAGGATTACAAGGGCGGGGCTGCGGTGGCGGCCGGCGAGTCGTTTGATTCGTCGGCGAGTAACATTGATGCGCGCACCAAGCGGGCGAAGTTGTCGTCTGGTATGCAGACGCTGTTGCTGTCCAAGAAGACACGGGGAGAGAAGGTGAGCGGGCAACTCAGCCTGCGCTATGGCGACGAGAAATCGCTATTTGGGAAGAGTCAATCGGCACGGTTGACGGCCACAATGCTGGATCGAGGGACGGCCCGCCATAGTCGCAAAGAGCTGAAGGACGAGTTGGATCGGCTGAAATCGACGATTCGGCCTTCTGGTACAGCCACGCAAGTCGGCGTGAGTTTTGAGACGACCAAGCAGAATCTATCCGAGGTATTGA
Source organism: Bryobacterales bacterium (assembly GCA_038206015.1). Lineage (GTDB taxonomy): Bacteria > Acidobacteriota > Terriglobia > Bryobacterales > Bryobacteraceae > Bryobacter. Next base: position 24,046 of record JBBRBI010000079.1, on the reverse strand, counting down.
AGCTCGTTGCGGAGATGTTGAGGGAACCAAGCTTTCCTGACAAGGAATTTCAGGAGGTCGTGAAGCAATCCATCACTGGTGTTGAGGGTAGTGAGAAGGAGCCGCAGGTGGTTGCTGGAACTGCGATGTCGCGGCACATGAGCGGCTATAACCGCGGTGATGTTCGCTATAGTCCAACACCTGCTGAGCAGATTGAAGATCTCAAGGGCGTGCGGCTGGAAGATTTGAAGGCGTTCCATCGGCAGTTTTATGGGGCGAGCTATGGGCAGCTTGCGGTCGTTGGCGATTTTGACGAGGCGTTAGTGGCTTCGCAGTTGGAAACGCTCTTCGGTACATGGCGCTCTGCTGCGCCGTATGTTCGAGTGTCGAATGCCTATCGGCCGCGGGACGCGGTGAACCTGTCGTTTCAGACGCCGGACAAGGCGAATGCGGTGTTCTTTGCCGCCTTCCCGATTCAGATTTCCGATGAGCACCCGGATTATCCGGCACTGGTGCTGGGGAACTACATGATGGGCGGAGGCTTTCTCAATTCACGCCTTGCGATGCGGATCCGGCAGAAGGATGGGTTGAGCTACGGAGTCGGGGCGGCCTTCTCCGTTGCTCCTAAAGTGGACAATGGCATGTTCATGGGGAACGCGATCTTGAATCCGGTAAATATCAACAAACTTGAGAAGGCATTTGTGGAAGAGATTGCTCGTGCATTTAAGGACGGCTTTACGCAGGAAGAAGTGGATTCGGCGAAGAAGGGCTGGCTGCAGTCGCGCCAAGTGATGCGGACCGAAGATCAGGTATTGACGGGCACTCTGGTGAGTAATGCCGCTTACGACAGGACGTTCTCTTTCACTCGGGAAGTTGAAAGCAAGATCGATTCGCTGACTATGGAACAGGTCAACGCCGTGTTCAAGAAGTATATGAATCCGTCACAACTGAGTGTGTTCAAGGCGGGGGATTTCGAGAAGGCGGGGGTGAAGCCGTAGGGTGCTTTGTAGTGCGGCTTGAAGCTTAATACCCCAATGGGGACGGACACTCAAAGCGTATCCGTCCTCTGCTTTCGACCTTAGGCGTATTGGAAAGCGCCGTCCGTAGCGACCGTGATCGTGATCTCGTCGGGGCGCGTGCCCTCTGCCATCATGCCCAACAGGCGGCGGCTGATGTCGGGGAGTACCGTGTTGGTGAGGATATTATCGACGTTGCGGGCACCGGATTCCACCTCTGTGCAGCGAGAGGCGACGGCGTTAATTAGGTCTTCTCCCGCAACCAGCTTGATCTTGTGCGTTGCCATGAGTCGCTTCTGGATTTTGGCAACCTTGAGACGGACGATCGTCTTTAGTACTTCATCGCGCACAGGATAGAAGGGAATCACGACCATCCGGCCGAGGAAGGCAGGCTTGAAGATTTTGTCGAGCTCGGGCTTCATCGCCATTACAATGCCTTCAGGGGAGGGCGCGGTTTCAGGGTCAGCTACCAGCTTCATGAGCGTGTCCGTGGCGGCGTTGGATGTGAGAATGATCACGCAATTGCGGAAGATGATCTCGCGGCCTTCCCCGTCTTCCATACGGCCTTTGTCAAAGACCTGGAAGAAGAGTTCGAGTACGTCCGGGTGAGCCTTTTCGACTTCATCGAGGAGCACGACTGAATAGGGGCGGCGGCGGACCGCCTCTGTGAGGACCCCGCCTTCTCCGAAGCCGACATAGCCGGGAGGCGAGCCTTTGAGAGTCGAGACCGTATGGGCCTCCTGGAACTCGCTCATGTTGATCGTGATGATGTTGTCTTCGCCACCGTAGAGCAGATCGCTAATCGCCAAGGCTGTTTCGGTTTTACCGACGCCAGAAGGGCCCACCAGCATGAATACGCCAACGGGCTTGACCGGATCGTCCATGCCGGCTTTTGACGTTCTGACGCGCTCAGCGATGGCGTGCATCGCATGGTCCTGCCCAATGACGCGGGCGCAGAGGTGCTTTTCTAGTTCAAGGACTGTGGTGATTTCGTCCTTGAGCATTTTGCCGATGGGGATGCCGGTCCAGGCGGAGATGACCTCGCCGATGATCTGCGCGTCGACGGAAACGCGCATGAGCGGGTTCTCGCCTTGCAGCTGATTTAGCTCATTTGTTTTCTCGCCGATCTTGGCGCGGTAAGCGTCCTTATCGATCCCCTCGGCGTTGGCCATGATTTGATCGCGCAGTTCGCGGATCTCGGTGACGAGTTTGCCTTCGGCTTCCCAGCGGTCCTTGAGGACTTTGAGCTTGGCTTCGGCCAATTCCTTTTTTGCCGAAATATCGATGAGGCGCTCGGCATGGTCAGCGCCGATCTCTGTCTCACGATTGAGAACGCGCGTCTGGACTTCGTAGTCATCGATTTCGCGCTGGACGGCTTCAACGGCCGTTGGCACGGAGTTCTGGCCCAGGGCGAGACGGGCGCAAGCAGTATCGAGAACGCTGACGGCCTTGTCGGGGAGTTGGCGGTCTGGCAGATAGCGGTGTGAGAGCTTGACGGCGGCGGCGAGGCCTTCATCAAGAATGAGAACGTTGTGGTGCTTCTCAAGCATCGGGAGAATGCCGCGCAACATGAGCTGGCAATTGTACTCAGTGGGCTCGTCAACTTTGACGAGTTGGAATCGACGGGCAAGGGCGGGGTCCTTTTCAAAGTACTTCTTGTACTCGGCCCAGGTGGTGGCGGCGAGGGTGCGCAGTTCGCCTCTGGCGAGCGCGGGTTTGAGTAGATTGGCTGCGTCGTTTTGCCCGGCCTGGCCGCCAGCACCAATCATCGTGTGCGCTTCGTCGATGAACAGGATGATGGGGGTCGGCGACTTTTTGACTTCGTCGATGAGACCCTTGAGACGATTCTCAAATTCGCCTTTGACGCTGGCACCGGCTTGCAGTAGGGCGAGGTCCAGGGTGCGCAGGGTGACATTCTTGAGTGGAGGCGGTACGTCGCCCTGAGCGATACGTATCGCGAGTCCTTCGACGATTGCCGTTTTGCCGACGCCCGCTTCGCCGACGAGGATGGGATTGTTCTGCCGACGGCGGGTGAGGATGTCGACTACCTGCCGGATCTCGAAATCGCGCGCGAGGACGGTGTCGATCTTGCCGTTCCTGGCGTTTTCGGTGAGGTTGATCGTGTAGGCGTCGAGGTTGGGTTGTTTGGAGGCTGGATTGAGCTTTGGAGTACCGTCTGGACCAGGTTGGGATTGGGAAGCAGTGGCACCGCCCTCGCCAAGCTCGGTCATCTCGGACTCTTCATAGGAGGCACCGCAGATGCCTGAGAAGTTATCTTTGAGACTCTTGGGGTCGATCTTCTTGAACTCTTTGGCGACGTCAGACATCAGCCGTATGAGTTCCTCATTCTGGGTGAGAGCGATGATGCAGTAGCCGGTGCGGACGTTGCCCTTGTCGAAGTCAAGCGAAGCTGTAGACCAGGCATCTTCGAGCATCTTGACGAGAGTTGGCGCAAGAACCGGAGTGCGCGCGTTGCCACTCTTGATCTTGTCGAGAGAGGCCGTGAGCTGAGCAGAGAGCTTGGCCTTGTCGATGTCGAACGCCTTTATGATTGCGGCAAAGTCACCGCCTGAGTGCTCGAGCAGCTTCATCAGGAAGTGCTCAATCTCGACATCATAGTGAGTGCGCTGCAAGCAGAAGCCAGCGGCGGCCTGCAAGGTATTGCGCGAGGTATCGTTCAGTTTGCCGATCAACGATTTTAGGTTTACGCTCATCATGTCCCTCCGGAGTTAGTTCATAAGAAATACGGTATCGCCGGGATCTTCCATCCTTGGCCCGGCCAGGTTCATCCAGGTGAGCCAGCCAAGCATTGGCGGAGAATCCGAGTCTATCCCAAGTTGGCACCTGGGTACGTTGTCGCGATCGAGGATCAGTTGCACCTCGAATATCAGCTCGCCGTTGGTGAAGAATCTGGTGACAGCTTCCAGTGGCGTGTGTGCACTTCCACCGGGGAGAAAATCTTTGTACTGTTCGAGTTTAAGGGGCCCGACACGGATCTTGGCACGTGAGGCGCGATCCCACACGGCGTCGCCGACGACCACCCCAAACCCGAGTTGTTCGGCCTCTGTAGCGGGGTCTGCAAACTGGCAGATATCCTGCGGAGAGAGGGGGTACCAGGAGCCACCGAATTCCTCGACGCTGATGGGTACGTCGAAGTAATCGCTCAGGAATTGCTCCAGTGCCATCGCTGAGCGGGGCAGCATCGAGAGAAGGCCCGTGTAGAAGATGAGTGAGGTGTCGCTGACGGCCTGTCGGTTGGTCAGGCCGGGCGTGCCGAGGCCGATCAGATCGAGGAGGTAGCCCGACATGCGGTCCTGCTCGTCGCGCTCGTAAGTGACCCAGAAGCGGTACTTCTCCCACGCCTGATAGAACAGCGAGATGATGCGGTGATGGAAGAGATCGAAGAAATCGAGCATCGTCCGGTCGCGGGCACGGATGCGATCAAGGAGGAAGTCTGAATAGACGAGCGGGAGGACGCCCGATGCGCCGACCAGCCCCATGAAATTGACGCGCATCATGGGAGGCCGCCAGGCGAAGCGCTCGCTATTGAACTCGGGCCATTCGAGGCTATGGATCTGTGAGGGTGGAAACCAGTAGGCAGGATTTACGCCGAAGCGGACGACCTCGTTGTCGGGGCTCTTGGGGAAAAGGCCTGGGGGCTGCAAGCCATGGCCGAGGCGGGACAGAAGGCGCACGGCCTGAAAGAACTGCACGCTGCCCGGGCGGTCGCCAAACAGATTGTTGAGCCACTGGCGGCGAAGTTCGAGCGGATAGGGATCTACCGGTTCTGGCAGGGTTAGATCAGGATTTTCTGTCCAGCGCGTGGTGGCCATTGGCGGAGCGGCTCCTTTCTCTGGATCGTTCTTGCCGTGAGTTGGCTGAAGCTGTTTAGCGAGGCGTAGTTGGCGAGAAAGCGCTCAAGCACTGCGGAAAAAAGATAGACGCCGCCGCCGACAAACTGTTCTTCATCGAAGTCGATCTCGACGTCGAAGCCACGGGCGAACGCAATGCCATCGTCAGAGACCAGGCGGGCGAACTTGCGCTTGGATCGCAGGGCGCTGATACCGCCGATGACGCGCTCGCTATAGGGCGCATTGGTGATGTTGTAGAGATTGAGAATCTGCTGAAGCGCTTCTTTGCCTTCTTCAACGAGTGAGAGATAGTTGAGCGATAAGTGGGAGACGAGACGCCAGTAGATGTTTTTGCCGATGGGAGGGCGCAAGGTTAAAGTGGGTTTGCGCAAAGCAACGATGCGCTTGAGCGGCGCACTGAGTTCGAGCTCGAAGTCGCCGGATTCAGACCCAAAGGGCAGACGCGAAGGTAAATCGCGATTGGTGCAAAATGTTTTGACTGTGACGGCGTCCATTTTGGGGTGGATGGGGCGGAAGGAGAGATCGACAAGAGAAAGGTACATGTCTGTACCTTCATCGTTAGCGCGTGGAGAGGGCCGTCGGGAGGCGATATAGAAGGTCTGCTGCTTCTGTGAGAGTTGGGCGTGGCGGATGGAATAGAAGGGCTCATAGGTGATGAGCTTTTGCTGATCGACATCGATCGAATTCACTTCGGCGATGGAATGAATTTCAAGAGCGTTCATGCGGCGGACGTCCGGGACGATGGCGTATTCCGGCTTTTTCTGGTCGAGAAGAATGGGCTCGCAGGTCTGGGGGAAGAGGTTGATGATCGGCGTGGCAGAGGTGCAGAAGGTGGACGCGGCGACGCCATTCTCGAGGCGCAAGCGAGTGTCTTCGCTATCGATACGCGAGATCAGGAAGATAACTTCGAACTCATTCTGGAAGCCTTGGGCGAGGATCGGGGCCAAGTTGCCAAGTTCGAGAAAGAAGAATTTCTCCGGGAATGAAAAGAATTCCTGAAGCATCCGGTAGGCCAGGAAGGATCGCCCAGGATAGTCGAGCATTCCCTCGTCGGCTTCAAAGCCCATCGGCCGGATAGACGATACCGGAATCTCGAGTGGCTGTTGGCGAGGTTCTCGTGGGTTACGAATGAGGATACGTGTGACCCGGCAACAGAGGGCCTCGTAGAGGCTATGGATGACCGCGGATTCGCCATTCAGGTAGAGCTGAAGCTTGTCGAGCTCCAGCTTGCCGAGGACGGTGTCTCCGGGCGCGGTGAAGCGGGCGGAGATGGCGTACTGGGCGTCGGCGGCCTTGAGCGCGGGGCGCAGGCGATCGGGCGTCGAGAACTCTGCGGCGCTGCAGCTAACGGGGTAGAGAGTCAGATCGTAGCAGGTACGAAACTTGCAGGGCACGCCCTGTACGGGTCGAGAGTAGAGCAGGGAACCTGCCGGCACGAGCAGGCCCTTGTCGAGTTTGCCTTTGTCGGTGTCGAGTTCGAATTGGACGATCGACATCGAAGGGATCGGACGGATGAAGTGCGGGTAGACGATGCCGAGGATGGCTTCGGTAAGCTCGGGGAATTCATCATCGATTTTGAGGTGGACGCGTCCGGCAAGGAAGGCGAAGGATTCGATCAGACGCTCCACATGAGGGTCTTCGCACTTGTCACCTTCAAGCACAAGGCGAGAGGCGATCTTCGGATAGCGTTCTGCAAAGTTGGCCGCCATCTGCCGGATATAGGTAAGTTCGCGTTCGTAGTAGAGAAGCAGGTCGTCGCGCATCGACTAATCGACTCCCTCTGCCCTGATGATATATGCCTGGCTGACGGCATCAAGCGTCGTGTCGAAACTGATGTGTTCTGGCGAGGGGTCCATGAGCAACATGGCGTCGATGCGGAAATCGAGGCGCTGGATGGACTTCTTGGATTCATCCTTCATCGGGATGATGCGAACGTCTGCCAGACGAGGTTCAAAGATTTGGACAGTGCGCTCAATGGCTGCCAGGAGGCGTTCCTGTTCGGCGTTGTTGGAAAGACTAATTGAAGAAATGTCTGGAAGGCCGAAGACGTAGGCGGAGCGGTTGAGTTCGATCAAGCCGGGGTCTGGCGGGACGGCAATGCGACGGGAATTGAGTAGCCACTCAAGATCTCGACGCACGGAGGCGCGGAGACGACGAAGCGATTCGGCACGAGTAGGCGCGGCCTCGTGGGCGTTTCTGGGATCGAGATCAACCAGGCGGTCAAGTACCGAGAGGCTGACGAGAACGTCGAGTTGAAACGCCACTATTGCCTCCTCACTGGTTTATCACTAGGATCTGAGTGAAAGAGCGCGGACAGGGTCGAGGCGGCAAATTTGCTGGAAGATTCGGGAGCGGTCGGTTGAGCTATCGATGGTCTCCTCGTGATAAAGGTACAGGTCCACGAGGGCCTGTACGATGACGCTGCGTTCCTCCCATTCGGTGAGGCGGAACTCGGTCATCTTAGCTTTCACCTCTTCGAGAAAGGGTTGAGCGATGTCTTTGGAGTTGGCTTGAACACAGAGTTCGGCAACCTGGATCTGGCGGAGGAACCTGCCGCGGGCCGAGGGCTGGGTCTCGATTTCATTGCGCATGATTTCGAGGGCTTTGGGCTTATCACCGCGACGCAGCGCTTCGACAGCGACGCGGAAGGGATCAGCCATGCGCTTACGCCAGGGGAGCGGGCTGGCCTTGCCGGGGGTGGCTGAAATGACGGGCTCGCTTTCCCCGTCAGAGGATTCTGCGATAGCAGCGGGGTCGTCCGCGAGGTCGTCAAGCCAGGCGAGAGTTTGTGAATTGCAGGCGGGGGTGTCGTCCATCAGGATGGCTCCACGAATCTCTGGGACGTCGCGCAGAAGAGTCCGGATCTCCCCACGGATGGCGCTGGCGATGCCGTTGTATTCTTCGCCAAGGCCGATGCACGCCTCGCAGGTCATGCGATGAAGGTCAAGCCAGGCGCGGCTTGCCGGGAGGGCCAGTGAGGCCTCGGTCAGCTCAAGCAGCTCTTTCCATTTTTGATCGAGCAGGTAGACGCGAAGCTGGCGGCGGATCTCAGTGGGAGGGGCTTCGAGGGAACGCATCTCGCCTTTGGTGGCGGCAGCGCGAAGTTCGCCGAAACGAAGGCCACGCATCATCAGATAGGGGCCGGGATTGGTTGGGTCGAGTTGGCGCAACTGGTAGGCGACTGAGACCACTGCCTCAATCAGGGCAAGCCGGGCTACTGGTTCCTTACCACTAAAGGCGCTGATGTTGAAGCCAGGGCCAGTGGGCGCAGCCACGGCCCCGTCAACTGCGGCTTCACCGATTATGGCGGCGGCGTGTTCCTCTTCAATCGGGTCGGGTTCGATCTCACGCTTCTTGTCGAGCAGGATCTTGTTGGCCTGCTTAAACTCGTCAACGGCCTGACGGAACCGGGTGTATGAGGGAGTGAATGCGCCGAACTTCGCATCGCAGGCGGCAGTAAGCGATTGGGTCTGAATGAGAACCTGGGCGAGGGTTGAATCGAGACCGACGTAGAAGGGCTTAGGTGTCTGGGTGAACGCATCGTCGAAGCTTTCAGGCGCCATCTTGCCCTCGTCGAGCTTCGCCTTTCTAGCATCTTTGGTCGCGTCGCCGGCGTTTGGATCTTCGTAGCCGATCTCACGCGATTCCTTGTATTTGAGGTAAGAAATCCCGTCTTTGGTAAGAGGCAAGTTACGGGTCAAAGCGATGAGGTGATTGGACAGCCAATCTAGCGGCGTAGCGCGAAGTTCGGCGTCGCCGTCCTCAAGCTCGGGGTAGAGCTGGTCCCAAAACTGTTCGAGCAGCGACTCAATCAGAACGAAGGCTTCAATCAGGCCATTAAATCCACGAAGGCGAATGGCGGACTCGGCAAGCCATGCCGAGATCTGCAAGTCCTTCGAGCGAGTGGCAATGGTCTCTTCGCACAGCTTGCTGGTAAGGACCCAGTCGGCGACCTTTCGCTCACGCTTCCAATCCCCCTGATCGAGATCATCTTCCTCGCGGCGGGCCTCCTTGATCTTGTCGTAGACGGGATCGTAGCGCAGGTCTGCTCCGCCGGGATTTTCTCCCGGAATGGGGGTGAGGATGTCTTCGCGAAAGGGCATACTTACTAGGCGCTCAAACTGATTGTAGACGAGTCGTCTTCATCGTGATCCGGGGCTGCCTTTTCGCCTTCCGGCTGATCGAACTCAAGAGTGCGAATTTCGAGGAAAGGAACTTCTTCCCCATCCACGATGAGCATCTTTTGGCCGAGTGGATAACTGGTGCCTTCATCTTCGGCCCAGAGCGTCTGGCGACCCAGCCACACGGATTCGTCAGGGTAAGTGAAGGAGAAAGGATAGATGGCTGGCAGGAGCACTTCGCCCATGTCGGTGCCTTTGAACTTGGGGCCCGTCTTGATAAAGGCTGGTGTCCAGAGAGTGTCGCGAAGGTTTTTGGGTTTCTCGATACGGACGAATGCGATGTGCTCGAATTGCACCCACATGTACGAACCGGCACCAAAGACTTCGAGTCGGGCACCAAGAGCGGGGTCGGCGTCGCGGATGTCAGTAAAGGCCTTGCCGTTGAGCTTGCCGGAGACCTTGGAATTAGCAATCGTCTTTGGATACGACTGATCTTTGAACATCTGGTGACGCTCGCGTTCGGCGTGCACGGCAGAGAAATAGAGGATTGCGCCGATCTTGGCTTGCTCGTTGGCGCCGGCAAGGAGGTTGAGGTGTTTTTCAGCGCGGTCCAGTTCTCCGGCGAAGCAGAGAGTTTCAAACAGAGTGGTGCGCGCTGCCTGATCTGTTGGGTGATTACGCAGATGTCCGGCAAGCGCTTCAAGCGCTTGCCGGACCTGACCTGCTTCGATGAGTTGAGCAGCAGGGTTAGCCATATTAAATCGGCTTATTGGCCTTGACGTTGTACTTCATAGCCTTCCAGCCGTCCAGACCCTTCTTGTCTGGCTTCTCTTGTGCGTAGCCGAATTCCATTTCACCGTAGGAGATGGAAATCGATTCCTGCGGATTCTCATTAGATCCTGAGACGGAGATGGATGAGATATAAACTTCGGTCAGGATGATGTGAAAGTATTCCTGATTGGATTCGCCGATCTGCTTCATGAAGCCCAGGGTGGCCTTCGGGAAGGATTTGCAAACCAGGCAGTGCTTCAGAAGTTCGTGTGACGTGGGGTCGACGTTCTTCATGATGCTGAGTTCGGAAAAGTCGGGTCGGCCAGCGCGGCTCTCGCCTGAGGCTTTGGCGCTGGCAGCAGCGTTGTGCGCACCCCAACTGAAGCTGTGGATCTCAATTGCTTTCGGGACGACCGTGGATGTTCCGTCCAGGCCTTCGATGATTAGATAACTGTTATTCATAATGTTTGTGTGCTCCTTCTATATCTGTAAGCGCCCGTGCAGGTTTGTTTGGGTCGCTTACTCATTGAATTATTTTGCGGCGGTCGGCAGTTCGGCGACCAGGCGCAACGACACGGTGAGTTCGTCCAACTGGAAGTGAGGACGGAGGAAAGCCACAGCGCGGTAAGCACCCGGCTTGCCCGGAACATCAAGAACATCGATCTTGGCTTCGCGCAGCGGACACTTGGCTTTCATCGAAGGGCTGGCATTATCGTCGGGAGTCACATACTGGGTGATCCAGCGATTGAGGAAATTCTCAGCGTCGGTACGGGACATGAAGCTGCCGATCTTGTCACGCATCATCGACTTGAGATAGTGAGCGTAGCGGCTGACGGCCATGATGTAAGGCAACTGGGTGGACAGACGGGCGTTGGCGTTTGCCTTGTCGTCGTCGTACAGCTTGGGCTTCTGACCGCTCTGAACGCTGAAGAAGGCTGCGTAGTCGGTGCCTTTGCAATGGCAGAGGGGAATGAAGCCAAGGTCGGCGAGTTCTTTCTCGCGACGGTCGGTAATGGGTGTCTCAGTGGGGCACTTCATCACAACGTCGCCAGAATCGGTCTGGAAGTTATGGACGGGCAGACCTTCGACGAGGCCGCCGCCTTCGACGCCACGGATCGACACGCACATGCCGTACTTCATGAAACTGTCGGCCAGACGCGTACCGAGTGCGAAGGCTGCATTTGACCAAACATACTTGGAATGGTCACTGCCGTCGACGTTCTCTTCATAGTTAAATTCGTCAATCGGCATGGTCTCGCGACCGTAGGGTAAACGACCGAGAGTACGCGGCATGCAAAGGCCGACATAGCGGGAGTCTTCGCTCTGACGGAAGCCCTTCCACTTGGCGTATTCGGTGGAGTCGAAAACCTTGGCGAGGTCGCGCGGGGCGTCGATCTGGGTCCAGCTTTCAAGGTTCACCAAACTGGGCGCGGCTGCGGCAAAGAAGGGTGCGTGGGCGGCGGCTGCGACCTGCGAAACCTTTTCGAGCAGTTCGATGTCCTCGGGGTGCTTGCCGAATTCGAAGTCGCCGATGAGTGCGCCATAGGGGGCACCACCGAAGACGCCGTATTCTTCTTCGTAGATTTTCTTGAACAAGGCGCTCTGATCAAACTCAGGTGCCCGTTGCATGTCACGCAGCAGGTCTTTCTTGCTGACGTTCATGACGCGGATCTTGAGATTGGCGCTGGTGTTGGAATTGAAGACCATGTGCCGGAGACCTCGCCAGGAGCCTTCGAGCTTCTGGTAGTCGGCATGGTGCAGGATTTCATTCAATTGGATGGACATCAAATGATCAATCTGCGCGATGCGCTGATTGATCATGGTTTCGACATCGCGGGCCACGTTCATGTGGCCTTCAAGGAACTGGCCGACAAACTCCTTGACGAGGTTCTTGCCGCGCTCACGCGCTGGGGCTTCTGCTCCAAAGCGTCCCTGTTCGACAATGCTGTCGAGCAGATTAAGTTCTTGTGCCTGCGCTGCCGGGGCTGCTGCTGCTTCTGCTTTTTGTTGAGCCATGATTTGCGTTATTCCTTATCCTTGCCCATCTCGGACTTGATCTTGTTGAGCGTGTCGGTGTTGGAAACTGCGTTCAACAAGGACTCTTCAAGCTTGTCGTTGCCCTGAAGGCTGCCGCGCAGATCCGACAGGCGGGTGCGCAGATCGAGAAGTTCTTTGAGCGGAGCAACCTGCTTGGCGATGTTGCCCGGTTCAAAGTCTTCCATGCTCTTGAAGCTCAAGTCGACGCGGAGTTGTCCGGCGTTTGGATCTTCGCTCAGTTTGTTCTCGACGGTGAGGAAGAGGTGGGGCTTCATTGCTTCCAGCACCCTGTCAAAATTGTCGGGATCGATCTCGACAAATTTGCGCTCCTTCAATTTCGGGAGGGGGTCTGTGGGATGACCGGTAAAGTCACCCAGCACTCCCATCACGAAGGGGAGTTCTTTCAGTTCGATGGCATCGCCGACCTGTACGTCGTACGTGATCTGTACGCGTGGTGGGCGAACCTTGTCCAATTTATGTTGGGTGCTGTCGCGTCCCATAGCTTATCCTCCTTGGAAATTTCGTCAATCAACGTTAGTCTTGAAATTAGACCTGACTTGGATACTGTATTAGAAAATTGCGTCGCTGTGAATGGGTATTTGTGATCTTATCGCGATCTAACGTGCGTCTGGACGATAGCATAAGGGAAGTGACGACTCGATGAAACAACTTCAACCGGTGATTTGGTCGAAGGGCACTTTCCTGCAGCCCCAGCATTTGCAGACACAGGACAGGTATTTGGAGAGCTTGCTGCACTTCCGGCAAGAGGCGCTGCGCTTTGCCCCTTATGGATTCAGCAAGCTGGTATTCAGCCAGCAGGCGCTGGCGGCGGGCCAACTTTCGATTGAGCAGGCGAGTGGGTTGCTGGCCGATGGGTTGGCCTTTGACATCCCTAGTAGCGACACCGAACCTGAAGGCAAGGCGCTGGCCACCTGGTTTGAGGCCGTGCAGGGAGTTGTGCCGACAAGCGTCGATCTCTATCTTGCGGTGCCCACCTATCGGCACGGAGGAGCCAACCTGGGCCGCCCGCAGATGCAGAAAGACGGGCGCTATCTGGTTGAGACTTTGCTGGTGAATGACGAGAACAGCGGCCTGGCACAGAAGCCCGTGCAGGTGGCTCGCAAGAATTTTCGCATCCTGACGGAATACGAATTGGGCGAAGGTATGACCAGCATCAAGCTGGCGCGCGTCCGTAAGGACGAGGCGGGACAATTTCAATTGGATCAGGCCTTTGTTCCTCCTCTTTTGGATATAGCGTCGAACGATCACATAATGGGTCTCGCCCGGCGAACTGTTGAACTACTCGCAGCCAAGAGTGCGAATTTGGCGGGTATGCGCCGTCAAAAGAATTTGAGTTTGGCGGATTTTAGCTCTGGAGACATCGCCAACTTCTGGTTGCTCTACACGATTAATTCAAGCCTGCCCGTCGTTCGGCATGCTTTTGAATCCCGTCATGGCCACCCGGAGGATTTTTACGCAGAACTGACGGCGCTGGCTGGGGCGCTGACTACCTTTTCAAATGAGATCGAACCAGCCGACCTTCCCGCTTATCAACACGACGATCTTGGGCCCTGTTACCGCAACCTGTGCGAGAAGATTTATCTGCTTTTGGAATCAACGGTGCCGACGAATTTTGTTTCGATTCCGCTCAAACTGATGCAGCAGAGCATATATGCGGCGTCGCTGGACGACGAGAAGCTGCTGCGAAACACTCGCTTTTATTTGGCGGTGAGTGCGGAGATTGGCGAAGGCGAATTGATTCAGCGCACTCCGCTCCTGGGTAAGTTGTGTTCGGCGACGCACATTGAGCATCTGGTGCGCAACGCCTTGCCCGGAGTGCCGCTGACGCACTTGCCAGTGCCGCCCAACAGTATTCCGGTGAAGCTGAATTTCCAGTACTTTGGCCTGACGCAGACGGGCGGGGCCTGGGAGGCGATTGGGCGCAGCCGGAATATTGCATTCTACGCGCCGGGTGAATTGGGGCTGCTGAAGGCGGAAGTCATCGTCGTCTTCCCTGGGTAATCGAGATGCTGTGGCTTGTTATCGCGATGCAGTTGTCGCAGGACTTGATGCTGATGCTCTATGATCGTGATCGCGCTGCGACGGCGCGCTATCTCGAAACTGCGAAGGGCAGCGTCGAGTTTGTGTTGATCCCGGATGGAAGGCCGCAGGCGAACGCTTATGGGAATTTTGCGCTCGGGTATGGCAGTCAGTTGCATACAGATTTGGAACAGCCGAATCCCGCCTTTTTTCATCATGTCGATTGGGTCGTGAAGCGGGCTAGCAGCAAGGGACTGCAAGTGCTGTTGGTGGCCCCAGGCGCGGGTAGCGGATTTAGCGCAGACAAGCGCACGGCATTTGTAATGTATGTACGCAAGCGATATGAACGGAATCGGCGCGTGCAGGTGAGGGAGCGCGGGTCATTGGCGGGCTAAGGCAGCAACATGCTCGGCGGTGTCGGCATCGTGAGTTAATGTTGTTCTGATTTGTGCATCATGAAGCCTCTGGAAACTGATCTCAAGATGTTGTGTCGAGGGGCTAGTTTGCTGCGGGGACCTCGGAGTCGTCGATGCGATTGAGGGCCAGGCGAAGGCCTTGTTCGGTGAGCAGGATATCGCGGGCGGCCTGAGTGCGGACGTCTTCTGGAATGTTGGAATTGCCGGCATCGAGGACCGGCCATAGGGTTCGCCGGACCTCTGCGGGGAGGGCTCGCTCGAGATACTCAAGGGCAAGGTCGGAGAGGCGGCGGTCGCCGCTGTGCAGTGCGCGGAAGGCGGTACGAACGGGTTCGCGGGGGAGTATTAGCGCGAGCAGCGTGAAGACGTGTTCCAGGCTTTGGTGGGCTCTCTCTCTCAGAACATCATCGAGGAAGGAGAATTCGTCGGTGCTGTCAATATCGCGCTGGTCGAGGAGGCGGCGGCTGTCCCAGATGCGCTGGTTGACCGTTACCTCACGCATCACTGCTGCGTAGATTAGCGCGGGCGGGATTGGGAATTCGGGTAGCTTGCGGCGGACCGAGTCAAGGGCGCGGCTGCATTGGAAGCGGACTTCAAACTGGTCGTCCTTCAGGCCAGCGAGCAGACCGCTGGCAACTGGCGGGGAGTGGTGAACGGCGAGGATGCGGGGGAGACGGCGGCGGACAGCAAAGTCGCTTGCCGGATTTGTCAGGAAGTCGAGCATCAGGCCGGTGTAGGATGCGGCGTTGGTTACGAGGATGTGGCGCACAGCTTCAGATGAGTCATCGCGGGCGAGAAGGGCGATGAGTGCAGGGACAAGATTGGCGTCGAGCGGGCCAGTGCGAAGAGAGCGTAGGGCGGTGGTGATGCGATCAAATTTGGCGCTGCGCAGATTGACCAGTGTGTCGAGGATTGGGTCGGCGAAGAGGGGGGGAGTGACTGCGTTGCTTTGCCGTTGCAGCGAGGGGTAGGAGATGTTTTTGACTGCAGAAGTGAAGCCGGAATATTCATCTTGCGGTGCGACGCCGAGTTCGTCGGCGCGATTGAGGAGGCCCCGTTCGACGACATTGTGATAGCCCTTGTCGAGGCGTGCGGAGAGCCACATGCAGACGCCCGAGATGATGACGGTTGCACTGAGGATGACAGCACGAGCGGCGGTGGGTGCGGCCATGAGCGCCGATTGAACGATGACACTACTGGAGGCATCGCCGAGGCGGTCGCAGACGACATCGATAAAAGTCTTGACGGCTCGCTTCTCATTGGGAGCGATCGGAGAGTAGAAGAGCTCATAGCCGTTGCGGAAGAAAGAGGCACGGGTGGAGGCTTCTAGCAGGCGGGTGATGGAGATCACCGGGAGGCCGGGGAGCAGGGCTGAGGCGATGCTGCCGAAGCCAACGACGGCGGGAACGCTGCCTGTGAGCACGGTGAGGCTGAGGCGCTCGGGATTGATGCGGGAGAGGACCCACTGGAGGAGGATGGTGGCGACGGCGGAGGCGGTGTGGAAGAGAGCGAGGAAGCGGAGGAGTTCTGGACCCTTGCCGAGGATCTCGCGGGCTTGAGATTTGAACAGGAAATCGAGGGCGGCGGCGCTGGCCGTGCCGAGCAGGATCAATAGTGCGAGGGTGCCGAGATAGGGAACGCGAGAGAAGGATTCCCAAGGAGAAAGGCTTTGTTCTTGTTCGAGGCTGGATGGGGAGTGAGCGGGGGCCGTTTGCCACAGTAATGCCGCGCAGACCAGGTGAACCAGGCTGAGTTGGAGAAGAACGGAGTTTGTGCCGAACCATGCGGCTGCGCGCTCTGCAGCCAAGCCACCGAGGATGCCACCGACAGTGCCCCAGGTTGCGATACGGGCAAAGATTTGCTTGGCATCGCGCAGTTCAATCTCTTCACTGAGCATGGACCAGAAGCCGGAGGACAGAATAGCGGTCAGAGCGGCGATGTGAAGGTAAACCAGTGGAGCGACGAGGCGAGGTGACATTGGGAGAGCGACCCATTCGGCGAACTGGAGGAGTCCGCTGATCGCAAAGGCGCGAGACACCATTAGTGCTGGCCCAAATCGAGAGACCCAGCGGGCGGACAAGAGGCTGAGAATGATGGTGCTAACAGCTGCGGCGATAACCATAGCGGGGAGTTGGCTGATCTCGTAATTGGTCAGGAAGACAGCGTCACGTGCTGCCTTGCCAGCAGTCTGATAGGAGACCAACATGGCAACGGCGAGCATGATGGGGCTGCCGAAACGGGGACTTGGCGAGGCGGGGTAGTTCACCGAATTTCTATCGTACAGTACGGGGAAGTGAATGGTGCCATATTGAGAGCTATGAAACGACGATTGGTTCTACTTCTATTGGCGATCGCTGTGGCGCATGGGGAAGAGACCTGGAATAAGGTTGAGCGCATTGTGGCTGTCGGTGATGTGCACGGCGGGCATGATGCCTTTGTGGCCGTACTGCGCAATGCAAAGCTGATCGATGTTGCGGGTGGCTGGATTGGCGGGCGGACGCATCTGGTGCAGACGGGTGATGTGATGGATCGCGGGGCGGATTCGCGCAAGACGATGGAGCTGTTGATGGTGTTGGAGAAGCAGGCAGAGAAGGCCGGGGGGCGGGTGCACGCGCTGATTGGCAATCATGAGGCGATGAATATGTACGGGGATTTGCGCTATGTGGCACCGGGCGAGTTTGCGGCGTTTCGCGGTCTGGAGTCGCAGGCGATGCTGGAGGCGGCATTTGCGCGTGAGACGCGAGGAATGAAGCCGAGGCCGGACGCCATCGCGCGGGCACAGTGGATGGCGGAACATCCGCTCGGTTGGGCCGAGCATCGTGCGGCGTTTGGACCAGAAGGGCGCTATGGCAAGTGGATCCGCTCGCACAACGCCATCGTGAAGATCAACGGGGTTTTGTTTTTGCACGGAGGGATCAGCCCGAAGTTTGCGGAGAAATCGCTGCAGGAGATCAATGACGGAGTACGGGCGGAATTGGCGGACTTTTCCAGCATGAGTGAAGCGGGATTTGTGCGTTCTGAGGATGGGCCGCTTTGGTATCGAGGGATTGCGCAGGAGGACCCAGCGCTGGTTGAGTATGTGGGGAAGATGTTGAAGGGGTATGGTGCGCGGAGGATTGTGATCGGACATACATCGACTCCGGGCAGGATCGTTAGTTTGTATGGGGGCACGGTGGTGTCGATTGATGCCGGGCTGGGACCGGTCTATGGGGGGCATCGGATGTGTCTGGTGATGGAAGGGGAAGAGGCGTATGTACTGAAGGGCGAGCAAAAGTCTCCGCTGTCGTGATAGAGTTTGTCGGAACCAAATTGAGCAGGAGGCGAGGAGTCATGCGAGTTATCCAGGTGTTCGGTCTTTTGAGCTGCGCCGCTTTTGTGTGGGCGGCGGATCTGCCGAAGTTGAGCCTTGTCGACCAGGAAGAGTTCCTGAAGACGGCACGGGTGATTAGCACGAAGGCGGCCAAGGGCGGGATCACGGGGTCTCTGCGCGCCACGATGAGCGACGGCAAGATTACGCACGATGCGCAGATTCAGCAAATAGATGAGGCGAAAACGAGGTTTGAGGGATCGCGCGGTGTCGAGATGAATTTTCGCGACACTTACAAATTTAATATCGCGGGTTATCGTCTTGGTAAGTTACTGGGGCTGAACATGATTCCGCCTTCTGTTGAACGAAACTACAAGGGGGCTGGCGCTGCGTTTACCTGGTGGGTGGACGACGTGATGATGGATGAGGGAGGGCGTATGAGCAAGAGGCTGACTGCGCCTGACTCTGAGAATTGGAATGAGCAAATGCATATCGTACGGGTGTTTGATCAATTGGTCTTCAACACGGATCGCAATCTGGGGAACCTGCTGATCACGAAAGACTGGCAATTGTGGATGATTGATCACACGCGGGCGTTTCGGATCAGTCACGACTTGTTGATGGCGAAGAATCTGATGAAGTGTGAACGGAGCTTGCTGGAGGCCATGAGGAAATTGGAGGCAGCCGAGCTGAAAGCCGTAATGGGCGACGCGATCACCATCCCTGAGCAGCAGGGGGTCCTGAAGCGGCGCGATAAGATCGTCGCGATCTTCGAGAAGTTGGGTGAGGGAAGTTTGTATACGCTGGCGGCGCGACCCTAAACTTATTTTGCTTTGCGCATCATCCAACGGAGGCGCACTTGATTGCCTGATTGCCAGGGGGACCATTCGGTTGGTGCCAGGACGCGGCCGGTTAGCGGAATCGGAAAGCTTTGTAGCGTGCCGTTATAGGCGAAGAGGGCGATGCGGCGCGAGGGGTTATCGGACATCTGAATGGCACCCTTGAGTACGCAGCTTTGCCCTTCGCAGTTGTAGCCGTAGAAGTTTGTGTCGGCTTTTTCCTCTTTTGTTTCCCCGGCGTAACCCCATTGGAATTGATATTGATCCTGGTAGTCTTTGAGGGACCCGGCGGGGACTTCGAATTCGAGTTCGAGATTATAGGCAGCGCGGGAGCCTGCTTTATTGAAGACTGGTATGACCCATCCGATAAGGCCGAGCACGAGGACGATGCCGCCGCTCCAGAGGAGGACGGATGTGAATGTTTTTGGGCCGGTGTTGTAGTGGAGGTAACCGCCTGCGCCGAGTAGAAAGCCGCCGATCACGCCGAAGGGCCCGATGAAGAAGAAGCCGCCCATGGCGCTGCCGCCACTCTGAATGCCGTAGACCTGCTCGTAGGTCATGGATGCGCCAAAGCCGAAGACAGCGCCGAGGATCGCCCCGAAAGCCAAGCCACTGAGGATCGCGAGGATGCCCGTCATAGTTGTGGTAGCCGCTGTAGTTGCATGTAAGTAAGATCTACTCGTACATGCGCCGAAAGCGACTGAAATCGATCAGTTACCTGGAGAATATTCGGGCGAGTCTACTTCTTAGCGGCTAGGCTGGCCATGATTTTCTGGCTGAAGTAGTTGCCGACTTTGGCGTCGTTGCGGGCGGCCTCGTAGAAGGCTGCTTTGGCGAGCTGGTCCTTGCGGGTGACCAGGCCTTCGCGGATTCCCTGTTGGACGCGCGGGTCATTGAGATCGCGCTGGCCGGCGGGCTCCTTGGAAATCACCTTCAGGATGCGGAAGCCCTCCTGTGTCTTGATGACGTTGGAGACGGCACCGGCTTGGAGGCTCATGATGAGCTTACGGAGTTCGGGGTTGGCTTTGTCGAGGGTGCTTTCGCCCATGAAGCCGAGGTCGCCACCGTTGGCGGCGGTCTGGGGATCCTCTGAGAAGTTGGTGGCCAGGGCTCCGAAGTCTTCCCCACCTTTGAGGCGCTGCTCGATCATGATGATCTTGGCCTGGGCCTGGGCTTCCGACTTCGCCTTGTCGTTTTTGAGATTGCGCACGGCAGGGTCGTTAGCGGGGGTGACTAGTATCTGGGCCAAATGAACCTGTGGCTCTGGCAGGTTGAAGTTTGCCTTGTTGGCGTTGAAGTAATCCTTGATGTCCTGATCGGTGATGTTGATCAGGCTGCGGATCTCTTTGTTAAACAGTTTCTCGATGGAGAGCTCGCGGCGGATCTGGCCTTTGAGGTCATCGATAGACATCTTGCGGCCGGCCAACTGCTTCTGAAAGTCTTCCTGCGTGAAGGGCGACTTCATCTCGTTGACCTTGGCGTCGACGTCGGCGTCAGTGGCGAGGAGGCCGAGCTTTTCGGCCTTTTGGAGCATGATTTCGTTGTCGATGAGGACGCGCAGAAATTCGAGTTTCTGCATCGTCAATTGGTCGTCGCTGATGCGTTCGTTGGCACCAGCAAACTGAAATGCAAACTGCTTGTCGAGATCGGCGTAGGTGATCGGTTTGTCGTTTACCGTTGCGGCCACGTCCGGCGACGGCTTGCGGTTGCAGCTCGTCACCGCAAGCGCGCCTAGCAGGGCGCAAAGAAGTGCGTTTTTCATCAGGAACCCTTATTGTAGACAATAGACGGGGTGTCGATGCGAATCATTCTAGGTGCGATCGTTTTTGTCGTGAGTTTATGCTCCTGTGGGCGGGGCGTTGCGGCTGTGGGGGCGGTGGCGAAGCCGGATGGTCGCTATGACGCGGCATTTTGGGAGACGTGGGGGGGATGGGTTTGCGGAGGTGTCGATCTACGAGTTGCAGAGCCCGCGCGACGGGGAGATGCGGAGTGGGGAGTCGATCGCGATCTTTTCGAGCGAGAAGAGGGAGGGGCGGCCAGTGATCGCGTTGAAGTGGCAGCGTAATTTGCAGACTGGCATTTCGGATAGCAGTGAGATGACGGTTTGCGAATTGGGTCTGGTGGGGGGCATGCTGGGGAAGGCGAGTTTTTCTCGACAGAGTTGGGATGGGCATTCGTTTCAAGAGCTTGTATTTGGGAAGACTGGGATGCCGCTGGGGGATGGGGTGAGCGAGGATGGGCTGGTGTTTTGGGCACGCGGGATGGGGGCTCCGTTTTTGGCAGCAGGGGAATCGAAGGCGGTTCCGTTCCTGACTGGGTTGCGGAGTGCGCTGGATGCGGGACAGCCTGTGGCGTGGTCGCGGATCAACCTGACGCGGGGCGGGGCGACGCAGAAGATCGAAGTTGCGGCCGGGGAGTTTGAGGTGGAGACTTACTCGGCGCAACTCGGTAATGGGAATGGCTATATGTATTTTGTCGAGGCGGCGGCACCGCATCGCGTGGTGCGTTGGGAGTATACGAATGGCGAAGTGGGGGAGCTGTATTCGAGCGAGCGGATGAAGCACTGGGAAATGAAGCGTCCGGGCGGGGAAGAGGCGCTGAAGTCGATGGGGCTGGAGCCAAGAGCGCCGAGGTTTGTGCCGGAGGATGAGCCGTAGGGCGGGGGGGCGGTCATGTACGGAGACCATCATATCGGATTGGGTTTGAATTAGCGATTGGCATTTCTGCTGCCTTTTCGACCGTGAGGGAGATTTGGCAGGCTAGAATTTCAGGGTCGATTTTGCGTTGCGTGAGCTTCGCGATGGGGAAGCAGATGGGGGTTTGGATGGGGAGTTCGGCGGCGGCGAGGCGGTCGGCCTGGAGCTTGCGGAGTTCGGTGAGGGCTTTGGCGGCGCGGCGCTCGTACATTGCGCCGAGCTTGGCGGTGCGCTCCATTTGGGCGAAGAGGTTTTGGTCGTCTGGGGATTGCTCCCAGCGGGATTGGGTTTGAATTTCGAATCGCTGGGCACGGAGGGCCTGGAAGGTGGCGAAGGAATATTGCTCGAAGACGGCTTGCTCGGCGGTGCCGGCGGGGAGGACTTCGGCTTCGAGACTGGCGTGGAGGTCTTCGTAGTTGGATTGCTCGATTGGGTTCGTTTGGAAGATGGATTCGCGGGTGGCGCGGAGGCCGTTGGAGGTGCGGTTGGCTTCGATTTGAGCGGGTGAGGACATGGGTTCTTTTTCCTTTTCGATCTTAAAAATAGTTTGGGAGGCGAAGAGCGCGCTGTTCGCGCGGCCCCTGCCTCCCGGTAGAGAAGTTAGCAGACGAAAATGGGGTCCCGAGGGGTGGTTTTGGGGATGTTGTTGAAACGGTGAGAGATAGAGGTGCAAAATTGCTGCTACGGAGATTTTGTGAGCCACTGATTCACACCGATTCACACGGATGATTGGGGTGTTGTTTAAAAGCCGGGAGATTGAGGCATGGACCGCTAGGCTGCCTCGTTGTCACGAATTTGTTGGTCGATCTCTTTGGCGTGCGAGCGGGCGTAGCTCCAGGCATTAACCAGATCTTCGGCACGGAGAGTGGGGTATGAGGCGAGGAGAGATTGCTCCGAGGCACCGAGTTGGCGCGCCTGTTGCAGCAGCCAGACGGGGATACGAGTACGGACAATGCATGGCTCACCGCCAGCGACGTCGGGGCGGGAATCCATGCCCGGATGCGCCGGAGGAAGGGGACGGGAGAAGGTTCTCGATATCGCTCAAATTTGCCATGGCTCGGTTAACGTGTCGCTTGGGATTACGGGGGGGACAAGTTGTTGTGCTTTCGTAGCTACGCCGGATGTTCAGATTGGATACGGCGGAAAACGGAGGGGTTATCAGAGCATGGAAGTGGCATTTGCGCCAGACTCGGAGGTGCGGATCGACGAGATGGCGTTTTCACAGTTGCATGAAAGAATTTATGCGGGGCGCAAGGACGGGGTGTGAGTGGGAGGAGGAGGCCGGTGCCCGCGTTACCAAGAGGTTCGGCGTAGGCCGCCGATGTGCTCAAAATGGTGATCGCGCGTTATGAGGGTCAGGTCCCAACGAGAGGCGATCGCCGCGATCCAGATGTCATTTTCGGGAATGGGCGTCCCTTGCAGCTTAAGGGCGTTCTTGATCCGGCCATAGTGCTTGGGGACTGAGAGATCGCAAAAGAGAATCGAGGTGTGGTCGGCCAACTGCTCGACTAACTTGATGTTGGCACCGGGTTTGGATGAGCGCTCCGCCCCAAACATGAATTCGCCAATCGTAATTACGGGCGCAAAGAGTTCATCTTCTTGTTAGGCTTTGTCGAGGATAGAAGTATCCTCGTTCAAGAGCAAAATCAGGATGTTGGTGTCGAGTAAGGAATTACCAGTCCCGGGCATCGACTTGCTCGCAGCCGGATTCTATCGCTTCCGTCATCTCGCGGGCTGAGTTGGAACCCAGGCGGGATTCGAAAGCGAGAAGGTCGGTTCCGGGTGTTCCCTTGGGCAGAAGGGGAGCCTCTTGATTGAGTTGCAAGAATAGGATGTGGCGTAAGCTGGGTGTAAGTGCGGCTATTTGTTCGACGATTTGGTCTACGACACTCATTGGGAGAAGACTTCCTACCCGTAGGATACTCCGTTTTGAGTTTTGTGATCCAGGAGTACAACAAAGTCGAGTGGATGGATTGGGCGAGTTCGAGATCGGGGAGTGGGAGAGATCAGTCGCGATCCGGGTACAGACTTTCCCGAGAGAATGCTTCATCCGGCAGCGATGGCATCTTGTGAGAGAACTGGGCGAGATCTCTGAGGGTGTTGTCGACGTCGCCGAGGGTGAGAGGTTTTGCTCCGGAGGGGATATGGGCCGCTTCCTCGAGGAGACTGGCGGCATAGGCGGCGAGGTCAACGCCATGGACGGAGGCTTGGCGATGGAGGACTTGCTGGACTTCGGGCTTGATTTCGATTATGAGTGTCATCGGCTTAGAGGCTCAAGCTTCATTATCGATGATTTGGGAAGTGTGAGGGGCGAGTGCCCGATAGAGTCCCCTTAGAAGCAGCCATGTCTACAAAATCCAGCGCCGTTCGCAGCGACCCGGAGTTTTTTGGAGGACTGCCCGTGTTTGTCGGTACCCGCGTGCCACTGCGAAATCTGATTTAGTATCTTGACGGGAATAATCGTCTGGATGAGTTTCTCGACGCGTTTCCGACTGTAAGTCGGGAGCAGGCGGTGGCGGATCGAATTAGACGTGCGGTTCACAGAGCGAGAAAAACACCTGTGCTGATTCCCACGAGAAGTCGTATGTCAAGCACAACCCGTTGAAGAGCAAAACCAGGATGTTGGTGTCGAGTAAGAAATTACCAGTCCCGGGCATCGACTTGCTCGCAGCCGGACTCGATCGCTTCGGTCATCTCGCGGGCTGAGTCGGAATCCAGGCGGGATGCGAAGGCGAGAAGATCGGTCGCGGATGATCCTTTGGGCGGAGGCTTGGCGTTGCAGGGTTTGCTGGACTTCGGGCTTGATTTCGACGATGAGAGTCATTCGTTTCTATTCGCAATCGCCAGTATCGGTGTTTTGGGCAGCGGGCGGCAAGGCTAAGGCGGTATAACAGCAGCACCGAATGCGATTTAGCTTCGATCCACGAAAGAGTCGATTGCTTAGGCTCAATC
>JBBRBI010000078.1:0-30421 GCA_038206015.1 Bryobacterales bacterium | reverse complement strand
GCTCCGATGCAGCGGGTCGCTCGACCCGGCATAGGCCGCAATAAAGTCTGGCTTCACGCCCTCCACCTCAGAGACGATCTTGATAAAGTCGCCCTGCTCGTTGAACGGCGAATAGCGCCCGCCATACTTCGCGATCTTCATGATCGCTTCGCACGCGTCCGCGCAGGGCCCCAGCGGATTCTCGTTCGATCCGATCCGAACTGCGTTTGGCGGCATCGCGCCGCGCATCCCCCGAGGGCGCTCAGTGGCGTCCTGCGCCATCGCAAATTCGTTATAGAACGGCAGCGCCGCTCCGGCTGACAATAGACTGGCCGCACGCAAAACGTGCCGCCGGGACTGGCCTTTCATATCGGGCATAGCATCAAGCATGGTGGATCTCCAGGAGGATTTTGGAAACTGCCCCGGCCGGGGCGAAAAGGCGGGCCGAGCTTACCGCGCACACTGTGAGCGGAACTCGATTCACGTGGAGTTGATCAATACTATACTCCACTTCCGAGCAGAATTCCATCCGCCTCGGCCTGACCCAATCTGCGACTTAGTCAACAACCGCCGCAATCACGCGATCCGTCGCCACTGTCGCGCTCAGGCCCGGCCCCCCGGGCAGTATGTTCCAACCGGTGAACACCAGCACCAGGTCCATCTCAGGCACCACGATCGGCATCTGCCCCCCAAAGCCCGAACCACCAAAACTCATCCGTCCATTCTTCCCATAAGGGCGCAACCACCACTTATAGCCATACTTCTGACCGCCCCGTCCCACGTCGATGCTCGCTGTGATCGACGCCTTCACGAACGCGCTCTCTACAATCCGCTTCCCCTCCCACACCCCATCCTGCAAATACAAATAGCCCAGCTTGGCCAGATCGCGCTGCGTCAAGTACAGCCCGCCTTCCGTGTCGATCAACCCTGTTGGTGTCCGCTTCCAGTAGTAACGCTCAATTCCCAACGGCGCAAATAAGTGCTCCATCGCATATTCCTCAATGTCCCGCCCCGTTGCCTTCCGAAAAATATGCGCCAGCAACTGTGTCGCCCCGCTGTTATAGACAAACAACTTGCCCGGTTCCACCGCCATCTTGCGATCAATCGTGTACTGCACCCAGTCAAATGCCGCCTCCATCTGGCTCCCTGTATTCTGCGGGTCTGAATACGGCAGTCCTTCATTCCAGTCCAGCCCCGCCGTCATCGTCAATAGATGCCGCACCGTCATGCGCCTCTTGCGATCGTCAACATTGGCGACCTTCGCCGCATCGAAAAACGACAGCACGGGCGTGTCTAGAGCAGGGAACTCATGCCTCGTCAGCGCCGTACCGATCACAATCGATGTAACCGTCTTCGTCACCGACTGCAGCGTATGCAAATCTCCGCGCCGGTAATACGGATGCCAGAAGGGATTGAAATAGTTATAGGGCCCGCTTGGATCATTCGGATTCAACGCGCTCGCCTTCTCAGCCTCAGCGCCATAGATCGCCTTGTAGTCGCGTTTGTAGCTACGTTCATAGGCGACCTTCCCGTGCCGAATTACCAGCATCCCGTCAACATTTCCATACTTCCCAGAGGCGATGTCGGCATCAAAAGCGTCCAGCACCTTAGCATCCAGCCCCACAGCACTAGGCGTAGCCTTAGGCCAGAAGTTTTGAGCAGCAACAGGAAAAATAACCAGGCTCGTCAGAAGACAGACCCAGTACGAAGTGGCTTTCATTTCTGCATCTTAGCAATTCCAGCCTCGGCACCCGCATCACTCCTTCCCCTCCACGCCGAGTAAGCACCTTAGGCAATTGCATCCGTGTAACACCTTAGTTTTCACTCTAGGGTTAAATATATAGCAGTTTAGTACTAACGTACCTTACGGAACTTATTCCTAATGAGTACCCTTAGTTTGTGCTTGGGAAATAGACCTAGTCGCCTAGGACTAAGGCAAATGCCAGATGAACCCCAACCAGGAGACCTACAAATGACCAACCCACTCACAATCAGACGTACGCACCATTGCATCGGCTTCCTCGCGCTTGCTATAGCCTTGTTCTTTTTCGCCACCCCCGCCAAGAGCGCCTCGATTGTCGTAAATGGGTCCTTCGAAACTTTAGTCTCTGGCAACACCATAACCTCAACCTACGGCTACTTTTGCAAAGCCGGTACGACCTGCACCTCCAATGTCTCGGGGTGGCAGTCGTCCTGCAACGGCAACTGTGGAACCGGCGCAACCGTCGCCTCCCTGATTACTGGTGGTTCTGGTGGGTCGGCCTTCAATGGCGTAGGCTTCCGAAAGGCCGCCGCCAACAGTCTGGATGGCGGGAATTTTGTCGGCATTGACGGCGATTCAACTTACGTTGCCCCGATTTGGCAAGTCATCAATGGCCTGCAGATTGGAGCCAAATATGATTTGACCTTTTACCAGGGAGCGGCGCAACAGGCTGGCACCTCGGGCAATACCACTGAGCGCTGGCAGGTCAGCTTCGGTACAACCACCGTCGCAAACCCGGTTCAGTTATCGAATTTGATGAGCCTTGCAGATAACGCTCCATCCTTTTGGGACACCCAGCTACAGAAAATGACTTTCATAGCAACCGCGACAACGCAGACGCTCACCTTCCTCGCCAAGGGCACTCCAATGGGACAGCCGCCAGTCGTCCTGTTAGACGGCGTGTCGATGGTTGTTCAAACTCCTGAGCCAGCAACTCTCTTACTCCTTGGCGGCGGATTGATCGCCATCATCGCAATCAAGAAACGGCGCTAGACAAATGCGGTTGCTCAACCAGGTTTCGGCCACACTCACTGTTCTTTCTTTGGATGCAGTGCGGCTCTGTGCCTGGTTACTCTTGCTTATGGTCATCTTTGTTCCGCTGGAGCGAATCTTCTTCCTCCATAAACAAAAAATATTTCGAAAGTCCTTCGCGATCGATGTTGTTTATTACTTTGTAACTAATCTGCTCCCGAAGTTATTCCTGGTCGTCCCGTTGAACTTCGCCGCCAGAGCCGCCCACCTCGTTCTGCCGCTTGCTCTCTACGATTCCATCGCTGGTTGGCCCTTCTGGGCTAGGTTGGTTGCCGGGCTGATTGTTGGGGAACTGGGTGCCTATTGGGGACATCGTCTTTCGCATCAACTCCCTCTACTCTGGCGTTACCATTCCATCCATCACGACGCCGAGGAAATGGATTGGCTTGTGCACACCCGTGTCCATCCCGTAGACATGTTCGTCTCACGGCTCTGCGCACTGGTGCCGATGTACTTCTTAGGGCTGGCCCAACCAATGGCAAATGAAATGGACATGGCCCCTCTATTGGTTACGATCGCCTCCACCATTTGGGGCTTTGTCATCCACGCCAATCTGAACTGGCGCCTCGGTCCGCTGGAATGGTTCATCTCCACCCCCGCCTTTCACCACTGGCACCACACTAACGACGGGCCCGAACTCGTCAACAAGAACTACTCGCCGATGTTCCCCTGGGTGGATCGGTGTTTCGGAACCTTTTACTTACCGGCCAAGGCTTGGCCGCAGAAGTACGGCATTACTAACTCTGTTCCTCACCCGCCCGCCCCCGAAGCTTCTTGGCCACAGACCGCTGCGTCTTCGCCGTCTGCCGCCGCACCTTTGAGGCAAGCGTAGGCCGACTCGCCCTCCGCCGTTTCGGAACGACCTCAGCCCGCGCAACCAACTCATCCAGCTTCGCCCTCGCCTCCGCCCGATTCGCCTCCTGCGTCCGATGCTCCCGTGCGCTAATCACCAGAATTCCGTCCTGCGTCACCCGCTTTCCAGCGAGTGCCCTCAGTCGCACTTGCACCGCTTCTGGCAGCGATGGCGATCGTCCGACATCAAAGCGCAGTTCGACTGCGGTCGAGACCTTATTGACGTTCTGGCCGCCTGGCCCAGAGGCTCGAACAAAGGTCTCGGTGATTTCGGATTCCGGAATGCGAATGGGCATAGCTTTCTCCCAAGGATAAATCAGGTCTGCAATTGTTAAGCCTGTCCGATATCAAAATGTCCACCCGCTAAGGTTGCGATAATCTAAAACGAATGCCATCAAATCCGCCGACGAAGACTCCGTTCAACGCGATGCGGTTCTTGGCACCGATTAGTTTTGCGTTCATGTTATTCCTAGAGCCCGCGAATGCCCAGCAGAAGGAAAGTAGATTGACCCACCACGCCCACGGAACCTTCACGGTTAATGTTCAGCCACTAGCGCCGCCACCAGCCGAAGGCCTGGGCCGTTTTTCGATTAACAAGGTCATTCACGGCGATCTTGAAGCGACAACCAAAGGCGAAATGTTCTCAGGCGGTGATCCAAAGCAAGGCGCAGCCGGGTATGTTGCAATCGAAGTGGTCACCGGGATACTCGCGGGAAAGCATGGCACCTTCGCGCTCCAGCATTCGGGCACAATGGATCAACGCGGCCCGATTCTGTCGGTGACTGTTGTGCCCGGTTCAGGGACTGGGGAGCTGAAAGGTATAGCGGGCAGCCTCACCATTCACAATGACAAGGGGCAACATTCATACGATCTCGATTACACACTTCCACTCTAGTTTCGGTGGGGACGCATTGTAGGCACCTCGGCCATTTGCATGGCACGAATTACACTGACATCATGGGCCTGACTTCCCGCCAGAGATAAGTCGAGTCTGCAATCGCCAGTTGGCAGCGGTGGTGTTTCCAGGCGCTTTAAGATACTGAAAGTTATGCGCCATGGCTTCATTTGCTGCCATTGCCAGATCTCAATTTAGCCCAGATCCAATATGTCCCTAGCCAAAAACGCCGTCGAACAAATCACCTTTGCCCGCGAGTATTTCAATCGGTCTACTGACAACCTGACTGAGGTGCTCTCCGGCTTCTCGCCGGCGGAGGGCATGATGACTGTCTCCCAGCAAGTCGCTCACGCCGCGCGCGTGATCGATTGGCTGATTGAGGGAGCCTTCCGTCCCGAAGGCTTCGACTTAGATTTCGACCCGCAGATTCAACAGGTGCTGGCCGTCGATTCACTGGGCGCGGCGCGGTTTTGGTTTGACCAATCCCTCGCCAACGCCGCGAAGGTAATAGAAGCCCAAACAGACGACGACCTGATGACCGCTCTCCCTCAAGGCCCCGTCATGGGTGGCCAACCCCGCCTTACCATCGTGAGTGCGCTCGTAGATCACACCGCTCACCACCGGGGAGTGCTCACGGTCTACGCCCGTCTAAATGGCATCATCCCGTCCGACCCTTTCGGTATGTAAGGGCCGAACTCAGGGGAGAAGGGTCAATTTCTAGCCGCCTGCCAAACTTCGCTCTTCCATCCCTAAGCCACTTCTTCTACAATGTAGAACTATGAAGGCCCCTGCCAAGCGCGAGTTACTCGGCGACTTTGAACAGCTCGTCATGCTTGCTCTCCTGCGCCTGGATTCTGACGCCTACGGCATGCGCGTCCGCCAGGAGATTACCGTCCGCACCAGGCGCGAAATCGCGATCGGTGCCGTCTACACCACTCTCGTACGCCTGGAAGCGAAATCAATGGTCAGCTCAACAACACTGGACCCCGGCGACGGTATCCGCGCCAAGCGCGTCTTCCAACCCACGCCCCGTGGTCGCCGCGCCCTCGATGCTTCGCGCGAGGCCCTTGCCAGTATGAGCGACGGCCTCAACCTACCCGGAGCCATGTGGAAAACCAACTAAATCCCCCCGTCGCGGCGCGCCTGCTCCTCCGCCTAACCACGCCCCACCGCCTCTACGACGAAGTCGCCGCCGACCTCGCCGAAGAGTTCGCCCTATCCCGATCCAGCCGCTGGTATTGGTGTCAAGTGGTAAGCTCAATCCGCCATTGGGCCGCCCCGCGCCTCGAAGCGGTGATCCTCCTCTTGCTGGTCGGCCTCATCCTCCCCGAACTTCTACTCGACGTGGCATGGACCTTCTGCGCCTCCACAGTTCCGTTGAAGATGCCGAATACCCATCCGCCGCTTTATCTGCAACTCGTTCTGGTAGTAGCTCCGATACTCGCGCTCCTCGCGCCCGACAAGGAAACAATATGAAATACGTCCGCTGGACTCTTCTCACTCTCCTCGCCCTCGTCTGCGCGGGTGCGGCCACTCTCTTCATCATGGGTCTCGGCAAGGATTCGGGATCCATGACCACTCACATCGAAATCGACAAACCCGTAGCCCAGGTTTGGGCGCATCTCGATGACGTCGAAAAGACAAAGAAATGGGTAAGTTGGCTGAAGGAGATCAAGAAACTCACCCCCGGTAACAAAGGCGTCGGAGCTAAAGAGGTGTGGGTTATGGAAGACCAGAACAACGGTGGCCAAGCTATGGAGATTTACACTGAAGTTACAGCATTTGAACCTTACAAGTTCGTCTCGGTCAATCTCGACGACAAAAAGTCATTTACCGGTGTCTCTAGTTATTGATTCGAAGATTTAGGCGCCAACCGCACCGCCCTCACCGTCAGCGGCAGCTACGATTTCAAGAGTGGTGTGGCGAATTTCTTCAAGCCCATCATCATGCGCATGGCCGCCGGCAAGATGCAATCCGATCTCGCCCACCTCAAAGCAAACGCCGATCGGGAATAGCAGGCCATACATGCAGCTTTCCCGGCGCAGCCTGCTTTACTTGCCCTTCAGCGCCGTCTTGCATGCCGCAGATGGGGATTCGGCAGTAATTGCGGCCATGAGGCGGGCTTCCCCGGCACTCAAACACTGCTGGATTTGGCACCGCATTTCGGTGACCGAGACGAGCGATCTCGTCCTCGCTGTAGCCGGCCCTCGCCTGTACCCTCCCAACAATGACAACGGCGTTTGGTGGGAGGGAGACGTGCTTGTCGGTCTCTTCGTTCAGCCCAGGGCCAAGCTGCAATTGGTTTATCCGATTGCCGTCGAAAAGGGATTCGGCGATGGCTGGTGCTTCGCGCGTTTGG
The DNA here is from genome assembly GCA_038206015.1 of Bryobacterales bacterium. Lineage (GTDB taxonomy): Bacteria > Acidobacteriota > Terriglobia > Bryobacterales > Bryobacteraceae > Bryobacter. The sequence continues at coordinate 23,542 of JBBRBI010000078.1, read as the reverse complement.
AACGTGCAACAACGACGGACTTAGTATTCTCGTGTACTCCTGAGAAAGGCAATCAAGGCCCCAACCGCCGATTCACTTACAACATTGGCACCAAGGCGCTCGTCAATAAAGTCGACTATGATCGCTTTTTCATGACTGCGGTCATAGCATCCGGCGATGGTGCCGTCCTGGTTGGCTCAGATAACCGGACTCCCGTCGCCCTGGAATACAAACCCGACAATACATTCCGGGTCTTGGGGGCCCTAGCCGCAAGCGGCTGGACCAGTCGTCTTCAGTCCAAGCCTTTTAAACCACTCAGGTTTGGACCCGAGAATCGTTTTACTCTCACTCAAGATGAGAAATTTGGCATACAGGTGGCGGAGTCGACGCCCAGCGGCCTCAAGAAGTTTCGCCTGCCACAACCGACTTACACCGAGTTCAGCGCAGCTAGGCCGGGCCACTTTAAGGACGGATACGTCCGTGATCAGACTAAGCTTGAAGTAACAATTGGTCCATGGTTGATCTTCGAAGGAACAGTCTGGTTCGGCCAAAGCTTCTACGACGGCGAAGGCAGCACTGGTATCGGCGGATTTGGCTACTTCGATACCGCAAAGCGTCGCTTTGAAATTCAGGCTCCCCCTGAAATCGTAAACTCTTCGGTAACTGCGATTCTTGTCGAACAGGACGCTGTATGGTTGGCCACTGCGACCCGAGGCGAATGGGGAGCCGCCAGTAACGGCCTATTGCGATTGGATCGAGCAACTAACGCCATCGAGAAGTTTGAGCTTCGAGACATTGCAGTCGGGATTTTGCGCGTCGGCCGGCGGCTCCTGCTCGCCACGGGCTTTGGGATCGCCATCCTGGAGGACGGACAGCTGCGGCGCTTCTTTGCGGATCGAGTGACAGGTGGCGGTTTGCGTGTCGTCGAAGCAACGGTCGGTCAGTGAGCCAGAAATGCAAGGCGTCCCTACAAGCAGAGAGCCGGTCCCAGGAGGCGCTACGCGAATTCCTGAGCAGCCAAAAAGTTTCTGGAACGATTTGTAGAATCCGGCTCCCGTCGTTCGTCGATACATTGAAGGCAGAGTAAATGGCCCGCCTGAAATTCATTACAGGAGAAATCAATGCCGCAATATCTAGTTGCGATTCAACACCCCGAAAACTACAACCCGTCGCTGGAAGGTGATGGCATGATTCGCGACATTGGCGCACTCAATCAGGAGATGGATGCCGCAAGCGCCCGCTTCTTCGCCGGCGGTCTGGAATCGCCAATCCAAGCTAAATCGCTGCGGAAGCAGCCGGACGGCAGCGTCTCCATCACCGACGGCCCCTACCTCGAAGCCAAAGAACACATCGGCGGCTTTTGGATACTGGAGTGTGCTGACATGGACGAAGCGCTGGCTTGGGGACGCAAAGCCACCGTCGCCTACCGGGTGCCTGTCGAGGTGCGAGCCTTCCACCGAATCCGGCCCCAATCGAAAGTAACCTCCTAGGAGAAACAAGATGAGATTCATGATGATGGTAATCCCAAAAGGATATGAGTCGGCAGCGCCAGACGCGATGCCGAGTGCAGAAGCAGTAGCAAAAATGATGGAGTACAACAAGACCCTGCAGCAAGCCGGCGTCCTGCTCGCTCTCGATGGGCTCTTCCCGCCTGCAACCGGGGCCCGCGTTTCATTCTCGGACGGCAAAGCTACAGTAACGGACGGGCCGTTTCCAGAAGCCAAAGAGGTCATCGGCGGCTACTGGATCATTCAGGTACGTTCGCACGAAGAGGCCATTGTGTGGGCCAAACGAGCGCCGATGTCCAACAACGAGATCATCGAAGTGCGCCAGATTCACGATATGGGCGATTTCCCGGAGGATGTGCAAAAGGCTATCGACGGTTTTGAGCATCCGCCAAACCCGGCAGCCGCCAAGGCATGACAGATGTTCGCAAGACGATTGAGGCCGTGTGGAAAATCGAGTCCACACGGCTCATCGCCGCCATTGCCTGCGTCACCCGAGATATCGGGATTGCGGAGGAACTCGCCCAGGACGCGCTTGTTGCGGCCCTGGAACGGTGGCCTGATGAAGGCATTCCCGAAAATCCCGCCGCATGGTTGATGACGGCGGCCAAGCGGCGAGCTATCGATTCTTTGCGCCGTGGACAGATGCTAGAGCGCAAGCACGGGGACCTTGCTCGGGACCTTGAACGTCAACAACAACGGCTCGCCGATGCGCTGGACCAGGCACTCGATCAGGTCATTGATGACGATGTGCTGAGACTCATCTTTACCGCCTGCCACCCGGTCCTTGCGTTGGAAGGACGCGTCGCGCTCACGTTGCGTCTGATCGGTGGCCTCACCACCCAGGAGATCGCACGTGCCTTTCTTGTGCCCGAAAAGACTCTCGGCCAGCGAATCTTTCGTGCCAAGAAGATCCTCGCCGAAGCTCATGTGCCCTTCGAGACGCCGCGTGGGGACGATTTGCGCAGGAGAGTGCAGTCCGTACTTTCGGTGGTCTACCTGATCTTCAATGAAGGCTATACCGCGACATCGGGGGATGAATGGATGCGAGCTGCCCTCTGCGTCGATGCGCTGCGGCTCGGACGCATACTTGGGCAGTTACTTCCCAACGAGTCTGAGGTCTACGGTCTACTGGCAGTGATGGAACTAAACTCGGCACGCACGGCGGCTCGCAGGGGACCAAACGGTGAAGCCATTCTGTTGCCTGACCAGAACCGCGCCTCGTGGGACTACGCCCAAATTGAGCGAGGATTGGCCGCACTCGAACACGCCCAAAAGCTGGGTGGGGGTGCGGGCAACTATGCCTTACAGGCCGCGATTGCTGCCTGTCACACACGAGCCCGTACAGCCCAGGAGACGGATTGGGAGCGGATCGTTCTCCTCTACGACGCGATGATGCAGCTCAGCCCATCGCCCATCGTGGCACTGAATCGCGCGGTGGCTATCGGGATGGCGCAAAGCCCCGCCGCTGGACTCAATGCGCTCGATGCAATCGACAGCCCAGGCACTCCCTCCCCCTTGGCCGGCTACCATCTGCTCCCCAGTGTTCGCGGTGACCTGCTGATGAAGATGGGGAGATTTTCTGAAGCGTGCGTGGAGATCCAGCGCGCAATCACAATGACCCAAAACCTGCGTGAGCAGGAATTGCTGACGCAACGGCTGCGGCAGATCGAGAATGCAGCCTCGTCAGCCTAAACCAACGGAGTGAATTACAACGAACGCATCAAGGTAGTGGCTGATTGGCAAGAGGCTCCAGCCACCGATCGCAAGCCAAACACACCTGCACACAAGGCTTCACCGCAGCCATCCGCCCCTCGTATTTCTTCGACGGATTTTGCGTATTGACATGCACAAAGCGAGTCTCCGGGTGCTCGCGTAATAGCAGCGCCTGCACCGGATACTCCAGTTGAAACTGGTTGATGTCGATGGCGATCTCGCGACAGGCAGAGGTGCGCAATTTCCGCACCACCTCCTCATACTGCTTGCGCACCGGCCACTGCCGCATGTCCTGATAATAGAGATCCTCGCGGCTCAAGGTGAACAAGGTCGCCGGGCCCCGCAAGGGACGCACCCAATTCTGCATCAGCGGCAGTCTGCTGCCGCTCAGCAGAAACACAGTCACCACGGCTTGCAGCGGCCATGCGATTCGTCCCAGCGCCAAACCCACCACGCTCATGCCGAGACTGAACAGGGGCAACCACATCCGCGACATAAATGGCTGCCACTTCAAATAGAAGCAGAACGCCATTGCGCCCGCCGCCATCGCAGCCACGATCAGCAGCGGTAGCTTTTCACGCCTCCACGCAAAGTACAGCGCACTTAACCCCAGCAATAATAGGTGCCAGCGGTTATTCGAATCCGTCTCATGATTAGCCAGTCGCGGCGCAATGAATTCCGTATAGGGCCACGTCATCGCCGGATCGTTCACGCCCAGCCCCAACGCTCCATGCACGCCAACTGTCGCCTGAAACACTTGCCGATTCCAAGCCTCATCGCGCGCGCCCAATTGCTCACTCAAGTGCCGCATCACGTTCGAGGCCATTGGCTGCCAACTCAGATACTCATTCCGCCAACGATACTTACCATCCGCCTGCGCGGAATCAAAGCCCAGCGGCGACCCGCTCAGATCGATGTTCCGCCAATAGAAAGCCCCATTCACGAGCAGCAACAACAACGCCACTTGCGGTACCGCTTTGGGCAGCAGTAACAGCAACAGCGGCGCGCAGAATAAGTAGGCCGTGCCCTTGGTAAAGCACGCCAGCGCGCAGGCAGCGCCCACCGCCCAGCGCCGCTTCTGCAGACAGAAATAGACCATGCTGCTCAGCAGAAAACTTAGCAGTGCCTCGTTCTTGACCCCGCTGGCCTGCATGATCCCGTTCGGTAAAGTCGCCGCGCAAAACGCCGCCAACCCCTGCCCCCGCACTCCCGCTCCCAAGGCCCGCGCTACCAGGCTCGCCGCTATCACATAAGCTGCCGTCGACATCCATGCCACGCAGTTAGCAAATCGGTCCCCGTTACTGAGTAACTGCAAGTGCATTACGACATACTCGTGCAGCGGCTGCAACATGATCTGATTCAAGTAGGGCGTCGCAAAGTTTTCGACGCTGTGCTGTTGCATCCAGTAGATGATTCTCGGCATGTGATACGCCATCGCATCGCTTGAGTTTGGCGGGCTCACCAGCGCCGTTAGTCCCTCAATGGCCCAGATCCCGCCCACTGGCAACCACTCCCACCCAAAGTCCCACTTCTGCCGACGCAACCCAATCGCCCACATCGCCGCAATGCCCGCCCACAGCGCAATCACGGCAGCCCGCCCCAGCCAATGCACCGCGCTCAGTAACTCGGTGCCTAAGACAACGGCTAAAATCGTGACAAGTCCCAGCTCAACGATTCGTTCGCGCAAGCTGGTTATCCTTCGTCCAGCGGATGCTTGTCAGCATCGTATCCCCGCGAAACGGCTTATCGACAATGATGTCGCCCAGGCTCACCAGCGTCTCTCGCGGGCTGATATTGGTGACATGAAAATTGCCATGCATCGCCTCGCCATCCTTCGGCACCAGCACCACTTCGCTGCTCTTCACAATCACTTGCCGCTTCGTGTCAAAGCGCGCCAAATAGGTCGGCGTGCGCCAACGGAAAATCTTCTCATTCACCGCGTCTTTGCGCGTGTAGGCCAGATATAACCCACTGCTGTGCGTCACCCAATGCTGCTGCGTGGTCGACGTGATCAGCGTCGTACCATCATCAAACTGGTGCGTCTTCACCTCACCCCAACTCAAGCCATCCTTCGATACTGCGAAGTGCCCGCGCTCATCTTCCGCGCGAATCGTCAGCCAATACTGCCCGTCAAATTGCGTCAGTGATGGCTCCATCAAGCCACGCTTCACCGGCAGTTTCAAAATGTTGCCAAGTCGCACTGCCTTGAGGTCTGTGCCATCAAAGGTACAAAGCAAGGTACTGACCGTGTGGTCCTGCCTGGCCGCCTTCATCGTCACCGGCATGATTAGGTTCCCGTTGCGCAATGTCACGCGCTGACTGCATCCGGCGCTCATCAACATCGACGCCTCCGGGTGCGCAAATTCAAGCCTGCGCGGCACCGTCCATGTCCCATCGGCCCGGCGCACAAAGTAACGAATCCAGCGATCTTCGCCTTGGCGGATCAGTACTTCGTCTTTGTAGTGGACGTCCTGCCCCAAACACAACACAGTGTCGCTTGGTGCATGATATTCCGGCACAACATCACTGACAACATCCTCAAAACCCCCGCCCAGCACTCGCCGCTCAAGCGCCGGTATGGGCCTGCGCTCGGTCCACGTTTTCCCCTCATCGAAGCTCTCGGAATAATGTGGCTGATGCATCACATCAGAGGCAGTGAGCAACTGCACTGTCATCAGCAGCGACTTGCGGGCCCGGGCAATTTTCGGATGAAACCAGCAGGTGCGCGCCCTCTTGCCCTCCCAGAGCAAGCGTGTCTCGATACTTCCGATCAACTCTTCCTGCCTTCCGGCGAGAAGACTAACCGCGCTTCTTCTCGTAATCAGCGAATTGCTGTTTGAATTCATCAAAGCCTGCCCGTCCCATCAGTGCGTAAGTGAACTTCTTGCCCAACTCAACGCCTTCCTGGTCGAACGCATTGATGTTTAACAATTCGCCCAGGAACGCGGTTTCAAACTCCATCATCTGTAAGAACGCACCCAGATGCTCTTCGTCAATCCGATCCAAAGTAAAGGTGCAGTTTGGGCGACCGTTCTCCGATAGTGCCGCCTCTGTCGCTCGCCGCTCGCAATCGAGCAGCTTCGCCATACTCTTCCCGCCCAGATAGTCAAAGCCAACCAGCCCTAATTTCGCCTTCGGAATCTTGGTCTGGTGCTTCGTCTTTTTCACTGCCCAAAAGCTGAACACCTTGTCGTTCGGCCCTTCAATGTAGAGTTGCACCTGGGAATGTTGGTCTGTCGTGCCCAGCGCCGCAATCGGCGTCTGTCCCACATTCACCACTGCGCCCGTGCGGTCCTTGGCCTTGCCGAGTGACTCCGCCCAAAGCTGTCGAAACCAGAACGCCGTTCCCCACAGGAAGTTGGAGTAAGGGAAAGCGACTTGCATCGTCTTCTTCTTCAAAGTCCAGATCAACCAATGATGTAGCGCCGCGCTCAGCGCAATGTTGGAACTCAGATCTTCAGACCAAGAGCTCTCTGTCATTTCTGCCGCCCCGCGGCAAAGCTTCTTGATGTTGACGCCGATCAGGGCAGCAGGCACCAGGCCCACCGCAGACAGCACGCTAAAGCGTCCGCCTACGTTCTCCGGGATGTGGAAGGTCGCATAACCCTCCGTCGTTGCCAGCACCTTGAGGTCGCCGCGCCCCTCGCTCGTAACTGCGATAATCCGGCCCGCCGCCTTCTTGCCCAGCTTCGCCATCATCCACTCGCGAACGATCAGAAAACTCCCCATCGTCTCTGCCGTAGAGCCAGACTTGGCGATCACCACAACCACTGTCTTCTTGGGTGACATGCTCTCGAGCGCATTCTGGATAAAGTCAGGATCGACGTTGTCGAGGATCACCAAACGTGGCTGTTTCACCTGCACCGGATGCGGCCCGCGCAGCGCGCAATCGAGTGCCCAGCACCCCAGCGCGCTCCCGCCAATGCCAACGACGCAGACCGTGTCGTAGCTGCCGGCTAGAGCCTTGGACAACGAATCGATCTCATCAATTAATGCCTTGTTTTGAGGTAGGTCAGGGAAGCCATAAGTTCCTGCCTCCCACTGAGCCCGGAAGCCCTGCAACGCGGCCAGTGCCGCCGGCTTGGCACCATCGATCTCGGCCTGCGAGAGGCCATTTTCACTGCCCACCAAAGGTGCGAGCAGATTGCGGGGGTCAAAACTGATGGACATGATTTCTTATTTCCTAATGCTTTTGCAGGGTTGCCAATTTGCGGGCGATGAATGTCGTGTCGATGCGTCCTGCGGCAAAGTCTTCATCGTCGAGGATCTTTCGCTGCAACGGAATCGACGTATAGATTCCCTCGACGACAAACATGTCAAGCGCGCGCTTCATGCGGGCGATTGCTTCCGTCCGGTCCCGTCCATGGACGATGAGCTTGGCCACTAACGAGTCGTAATAAGGTGGAATGACGCCGTCCGTGTACACCGCCGTATCCACGCGCACGCCAATGCCACCAGGCAGATTCAAGCCCGTGATTTTGCCGGGGCAGGGAGCAAAGGTCTCGGGGTGTTCAGCGTTGATCCTGCACTCGATCGCATGGCCAGTCAACGTGATCGGCCCGCCCAAAATATCTTCCAGGCGTTCGCCAGCCGCAATCCGAATCTGCGCCTTCACCAGATCGATGCCGGTGATCATCTCGGTCACCGGATGCTCCACCTGGATGCGTGCATTCACTTCGATGAAGTAGAGCTTGCCTGTCTCGTCCATCAGGAATTCAACAGTCCCAGCGTTCTGGTAGCCAATCGCACGCAACGCCTTCTTGATCGCGGCGATCGTTTCCGTGCGCAACTTGGGCGTCATCACCGGAGACGGTGCCTCTTCGATGAGCTTCTGATGGCGACGTTGAATCGAGCACTCGCGCTCGCCGAGAACCTCCACATTTCCATGCTCATCGGCCAGCACCTGGAACTCGATGTGCCTCGGCGCGCCGATGTACTTCTCCAGATAGATGTCCGGCACGCTGAAGGCCGCACCGGCTTCAGTCTGCGCCTGCATCAATAGATTGGGCAGTTCCTCTGCACTATTGACGACGCGCATACCGCGCCCGCCGCCGCCCGCTGCTGCCTTCAGTATTACTGGATAGCCAATTTTCTCGGCAAACTCAAGAGCTTCCTCTGCGCTGGTCAGGGCCTCAGGCGAACCCGGCAACACTGGCACTCCCGCGTCCTTCATCACCTGCCGGGCCTTCTGTTTCAGGCCCATCATCCGCGTCACCTCCGGTGTCGGTCCGATGAACTTGATGCCGCTCAACTTGCATACCTCAGCAAAGCGATCGTTCTCGCTCAGGAAGCCATAGCCGGGATGGATCGCCTCAGCGTTGGTGATCTCGGCTGCGCTGATGACGCTGGGAATATCGAGGTAGCTGCGCGCGCTCTTAGCCGGTCCGATGCAAACAGCCTCATCGGCAAAGCGCACGTGCAAGGCGTGGCGATCCGCTTCCGAATACACCGCGACAGTTTTGATGCCGAGGTCCTTGGCGGCACAAATGACGCGCAGGGCGATCTCGCCGCGATTGGCAATCAGAATTTTTTGGAACATGGCTGCTAGTGGGGGCGGATCGTGAACAGCGCTTCGCCGTATTCAACCGGCTTGCCGTTCTCGACGAGCTTGGCTACAACCACTCCCGATACTTCGGCCTCAATCTCGTTCATGAGCTTCATCGATTCGATGACGCACACCGTTGTCTTGCCAGTCACGGTATCGCCCGGCTTGATGAACGGAGCGGCATCCGGTGAGGCCGATTCGTAAAAGGTGCCGACGATCGGAGACTTGATTGTATACAGGTTCTCTACTGGAGCTGGCGCGGCCGCGCTTGTGGGCGCCGATAGCGGCTGCGCGGGCGGCGGGAGGAAGACCTCCTGGCGGACAGCGGCGCGCTGGATACGGACTCGGTTCTCACCACGCTGCACTTCAAGTTCCGCGACGCCGGTTTCATCGGCGAGGCGGATCAGTTCTTTTATCTCTTCTATATTCATTGCAGGGTCTAATCTACTATTGTCCAACCTTTTGGGGTCGGTGTGAGAACCTCACTTCCATCTTCTGTAACCAATAGGGTATCTTCGATCCGGACGCCCCCGACTCCGGCCTCGTAAACGCCCGGTTCGATTGTGATCAACATCCCCGCTTCCAGCAGCGAATCGTCCTTCTTGCCAAGCCGCGGCGACTCATGAATTTCGAGGCCCAGGCCGTGGCCTGTGGAGTGGATGAAGAGCTTGTCGAGGCGATGTTGCTTGAGATGCCGAACGGCGGCCGCGTGTATCGAGGAGGCCTTCTGGCCGGGCCGCACCGCGCGGATTGCCGCCAACTGCGCCCCCAGCACCGCCTCGTAAATTCGCCTCTGTTCGCTAGTGCTGGTGCCGACGCCAAAGGTACGCGTCATGTCGCTCATGTAGCCGTCCAGGCATGCGCCCATGTCGATCAGCAGATAGCCTCCGCGTTTGATCGGGGCATTGCGCGGGCTGGCGTGGGGCAGCGCGGAGTGGGCTCCGCTGGCAACAATCGTGTCGAAGGCCGGGCCCTCGGCCCCCAGCTTTCGCTGCTGATGGTCGATCTCAGCCGCCAGTTCTTTTTCCGTCATCCCTACCTTGAAGCGCTTCATCGAGCGGTCCAGGGCCTTCGAATTGAGGAGCACGCTGGCGCGGATCGCCTCGATCTCGATCGGCGATTTTACCCAACGCGGCTTGTCGACGGCATTGCCGAGAGGCACCAGCTTGCCGAGTTTGGCGAGGGCCTTAGAAAGCACGTAGGAGACCCTAGCGTCTTCAAAACCGATGCGCAGGCCTTTTAAGGTTCCGACCTTAGCCGATAGCGCCTCCAAAAGCGAGCCTTTGGCGATGCTGACCGGGCAAGTCACTTGTTCCGTGGCCTGGACGGTATAGCGAGGGTCAGTAAAGAGACGGGGACCCTTGGCGGTTACGAGCAACAGCGCGTTTGACCCCGTAAAACCTGTGTAGTATCTAACGTTTACAAGTGTGCTCAGAATTAGGGCGTCTAGCCGGTTTGCGACCAGAATAGCCTGTAGTACGTCGTAGCGATGGGGTGTGTTCAACCCCGGATGGTACCATTACTAGCTGGCCCGAAAGTTTAGAAAAAATGAACCGAAATCGACGTCGAAAGCCGCTAATCTTCCAGGTATAGCCCTTAGTTGATGTTCAAGCACTTCCAATACGGAATAGCAGTTTTGTTCTTCCTAGTACTCTTTCAATCTTGCTCTCGCGAGGTCAAGAAAGACAACCAGGTGGCTGCCCGGTTCTATGCCGTAGAGGAGACCTGGGGAGAGAAGCCAAACTTCCAGGCTGATTTGAGCAAGCGGAAAGTGTTTCCTTTTTCGGTTGTCCCTGGGGGCACGATCACGAAGGAAGAGGTGAAGGCCAAGATTGCATGTGACGCGACGGTTCGCGAGCACTACAAGGGCATCGATTTCGACAAGTTGAAGCCGTACCGCTTGACCCGGCCGGCGATGGGCTATGTTTCCTATCGAATTGGCAACAAGATCTACTGGACCGCCCAGCGGCTATACCTGAAGGCGGGCGAGGTGCTGCTCAGCGATGGAGTGAGCATCATTCGTGGCCGATGTGGCAATCGGGTCTCGCTTGTCGCGATGGGTCCTGTCCTCAACAAGGCCGAGCCGAGCGAAGCGGTGATGGACTTGCCGAGCTGGGATGGACCTGTGTTTCAGGCTATGGTCCGCGAGGCCAATTCGCTGGATGGCGGACTTCCCTTCGGCCTATCCGCTCAACCGCCCCCTACTTTCGTCACCCTGCAGCGTGACCTTCCGAATACCTACTTTCCGGTTGCGCCTCCGGCGGGTTTGACCGGACCAGGCTCGATCGGCGGTGGCTTGCCGGGCGGTTTGGGGAGTGGCAACCACAGCGAGACGATCTTATTGACGAACCAGCCGCCGCTTATCTACGTTGGCGGCACACCGACTAACCCTAGCTTCCCGATATCGATCCCGACGATTACGCCGATCGAGATCGCCTACAACTTTCCGCCCGCAATCTTCTATCCTGGCCAGCCGATCGGCACTGGTTCGCCGACTCTGTTTGTCGAGGTGCCTTTTACGCCTGGCCTCCAGTTTCCGCCGCAGCGGCCGCCCAACTTCCCTGTCTATCCGAATCAGCCGCCGGTTGTGCTGCCGCCGAACACGGTCGTGGTCGAGCAGCCTATCGTAATCCCGCCGGGAGGAAGTACGCCGCCGACTCAGCCGCCGACTACTAAGCCGCCTAATCCGATACCGCCGACAGAAGTCATACCTCCAGAAACAGTAACGCCGCCGGTGGAACCAGTTCCAGAGCCTGGGACTCTGTTTCTGGTGTCCGCAGCGGCGGCGTTGCTTTACTTCTACAGGCGAGCAGCAGCGGCCAAAGCCGGCTCGTAGTCGGGATGGGCGGACATTTCGCTCACGTATTCAACGTGCTGGATGATGTTGTTCTTGTCGATGACAAAGATCGCCCGGCTCTCAATGCGAAGCGGCTCGATCAGGGTGCCGTAATTGGTCCCGAAGCTGGCGGACTTGTGGTCGCTGAGCATCTTGATCTTGTCCACCCCAAAGGCACCGCACCAGCGCTTTTGGGCGAAGGGCAGGTCCATTGAGACGGTCAGGATTTCGACACCGGCGAGCTTGGCGATCTCATCGTTGAAGCGCTTCGTCTGGGCATCGCAGACAGGGGTGTCGAGGCTTGGCACTACGCTGACGATGCGGACGGTGCCGCCATCGCCGAGGGTTACCGGTTTCAGATCAGAACCTGTGAGTTCAAATTCGGGGGCTTTGTCGCCCACTTTCAATTCGGGGCCAACCAGCTTGAGCGGGTTGCCGTGGAGAGTAGTTACACGATCAGACATGCTTCGAGTTTAGCAATGCCTCCAGGTCTGCCCCGTTACGGACTGGTAACTGGCAGACAAAATCCTGACAGACGTAGGCACCGGGCGAGGGGCCAGCAGGGCGGTAGAGGAGGGTGTGGAAGGGCAGGAAGCGCTTGTCGATCACCTGACGATATTCGCTGACGTCGGGGCCTTCGAGCATGATCTGACGCGACGGCACGGCTAGCAGGGCACAGACCATGCGCGGAAGAGTCTGGAAGCGGGAAGCGAAGGCGCGGAAGACGGGACTGGGGTCCTCGCCGAGGCGCAGCAGCACTTGGGCGGCAACGGAATTGCCAGAAGGCTCAGCGCCGTCGTAGTCATCCTTGATGCGCAGAAGGACGTTCGGGTCGGTCTCGGTTGTTGAATAGAAGCCACCGTTTATCGGGTCTTCAAAGAGGTCGCGCATATCGGCGCAGAGTTTTTTGGCGAGGGTGAGGTAGGCGTCTTTGGCCGTCGCTTCGTAGAGGTCGATGAGGGCATAGGCGAAGGACGAATAGTCGTCGAGGAAGCCGGGGATGGCGGCCTCGCCGTCACGGAAGCGGCGCAGGAGAATGCCGTTGGGCGTGATGAGCCTCGTCGTGATGAAGGCGGCGGCGGCTTCTGCGGCGGCCAGGTAGCGGGGCTCGTTGAGGGCGCGTGCGGCTAGGGCGAAGGCCGAGATCATGAGGCCATTCCAGGAGGTGAGGACCTTGTCGTCGAGGTGTGGCCGAACGCGCTTGGCTCGGGCGGCGAGGAGCTGATCGCGCAGCTCGTCCGGGAGCGGATCGGTGTCTTTGTTGGAGAGGTAGAGGATGTTCTTGCCGGTGAATTCGGCATGCGGGTCTTCGTGGACATTGCCGTTGCGCTCGACGCCGAAGCGCTTGGCGAACCAGGGCATGCGCTCAGCGCCGACGATGGACTCCAGCTCCTCCCAGGACCAGATGTAGAAGGCACCTTCGCCTTTGTCGTGCGGGTGCGCCGGGTCGATGACGCTGTCGGCATCCTCGGCTGAGTAGAAGCCGCCCTCCGGGTGGCGGAGGTCGCGCAGGACGTAGTCGAGCGTCTCGCGGGCGGTCTGGGCGAGGGCCGGGTTGGCGGTGATTTGATAGGCCTCGATGTAGGCAGTGACGAGCTGGGCCTGATCGTAGAGCATCTTCTCAAAGTGTGGGACGAACCATTGCGAGTCGACGGAGTAGCGGTGGAAGCCGCCGCCGAGTTGGTCGTTCATGCCGCCCATGGCCATCTCGGTCAGGGTCTTGACGGCCATGTCGAGCGAGTCCTCTGCGCCAGTCAGGTAGTGGTGGCGAAGGAGGAAGTTTAGTGTGACTGGGCGGGGAAACTTGGGTGCGCCGCCGAAGCCGCCGAGGTTTTTGTCGAAACTGCGGCTGAGGCTGAAGTAGAGGCTCTCAGAGGCTTTTCTGGCATCGATCAGGCCGTCGCCGGGGGCGAAGTCGACGTGCTGCTTGAGCTGATCGAGGATGGGTCCGGTGGAGCTGAGGACGCGTTGGCGGTCGTTGGCCCAGGTCTTGGCGAGCTGCTCGAGAACGGTGCGGAAGCCGGGTCGACCGTAGCGGTTCTCGGGCGGAAAGTAGGTGCCGCCATAGAAGGGTTTGAGGTCTGGCGTGAGCCAGACACTCATCGGCCAGCCACCGGAGCCAGTGGTGGCTTGAACGAAGAGCATGTAGATGCGATCAATGTCCGGGCGCTCTTCGCGGTCGAGCTTGATCGAGATGAAATCGCGGTTGAGGACTTCGGCGATCGAATCGACCTCGAAGCTCTCGCGCTCCATAACGTGGCACCAGTGGCAGGTTGAGTAGCCGATGCTGAGGAAGATGGGCTTGTCCTCGGCGCGGGCGGCAGCAAAGGCTTCTTCACCCCAGGGCCGCCAATCGACAGGGTTGTTGGCGTGCTGGAGCAGGTAGGGGCTTTTTTCGTTAGCTAGGCGGTTCATGAGGGGATCAACATAAAGGTTAGGCGTTTTTCTGTGAGGTCGACTTTGACGAGCGAGACGTGGACTTTGTCGCCAATCGAGAAGGCCAGCTTGCCGCGCTCGGCGACGATCTTGCGGGTGCTCTCGTTGTAAAAATATTTGCCCTTGGGTAGGGTTTCGAGGGGAACGATGCCTTCGATGAAGAGCTCTTCGAGTTCGACGAAGAAGCCGAACTTAGTGGTGGAGATGATCATCGCATCGAACTCGTCTCCGACGCGGTCGCTCATGAAGCGGGTCTTCTTCCATTCGACCAGTTCGCGCTCGGCTTCTGCGGCGCGGCGCTCGGTGAAGCTGGTGTCTTCGCCCAATTGTTTGAGGTAGTCTTCTTCGAGCCGAGTACCGGTGAGGACGCGGTGGACGATGAGGTCGGGATAGCGGCGAATGGGCGATGTGAAGTGGGTGTAGGCCGGGGCGGCGAGGGCGAAGTGACCGAGGTTTTCATTGGAGTAGCGGGCTTGCTTGAGCGAGCGCAGCATGAGGTAGCTGACGATGCGTTCTTCCGGCTTGCCTTCGATCCTGGCGACGAGGTGCTGATAGTTCTTCGAGCTCACAGTGGCCGCAGGGTTGTGGCTGACAATGTCGCGGCGGATCTTCTGGCCGGAGCGTGTGTGCTGGATGTTGCGGTGTGTTTTGGTGGGGGAAGCTGAGAGGCCGAGGGAGACACCGAACTTGGAGGCGGCCTCTTCAAAGTCAGCGACGCGCTTGGGGTCGGGTTGCTCGTGGATGCGATAGAGGCTGGGAATGCCAGCGGCCTGGAGGTGTGAAGCGACGGCCTCATTGGCGGCCAGCATCAGCTCCTCGATGAGGCGGTGGGCGATATTGCGAGGGCCGCGCGAGACGCCGACCATCTCGCCAACGGTGTCGAATTCGATGACGGCTTCGGGAAGGTCGAAGTCGATTGAGCCGCGCTTATAGCGCATCTTTTTAAGGACAAGGGCGAGTTCTTTCATCAACTCAAAGCGTTCGACGAGTGGGGCGTAGCGGGTGCGTTGTTCGGCCTGCTGCTCGGGGGTGCCCTCGAGAAGTTGGAAGACGTTGGTGTAGGTCATGCGCTCGCGGCTGCGGATGACGCCGCGGCAGAATTCCTGCGAGACGACGAGGCCGTGGCGATCAATTTGAAGCAGGGCGCTGAGGACGAGGCGCTCTTCATTGGGGCGGAGGCTGCAGAGGTCGGTTGAGAGTTCGATCGGCAGCATGGGCACGGCGCGATCGGGGAAGTAGACGCTGGTGCCACGGAGCATTGCTTCTGTGTCGATGGCTGAGCCGGGCTGGATGTACCAGGAGACGTCGGCGATGTGGACCTGCAAATTGTAGGAGCCGTTGGGAAGCTTTTCGACCCAGATGGCGTCATCAAAGTCGCGGGCGGTTTCGCCATCGATGGTGACGATGTCGTAGTCGCGGAAGTCGGTGCGGCCTTCCCACTCGCGGGGGCCGATCTCACGGGACATGGATCGAGCTTCTTCCAGCACTTCGCTGGGGAACTCGTGGGGGATATGATGCTTGCGGATCATGATCTCCACGTCGACACCGAAGTCACCTTCAAAGCCGACGAGTTCGATGACGCGACCGATGCCGTTGGCCTCTTCGTCGGGAAAGTCGAGCACCTCGACGGTGACCATCATGCCGTTCATGTCGTCCAGCTTTTCGACCTTGATCTCACGCTGGCCGACGCGGTCTGGATTGACGTGCGGGGGCGGGATTTCCATGCCTTCGGGAATCTCGATCCACTGGCGAATCTTCTGATCGTAGGGGACGACAAAGTTGCCGCGTTTGGTGATGCGGAACTCGCCAACCATGATCTGGTTGGCACGCTTGAGGATGCGGTCGATTTCACCACTGACGCGGCCATCGGGGCCAATGCGACCGAGGCGGACCAGGACACGATCGCCATGCATAGCGCGTTGCGCGCTGTCCTGATTGATGAAGACGTCGCCTTCCATGCCGGCCGGTTTGACGTCGAGAATGACAAAGCCGAAGCCATCGCGGTGCATGCGCAGGGTGCCGGCTGAGAACTCGCGGGCCTCGCTGGCGAGTTGGAAGGTGTGGCTGCGGAGTTGGATGAGCAGCCCTTTGGAGGTCAGACGCTCGACCCCGCGTTCGACTTCCTCTCGGCGGACGCCCTTGGAGCCGAGCTCGCGGGTGATTTGCTTCAAGGTGCTGCGACCGTTGGGGAAGCGTTTGAAGTGGGCTAGTAGCGCTTCGTCTTTCACACTCTTATTGTCGGATAGAATCGGCAGATGCTGACAAGACGAGGGATTTTGCCATTGATTGTCGCGCCGCTGCTGGATGCACAGCGTCGCGACCGGAAGCCGAATATCGTTTTCATTCTGACGGACGATCAGGGCTTTGGGGATTTGAGCCTGACGGGGAACCCTCATGTGAAGACTCCGAACATTGATTCGCTGGCCAGAGATGGGGCGAAGTTTACACACTTTCATGCTTCGCCCGTTTGTAGCCCGACGCGGTCGTGCCTGTTGACAGGACGCTACAACTATCGGACCGGAGTGGTGGACACTTATCTTGGACGAAGCATGATGCACAGCGACGAAGTGACGCTGGCGGAAATGCTGAAGCCGGCGGGGTATCGGAGCGGGATCTTTGGCAAGTGGCATCTTGGGGACAACTATCCTCTTCGGTCGATGGACCAGGGCTTTGACGACAACCTCGTGCTGAATGGCGGCGGGTTGATGCAGCCGGGGGATATTCCGGAAGAGTTGAGTGGTGTCAAGCCGTCGTACTTTGATCCGGTGTTGTCGCGCAACGGTAAGTGGGAGGCGCAGAAGGGCTATTGCACGGATATCTACTTTCGGGAGGCGATGAAGTTTATCAATCAAAATCAGAGTCGTCCTTTCTTTTGTTACTTGCCGACGAATGCCCCGCACACGCCGCTTGAAGTGGACGAGGCGCTGGTGGAGCCGTTTCGTAAGCTGGGGCTTGACGATGTTACAGCCAAGATTTATGGCATGGTGAAAAATATCGACGACAATGTCGGGCGGTTGCTGGCGCACCTGAAGACAAGAGGTCTGGAGCGCGATACGATCGTTATGTTCATGACGGACAACGGCCCGCAACAGAAGCGGTTTAACTCGGGGCTGCGGGGGTTGAAGGGGACCAGCTATGAGGGCGGGATCCGGGTGCCGTTGCTGGCGCGCTGGCCGGGGAAGATTGCCCCAGGCACGGTTGTAGACAGGCTGAGTGCGCACATCGATATTGCTCCGACGCTGCTGGAGGCGACGGGGGCTAAGGCAATGTCCAAGATGGATGGCCGGAGCTTGTGGCCCTTATTGACAAACCCGAAGGCGGCGGCGACCTGGAGTGACCGGACGATGTTTTTGCAATGGCATCGTGGGGATGCGCCGAAGGCCTTTGAGAATAGCGCCGTACTTACTCAGCGCTATAAGTTAGTGAATGGCAAAGAGCTGTATGACCTTGTGGCTGATGTTAGTGAGACAAAAGACTTAGCCACGGAACAGCCGGGGATGGTGCGGCAGTTGCGAGCCAGTTATGAAGCCTGGTTTCAGGATGTATCGTCGACGCGCGGGTATGCGCCACCGAGGATTGTGTTTGACGGCAAGTCGCAGGTGTTGTTGACGCGGCAGGATTGGCGGGGGCCGGAGGCGGGATGGACGCCTAAGAGTGTCGGCCACTGGGAAGTCAAGGTTGAGGCAGCCGGGCCATTTGACGTGACGCTGCTGTTTGCGCCGACCGATGCGCCGAGGCTGCTGCAAGCGACATGGCTTGGGGAGCGCAAGATTGAGGCCGGGCAAACACGACTGGATGTGAAGGGGCTGCGGTTAGCTCTGGGCGTGGCCAGATTTGAGGCCAATGTGGGTGGGGCGGGGTTGACTTACGCATTGTTCAAGCCTTAAAAGCCCGGTAACCGGTAGTGTGGGCGGTTGCTGGTGTGGCCGATGCGTTCGCGCCAGCAGGCCAGAGCCAGGGCCATGACCAGGTCGTCGTGGGCGTCTTTTTCGAAGGCTCCGAACTTGTAACCGTATCCGACCCGGCGGATCTCGACGGTGAGTAACTCCTGTTTGAGTTCTTTAACTGCCAGACAGTCGAAAGCAATCTGAAGTTTGCCCTGTTCGAGATTAGTTTCCATTGCGGCGTACATGTCGCGCTTGAGTTCCTGATTGATGACGACGCCTTCGAGGTTGGCGCCGCGCAACTGATCCTTGATCATTTCGTAGACGGCGTCGCCGACTCCGGTTTGGTCTACTACGAGGACGGGCTTGCCCATGGGCTCGATTTTGCGATAGATTTTACCGACTTCTTTGGCCACCTCGCCGTAGGGTGTTCCGAGTTTCCATTGTTTGGCGAAGCGGACGCTGAGTCGCTCATCCCATTGGGTGGTGGCATCAATGTATCGAGTGTTGAGGGCGCGTTGGCAGCGTTCGAGAACGATCAATGCCGAGTGGTCTTGCTTGCGGCCCAGATCGAGGCCGAGATAGTATTCATTTTTGACAAGTTGGTTGGTCATTGGGTTTGCTTTCTTAAAAGGTGAGAGCCCGGAAGTCGCGCGTGAAGGCGGCTTCGACCCAGGCGCGCGGGAGATAGGTGTTTTCGTTTTCGAGGAATTGGCAGAGATACTCCTGCCGGAACCAGCTTTCGCCCATGGATTTGCGTTCGCGCTCGAGGAATTCGGGACTGATGCGGGGGCAATCGTTGGCCGGGGTTTCGAGTCGTTCCCAGTTTTCGCCGCGCTCCCACTCTTCCCAGAAGAAGCCGCGGGTGCCATAGGGAGTTGACATGAGGATGAGTCGTCCGTTGTCGGAGGCCGCCAGAAATGGGCGGACACTGCGGTAGAGGTTGTCGCCAACCTGGGAGGCTTCGTCGATGAGAAGCAGACTGGTGCCGGAGAAGCCGCGAATCGTGCCATCGCGACCTGGGAGGCCGACAATGCGGGAGCCATTGGGGAGCACGAGCGAGAGCGTGTTGATGCCGTCGGACTTTTTGCGAATGCCGAGGAGAGGTAAGTAATTGGCCACTTTGCGAATGAGTTCGCCAGACTGTCGCAAAGTTGGACTTACTACCAAGACCAGGCTTTTGGGGAAAAAGTAAGCCTGGTGGAGCGCGAGGATGCTGGAGATCGTGGATTTTCCCCATTGGCGCGAGCAGTTGAGGAGCAACTGTTGCGAGGGGCTGCGCAGGACAACGGCCTGTTTGTCATCGGGGACGATGCCGAGGAAAAATTGGGCGAAGGCGACGGGGTCGAGGCGCGCGGCGACCTTTCTGAGGATGTACTCGGGTTCCATTAGGGCGTGATCCTGGTATTTGGGTTCGCTCCGAGCTTTTCGAGAATTGCACCTGAGACGGTGTGCGCCGCCCCCGGGAAGTCTTTGAGGGCCAGGTCGATTGTGTCGAGCAGGAGCGCCATGCGGACGGTCCCTTCTTCAGCGACCTCGGTAGGGGTGGCGTGGATATTGGTGCTGTTCCTGTTGTTGTAGAAATCGGGACGGGAATTGGCTTTGATTTTTCGTGGCATGTTATTGGTCCTGTTCTTCTTCCTTGAGTCGGGTCAGTTTGGGTTTGATTGGAGTTTTAGGCGGCTTGGGTGGATTGGGTGCCTGATTTGCGACCCATTTTTCGACCCTGGCCGCGAGGGGATTGATGGCTTTGACTGTGTCGAGTTGTTGTTTGGTGAGTAAGAGGAAGACTCTTTCGGCGAGGCAGAGGCGGTAGGCCATCATGAGGCGCTCGCCGGGGTCGCCGTTGGATTGGAGGTGGGGCATGCGAACGCGGTGGTTGATTTCGCGTTCGATGAGGCTGTTGAGGCGCTCGGCTGTCCAGCGGAGCTGAGTGAGGGTGACGAGGTCGCCCTCTTGTTGGATGTTGGCCGGGGGGAGTTCGGCGAAGAGGCGGTCGAGGAGCTTGTTATAGCCGCAGATGTCTTCGAGGTCGTTGACCTGGACGGGCGGGATGAGGCGAGGGCGGCTGTTTTGGCCTTTTGGCTTTGCTTTGTTCGTCTCGTTTATGAATAGAACTTTGGGTTCGTGCTGGTCTTCGGGGTTTTCGATATTGATGTTTTGGCTCATGTGTACGCTCCAGGATTGTGTTGATATTGATGGCGAGACGGTGCTCGCGCTTGAGTACAAAGGCGCAGGGGCGAAGAAAGTAAGAAAATGCCCCTGCGTGTTTTGTTATGAATGCACTGGAAATACAAAGCCAGAAGATTGGCTTAGCTTTGTTCAGTGAGCAGATGTCAATTCTGCGGGTGTACCTGAGGCACCACCTGGGGACTATTGTCACGGAGTGGATCGTGGAGCGCGACAAGAAGGGTTGTTGATTAGTTGATAATAAAGGAGAAAAAAGTATAAGAAAGTTGTGAATGACTTGCAAAATTACTCGGAATGTCGTTTGACTACCCGAGTCTCGTGTGTCGGTGGTGTCGATAGTTTTGTGTAAACACGGTTCAGTCGTCTGAGGAAGGGTTTGATGGTAGGTTCGGTTGGCTCGCTCGATTCGTTCGGGCCAGCGGAGTATGAACTGGCGACGGGTGCCGGTCCTGGGGATCGATCAGAGTGACGTACCCGAGTGCGGCAGATTTGCCGGTGCGTCGTAGGCTGAGTCCATCAGCTCGTAGGGGTAAGGGAGGCGCTTGGAAGTGCGGGTCCTCAGCGGGATTGCCACTTTGGCTTCGTGCACGTTGGCACGGCGGTCTTCGCTGGGATGGCCGCGCCACTGCTTAGGAATGAAGCGATGCAGATGGGCCAAGGCGACTTCGGCGAGCAGCGGTTCTGTGGCGTGAGCGGGCCGGTTTGCTTCACGAGCACCGGAAAAAGATCCAGTTGGCAGAGCTGTGAGAATGGCAGGAAGTCGCGACAGCGATTCTGCAGGTGCGGCCACTTTGCTTTCGGAGTTTTTGTTGAACGACTAAAGCATAGAGCAGCTCTGGCCTCATTTCCAACCTCTCCCCCTGAGTGCAGCAATTTCGGTTGCTTGCGGGTAGGCGACTTTTGCAAGTGCCTCCTTTGAATTAGTTCTGGAAAGTCGGGGAAAGTGACTGCCCAGGCCCTGGCATCGTGAAGCAGCGTCCGTTTGCCAACTATTTTCGAAAGAAGCAGGGTTCGATCTGCAGAGACGTGGTCTGAGGACGACGATTTCGCATTTTTTGGACCAGGCACAGTCGGCCTTACGATATTGTGGTCATCCTTATCATGTTTCGTCCGCTTCTCCTGGCTTGTTTTGCAATGATTCGGCTTGGCGCGCAGACAGGGTTGCCAACGGATTGAATCGACCCTGACACGGGCCATCGCGTGATCCGGTTGTCGCGCGAGGATTGTACCGCTTCGCTGTACTTTCACCAGAATGCTTATTCGGCCGATGGGAAAAAGCTGGCAGTTACTAACCCGCATGGAATCGCGACGATCAATCTGGTGACGCGCGAGATTGAGCAGGTGGTTGAGGGGCGAGTGAACATTCTCGTAACTGGACATAAGACGGGGCAGATCTATTACACGCGGGATGGCGCGATCCATGCGACTGACCTGGATAGTCACGTGACTCGGGAGGTTGCCAAGGTGCCGAAGCAGGCGGGCTGCGGCGGGGCGATCGCCGTCAATGCGGACGAGACATTGTTGGTGGGTGTGGCTGGCGATCCGGATGGCAAAATCGTGCCTCGCGTTGCGCCGCCGTATGGGCATGCCGGAGGGTTGGAGGCGAATTGGGCTGCCGGGACGCCTAAGATGCTCTACACGATCAACATCAAGTCTGGCGAATTTCGGAAGATCTACACGGAAAACGACTGGACCAACCACTTACAGATGTCCCCGACTGACCCGAACCTGATCATGTTCTGCCATGAGGGTCCCTGGCACTTTAACGACGGCATCTGGACGATCCGCACGGACGGAACCGGGCTGAAGTTGATGCACGAGCGAACGATGAACATGGAGATCTCGGAACATGAGTTTTTCAGCGGTGATGGCAAGACGGTCTGGTACGATTTGCAGACGCCGAAGAGTGGCGTTTTCTGGGTGGCCGGAGTGGAACTGAGCACGGGACATCGAAGCTGGTAGAACGTGGAACGCAAGGATTGGTCAGTGCACTACAACGTGTCGGCGGATGGAAAGCTCTTTGCGGGGGATGGGGGCGGGCCGACGAGCGTTGCGGCGAGGTCGCCTGATCTTGAGGTGCTGAACCCGGCCGGAAATGGGCAGTGGATTTACCTGTTTCGCCCGGTGATGGTGAAGGGCAATTCGTTTCGGGATAAGAAGGACTTGATTGACGTTGGTTACTTCAAGTCGGAGCGTCTCGTGAATTTGGCGAAGCATAATTATCGATTGGAACCAAACGTTACCTTCTCGCCTGATAAGAAATGGGTCGTGTTTCGATCTAACATGCTGGGGCCAACGCATGTGTTTGCGGTGGAGATTGAAAAGCCTTAGTGGGGACATGGTTGTTTGTTGATTTTTTCCACTAAGCTCGCCGTACTGCGAGTGCGAGGAGAAAGTATCCGGTGAGCCACTTGGTTGGAAGCGATTCAAGATGATCGAAACGTCGAAGTTGCGCCTGGTAGCGTTCTCGTGTCAGTTTGCCATCTTGATGGCAAAAGGGCGCTGCAGCCACTGCCAGGGCTCGGGGCTCGTGGATCACGGTCGTATAGTGTTGGACGGCCCAACCGGAGCTTTCAAGCTCTTTCTTGAAAGCATCAGGACCGAGTGTGCAGCCGTATGTGTAGGGCGCCAAGCCGGTTGCCGCCAGCAGCGGGTGAGGAAGCCAGTTGCGTGCTGCGATCAAAGGATTGGCACCGTTGTCGAGAGTGATGAGTAACTGCCCGCCTGGCTTAGTAATACGGGCTAAGTCGCGGAGACTGTCACTAATCTCGACGGGAGTACGAAAGTGGTCGAGGGTTGAAAACGAAGCTACTGCATCGAAGCTATTGTCCGCGAAGGGCTGAGTCTGCACTGCAGTTTGCACCCAGGCCCGACCCGGAGTTCCAGTGGAGTTGGCAGCCCGTTGTAAGGCCGGAAAGGCAAGATCGCCGACGACGATATGACAGTAGAGAGCTGAAAGCGCATCGATCAGCTCAGCACCGCGCATCTCTTCAAAGGCGTCAGTCTTCAAAACGCGATGACCGCCGGATAGGTAGAGTCGAACCCAGTCGGCGTAGCGATTTCGGGTGTGCCTCAGCCATTCTGCCTGGGAATCGAGGTGGGACTCGTCAGCAAGATGTTTTTCCCAATACTCTCGATCCATTTGTATTGCTGCCTTGGGCGGTAGTGGGGAAACGGTGGAAGGCATAAGTACGGTGACAATGATACCGTCTGGTGGGGCGTCGCCGATATAATGGGTCCGCTTGAAACTTTTCCTGGTTGCTCTACTTCCTGTTGCGTTGCTCGCCCAACATGCACAAACTGACGAAGCCAAGGTGCTATTTGTGAAGCTCTGTTCGGCCTGCCATGGCGCTACGGGGAAGGGAGGGCGCGGCTCAGACCTAACGACAGGCCAATGGCTGCATGGATCCTCTGACGAGGAGTTGCGACGGGTCATCACTCGCGGCATTGC
>JBBRBI010000077.1:0-30892 GCA_038206015.1 Bryobacterales bacterium | reverse complement strand
TCCGAGCGCATCTGAACGTCACCGATGCCATTGATCGTGGCGGCGGCGCTAAGGTATTGCAGCATCGCCTTCTCGCTCAGCTCTGGCATTTCGGCGAAAACGGAATACTGCGCTCCGTAGAGCTTCCAGTCTTTCAGCATACGTTCTGTAGTCGCTGGGCTAAGCGGATCCTTGCGATTGCGGTTGAGATCGCTGAGCGCGAGAAACATTTTGAGCGGCTCATTGTCCACTGCTTTACGCGAAAGCGCGAAGAGGGCTTCGAGGACGTCATCCGGGTCCTTCCAACTCAGCGCACTCCTGGTGAGCTTGCCGTCGTACTTGCCATGTGGATGGTTGACGAAAAGGCTTTTCCAGGTGTCGACTGAGCCAGGAACGTGCGGTTTGCCATTCGGATCCAGGCGCAGCCGTGAAGTGAGCAGCATTAGGTCGGTCGAGGCTCGGAAAACAGGCCGGGCTGGACCGGGGGACGTAACTTTGCCCCGTAACGCTAGATAGAAGCGCTTGAGGCGCGTGGGCTCTGTCAGATAGTTCAGAGTGGTGCCAGAGAGACGAGAGAGGGATTCAAAGTATGCTGCGAGCCAGCCATCGTCCTTGGAGATCAACTTCTCCAGAAAGGCTGGGCCGTTATCCGGATTGACGCCGATAAGTTCCTGCCAGACTGCGGCCGAGCGAGGGTCACCGGGAACAGCTACCTTGCCGTTGCGAATTTGCAGCATGCCACCGAAGAAATCGAGTACGTGCGAAAAGGCTCGCAGGCGCTGAACCGGCATGGCTTTCTTGAGGTCTTCCGCCGTAGAAGGATCAAGCTTGGACAGACCCAGATACAGGCGGCAGAGCTGCGGATCGGACATGAAGAATTCGATGAAAGACTGGTCAGGTTTTTCCTTTTCGCGCGCATCCGTCCAATAGGTGGGTCCGTAGAGGACTTGGACCTTCGTCGGAGCGTAGTTGTATACGAACGGCTTGCCCGTCTTGAGCGCGATTTCAAGGTCTGCCAGCGGGAAGCCGGAATCAATCGTAAGGAAGGCTCGCGAAGCGTTAACGGTTTCGAGAACAATGTCGCCACCGCAAGTCCCGCGCATGCGATAGCCGACCACCTTTAGCAGTTCGCCTGTCTGAGCGGAGTCGCATTGTTCGATGACGATCTTCTGATCTTTCGAGAGCTTCTCGAGTTCTTTGGCCTGCGACAAGTATCGATAGACAAGCTTCAGATATTCAGTTTGATCCAGACCTTCGTTGTTGCCAGCGGCCTGATATCCGTTCGTGACCACATTTCGTGCGAGCGCACCCAGCAGTTCTTCGGGAGTTAGATCAGGAGATAAGGCAGCCATGCGCGAGAAACTGCGGATGGGACCGGGGATGTTTGCAAAGCCAGTGCTGGCGGCGGCGCGGGGAGCGGCGGTGAATTGCAGGCCAGTGCCGCCAGCGTCCCGAAAAGCATTCAGGTGTCGTTCCGCTGCGGGGCGATTGCCGTCCAGCAAGGAAAGGACAACGAGGCGTTTGTATGCCTGCCGTTTGGTGGCTGTGTCTGCGGAACTTATAAGTTTTTCGTATGCGGCCAGAGCACCAGGGTGCCTGCGGCGTTCCAGGAACTCAGCGTAGGCAAGGCCGCCATCTGATTTGTATTCCTGCTCAGCGGCGCGAATCTGCCCTGAGAGTTCCAGATCTCGAGCGTGGCGGAGGTCCGCCGTCAGCGTCGACACGGAAAGAAGCGTGACGGAAAAGTAAAGCGTGCAATGTAAGCGCACAACAAAACCCCTTTCGACTAGTGAAAGTTACTGTATCACTCTTTTCTGCGACGAATGACGAACCAGCTCAGAGCCGAATTCGTCCAATCGCTTCCGCCAGAGCAATCTTGTAGATGCCCGAATCTGCGCCATAGGACAAAATATTGAAACCAATTGCCCGCCATGCGGCTAGCTGACCCGGAGAGCTTGGTTGGATTGCGGCAGCCTTTCCATATTTACGTGAGGCCGCTACAACCGTGTGAAGCGCCGAATGGAAATCTGGGTGATCGAAATCGGCAAGAATTCCCATGGTTGCCGTCAGATCGTAATGGCCAACCCACAATACGTCGACGCCCGGAGTGGCCGCGATGGCGTCCGCGTTGGCGACCCCTTCCGGCGACTCGATCTGGCAGATGACAGTCGTGTTGCGATTGGCGTACGTGAGGTAGTCAGCTGGATTTGGTGCTGTGTAGTTATTGTGGGCATGGCCCAGGCCAAGGCCCCGGCGGCCTTGAGGCGGGTATTTAACCGCATCCACAATGGCCGCAGCTTGAGCTGGTGTTTTGACGTTGGCGACCATGACACCTAGCGCGCCGGCGTCCAAGACGCGCGCCAGAAAGTGGTACTTGTCTTCTGGCACTCGGACAAAAGGAGCAAAGGAGCAACCGTGAGTCCATGCCAGCAGGTCCGCGATTCGATCCAGATCGAAGCCGGAATGTTCCATATCGTAGACGACAAAATCAAGGTCGACCGATTCGAGAATCTGAGCGATGCCGCGAGTGGCAAACTCCCAGACCATATGGCCGGCTGGGATTCGGCCTTCTGCGAGAACTTGTTGGAGTCGATTCGGCTTCATTGGGCGGTGGTCCACCTTTGGAACTTGTTTTGGAATAGGGGATTATCGATGACGGCGCGGTTGACGATGCCGCCGGGCAGTCGGCCCAGGGCGACAGCGAGTAAGTTGCTGCATGCTTCGAGCGAATTGTCCCGCGCGAGTTCAGTCGTCCAGGCAAGGCCATGTGGAGCGAGGACAACGTTGGGGCAGGCGCGGATGGGTGCGTCCGCAGGAAGTGGTTCCACTTCGAAAACATCCAGGCCCGCGCCCGCAAGCCAGCCTTCTTTGAGCGCATGAGTAAGCGCGGCCTCGTCAACGATAGGGCCACGCGCCGTGTTGATCAGGATGGCTGTTGGCTTCATCGATCGAAGTAAATCGCGATTAACAAGTCCGCGTGTGGCATCGCTCAGAGAGCAATGGACACACAGGAAGTCAGATTCACGAAAGAGGTCTTCAAGCGAGACGAGTTGGACGCCCAGCGACGCGGCGTGGGCCTCTGTGGCGTAGGGGTCGTGAGCAAGAAGCTTGCCGAAGCCGAGTGACGCCGACATGCGAAACATTTCAGATGCGATGTTACCCAGGCCGATGGAGCCAAGATTGCGCCCTGCGATATTACGACCCAGGCCCGGAAGTGCGCCGCGCCATTTGCCTTCTGCGACAACCCGGTGTTGCGTCACCAGGTTCAGGGTCGTCGCAAAAATCAGGCCGATTGCAGCTTCGGCGACCGGGCGACGGACGGCATTCGGCGTAATCGCAAGGAGGACGCCCGCCTCAGTCATGGCATCGGTATCGAGCCGATCATAGCCAACTCCCCAACGCGCGACGATTGTCAGGCGCTGGAGACCGACAAGATTTGTATTATCAAGACGAGTCGCCATTGCGAGGATGCCGTCGTAGCGATCAAGGTCGACCGCTGTCGGCCGCTCATCGGGGGCGTAGGGCATGAGCTCGACTTCAATGTTGGGATGGGGATTGAATACTTGAGCGATGGCAGCTTCATAGTGGCCCTTGGCTTCAGTTGAAAAATCATGGGAGATGCCAATCTTGTATAGAATCGGGGGGATGCGTTCGATCTTCATTCTTGTCGGGACTATTGTATGCGGCTTCGCTCAAGAGACGGCCGACCGCGCTGAATATTTTGAACTCAAAATAAGACCGGTGCTGGCCAAGAACTGCTACGGCTGTCATACCCAGGCGGCGATGGGTGGGCTGCGAATGGACTCCCGTGAAGCGCTGATGAAGGGTGGCAAGAGTGGTGTTGCGGTGGTTGAAGGTAGGCCTGCTGAGAGCTTGCTGGTTTCAGCGATCAATCAAACCAACGAGCGATTCAAGATGCCGCCTTCGGGGAAGCTGGCGCAGGCGGATATCGATCTGATCACCGCTTGGGTCAAGGACGGGGCAGTGTTTCCGGAGAAGATGATGAAGGTCGCCCCTGCTGCTGCCGACACTGAATTGACTCCTGAGCAGCGAGCGTTCT
Organism: Bryobacterales bacterium; assembly: GCA_038206015.1. Taxonomy (GTDB): domain Bacteria; phylum Acidobacteriota; class Terriglobia; order Bryobacterales; family Bryobacteraceae; genus Bryobacter. The sequence continues at coordinate 26,853 of JBBRBI010000077.1, read as the reverse complement.
GGAGCTTTCAGCCCGTTAAGAAGCCGACGCCGCCCGTTGTCCGCGGTGCTCAATGGGCGCGGTCGCCAATAGATCGATTCATACTTGCCCGCATCGAGAAGGAAGGGCTAAAGCCTGCAAAGATGGCGGATCGGCGGACCCTGCTTCGCCGTGCGACCTATGACTTAACGGGGCTGCCCCCAACTCCTGAAGAGAGCAGGACTTTTATCGAAGACCGCTCAGCCGGAGCGTGGGAGAAAGTGATTGATCGACTCCTCGCATCGTCTCAATATGGTGAGCGATGGGCCCGATATTGGCTCGACATCGCTCGTTATGCCGACGACAAACTCAACTCGACCGTCGATGAACCTTACCCCAATGCTTTTCGCTACCGCAACTGGGTAATTGGCGCCTTCAATCGCGATCTACCTTATAACCAGTTTGTGAAGGCTCAGATTGCCGGCGACCTGATGCCGTCCAAGGACCCGAACGAATTTGCAGCCGGAACCGGTTTCTTCGCCTTGAGCCCCGAAATGCAGGATGAACGCGTAGATGCGCTGACCCGCGGGTTTCTCGGGTTAACAGTGGCGTGTGCCCAGTGTCACGACCATAAATTCGATCCGATTCCAACTAAGGATTTCTACTCACTGCAGGGGATCTTGAATTCCAGCGAATTGCACGAGACTCCACTGGCGAGCGAGCAGATCGTGAAGGCCTGGACCGCCCAGAAGAAAGAGCTTGATTTAGTGGAGAAACACACTAAGGAGTTCTACGATAATCAGGCGCGCGTTCTGGGTGAGGTACTGGCGTCTCAAACCGCACGCTACCTGATGGCTTCGCAGGGCGTCGGCGATACCAAGGACCTGGATGAGGAAACACTCGGGCGCTGGAAAAAATATCTGGTCAGTGATCGGCTTTATCATCCGTTTTTGAATTCGTTCCGCGCGCTCGTGGCTGCTAAAGCAGAGCCAGCCGAACTGTGGAAAGAGGCGATTCGCTTTCAGGAATTGGTGCTGGCCGCCAACGATGAGAAGAAATTGGTGGATGAGCAAAACAAAGTCATCCTCGGGCTTGACCCGACTCGTAAGGACCTTTCACAGACGCAATTGAATGCGATGGATCGTGATCGCACCGTGCTTTGGCGGGACCTGTTTGAGCGCTCCATATCGGACGCCGGCGGGGCTTTTCGGTATGGGTCAGGTGTCATGTACTACGGAAAAGGATCAATCGAACGCTTTCTGACCGGCCAGTGGAAGTCCTATCTGGAAGAACAGAAGAAGTTGGAGGAAGCCAAGCGTAAGGCGCTTCCAGAAAAGTATCCCTTCCTGCAAACGATGAGTGAGAAGGAAAAGCCAGTGGACATGAAAGTTTACGTTCGCGGTGATCGTAACAACCTGGGTGACGTCGCGCCACGTCGTTTCCTCTCGATCCTGAGTAGCAAAGAGAGGGCGGCCTTTCATCAGGGGAGTGGACGCTTGCAACTGGCAGAGGCGATTGCCGATCCGCAAAACCCCCTCACCGCCCGCGTCATTGTGAATCGCGTCTGGCAGCAACACTTTGGGCGAGGGATTGTGGCGACGCCGAGTAACTTTGGACAGCTTGGCGAACGACCGACTAACCCTGAGTTACTCGACTATCTGGCCGCCGACTTTGTTGACAATGGCTGGAGCCTCAAGAAATTGCATAAAAGCATCCTGCTGAGCGCGACTTATGGCCTGGCCGCCGACAACATAGAGGCGAACCTGACAAAGGACCCTGACAATCATTTGTTCTGGAGGGCGAATCGTCGACGTGTGGATGCTGAAACTCTCCGCGATTCGCTACTCTTCGCCTCGGGCGAGATCGACCTCAAAGCTGCTGACCTGCCAGCCAAGCTGGACGATGACAAGAACGTGAAGCGTACCGTCTACGGATACATTGGACGCCGCAAGTTGGATGGAATGCTGGCGTTGTTTGACTTCCCCAATCCGCAGGCAACCACAGAGAGCCGGATGTCCACCCTTGTGCCGCCGCAGCGCCTGTTTCTCATGAACAGCCCTTTTATGGAACAGCGTGCAACCGCTTTCGCAAAGAGACTTACAGGCAACAACGACGACAAGGTCAATCAGGCCTATCGGATTCTCTATTGCCGCGAGCCAGACTCAGACGAGATGAAACTGGCCTTGCAGTTTCTCACAGGCGCCGATTGGGCGCAGTATGCGCGCGTCCTGCTTGGGTCGAATGAATTTCTTTTTGTGAATTGAGAACTACTAACTATGCAACGCCGAGATTTTCTTGAAACGATTGGTGCCGGGTTTGGAATGTACGGTCTGGCTGGATTACTGGAAGGGGCGACTACCTCTTCAAATCCGCTGGCTGTTCGTGCACCCCATTTTCCGGCCAAGGCGAAGCGCATCATCTACTTGTTCCTCAATGGCGGCCCTTCACAGGTGGATACTTTTGACCCCAAGCCGATGCTTACCAAGTATCACGGTAAGCCAATGCCGTCCGGCACTCTCAAGACCGAACGAAAGACCGGCAACCTCATGCGCAGCCCGTTTGAGTTCAAGCACTACGGCAAAAGCGGAATTGAAGTGAGTGAGATCTTCCCTAAGCTGGGTGGGGTCATTGATGAGTTTAGTGTCATTCGGTCGATGTACACCGACCGGCCCAATCACGAGCCCTCGCTGTTGCTATTGAATAGCGGCGATAAACTTCCCGGGCGGCCCAGTATGGGTTCCTGGGTGACCTACGGCCTGGGCAGCGAGAATCAGAATCTGCCTGGCTATGTCGTGCTGTGCCCAGGCCTGCCCGTGCTGGGTCATCAGAATTGGGCTGCCAATTTCCTTCCGGCTGTCTATCAGGGAACCTACATTCCGATGGCTGAGAAGGACCCCAAAAAGCTGATTCAATACATCCGAAATTCCTCACTAAGTCCAGAGAAGCAGCGCCAAGAATTAGACTTGTTAGAGGCGCTAAATCGCCATCACATGGCCAAACAGGGGCAGGATTCGCAGTTGGAAGCGACGATCCAGTCGGCCGAAATCGCCTTCCGCATGCAGGCAGAAGCACCCGATGCCTTCGACATTACCAAGGAGCCAGAAGCCGTTCGCGCCCGTTATGGCGACAGTGATTTTGGACGTGGATGTTTGATCGCACGACGTCTGGCAGAGCGTGGTGTGCGGATGGTGCAGCTCTACCACGGGAATTTTCAACCTTGGGATTCGCATGATGACATCGAATTGCACCGGCCACTTGCCGATCAGTGCGATGGGGCGATTGCCGCGTTGATTCAAGACCTCAAGGCGAGCGGGTTGCTCGATGAAACGATCGTGTTGGTTGGTGGTGAATTTGGCCGGACGCCCGTCGTCGAAGTGGGTGGCTTGGTTAAGGTGCAAAATGGTCGCGACCACAACAATCATGGCTTCAGCTACCTCGTCGCCGGCGGCGGGTTCAAGCGGGGCACGGTATACGGGTCGACCGATGAGTTTGGTTTCGCCGCGCAAGAGAACAAGGTCCATATCCACGACCTGCATGCCACGGTCTTGAATCAACTTGGCCTTGACCATACCAAACTGACGTATCGGCATAGTGGCCGTGACTATCGGCTAACGGACGTGGCGGGCAATGTTGTGCGCGGCGTCATAGCCTAATCCCAGCCTATTCGGTGCCGCGTTGCTGCCAGTGCGTGTCGGCGACTGTGCCATCGGGCTGAATCGTCAGCGTCACCACGAGAAGGCCCCCGCCCTTAGGGATGCCGGGCAAAGACAGCGCCTTCCAAATGTACAGTTGGCGACCGCTTGTGCCGCTCACAACCTCAGTCGGCGGACCAAAGCGCTTCTCGACCTCCCATGCCTTTTTGCCGGCCAGATCGCTGAGTTCATGGCCAACAACATCAGCCCTCCTGCGGTCCCGCAATCGTCGATATAGATCAACAAAGAGCGAGTAACAGCAGAGCATTGTTACGGAGAGTATAAAGAGTGCGACTTCCCAAAGCATGGCGCTATGTGAAAGGATGGTCTCCAACCTCACTATGTTGTACTTTTTTATCGCGCTAACGCTCGGCTGCGCAGCTAGCGCCTTTGGCGAGAAGACCTTTTCCGGAACTTTTCAAAAAGCCATTACGTTGAAAGCGGGCGAGGTTGTCGAAGTGTCTGCCGGCGTTACAGCTCCCTCAAAGCTGCCCGCCAATGGGCGCATCGCGATCGAATGGGGTGGATTGCGCAAAGTGGTTCATGCATTGGATCCTGACTTCTATATCTACTTTCGCGCTCCCAGGGCTGGCGTCTACACGCTCAAGGCGACGGCGATTGAAGACGAGGAGCCGCTATTCAATCAGCCGCGCTGGAGAGAGCCGGGCAGCATCGCAATGCTGCGGCCCTATCCGAAACTGACCCCTTGGCCCAAAGGCCTGAGCGTCCCGTGGCACGCCGAGATTCAACCGATTCAGTTGGGTCGATCAACGCGCGGGATGACGCTGGAAGTGGAACCGAACAACTCGATCGCCGAAGCGCAGCCCATCGAGATCGGTGTCAAAGGTGGCGGTGAGAATCTGCATATTGTCGGCTCGGCAGACGATATCGAATACTTCGACAACGGCGGCGTGACCAAGGGGAAGGGCGATGACTGGTTTCGCCTGGAGTTCAAGGGCAAGAGCCCAAAGCTTTTCACTGCCAACCTGATGCTGCCAGATCCATTCGTCGTAGCGCGTCTCCGGATCTTTACGGCGGACGGCAAAGAGTACAAAGATGGGCAGAACGCAAACGAGCGGGTTCATCAACAATTGGAAGAGCATCGCACGGCGATGACGCGGCGTTTTGTGCCGGGCGGCGTTTATTATCTTGCTGTCGAATCGAATTCTCCCGGCTATGAGGTTGAACTGCGAATACGCGATCTTGCGCCTTACACTGATCCGCGCAAGGCGGTCCAACAGGCCATGTACGATCACATGACTCAGGTGCATGCATGGTTGTTGAATCGGCCACGTGGCGCCTCGGTGGATCGCCGCATTCGCGACACAGGTTCATTGCTCGGCACCATTTGCATGAGTTGCCACACGCAGTCGAGTGTTTGGGGCCCGGCTCTTCCGGTGACGAATGGCTACCCGATGGAGACGACTCATGACCTTCGCCAGCTGGTCAATCTGATGTACGAGTGTCTGCGGCCAACCAACACTCTGGTGGAGGCAGCTAACAACACTAGCCTTTCGCCTCTTGATCTTGGCGATGGCCCGGCGGGCACTCGGGCTGCCGGTTTTAACGTCGTCATGGCAGAGCAGATTGCCGCTCCCAAGCGACTGCATTCGACGCAGCAACTGCGCACCGCAAATTTCATGTTGCAGTCCGCTGACCCGAGTGGCATCAATGCGGCAGGGCCGGGATCGAATTATGGGCAGGCCGTTGTCTACCGTATGGCGGGAACGATTCTCGAACGTGCCTGGCGCGACACGAAGAACCCGAAATACCTCGAAGCCCTGGAAGAGAAGGCAGAGAAGCTGCTCGCGCTGAAAGCCAAATACACCGACGACTTTGGCAATCGCGTCGAGTTCTTTCGCAAGATCTTTCCGCTTGCCGGGCATAAATTGGAACCCAAAATCCTCGACCAATTGCATCAGGATGAGCTAAGTTTGCGAGCAGCGCAGCGCACGAATGGCTGTTGGGGCTTTGATGCCAAAAGCGACTGCGACGCTGCCCCAACCGCACTTGCGTTAACGGCATTTGCTGCGCTCGGCCTCGATGATCGCGATGCAGCGGTGAAGGGTGGTGTCGATTGGCTGCTCAAGAATCAGGACCCCTACGGGCGCTGGAACAAGGCGGCTCTTACGGGTTTTGTCACCACAGCCTATGTCGAGCATGCCTTGTCGCGACTATATCCGATGAAGCCCGTGGCTCTTGATCGCAAGACTCTTGCGCCGCTTGACGGCGAGAGCTTACTCGACACGCTGGCGCGCTTTCGCGCCCTCGCGCAACTCGGTTTGAATCCAGATGACCGGCAGTATCTGGACCTCGTCCTGGCCGGGGTAAAGCACCCGGTAGCTGCCGTTCGATACTACGCCCAGATCGCTCTCGGGGCGCTGCATGACGATCGCGGCTTCACGGCGCAATTGGCTGGCGCGGGCGATCATTCAAAGGTCGTCCGTGAGGCAGCCCGTTGGGGCTTGCGGCAATCGCTGCTCGATGACAAGGGCTGGGACTATCTATTCGATGCCTCGCTGAACGGCACTGATCTTACTCGAGAGACGATTGCTGGCGCGCTGGTCATGCGTGCTGATGCGGTAATGAGCCGCTCCAGTGTTGGCTTTGATCGATTGACCCGCAATCTTGCGCGTCTGATGAATGACGATGCCTCGCCCGGCGTGCGGGCCTGGGCAACGCGAGCCGCCTGGAATTGGTGGATCTACAATCCACCGGTTCGCAACGCGATCAACGCCGCCGTCATGCAAGCCCTGGAGCGAGAAGAGCCAAGCGTGCTGACGGAAAATGCGATGCGCTTTCAGCTTGAGGCACTCTTTATCGCCAATGGCCAGCGTGCCAACCCAAGCCGTGAGCATCAGTATCCAGAGCTGTCGCAACTCTTCGACAACCTCTCGCGTCGACTGGACCAAAAGGTGCCAGACATTCTTGTCGACCGCCTCACGGCAATCGCGGCCACTTACTACAGCCAGGCCGGTGGCGACGGTGGGCCGGGCCAGATGGGCTATGCCACTGAGAATGCCGCCCCGATGATGGGCAAAGCCGTACTCGCCTTTTGGGACAGGAGTGAACGCGCCAATGACTCTATGCGCGTGAAGCTTTCGATTGAGGCCGCCGCCAACATCATCTACGATCCGTTGCAGAAGAAGCTGCTCTCCTATGCCTCCACCGGTCCAGAGAACTTGCGAACCCTCGCCTCGACGTCCATCGCAGATCCGAGGCTGATCACCTTGCCTGCCAGCCAGGAATTTATGGAGCCCTTGATGGAGCAATTCCGGCGCGGTGCGGGGGAACTCGAGCGTCGATCAGAGCTGGTTTCGCCGCTAGTCAATTTGTTCCGCCGCGCCCGTTGGAATATGCCGAAGTCAGACGAGCAGCAGGCAATCTTCTACAAGCTGCTCCTGCCAACCTGGGCCCCGGAGCGCGGCAAGCTGGAGGAGAACACTCGACCCTTGGCGCAGATGGACAAAGAGCCAACCGATTGGTATGTGGCGCAGCAAATCGGTGGAATCATCCACAACAACCCGGACTTGCAGACGCCAATGTTGTTGAGCCTTTTCCCGAAGTCCTTTACGACGCTTATGGAAGAGCAGCTTTGGATCCAGTCGGTCAAGTGGTTACTCCGCTTTGGTCAGGAAGTTCCAGAAGTGGGCGTCGCAACGCAATTGCCAAGTGAATTCGCGGCTGTTCGCGAGCGTGCCATCGATTTGTATTTGAAGGCGCTGGAGACCAAGACCGACGGCCGACTGAGGCGCTCTGCCCAGGATCTTGCCGCAGACCCGATCTTGCGCAAAAACCCGCGCCTCCAGCCGGCGTTGGCGAAAGCCTCTCCACAGTACTTTGAGAAAGAACCTGCCGAGATCGCAGATTTGAGCGCTGGCTGGCGCAAGAATTGGGAATACTTTCGCGACTGGGTTGCGCCCGAGTTGACCAAACCCAATCGCGAAGATCAACAATCGTGCCTGGGTTGCCACGGCGTCGCCGGTCGCGTACCATCGATGGAGCTTGCGCCAAACGACAATCTTGGCTACATCAAGATGTCTGGGCTGGTGCACATCTACAGAACACTACTGGAGCGCGTCAATGAGACCGCAGTTGAGCAATCAAAATTGCTGCGCAAGCCACTGAATGTTCAAAGCGGCAAAGAGGACGGGCATCAGGGCGGGCGGCGCTTCAACCCAAACGATCAAGGGTACAAAATCATCGAGCAGTGGGTTCGAGATTCGGCGCGGCTGAAGGGTCAAAAGGTTTTGGCTGGCAATTAGTACGGCGCTACACTGGTTGAATGCGTTCTGTCGTTCTGTTCCTGGCCGTAGTATTTGCCCTTCCTGCCCAGCGCCCGTTTAGCGGTGCACCTGAGACGAAACAAGCTCTCGATAAACTCAACGTTTTGGGTAGTGTGATGATGATTGCGGCCCATCCCGACGACGAAAATACTGGAGTGATTGCGTATCTGGCGCGCGGCAAGAAGGTGCGTACCGCCTATCTCGCCCTCAACCGCGGCGAAGGTGGCCAGAACCTGATTGGCTCCGAACAAGGTGTTGAGATTGGTGTGATTCGCACGCAGGAATTGCTTGCTGCTCGGCGAATTGATGGGGGCGAACAGTTTTTCACTCGCGCCATTGATTTCGGTTTCTCCAAGTCAGCCAAAGAGACGATGGACTTGTGGGGCAGGGAAAAGGTCTTGGGCGATGTCGTCTGGGCGATCCGCAAGTTCCGACCCGACGTAATCATTCGACGCTTCTCCGGCACGCCTTCCGACGGTCATGGCCATCATCAGACTTCGGCGATGCTGGCGGACGAGGCCTTCGATGCCGCTGCCGACCCCAAGCGCTTCCCGGAGCAGTTGAAGTTCGTCGCGGTGTGGCAAGCCAAGCGTCTAGTGTGGAATGCCTTTGGCCCCGGCGGTCCTCCAGAGCCCGCCAGTGCAGCCAAGGTGGCCCGCATCCCGATGGACACGGGCGAATTCGATCCCTATCTCGGCTACAGTTATGGCGAGGTTGCCGGCTGGAGCCGCAGTCAGCATCGCAGCCAGGCGATGGGTTCTCCTGAGCGTAAAGGTGCCCAACCGAATTTCTTCACCAGCATCAAAGGTGAGCCCGCCACGAATGACATCTTCGATGGAGTGGATCTTAGCTGGAGTCGCGTCCCCGGCGGCGCGCCCATCGGAGAACTCCTCGCCAAGGCCGCCAAAGATTTCGATGGTTCAAAGCCCACCGCCATTCTGCCTCATCTGCTCGAAGCCCGCCGCCTGCTGGTTGCCAAGTCTGACCACTACAGCACTCTCAAGCGCCGCGATCTCGACGAAGCCATCGCGCTCGTCGCTGGCCTTTGGGTGGAGTTTCAAGCCGATAAGTATCTGGCCGTCCAAGGCGCCACAGCCAAGCTCAAGCTCGTTGCGATCCAACGCAATGGCACTGACCTAAGCTTGCAAAGCGCCACCTTCACCGGTGCCGTGGGCGTTGCAAAAATCACAACGACCACTAAGCTCGCTAAGAACACGCTTGCGACAATTCCCTTCGACTGGGCCGTCGCAGCCGATGCCGCGCTCACGCAGCCTTACTTCCTCGTCGAGCCGCGCAGCGAGTCCCTGTTTACCGTTAATGACCCCGCGCTGCTAGGCCTGCCCCAAAGCCCCGCCCCTGTCGTTGCGACGCTCAAGTTCAACGTCAACGGCACCGAGATCGAACTCGTCCGCGGCGTCACCCATCGTTATGTCGACCGCAGCACCGGCGAACTCACCCGACCCGTCACCATCGTTCCTCCCGTCTCGGTTCGCGTTTCTGAGGCTGCTCTGATGTTTCCCGTCGCCGAGGCCCGCAAAGTTGAGATCGTCCTCAAAGCCAATCAAGCGAATGCAAAAGGCAGTCTCCGCCTCAACATTCCCGCCGGCTGGAAGACCGATCCCTCCTCGCTCGACTTCAATATCCTCGCTGCCGACGAAGAAAAGACCCTCAGCTTCGTCGTCACGCCGCCCGCCAAAGAAGCCAGTGGCACCTTGAACGCCATTGCCACCGTCAACGGTCGCGAGATCACCCAAGGCACTCGCGTTATTCAGTACCCTCACATCCCCCCGCAGACCCTCGCCCCTCCCGCCACCGCCAAGCTGGTGCGCTTTGACGCCAAGATCCTGTCCAAGCGTGTCGGCTACATCATGGGCGCAGGCGACGAAGTTCCCGACGCGTTGCGTCAAATGGGTTGCGATGTGATTATGCTTACCGACATGGACCTGACCACCGGCAGCCTTGTGCAATACGACGCGATCGTCACCGGCGTCCGCGCCTTCAACACACGTCCCGAGCTGCGCGCCAATGCCCAGCGCCTCTTCGACGAATACGTCGCCAAGGGCGGCACCTTGATCGTTCAGTACAACGTGCTGGAAGGTGGCTTCATGGGCGGCGACCCCACCCTCCTCAGCAAGGTCGGCCCCTACCCGATGACCATTTCGCGCGATCGCGTCACGGACGAGTTCGCCCCCATCCTTTTCCCTAAGCAAGACCACCGCCTGCTGCAATTTCCCAATCGCATCAGCGCCAAGGATTTTGAAGGTTGGGTGCAGGAGCGCGGCCTCTACTTTGCCAATAAGTGGGACGACCGATACCAACCCCTCTTCTCCACTCAGGACCCCGGTGAGAAGCCCATGCTCGGCGGCACCCTCGTCACCAAGTACGGCAAGGGCAATTACATTTTTTCGCCCTACGCCTGGTTCCGCCAGCTTCCCGCAGGCGTGCCTGGTGCTTACCGCATCTTTGCTAACTTCTTGAGCGCAGGTAAAAACTAATGCTGCCTCCCGAATCTGAAGCCGCTCCATTCTTTGGTAGCTGGACGCGCATCTATCTAGCCGTTGTTGTCTATCTCGTCGTGATCATTGCAGCTTTAGCAGCCTTCACCGCATCCTTCCGATTATGAGAACTCTAGACTGGGCAGTACTCGCAGCCACGATCGGCTTCATTGTTCTGTACGGTCTCTGGAAGAGCCGCAAGACCTCGACGGTTAGCGACTATCTCCTTGCCGACCGCTCCTTGCCCTGGTACGCCGTCGCACTCTCGATCATGGCCACACAGGCTAGCGCCATAACCTTCATCTCAACCACCGGCCAGGCCTATGTCGATGGAATGCGCTTCATTCAGTTCTACTTCGGGCTGCCGCTGGCGATGATCCTTGTCAGTAAGTTCTTTGTGCCGCGCTTTCGTAACGCCAATGTTTACACGGCCTACGAGTATTTGGAGAAACGTTTTGACCCCAAGACTCGCGCCCTCGTCAGTCTGATTTTCCTGATCCAACGAGGCTTGGCTTGCGGCATGGTGCTCTATGCCCCAGCCGTCGTGCTCACTGTCATACTCGGCTGGCCCGATCAGCTCACGACCTCGATCATGGGTTTTGTCGTAATCCTCTACACCGTCTTTGGCGGCATCCGCGCTGTTACCTGGACAGACTTTCAGCAAATGATCATCATGATCATCGGCCTATTCGTCGCAATCTTCACCGCGATCCATCTGCTTCCCGATGGCATCGGCTTTGGGGATGCGCTCGTGCTTGCAGGTGCGGCAGGCAAGCTGAATGCCGTCACAACCAATTTTGACTGGTACGATCGCTACAATCTTTTCAGTGGTGTCATTGGCGGTATGTTCCTCGCGCTAGCCTACTTTGGTTGCGACCAAAGTCAGGTGCAACGCTACCTCACGGCCAAGGATGTCCAACAGAGCCGCGTAAGCTTGCTCTTTAATGCCGTAGCCAAAATCCCGATGCAGTTTTTCATCCTGCTCACCGGCGCGATGGTATTCGTCTTCTACATCTTCACGCCCCCGCCTGTCACCTTCCACGCCGGCAACTTTCGCAATCTTGCGGGCACCGCGATCGAGCGACGCCATGATTCAGCTGTTGCTGAGCGACAGAACGCCGCCCGTGAGCTACTCGCCCACCGCGATGCCGCCCATCAGGCCCAATTCCTGGACTCGCAAAAGAATATGGACGAAATTCATAAAGAGGCGACCAAGGGCTTCAACGATACCAACTACGTTTTCCTCACCTTCGTCACCCAGCACCTGCCAGCTGGCTTTGTTGGGCTGGTGATTGCCGTCATCTTTGGCGCGGCCATGTCGGTGAGCTCGGGCGAAATCAACTCCCTTGCTACCGTCACGATGATCGACTTCTACAAGCGCTTCGTCAGCAAAGGCGCAACCGATTCTCACTATCTGTGGTTCTCGCGGCTGGCAACCGTATTCTGGGGCATCTACGCCGTGGCCAGTGCCCAACTGGCGCGTGGCTTGGGCAGCCTGGTGGAAGCTGTAAACCTGCTGGGCAGCCTGTTCTACGGAGGGCTGCTAGGCGTTTTCCTTCTCGCCTTCTTCTTCCCCCGCGTCGGTGGCACTGCTGCCTTCTTCGGTGTGCTGGCTGGGGAAGCCGCCATTTTCTACACGCACTATACCGGCAAGGTAGGCTTCCTCTGGTACAACGTCATTGGCTGCGTTGTCGTCGTGCTGGTAGGTCTGCTGCTCTCTACCTTCGCCCGACCTGCATCGAGCTCACTTCCACCCGAGAGCGTCCTCCCTCTACCACCACAATCCCCGACTCTGTAACGCTGTAGTTCTTGCGGTCCGCCTCAATGTCGAAGCCGATTCTGGCACCCTCGGGTACGCGCACGTTCTTGTCGAGAATCGCGCGCTTGATCTTGGCTCCGCGCCCGATCTCACAGTTGTCAAAGATGATGGAATCGTCAATCTCGGCATTGCCATGCACTTTAACGCCACGGCCAATTACACAGTTGCGAATTGTGCCGCCCGAGATGATTGCGCCACCAGAGACGATTGAGTCTACTGCCGACCCGCGCACCAGATGTTCGTCAAAGGTGAACTTGGCCGGTGGGTCCTCATAACCTGCCGTGCGCAACGGCCAGTTGCGGTTGTAAAGGTTCAGCTTCGGGTGGACACTGCGCAGGTCCATTGATGCCTCGTAGTAGGAGTCAATGGTGCCAACGTCGCGCCAATAAGGCTCCTGATCGATCGGGTCGCCTTGAATGTGGTTGTTCTGAAAATCGTACGCATACATCGGCACACGTCCCACCAGCTTCGGCAGTATGTCGCGGCCAAAATCATGCGTCGATTCTTCATCCGCCGCATCATCGTAAAGTGCTTTTAGCAGCAGCTTCGTGCTGAATATGTAGTTACCCATCGAGGCGTAAATCCGCTCCGGGTCACCAGGAATCGTCGGGGCATCCGGATTCTTTTCGTGAAATCCGATGATCGATCCACCAGGTGCCGCTTCGATCACACCAAACTCGCTGGCAAACTTCTTCTCCACCGGAATCGCAGCAATCGTCGCCTCAGAACCCTTGTCGAGGTGAAACTCGATCATGTCCCGGATGTTCATTCGATAGATGTGATCTGCGCCAAAAATGGCGATCACATCCGGCTCTGCCTGTTCAATCAAATTTACATTCTGGTAAATGGCATCGGCCGTACCGCGATACCAACTCTCCCCCGGCGACCGCATTTGTGCGGGAACCGGGATGCAGAAGTTGTTCTTGAGCAACCCCGAAAACTCCCAACCATCACGCAGATGCTGCAAGAGCGACTGACTTTTGAACTGAATCAAGACATAGATCGAGTAGACCCCCGAATTGACGAAGTTCGATAGAACGAAGTCACAAATTCGGTATCTGCCCCCAAAAGGAACCGCCGGTTTTGCCCGTTCCTTTGTCAAAGGGTAAAGCCTGGTACCCTTTCCCCCCGCCAGTACAAAAGCTAAAACTCGACGCTGCATTTCTGAGCTCCATTACGACCGCGTTTCAGTGAAAAAAACATCCGCGCTGTCATTGTTTCATAGTTTTGTTGATACGGAGTATCCATCAAAAGTACAACTTTAACGCCATCTGTAACTGCCGCTGAGTATTGGTCTGGTCAACGACTACCCCGAAGCTGGTTGAGTCTAAATTCGTGCTGCCATTGCCAAACCGAACACGACTAAAGAGATTGAATGCTTCGGCCCGGAAGTCGAGGCGGATCTTCTCACGAATGGCAAAGCTCTTGCCCAGGCTGATGTTCTCATTGAGGGCGGGGAAGTCGCGCAGTTTTGGGTTGAAGCGAGTGGAATTACCAAAATCGACGGGTTGGACCGGGAAGACACTTCTGTCGAGTCGGCGGTCGACGGCAGGGTCGAAATCGCCGTTCTTCCATTGCGGCTGCCAATTGTCGTAGCTCGTAATCGTCGGCCTCGTCGTCCCGTTGAAATTTACCAGCGGATTGTTTCGACCGAGGGCAATCGGACCGCCGCGCTGGTAGCTCTGGATCACGCCCAGTCGCCACCCGCCGAGGATTGCGTTGGAGAATCCTCCGCTGCTCATCCATCGCTTTCCCTTGCCAAAGGGCAATTCATAGAGCGTATTCAGTTTCAGAATGTGTGTCTGGTCATCGCGACCGATTGATTTCTCAAGGCCGCGGTTGAAATGATCCTGCGAACCGGTGCCATCAACTCCATAGCTATCTGCATCCGTCAGGATTTTGGAGAATACATAGCTCCATTGGAAGGTCAGCCCGTTCGAGAAGCGCCGGTCCATTTTCACCACCATTGCGTGATACGTAGAGTGGCCGCTCTTGTCACCTTCACGAGCACCGGTCTGGACATTTAGGTATTGAGGAAATGGCCGTAGCGCCTGGCCAGCTGTCCTGTTGCTTTGCACAGCGGGGTCCGTAAAGTTGGGGTACGGAGATTTGATCCCGGCGTCGATCGCCAGGCTCGACGTGATCCCGGCTCGCAGGATGTTATTCGCCTGTACTGCGCCATAGCGGCTGACGAGATTGTCATAACTCACCTTGGGTATCTGGTTGAAGTTCAATAATTGGGTGGGCAGATGCACTCCCAGGCTCGCGTTGTAACTGACCTCAAGCACCGTATTCTGAGTAAGCTGCCGTTGGACGCTCATCGTCCATGTCAAGTTTTCTGGTGCCCGCACTGCGTCTCTGCCGTTCCAGTAATCGACAGTCTGATTATTCTGGAATGAAGGATTGATCTGGGGTGGCAGTTGATAAGCAGGTAGTCCTTCGTCTACGCGGAAGGCCGGCGTTACGCCATTGTTTGGCGAAGCAAATGAATACTGGCCGATGAACCCAGCAAAATGGCCACTGGATCCAACCACTGCTACTCGTGAGAAACTGCGCCCAGCCCCTACGCGAATCGTCGTCTTATCGTTCAACGAGTACGCTGCACTCAGGCGCGGTCCCCAGCCTCCGTTCCAACTGGGGACAAGTGAGCGCACGCCTTCTCGCCCCATACCGTCGCCAGCAAAACGAAGTGCTCCAGGATAATTGTTCACTGCCGGGTTTGGCTTGTCGGGTGTAAAGTCAGAATAGGCGTCAATTTCTGAGATCGGCGGCCTGGTGTTGTCGTAGCGCAACCCGATATTGACGACTAACTTCCGCGAGATACGCCAGTCGTCTTGGAAATAGAGGCCATAATAACGATAAAACTGCGTAACTTTCCGAATCGTTTCTGTATTGCCGCCATTGGCCTCGCCCAGCAGAAAGCTGGCGAACGAGCTACCTGAGTTATACGAAGTGGCACCGGGGATACTCGTGCCAAGGAAGCTGAAGCTCGCCGCTCCCATGATGTCCTGCTGGCCAAATCCGTTGGCTCGCTGATCGTCATAAGCAATACCAGCCTTGACTGTATGCTTACCCTTAACCCAGGTGGTGTCGTTCTTGATGGAGTACATCGGTTGTTCGGTGCCGTTGTAACTTGCTCCGCCCCAGCCGGAAAACTCTGAGAAGCCCAAGCGCGGGAAGTTGTCATTGCAATCGACAGCGTTCTTCATACAGACTTTGCTTTTCCAATCCTTGCCGGAGTTTGATGAGTAGCTGTTCTTTTTGAAGCTATTGGCTCCAAAGGCAAAGTGATTGATCAAGTTGGTCGTGATCGTGTAGTCGTGTGTGGCACGATAGCTGGACGTATCAAACTGTGATACCTGGCCGCTCCAAAGCGGCTCGGGCAGCCCCGGCGTTCCGTTCGACAGCGCCGTCTGATTGTCCGTCCGGTTCATGAAGAAACCAATGCGCTGCTTGGATCCGATGTTCTGATCAAGTTTGATACTGGCCTTGTTTGTCGGCGTCGTCGTGCTCCCACCTTGGGAGATGTAGTTGTTGCGGATGTAGCCGATCGTGCCGGGGACAAGGCCCGTGACTGTTGGTTTCACTCCCTGGGCAAAGGGCAACACCGACTTCGTAAATGCGCTGAAGCGACTCACCGGCACCTGATTATTGGCAAAGGCATCGCGGATAAAAGCACTCCCTGATTGACGCGTCGTCGCCGGATCGTAGACTACCAGCTTCCTGTTGGACTGGTCGACAAGATTGGTGAAGTCCCCGTTGTACATCTCAGGTGTTGGCACCGAGAAGAATGAATCGGTCGAGCCAACACGATTGCGGAAGCCTTCATAGCTTGCGAAGAAGAACGTCTTGTTGCGCCCGTCGTAGACTTTCGGAATTACAATCGGGCCGCCCAGCGTCGCGCCAAAATCATGCTGTTTGTAAATTGCCCGCTTCGGGGCAAAGAAGCCGCGAGCATCCATCGCATCATTGCGCAGGAACTCAAAGGCATTTCCATGCAGCGCATTGGTGCCGCTCTTGGAGACGAATGTCATCACCCCGCCCCCGGCCTGCCCATACTCGGCCTTGAATCCGTTTGTGTCGACGCTGAACTCCGTGATGGCCTCAAGCGACGGGGCCGTGTAGGCGATCTCGGTTGCGTCTGCTGCACGATTGGTGGCGATTGAGAGCCCGTCCATCGTTGCATTCCAGGCGCGGGCCTGGCCGCCGCCCAGACTCAGCCGCGAACCGGAGCCCTTCGCCTCAGGTGCGATGGCCACCAGTCCAAATGGATTACGCATCTCGCCACCGACAACCAACGGGAGTTCGTCGACCATCTTGTTGGAAACCGAGGTCGCTACCCGGGCGTTCTCCGTCTGAATCTGCGCCGCAGCTGTAGTTACCTCAATACTCTCCGAGACCTGGCCCAATTGCAGCTTTGCGTCAATGCGAATACTGGCTGAAGCATTGACTGTGAGGTTATCTTGAATGAATTTCTTGAAACCAGATGCGACAATTTCGATACGGTATTGGCCTGGCGGAAGGTTGGGCGCTGTGTAATCGCCACTGCTGCCACTGGTGATCGAAAGGGGCGTGTTCGTGCCCTTGTTGGTAACGACGATTTGTGCGCCAGCTATCGCAGCACCCGTCGCGTCCGAGACCAGCCCGGCAATCTGTCCACGCTCCGTCTGTGCCAAGGCGAGACCCGCGAACATTAGCAACTTCGAGAAAAACTTCATTGTGTGTCGATTCCATCACTAAACTAAAGGAGCGTCAAGTCATATGTTTAGCGCTACCTTTTTTATCAATTGCCTCCTCGCCCTGGACACTCAAGCGGTGCAGGCGGGGATTGATCGCAGTGCGATCGAGAAGCTTCCCTTCGTCTTGCCAGCAGGCGTCCACACCACGGGCACCCTGCGCCTGCCGAGCTTTGCGCATCTACGCTTTGCCCCTGGGGCGATTCTAAGGATGACCCGCCAGGACGCCGATTACGCTCCGCCAGAGCGTCTCGGCTTTGAGCCATACGCAGACCGAGAGACATGGATCTTCGAACATGCCTTGCTCTTCTCGACCGATACCGACAACGTCACCATTGATGGCCCCGGACTCATTCAATGCGATCGTCTGCAACGGGGTGGCCCCAAGCCCATTGCCTTGCGGCGCTGCCGCAATGTGAAGCTCCTGGGTTTCACAATCGATAAGGCGCCCAATTACGCCGTCAGCCTGATTGACTGCCTCAAAGTCGACATTGGCGGATTGACAATTACGCGCGCCCATTCTGACGGCATTGACCTCGATGGCACCCGCGACGCCCGAATCCATGACTGTGACATCGACTCCTTCGACGACGCGATTTGCCTCAAGTCCAGCGCATCGCTCAAGCGGCGCTTGATGACTTCAAATATCGTTGTCGAGAACTGCCGCCTCAAGTCGAGCAGCGCTTTCTTCAAAATCGGCACAGAGACCTTTGGCGACTTTCAGAAAATCCGTGTTCGCAAGCTGATCATGACGGGCGGCGCGGAAAAGCGCCACGGCAACCCAGGGATCGCAATCGAGACCGTGGATGGTGGCACGATCAAGGATGTGATTGTTGAGGACATCTCGATGACCCAGGTGGGAACGCCGATTTTCCTGCGCATTGGTGACCGCAAGCGAGCGCCCGGCGTACCTTCTGCCGGGGACATCGAAGGCGTTCATCTGCGCCGGATCACGGCCCGGGGCACTCGTTATCCCAGCGTCATCGCCGGCTTGATCGATGCTCCAATCCGTCGCTTGGTGATGGAGCAACTTGATTTAGAAGCTGTGATTAGCGATCGTCCTCATGATCCCCGGCAGTCAGTTCTCGAGACCCGTTCGGCTTACCCTGAGCCGACGCAGTTTGGCCCAATCCCGGCGTCTGTCCTCTTCATGCGACACGCTCTCGCTCCTCGAATCGGAGTCTTCAAGTACCCCAGCCTGCCCCAGGCCCCCGCCGTATTGCTGGACCAGGTTACTGGCAATTGGCAGGGCTGCGAGGAAATCGTTGCCGAGCGTTGGGCTTGCCTGGGAGATCGCCCCCCAAAGCAGCATGGCACTGGCGTGAAGCCCCGCGAAAAACGATTTCCTTAAAAGCGACTTTCATCCCCACTTACTTCTCGATGCGAAACGCTACGATCTTTGTATCGAGCTTGCTCATCGGAACCTCATGCCCGCCCGCTGCCACCACGACATATTCATGCCCACCCTCGATGAACGTCATCGGCTTGGCTCGCACGCTAGTGGGTAAACTCCACTCTCCAATCTGCGCGCCCGTCTGAGGGTCAAACGCGCGCAGGGCCGCACTAAAATCGGCACCAATGAAAATGTAGCCGTCCTTGCTCACTGCCAGTCCGCCCAGGTTGGGCCAGTCGCCCAACTTCACCTTCCACGCAATCTCGCCACTGTCGCTGTTAATTCCCACCAACGACCCCCAGGGACGGGCCATACATGGTGCACCCGCAGGGCTAAGGAAGAACTCGCGCGACATCGCATACGCCGTCCCCAACTGCTCAGTCGTCTCGCGTTCCGGGTAGGCTTTGCGCGCGGCGCGAAACTGCTCCTGGGGAATCAGTCGGATGATCGCTGGCAAATCATTCACCGGGATCACCAACATCTTGTCCTTCGCTGCCCACACCGCGCCGCCCCAGTGCATGCCACCAAGATTGCCGGGGACGATCAGACTGCCTTGCTCGCTGGGTGGCGTGAATATGCCCTCATTGCGCAACTTGCGAAAGCTGTCAATACAAGCCGGGTCGATGTCCTGCTCCGTTACGCGCTGCTTTACCAATGCCGCAGGCTTGCGCGGAAATGGCTGTGTGCTGGCCGCCATTTCACCCGGCGCATTACTCACCGGCACGCGCCTTTCGTCGACGCCGAAAATCGGCTCGCCTGTAAGTCGATCAAGCAAAAACAGATGTCCCGTCTTGGACCCGACGGCAATCGCCTTGCGCCCCTTGTACAGATACAACTCCGGCGAGCTGGCGACGTCATAATCCCAGATGTCATGGTGAACCGTTTGAAAGCTCCACACCACCTTGCCAGTCTTGCCGTCCAAAGCGACGACGCTATTTGCGTGCCGATTGTCCCCTAGCCTCTGGCCGCCATAGTAGTCCGGGCTGGCGCTGCCGGTTGGCAAAAACACAAGGCCACTGGCTTCATCCACTGCAATGCGACTCCATGTATTGGCCGCTCCGGACTTAGACTCTTCCGGCAGAGGATGAAAGGTCCAACGCAGCTTTCCAGTCTTTGCATCAAAAGCGCGCACTTCGCCCGTCGCCATCTCCAATCGATTGTTATCCGCAATGGCACTGCCCGAAATTACCAGGTCTTCGAAAATCGCGGGCGCACTTGTCACCGCGTATTCTCCCACCCAGCGCGGACCGCGTCGCAGTCCTTTAGTAAGATCAATTTCCGCAAACCCACCGCAGTGAGCGCCCTCAGCCTTCTCCAGGCAAACCAGCCGCCCGTCTACTGTACCTATATACAGCCGATCACCTCGCAAACTGACACCTCTCGATGCGAAGTCCCCATAGCTGCCCTTTGGATTTACCTTGAGATCAACGCGCCAAATCTCTCGGCCAGTGGTGGCCTCAATTGCTGCCACAGTGCCCCAGGGTGTCGAGATATAAAGCCGTCCAGCATCGTATACCGGCGTCACTTCCAGAGCCGGTCGCTTGCCGCCGCCCTTTGCCCCCTCAAGCGAGTCTTTGGTGTCGTAAGTCCAGGCTGGAGTCAACTTCAGTTCGGCGGCGGAGGCGACGGTCGCTAAAAGTAGTAACAGTCTCATAATCCTATCCTGTCCCAACTCCAGCCCCCAGGACAAGTGACAGTTCGGTCGCCAACCAATGTGGTTACGGACACTTCAGTCCGTATTCCTCTAGCCGCGATCCTAAGCCAGGCCCTGCAGCGGCCCGGTGCTGTCCCCAAAGGATTTCGCCTCGACGCCCATCCCATGCAACATCGCCAGATGCAAGTTACACAGTGGTGTCTTTACCTCTGCGCGAATCCGCCGCCCCGTCCGAATCAACCCCTTCCCGCGCCCCGCGATCAGGATCGGTAAGTTTTCTTCGGTGTGCTTGTTGCCATCCTTCAAGGACCCGCCATAAAGAATCATCGAATTATCAAGCAGCGAATTGCCACCCTCATCCAGACCCTTCAGCCGAGTTAGCAGATAGGCAAACTGTTCCATGTTCCAGTTGATGATTTTCTCGTACTGTGTTCGTTGTTCTTCCAGGTCGCGATGGTGCGAGATGCCATGCCAGTTGCCCTTCACTCCAGGCAGAAACGAGTAATCTTGCGAGCTTTGCGCGTCGCCCATCATAAAGGTCGCGATGCGTGTACTGTCAGTCCAGAAGGCCAGGACAAAGATGTCCATCATCATCCGTAGGTGCTTGGCGTGTGTGTCCGGAATCCCCGCCGGAGGACGGTCCATCGCCAGCTTGCCTTTGTTTACCCAGCGCTTCTGCGGGTGTTGCGATGCTTCTATGCGTCGCTCGACAGACCGCACAGACTCAAAGTACTCATCCAGCCGAGCCTGATCACTAGTACTGCCCTTTCGCCGAAGCGACTTTGCTTGATCGAGGACAGCATCAAGAACGCTGGTTTCTTCTCGCGCCACCGTCTTATCGATTCCATTGCGGAAGAGCCGATCAAATGCCGACTGCGGCACGATCTCTTTCGGCACCGGCGTATGGGGATCTGCCCAGGATAAAAACGATCCCAAGGCACGCGGGAAGCCGCCGCCCGCCGTGTCGATGCCGGTTCTCGGTGGATCAATTCCCAACTCAAGGCTGGGTAGAGGCGTACTCGATCCGATGCGCTGTGCTGCGAACTGGTCGATCGTCGTTCCGCCCGCGTCCAGATCGCTGCCAACACTACGCTCAACAAAACCACCAGAAAGCCACGCCGGCACTTTAGGCCAATGCCCGTTACGTCCAACCGTATTCTTGTGCCAAAGATTCTCGACCAGCAGAATGTCGTTCTTCAGTGCTTCAAGCGGCCTCAAATGCGGCGTCAGCTCAAAGCTCTCGCCATCGCCGGGCGGGGTCCAATGGTCAGGTCTGACGCCATTCGGCATGAAGATAAAGGCCGACCGCAGCGGCGGCTCGCTGAGATTTTCCTGAGCCTTGGCGAAAGACTCCAGCCAAGGCAGCGACATCGCTGCACCAGCACCGCGCAACATCAATCGACGGGAAATCCTGCGATTCATAGATGCCATTATCCTAACAACTTTACTTGGTGCCCATCAGCTTGGGCCGCTCTCGCTTTGGCGCGGAACTTAGCTCCGGAGTAACAATCGCACCTTCCTGATAATTACGGAATGCAGTGCTCAAGACTATCTCTCGCACCAGCATCCGGGCGTTGTAATTTTCTTTTCCCAGCTTGTCCACCAGTCGCTGCACCGCACACTGATCGCCGTCCTGCATCGTTCGGCCTAGCGCAAATCCCATCATCTTGCTTGTCAGGTGGCGCAGAAACTCTTCCTTGCGCTTGACCAAAACGCTGCGCAATTCGATCGGCCCACTGAAGCTCTCGCCGGAGGGCAGGGCACCGCTCACATCGATAGCCTTGCCGTTGCTTTCCTTGTCGCGCCACCGTCCCATCCAATCAAAGTTCTCCAGGCTATAGCCAATCGGGTCCATGAGATTGTGACAGCTGGAGCAGGCCGTGCTCTCACGATGGCGCGCGAGAATATCGCGCATCGCCAACCCTTTCTCAGACTTGGCTGCGGCTTCAAGTGTTGGGATGTCAGGGGGCGGCGGAGGCACCGGCGTTCCCAGCAGAGTGTCCAGCACCCAGGCACCGCGCAGCACCGGGCTGCCCATTTTGTAATGCGACGTCATCGCGAGTACGCTGGCCATTCCCAGCACACCAGCTCGCCGGTCGTTAGGCCACTCCACTCGCTGAAACGCGTCCGTGAGTGGCGTCTTGACCAGACCTTCAACTTCGTAATACTTGGCTAGGCGAGCCGTCATGAACGTATAGTTCCCGTTGAGAAGTTCAAGCAAACTTCGCCCCCCGCTGAGAATGTAGTGGAAGAACATCACGGGTTCTTCGCGCAAGTCGGCTGCAACTTCAGGCGTATAGAAAGCCTGCAACTCGGTGAGCAGCGGTACAACCCGGCCCCCCACTTCCTGTGACCCCAGCCACTGCCCTACAAACGCGCCGGCAAAAGCGCGAGATCGCGGGTCGTCAATCATCCTGTCCACCTGCGCGGTGAGCACCGCCGTATCCTGCAACTTTCCCTGAGCCGCAAGCCGTAGCAATTCCTCATCGGGTGCCGTGGACCAGAGAAAATACGACAGCCGCGATGCCATGTCATATTGGCCGACCGCGTGTATGCCCTTCACGTTCGACCCTGCTTCCACACGAAACAGAAAGCGCGGTGACACCAACACGGCCTTCAATGCCAGCTTGATCGATTCCTCATACGGCCCGCCGCTCTCAGCTGATCGATTGAAGATCGAGTAGAAACGCTCGACATCGACTTTGTCTGCCGGGCCGCGATAAGCCTTGCCGAGAAAAGTCTCTAGCAACCGCCTCGCCGCAGCATGGGAGTTGAGCGGAGACTGACCCGCCTCGATGCCAAACAATCGATGGTGCAGGGCCTTTTTTTCCAGCGTCGGAAGCTCGGCCTTCTGTTCCACCGTAAACAAAGAAAACGGCATTTCGTGGTCAGGTGTTGAAACCGTGAACTGGTGCACGCCACGCCCCAGAGTCGGCGTATAGGCGCGGGCCGTGATGCCTCCATTTGCGTCGCGATTGAACTTAACGACCGTAGGCATCCCGCCATCCACCCGCACCAACACATCGACTGCTCTGTCTTTGGGATACGCCATTAGCAGCCTGACGCTGTACTGCCCCGCAGTGAACACCTTCACCTCAAAACTCATTTCCTCGCCCGCGCCCAACGCATGCGCCGGCAGTGCCTTTGAGAAGGCCGGCGTGTAAATCACTCGATCCAATACCTTCTGCGCCGCATCCATATAGCGCTCCAGCATCATCGGCGGCAGGTAAAGGGTCTCTCCGTTGGTGTCAAATCCAGCCCCGCCAGACTCATCCGCAGGAAATAAATCCCCAACATTCATATCAACGCCCAGGAGATCGCGAATCGTGTTGTGATACTCGCGGCGGTTCAGGCGGCGAGGCGGCACGTAGCCCGCATATTCACCCAGGCTGCAGGCGGTCTCACGAAGCCGCGTCTCAATCCAGGTTGCGACGCGCAGGCGCTCCTCTTCACTGAGCTTCGATACCCCACCCGGCGGCATCGTGCGATTCCGAAGCTGTGTTGCGACATCGCGCCAAAGGATGCGCCGGGGCTCCATATCCTTCGCCGTCTCAGCCTTCAGGAAATCGACTCGCGCCTTCGGATTGGCCGAGCTGTGGCAGGTCCCACAGTTCTGCTGGAGCACTGGCCTAATGACTGCGGTGAATTCATCGGCCCGCAGGCAAATCAAGAAGGCAAAAAAGGCGACGCTGCGCATGCATCCATCTAACCACCATTGCGTCCAAATCGGCGAACGGCGCAGATTAGGTCTCGCCGCATTCCAGAACGGATTGCCACGATTGACGGCTGAATCGTCTAACACAACCAAAGGCCCAAGCCGTTCATTTACACCGCCGAGGCCGCTGATCTTCGGGCCCAGCTGATACGCGGATGAGCTACGCTCATTACCGTTCAATCTAGCTGACTCGCTACCCTAGTTCGTGGCTCCCAGGCTTTGCGCCGGCATGGTGGCAATCACCGTCGGTGCGGTATAGCGACCGGCGATAGTGGGCACGAACATCAACAACGGAACGTTGGAGACAATAATCTGTACGCGGTAGTCCGAGTTGCCCGAGGTGCCAAGCTTGGCGTAGGCCACCTGCGAGGCGGTCAAGCCCAGGAAACCGGTCGTGACGCCATTTGGGGCGGTGGTGTCGTTGAACAGGAAGTAGTTCTTGACGCTGGTGCTGTCCCAGTTGTTCACCGCAGCGGCGCGGGCTGTGGCCCGGGCGCGTTCGGTGATGAACTGCTGCATCAGCATGAAGCGGCCCATGTCGAGGACGAAGATTGTGAGGCTGAGGGCGGTCAATAGCACCAGCGCACCTTCCACGAGGGCCTGTCCGGCCTGACGCCGACGGCGGTTGGCAGTGTTTAGCACGTGGAGCATTTGATTTGTCCCATATAGACGGCGGTCACCCGCGGCTTGCCGTTGAAGGCAAACTTGGTGAAGACGGCGTCGACCGAGAAGTTCTGGATGGTGATGGTGACATCGGTCGGCATCGAATCGGCGGGATTGACACTAATATTGATGTTGGAAGCCGCCAGCCCTGGGATGATGGCCGTGGTGCCGGCGCTGATGTCGCCGTAGAGCACCATGTTCTGCACCTGGCTGGTGAAAGTGCTGGGGCTGGCCGTATCGTAGTCGAGTTTGGCGCCCATTTGTGCGGCGTTGGTGACGGAAGTCATCAGCGCGTTGTAGACGTACATGGTGTAGCCGTACTGAAAGACGCCGGCGAATAGCAGGAGGAAGACGGAAAAGCCAAGGGCAAACTCTAGAACCGCGTTGCCGAGTTCCGACTGCTTTTGATGAATGCTGGACTTGTTTTTCATGAGTTTGCCTTTCTATTGATACAGCATGATTTTATAGACCGACGTGCCGCTGCTGCCGCCCGAACTCCACCCCATCAGGCTGGCCGGCCCGATGTAGGTGGCGCACAGCGGCCCAGAGCTGCCGTTGATCGTGTTTGACGTGTCGAGCAGGAAGTTGCCAAAGCCGATCACGGTGACCGTGCGATTGTTGCCGTTCCCTGCGGCCAAGGTAGGGTCATTGATGGCGGCGGAGACGATGCGCCGACCGTTGCCAGTGCCAGCCGCTTTATATTCCGCCCAGTTGTTGGAAGTCTGGTCGGGGTCCTGCGCGGAGCGATTAGACGTAGCGCTGAAAATGGACGCACCGCGATTGCCGGGTACGCCGCCCAGCGTATCCCCCACCGACACGTGATCGGGGGTCGAACTCGAGTTGGGATACCCGCCGAATTCGATGACGCCGCGCAGGCTCGAGTTGCCATTGCCTTGGCCCAAATCCACGAAGCCGTGGGCCGAGGGGGCGTTACCGGGATTGAAACCGGCATCGCCAGCGCAGGTGGTGGTGTTGCCGTTGCCCCATTTCAGCGTGTACTTGACGCCAGGCGTTAGGCCGAAGTTCTTCGTGTCAGTGGCCGTGTGGGCGTCGGGCGAAAAGGGTATCAGCCCACCGCTGGAAAACGTGGCAGTGGTGGCTTGTTGGCCGGCGACTGCGGAACCCGACAGCGGCTGGGTGGACGGCAGCCCCGGAATAGCAGGCAGGAAGTACAGAGGAACGGAGGCCGAGGCCACCACTTTAATAAAGCGGTAGCTGTTAGTGCTGCCCGCCGAGGCTGTCACATAGCTGTTGTACATGCCGCTATAGGAGGTGGCGTAGGTGTCGGTCACCGAGCTGATTTTGTTGGTATCGAACATCCAACCGTTCGGCAAACTGTTGCCCAGCGGGCCAGCCGTGGCCGTCGTGTGGGCCACCTGCAGGCCGCTGAGCGACCCATCCATCTGCCGCACCGCAGCCAGCGCCGAGGCGTCAGCAAAGGTTTGTAACTCATTCCGGACAATGAACATTCGTCCCATGTCGACCGACAGGCCAACCATTCCCAGTAGAACCGTGGCCGAAAGCGCCAGCATCAGGAGGGTAAAACCTCTTTGGTTCCTGCGCTGGCCCGGAATCGTGTTTTCTGTCGATACGGCCGTGACCTCTTTCCGATCAGGAGGGCCAAGCTGCGGGCCCGACAGCAGACGTGCCGGAAATGGAAGAATCCCATGGAGTGTTATCGGCCTGGCAACTGAACTACTTTAGGCCGGAGTGTCTAAAATTACAATTAAAATTTTTCAGAATGCCGCAGACCGAGAATTGAGGACGATCAAAGGTGATTACCCTACGTTGATTTCCGTCGCCGACGCTCACGCCTCACTCCTCGACGCCGCAGTCAAGGTGGCCAAGCTTTGATCAAATTCGATCTCACCTTTCAGTCGTTTATCAGCTTGGTCTAGGGCGCGATGAATCCTGGCTGCGGCGTACACGCCTTTCCACTCGATCTCGCGTGCCTCACCTTGCGCCGTGCGTTTAACAATTGCGCGCAATCTAGCGAGTACCTCGCAGGCGATCGTCTCCGATTAGTGTGATTAAACTAAGTCGCGAAAATGTCTAACTGGCGCTGAGGGCTAATGCATGCGATTTACTCTCACCCGGTCTCTCCGATTCCGCTAACGAATCGGCTTCCAACGAATCTCCATTCGCCAGAGTAAAAAGACGCCACAAAATTAAGCAACACTGAATGCAAAAGTCTAAATGTGCTTGTTCTCCCTATCGTCACCCGCTCAAATTGTCGATCACCCCTCCATCATGACGAACCTTGTAAAAGTCCTCGCGCATGCGCCACCCCTCGCCCAATCTTCGTTCTTGGCCCTTCCCCGTCCGATTTCTCGATCAAGGCAAAAAGGACAACGGGGTTTCGTCCTAGTCACTGTTGCCGCCTCAGCCATCGCTCTTGTTGGCGTCCTGGGCCTGGCGGTGGACATCGGCAGAATGTTCATC
>JBBRBI010000076.1:0-31030 GCA_038206015.1 Bryobacterales bacterium | reverse complement strand
ACTCCCGCCGGATCGTCTCAAATAACTCCATCTTGGTTCTCCTTTGCATCCTGCCAGCCTGTCAAAACAGACTGGTCAGTGTCTTCAAAGGTGGGCCAAATTAAGCCATCGAAATGGGCCAAATCAGAGTAGCGAAATCATCGCCTCGACGACTCGACGCTCTTTGCTTGAATTCAATGACAGTTTGCGCAACACGGGTCGGTGCGCTTCCACTGCCATGCCCCAAAACCGAAACGGAGACATCGATGCAGCGTGGAACACTCGTCTGTGTATGGCGTAGACAACTAGACATGTCGCACTCAGCGCGCCTACCTGCGCGAGGATCGTGAGGAACCTCAGGAAATTCCCGCGCTTAGCTGCACACAGCGCCAGATTGTCGGCTTGGAACTCCAGTTGTTGGGCTTCGTCCAGCAAGATCCTCCTCGCAATCCGCCTCAGTACAGCCGAACTTGTAGCATCGTGGATTGCCGTGTAGTAAGGCACAGCGATGAACTCTGCACACACCAGGAAGGTGAGCATAAGTTCGTAACCCGCCAGATTGCGCACTTTTCGAAAGGCCAGGTCCACCCAATGCGTCTTGAGCTGAGGAATGAGTTCCTGGTTCAAAAATAGGCCTAGTACCGCTGAGTGGCGCTGCTCCTCGCGAACAAATAGCACCATCGCCTCGCCAAGTTCCGAAACACCGTTCATCTTCGCAAACTGTCCTGCCCGCCGCAAAAGCCCCAGCCCGTCTGAGCCTTCCCTTAGCTGAAACTGCTGTAACGATGCGCCTAAAAGATCGCGATCCTCTGGCGAAAGAGTCGGTGAATCGCTAAAAGGTATGTGCGCTGGCTTCCATGAGTTGTGCGGAAAGTAGTGAATCCAGGAAGAAAACTTTGTAATGCAAAGTAGTGTTGCGCGGAAATGTGCAACTTGTCAAGCGAGGTCCTAATCGCGCTTCCAGATTTGAAACAGGTTGGAGTAGTCGTCGGTCCAGGTGCGCAATTCAGGGCGCGGTGGCACCGGCTCTCCTGCTGAGCTGACCATCGCCATCCTCGCAATGGATGCCTCGGGACGGTACACCAATACCCAGAAGGAGCTAAATACCTGAGCGTCGTCGATCTCTTCGTTCTCGATCGAGAGGGTCTTCAGCCCCAGGCTCGTAGCGATTCGTTCGACGACTGGACCCAGTCGCAGGTGTTTGTTGGAAACGTGGACACAGAGCACGCCATCCGGTCCCTTTAAATTGCGAAAATATAACTCAAAGGCTTCCTTCGTCAATAGATGAACCGGAATTGAGTCACCGGAAAATGCATCGACTGCCATCAAATCGAAGTTCTGGATCGCATCACGTTCCAGTGAAACGCGAGCATCTCCCAGCACAACATCGCAAGTGCCCTTGCAGCCTTTCAGGAAGCGAAATTCGCTGCGTGCGACCTCCAGCACCAGCGGATTAATCTCGTAGATGCGATAGTAATCGCCCCTACGGGCGTAGCTGCTCAACGTTCCCGTGCCAAGCCCAATCAAGCCGACTCGATGGTTCATGTGCCATGTGCTGCTGATCGCCAAACCCACCCCAGAGTTTGGTCCGTAATAGGTAGTCGGCAACAAATATCGGTTGTCGCTAAGAAATTGCAAGCCGTGATTGATGGTGCCGTGGATCAGTGTGCGGGTCCACGTTTCCTTGTCTGTGCCTAGCGTCGAATCTTGCACACGAAGGGCCCCGTAGAAATTCCGGACCATGACACGGGAACCGTCTGAGAAAGCACGGATCTCGGTCACCGCCAACGCCAGGCTACATACGGCAGCAGCCGTCCAAAGAATATCGGTGGACCAATGTTGGCGATAGAGAATCACCAGCGATGCAACAGCAAACAAGGCAAGCGCAATATAAAGTTCGAAGTATCCGGTTAAATACAGAGGTGCGGCAATCGAGATCAGAAAGCCGCCGATTGCTCCGCCAACGGACATCATCAGAAAGAAAACAGTTAGGTAGCGAGGGTGGGGCTTACGCTTAGCCAGTTCGCCATGGCAAAAGGTACAGAAGACAAGCAGCGCCACCGCCGCTGCTCCCAATTGGTAGTGCAGGCGCGTATTGGAGTCAGCCTTGTAGATGCCAAGTAATAGGGCAGCCAGGATGAGGGGTGTCGCGATTCGGAAAACAGCTGGGCGATAGATGCGATCAGAATCGAAGACCAGTACAAAGCTCAATAGGTACATCGAGAGCGGCACCACCCAGAGGAACGGGATCGATGCCACATTCTGTACCAGGTGGCTGGTGAATGCAAGAAATAGCATTGACGGCATGGCTGCCAGCGTGATCCAGATTAGATAGTCTTTGCCGGATGGTGGGGCGGGGATCAATCCAGGCGAATTGACTTTGACGGGTTCATCGCCCTGCGCTGTCGAAGCTCGCCAAGCCGTGTAAATACATCCGAGCGAAAATATGCTGAATGCGATTTTCCATACTAGCGCCTGATTGCGCACGGGAAGGTAGGGCTCGATTACAGCGGGATAGGCAAGTAAGGCTAGGAGGCTCGCCAGGTTAGAGAGGGCGAATAATCGATATGGGGGTGCTGCATTGTGCACGCGAGAGTACCAGGCTTGCAGCAGCGGACTTGTAGAAGCTAAGAGGAAGTATGGCAGGCCAATCGTGATTGCCAACACCGTCAGGATTGGCAGGATCGGAGCTTCGCTGCCAGATGGCTTCAGCCACTCGGGAGGGACGGTTGGCGTTAGCGCCACTGCTGCGATCAGCAACACAGCATGAAGATAGAACTGGAATTTGGTCTTAAGCCGCGTCGTTGTCCAGTGCGCATAGGCATAGCCAGCTAGCAACAGGACCTGGAAGAACAACATGCAGGTATTCCAAACCACAGCCGAGCCGCCAAACCACGGCAGGATCAGTTTTGCTATCAGAGGTTGAACAAGGAAAAGTAGAAAAGCACTTAAGAAAACGGTTACGGCGTAAAGGGCCATTCCGCTTATGGTATCGCCGAAGTCTGCCCGTTAACCAAAGGCCTGGTCAAGATCAGCAAGAATATCTTCTACGTCCTCTATGCCAACGGAAAGGCGCACCAGATTTGGTTGAATCCCCAGCCGTAAACGCTGCTTGGGCGGAATGTCGCGATGCGAAGCAATATCAGGATAAAGCACCATCGTGTGAACGTCCCCCAGGCTGGTGGCCGGCACGATCATCTTGAGCGCGTCAAAGAAAGCAAAAATACCCTTCTTGTCGGCGTCCTTGATCTCAAAAGACACCATCGCGCCAAACTTATCCTTCGGGAAAAGCCGTGCAGTCGTTTCCAGGTCAGGATGACCGGCATGCCCCGGAAAATAGACACGCGATACTTTTGGGTGCGCGCTTAGGTGCCTGGCAACCAAAATTGCATTGGCGTTCTGGCGGTCAATCCGCAACGGATAGGTCTTGATGCCACGCATGCTGAGGTAGCACTCAAAGGGTCCAAGAATCGGCCCATAAATGCGCGACAGCGTTCGTACCGCCTCGAAGTGTTCCTGATCGCAACAAACGAACCCACCGATGAGGTCGCCATGGCCTGACAGGTACTTGGTGGCGCTGTGAACTACGATGTGCGCGCCGAGCTCGAGCGGTCGCACTAGCGCTGGGCTGGCAAAGGTATTGTCAACGATGAGGCAGGCATCGACGGCTCGAGCCATCTCCGCAATCTTGTCGATAGCGCCGACTCGCAGCAACGGATTGGAGATCGATTCCATCAGGATTACTCCTGGCTTCTCCGCCTGGATTGCTTTCGCAATCGCATCAAGGTCGCAAATGTCGACAAAAGAGTTTGTCGTGCCGAACGGCTCAAATACTTGCTGTAACAGCTTCACAGTCGCGCCATACAAGGCGTTGGCCGCCAAGACATGCTTGCGGCGATCCAATAGTGCCGCAGTCAGCGCAATCTGTAGTGCGCTCATGCCAGAAGCGGTTGCCAGCGTTCCGTGCGCCGACTCGAGGACGCTGACAAGTTCCTCCAGCGCCGCGTTGGTTGGATTGTCGTAGCGCGAGTAAGCATAGCCCTGAACTTCGTGCGCAAACACCTTGTCGAGGGTCTCCATCGAATCATAGTAGAAGCTAGCCGACGCATAGATTGGCGTGGTCACCGGAGTCGGTACTCCCGGCTTGCGCTTGCGGTCGCCCGCGTGAACTGCTTTCGAGTTAAAGTTCATATTTTGTGTTTCCAGCGAACGCCGTCTTTCGTATCTTCGAGGATTACGCCGAGCTCCAGCAGTTGATTGCGGATTTCATCGGCGCGACCAAAATTCTTTGCCTTCTTTGCGACCGTTCGCTCGGTCACCAGGGCGTCGATAGCACTGTCGTCGGGGCCCCCGATCGGTGCCGCGGTGTTCAAGACGTCAAACAGCGAATCGAAGCGTTTGAGCAGATCGAGTGCAGCTGCCTTGTTGCCTTCGAGGAAGCCCCCGTGATCCAGCCGCGTATTCGTCTCGCGAACAAACTCAAAGATCGCCGCAAGCGCCTCGGCGGTATTGAGGTCATCGTCCATCGCTTCTTCGAACTTTGTGAATGCTTGCGAAGCGAGCGCCGATGCTTCCGCATTCTCCCCAGCCGACAGTACGTCGCTCTCCAAACGGAATTTGTAATTTCGCAGCCGTTCAATTGAAGTTTGTGCACCCTTCAGCGAGTCGAGCGTAAAATTCAGTTTCTTTCGATAGGGGACGCTCATCAGCAAAAAGCGTAGAGCCTCTGGTGTGTGGCCCATCTCCACCAGGTCGCGCAGCGTATAGATGTTTCCAATGCTCTTCGACATTTTGAGCATGTCGACGTTTAGATGTTCGCAGTGAATCCAGAAGCGGGCAAAGGGCTTCCCGGTAGCCGCCTCCGACTGGGCAATTTCGTTTTCATGGTGCGGGAAGGCAAGATCTACGCCGCCTGTATGTATGTCGAGTGTGTCGCCAAGATATTTCATGGCCATGGCAGAACACTCG
This sequence comes from Bryobacterales bacterium, assembly GCA_038206015.1. Taxonomy (GTDB): domain Bacteria; phylum Acidobacteriota; class Terriglobia; order Bryobacterales; family Bryobacteraceae; genus Bryobacter. The sequence continues at coordinate 26,083 of JBBRBI010000076.1, read as the reverse complement.
ATGTGCCAACCTGGCCTGCCTGCGCCGAATGGAGCGTCCCAGGCCGGCTCCTCCCCCTTACGCGATTTCCAAAGGACAAAGTCTCGGGCGCTTTCCTTTTCATACTCGTCGTTGTCTACACGTGCCCCGTCCTGCATTCCCGAAAAATCCGTATGCGACAACTTGCCGTAACCAGGAAACTGGCTGATCCGGTAATAGACGCTCCCTTCGGATTCATAGGTGAAGCCCTTCTCCTGAAGCTTCTCGATCAGCGACACCATCTCGGGAATATGCTCCGTGGCGCGCACGATCCGCTCCGGCTGTTCGAGGCGCATCGTCGCCATGTCTTCCAGGAAAAACTTTTCGTACTTCTGGGTGTACTCACCCATCGGCACGCCCAATTCCATCGACTTTCGAATGATTTTATCTTCCACGTCTGTGATGTTCATGACGTGGTCGAGTTGAAAGCCACGATACTTGAGCCAGCGCCTCAGCGTGTCGTTAAATGTGAATGTCCGAAGGTTCCCGATGTGCGCGTAGTTGTATACGGTTGGGCCACAAGAGTACATGCGAACCGTATTGCCATTGGCTGGCGAAAACGCTTCCACTTGTAGGGTGAGGGTGTTGAAAAGACGAAGGGCCATACGGATGGTGAAGATTTGATTGTATCCCGGAGGCCTAGATGCCCCGGATTTGTAATGAACCGGTGTCACTACTTTCGCGTCATTGGCGTCGAATTTTCATCAATGACTCGAGACGTCGATTGCTAGGCTCGATGCACCTACTGCTTCCCGGATTGATGGCGCAGGCTCCGACGAAGGCTCCCGCCCGTGGCCTGGCGATTGAAGCCACTCGGATGAAAAAGTTTGTCGCTCCTGCCCATAGCGATCTGGAAAGAACAACCGCAATGTTCGTGACGCAGCCTGCGTTGGGGTGGTGGTGATTTTGAGACGGGACTTGGCGGAGCCTCCCCTATGGGACGCAAGGATATTGCAGAATTTCTCATTAGCAAGGGCCCAAGGATAGATATCTTTGCTGCTGCAATGCTCGATAAGTTGGACATCGTCAACGCGATGACGGCCGCCTACCCCGGCATCGAACATTCTTTCAGTCCACATCGGATTGCCCTATTGGCGCATGCCAAAAGCGACAATGCTGAAGCGGTCGTCGGCTATCTTTCGGCACTCCTTGCCCCGTCCGGGGGAAGGGGAGTTGATACAGTTGGCCCTGCGATGTTACAACTCTCGATTTTCCTCCTTGTTGGAGCCTTGCTTAGCGCTGCTGAATTCAAATCGCCCAAAGAATGCGTTCTGGGGCTAAAGGTTGCCGACCGTGAAAAGCTCACCGGCAAGGTTCTATCCGTCGATAGCAGCACCTGTTACGTCCAAATGGACGGTACCGGCAAAAAGGGCGTATATCTCTTTTGGATGCTCCACGCGGCTGGGGGCAGCGCTGCGACGGATGACAAACTCCTCATTGGCAAGTACGAATGCTGGGTAGGTAGCAATATGACTGGCGGTATGGAAATCACCAGCCCTGCAACCTACAGCAGCGATGGCAAGTCCGGAAAATTTCGCGTCGAAGCGTCTCGTAAAATCGTCTTTGAAAGCGGTCCGTATTCTTCCTACAGCGCTAAACTGCTTCCTGGCCCCCGGATTGGCATGAACCTCAGCGGCGGCACCTTCTACAACATGACCTGTGATCCGGTTAAAAAGTAGCGTGCTGCTGCTCGCATCGCCGCAGCACGCCATCGCCCGTTAAACTCAAAGGTTGCAGCCTTTCCACTTTGACCTCGAAGCCGAATGCCCCCACACTGGCGCTCGTGCTGGCACCTTCCACACTCCCCACGGTCCCATCCCTACGCCCATCTTCATGCCCGTCGGCACGCAGGCCACCGTCAAAGGCGTCATGCCCCGCGATCTCGAAACCGAGGTTGATGCGCCGATCATCCTTTCCAACACCTACCATCTTTTCCTGCGCCCTGGTCACGAAACCATCCAGGCCCTTGGCGGCCTTCACAAATTCATGAACTGGCCCCGCGCCATACTAACCGATAGTGGCGGCTTTCAAGTCTTCTCCCTAAGCGAACTCCGAAAAGTCCGTGAGGACGGCGTCGAATTCCAAAGCCACCTCAACGGAGATCGTCACGTTTTCACCCCGGAAGGCACTGTCGACGTCCAACTTGCCCTGGGTAGCGACATCATGATGGTGCTCGACGAGTGCACGGAGTACCCAGCCACGCCAGAGCGTGCCCGCCAAAGTATGGAACTCACCACGCGCTGGGCACGCAGAGCCTTCGATCACTATCGCGGCCCGCGAGCAGATCTCACACAACAGCACGCCCTCTTTCCAATCGTTCAGGGAGGCATGTACCCGGATCTCCGTCGCGCCTCCGCGGATGCGCTCATGCAACTGGACGCCTACGGGTACGCAATCGGCGGCTTGAGCGTTGGCGAGCCGCGTGAGGACAGTCTGGCGATGACTGAAGTCGTCGCGCCAATGCTGCCTCGCCTCAAACCGCGCTACGTAATGGGCGTCGGCTTGCCCGAGGAACTGCCCGAATATGTCGCTCGAGGCGTCGACATGATGGATTGCGTCATGCCCAGCCGAAATGCTCGCAACGGCTGCCTTTTTACCAGCGAAGGTCGGATCGTGATCAAGAATGCGAGGTTCAAAGACGATCCGGCCCCGCTCGACCCAAAATGCGGTTGCTACACCTGTCGCCACTTTTCCAGGGCCTATCTTCGCCATCTCTTCTTGGCTCAGGAGATTCTTTTCTCCACTTTGGCCACAATTCACAATCTTCGGTACTACCTGGACATCATGCGAGCCATGCGGAGTAGTATCCTAAATGGGAGATTTCCACAGTTTCTGGCAGAGATGCGTTTCCACGCTCCCGGCCAGGCCTCGGAAGTCTAGAATAGAACGGTAGAATCTTTTAGGAAGACCCTGGTACACCCATAGTGATGTTGCCCGCCCTTATATTGCAGGCCTCGGCTAACCCCATGCTTGGATTCTTGCCCATCGTGGCAATGTTCGGCATTATGTATTTCCTTGTGCTGTTGCCCGCGCAGCGCCAACGGAAACAGACCAAGGAGATGCTCGCCAATTTGAAAAACGGCGACGAGGTCGTCACCAACGGCGGCCTCGTCGGTACGATCATGTCAATGAATGACGAAGATCAGACAATGGTGCTTCGCATCAAGCCTGATAATGTTAAGCTGCGCTTCGCGCGGCAAAGCGTTGCCAGCCTGATTGTGGCCGAAGGCTCAGACTCGCAGAAGTAGTCCGCAAACGCCGCATTAGAACGGCGAACGGTAAATTAAGCAGGAAGGTTTTGTAATGGAGAGAAGTTTGTGGATCAAGATCGCCACCATCGTAGGCGTTACCTTGATTTGTATTTACGGCATTATCGGCATCCCGAAGAATCAAAAAGAGCTCGCCGAAAATTTTGATAAAAACATTAAGCTCGGCCTCGACCTTAAGGGTGGCAGCCAATTGGTGTTGCAGGTTCAAGTCCAGGACGCCTTCAAGGCCGAAGCCGATCAAGTGATCGACCGCCTCAAGACCGAACTCAAGACCGCCAGCATCGACTATGGGGCTTTTGATCGCAACGAACCCACGACGATCGAAACGGCCGACAAGGTCGAAATTTCGATCAAAGGAATTGCATCGGCCAAGATCGGTGACTTCCGCAAGATCGTCACTGAGCGTTTCCCCGACTGGAATCTTAGCAGCACCTCGGGCACTGATTTCAAGATGACCTTCAAGACCACTTCTGGTCTCGAGTTGCGCAAGAAGACCGTGGCAAGTTCCATCCGCACGATTGAGAGCCGCATCGACGGCCTCGGCCTCGTGGATGCAAGTGTGCAGCAGCGCGGTGCCGCCGAGACCGAACCGGAAATCCTCATCCAGATGCCCGGCGTCGACGATCCGGCTCGCATCAAGCAGATTCTGCAAACAGCCGCCCTGCTTGAGCTCTACGAAGTGCAGGAAGGCCCATTTGCCTCTCGCGATCAGATGATGAACCAGTTTAACGGGATCCTCCCGATGGGCACCAAGCCGATGCGCGGTATGGGTTCACAGGAGAGTTGGTTTCTTCTCAAGCGCACCCCAGTGATTACCGGTCGCGATTTGCGCGATTCGCGCGCCTCTCAGGACACAATGAACAACAGCTGGGTCACCAGCTTCGTACTCAGTCAGGATGCCGCCAAGCGCTTTGGTGCCTTTACCGAAGCAAACGTGAACAAGCGTTTGGCCATTGTTCTCGACAATCAAGTACGCAGTGCCCCTACGATTCAAAGCAAGATCACCGACAACGGTCAGATCACCGGCGCGGCAAACCAGCAGGACGCCAACGATTTGGCTCTGGTGCTGCGCGCAGGTTCTCTGCCCGCCAGCGTCATCTATCTTGAAGAGCGGACGGTTGGACCGTCTCTCGGAGCGGACTCAATCCGTGAGGGCCTGATGAGCGGCCTCGCCGGTGTAATCGCCGTCGTGGTCGTGATGCTCGTGTATTACAAGAAGTCCGGCATTAACGCCACGATTGCCTTGATCCTTAATGCCATCATCCTGATCGCCATGCTCGCCTATTTCGGCGCGACACTGACGCTACCCGGCCTGGCCGGTATCGTGCTCACCATCGGTATGGCTGTGGACTCCAATGTCCTGATATTCGAACGCATTCGTGAGGAGCTTCGTAGCGGTAAAAGTGTACGCGCGGCGATTGACGCGGGCTTCAGCCGCGCTTTCCTTACGATCATCGACACCCACGTCACAGCCGTCGTCTCCAGCGCTTTCCTTTTCATCTTTGGTACCACCAACGTTAAGGGATTCGCTGTTACGCTGATCATCGGTTTGCTGGCGAATCTCTTCACTGCCGTCTTCGTCTCCAAGGTCATCTTTGATTGGGAATTGAGCGGCAACAACAAGGTAACGACGCTCAGCATCTAGCTGGGCTTGATTTTTGATACTCTCCCGCCGTCGAGCTAGTGAAAACTTGCGCTCCGGTGGGAACAAGAAAGGAATGGCTGGTGTCTCAATCGTTGGGTCGTCAGCCGGGTTAGCTAGCATGGAGTTTTTTCGCGATACAAATTTCGATTTCATGGGCAACAAATGGCCCTTGATCGGCCTGTCTCTGTTGTTAACAGCGGCCGGATTGGTGAGCTTGGCTGTCAACGGTGGACCCCGTTACGGAATTGACTTCAAGGGCGGTACGCTTCTTTACGTGAAGTTTGCCGAAAAGCCCAGTGAGGAGGTCATCCGTACCGCTCTGGCCAAGAAGATACAAGGCGAGGTATCGGTCGTTGCGGTGCAAGGCACTAACGAGCTGATGATCCAGACCGAACTGAGCGATGAGAAATCATTGCAATCCACCAGGCAGACGATTGAAGACACACTGGCGACGGTGTATGCTCCAACGCCCGATCGGCTCAACTTCACAGGCGCGCCGGCTCAGAGGCTCTACGAGCGATTGAATCTGCCCCTGCAAAAGGGCGGCGTGTTCATCGCTGACGACGACCTGCGCAAGCTCGTCGTTGGAATTCTTAACTTTCGTGACAAGCAGAAGGGCGGGATGCTGGCCAGCCTCGACGAGTTGAGCGCAGTTCCAGGTGTAACTCCCCAGATTCTCAACGTGATCAAGCAGGAGTCTTTCATCGGTAAATACCTGGTGCGCAACACCGAAGTTGTCGGTCCGCGCGTTGGCAATGAACTCCGCACCAAGGCCCTCCTGGCCACTCTGTATGCCCTCGGCGGCATGTTGATTTACGTCGGACTGCGCTTTGAGTTCGTCTACGGTTTTGCAGCCGTGATCGCCGTCTTCCACGACACGATCATCACGATAGGACTTTTTTCTCTCTTCCATAAAGAGATTTCCTTGACAGTGATAGCGGCACTGCTTACATTGGTTGGTTACTCGATGAACGACACGATCGTAGTCTTTGATCGTATTCGAGAAAATTTGCAACGCGGTCGGAAGGGAGACATGACCGAAATCGTAAATCGAAGCGTCAACGAAACGCTCAGCCGAACGATAATGACGTCGGGTCTAACTTTTCTCACAGCGGTTGCGCTATGGTTGTTTGGCGGTCAGGTGCTGAATGGCTTCGCATTCGCCCTGGTTGTTGGAATCACTGTTGGCACGTATTCATCAATTTTTGTGGCAAGCCCAATCTTGGTGTTCTGGCAAGACTTCATGAAGAAGCGCGGGGACAACTCAAGATCCGGAGGGGCTCCGCCTGTAGTAGCGACCGCGAAGAAACTCGCGACAAAATAAAGATTCACCAGTAATGCCATTTCGGCGATAGAATCGCTGTTGGGCTAAAGCTGGGAAAGGGACGCAGGAATGTTTGAACAAAGCTTGCTAGACGAACAAAACGCAACGAGGAAGGCCAGTTCGGTCTTGATCTCGTTCGTCATCCAGATGTCGTTACTCACGGTCGTCGTCATTCTTCCGATGATCTATTACGAGTCGATCAGCGGTGCCGCGCTGGCTGGCAGCCTTGTGGCACCGCCCCCGCCTCCGCCCCCGCCGCCTCCTCCCGCTCCTGCAGCCGTAGTTAAGGTCAAGATTGTCCCTAAGCAGTTCAACGCGAATGTGCTCATGGCGCCCAAGACCATTCCCAAAGACGTCGCCATGATCAAGGAAGAAGAAATGCCTGCCGCTAGCGGTTCCGGCGGCGTCCCCGGTGGTATCCCCGGCGGCGTTCCCGGCGGCGTCATGGGTGGCTTGCTCAATTCCATCCCCGGCCCTCCTCCTCCCAAGAAGGAAGACCCCCCAAAGCCCAAACCCCCAGCGGTTCCGATTCGAGTCGGCGGCAACGTTCAGAGCGCTAAGCTCGTTCGTCAGCCTAAGCCCTCCTATCCGCCGCTAGCTCGTCAGGCTCGCATCTCAGGTGTTGTCAAATTCAACGCCGTGATCGCCAAGGACGGCTCCATACAGAATCTTACTCTCGTCTCAGGCCACCCACTTTTAGTCCAGGCAGCCACCGAGGCGGTAAGGCAGTGGGTTTACCAACCCACGCTCCTCAACGGCGAACCCGTTGAGGTGATTACGACAATTGACGTAAACTTTACGTTAAGTCAGTAATCAAGTTCGAGTGACGCAAGTCCAAGCTTTAGTAGTCGTTCCCAAAAAACTCAAAATTCGCAGGAGATTGTTGCATGCTTTTTACTATGCAAACCATGGGCTTCCTTTTGTTACAGGAAGTCGGCTTCGATGTTCTCACGATGTGGTCCCAAATGGGCTTCCTCGCGAAGGCCGTCGTTATCATTCTGTTCTTTATGTCGGCGTGGTCGATCGGTGTTATGATCGACCGCCTGATCGCGTTCAACGCGGCCAAGGCGCAGAGCCGTCAGTTCGCCCCCGCGGTGGCTGGCGCATTGCGCGAAGGCAAGCTCGATGAAGCAATCAAGATCGCCGATCGTTATAAAAAATCGCATTTGGCGAAGGTAGTCGTCGCTGGCTTGCAGGAATTCAAGGCTCACCAGATCAGTAATGAAATTTCCGGTGAAACCATCGAAGCCTCCAAGCGTGCTCTCGAGCGCGCAGAAGCCATCGTAAATGCAGAACTCAAGCGTGGCGTCTCGAGCCTCGCCACCATCGGCTCCACCGGCCCCTTTGTGGGTCTGTTCGGAACGGTAGTTGGCATCGTGAACGCGTTTAAGGGTATCGCCAGTGAGAAGGCCGCCGGTCTCGGCGCCGTTGCCGGTGGTATTTCCGAAGCGCTCGTCACGACCGCGCTCGGCCTCTTCGTCGCCATCCCGGCCGTCGTCATGTTTAACTATTTCACCAATCGTGTGGAGTCGTTTAACATCGAGATGAATAACTCGAGCTCTGAATTGCTCGACTACTTCATCAAGCGGTCGCAGGCTGCCCGGCGCTCCTAGCGCTTTAGATTGGATCGTTACTTACCAAAAATCCTCGCGAGTTTTCCTCCTCCATCTGTTTGGCTTCCCTCGAAGCCGAACAGATGGGCTGGGGTACTAAAGCGGGGGAAGGGCAAACCGAGATGGCCAAAAGAAAAACAGCAGCTCCGCCAGTATCCGACATCAACGTCACCCCGATGGTCGACGTAATGCTCGTGATGCTCATCATCTTCATGGTAATCACGCCTATGTTGCAAAAAGGCGTGAGCGTCGAGAAGGTGAGAACTAAAAACCCCATCGCGATGAAGGATGCCGATAAAGAAGATGCCATCCTCGTCAGCGTGACCCGCGCCGGCGATACCTTTCTGGGTACGACCAAGATGGCACCCGATCAAATGCCCACCAAGATCAAGGACATGCTGACCAACAAGCCTGAAAAAGTTGTCTACATCAGCGCCGACAAGCGTGCTAAGTACGAGCGTGTCGTAACCGTGATCGACGAAATCCGCAATGCTGGCGTTGAGCAGTTGGGTTTGATCACGGAAGATATGCAGGGCGGGGCAAACCCGGCTGCTACGCCAGAAAAATAAGAGATCGAGAAACAAGGAGAACCGCATATGGCAATGGCATCGGCCGGCAAAGGGGGTCCCCAAGGGGACATCAACATGACCCCGATGATCGACGTTCTACTCGTCTTGATCATCATTTTCATGGTTATCACACCGCTGACGCCCAAGGGTCTAGAAGCGCGAGTGCCCCAGCCTCCGCCCCCGAATGCGCCACCACCCCCTCCGAACGACCGGACGGTTGTGGTCATTATCGAAAAAGATAAAAGCATGAAGATCAACCAGGAGCCGATTCTCTTTGAGAATCTTTCGAAACGCCTGGAAGACATCTTCAAGACGCGAGCCGAGCGAGTCTGCTTCGTTAAGGGTGATCCCGATTTGGAGTATCAGGATGTGGCGAGGGTCATTGACATAGCCAAAGGAGTCGGCATCGACCAAGTTGGTTTGATGACCAAGAAGGTCGAGGCCGGCGAATAGCCTGGCACGAGGAAATCATTAACCAACATGTTCAACGTTCTTAATTCCCATTCCCGTGCGATCACGACCGCCTTGGTTACTCTCGGCCTGCTCGCTTTCGCCAGCGGTTGCGATAAGTTAAAAGCGCGGGACTCCCTGAATAAGGGCGTCCAGGCGTACAAAGCCACCAAGTACGAGGAGGCTGCCCGCAAATTCAAAGAATCGATCGACGCTGATCCGACCTTTGAAGTAGCCCGTCTCTACCTGGCGACCTCATACATGAGTCAGTGGATTCCCGGCGCAGACTCTCCCGAAAATAAGGCGATGGCCAAACGGGCAGAAGATGAGTTCATGGAGGTCATTCGGCGCGATCCCAAAAATAAGCTCGCAACTGAATCGATTGCCTCCATGCGCTACAACCAAGCCAACGCTTTCCCCAATCTCGAAGATAAGCTTCGGGTGATGGATGACGCAAAAATTTGGTACGGCAAGCTCGTTGAGATCGACCCGAACAACTCCAAGGCCTACTACAGCCTCGGCGTAATTAGTTGGTCCAAGTGGTATCCAAACTACAAACAGGCTCGCGAAAAGGCTGGCATGAAGCAGGAAGATCCAGGGCCAATCAAGGATAAAAAAATCCGTGAGCAACTCAAGGAAGAACATTCGGCCTTGATTGAAGATGGCCTGAAGAATCTTACCAAGGCTGTCGAGCTGGATAAGATCTACGACGATGCCATGGCTTACTTGAACCTGCTGATTCGCGAGCGTGCTGATCTTGCAGATAACAAGGACGATTACACCAGGGACATCGCCACTGCCGATGCTTGGGTGGCCAAAGCACTTGAAGCCAAAAAGCTCAAGGCTGCTGAGTTGGAAAAGAAAGCCAAAGGCATAGCCAACAAGCCCTAGCCTCATCAGCTACGAAACGTAACTGAAGTGGCGGCCCCATACCGGGGGCCGCCATTTCCAGTTCGGTGGCCCCCAATTGACCGCGCTGGGCAATTCGCGAAATAATTAGATTAAGAGCAGCTGTAGCATTTGGAAACTAAGGCAAATTCGATTGGACCGCCACCACCAGACCCAATGCCCTTTGATGCAGTGGTCGAGGAGCGTTACGCCCAACTCGAGCTGAGCTTCGCGCTAAATCGCCCCAAAGAGGATTCAGCAAAGATTCGTGCCGCATTTGAGTTCGCACGAGACCGCCACCGCACCCAGACCCGTATGAGTGGGGAGGCCTACATCCTCCACCCGATCGCCGTCGCCCAAGTTCTGGTCGACATGCAAATGGATCTCGTCTGCGTGGAAACCGCCCTCCTACACGACGTCGTCGAGGACACTGGAACCTCGATTGAAGAAATCCGTAAGCGCTTCGGCAACGAGGTTGCTCTCTGCGTCGACGGCGTCACCAAGCTGGGTAAAATCCAACTCTACTCGCGTGAAGAGCAGCAGGCCGAAAGCGTCCGCAAGATGCTTCTGGCCATGGTCAGCGACATCCGCGTTATTCTTGTCAAACTCAGCGACCGCCTCCATAACTTGAGGACGATCAAAAGTCTGTCCCGCGAAAAGCAGACGCGCATTGGCCAGGAAACGCTCGATATTTACTCCCCGATCGCTCATCGGCTCGGAATGGGTAAGGTTCGCTCTGAACTGGAGGATCTCGCCTTCCGTGCAATCGATCCGGAAGCCCACCTGGAAATAGTCGAGCAGATTGAGAATAAGCGCAAAGCCTCCCAGGAATTTCTCGATACCATTCGCAAGAGTGTTGAGCAAAAGCTCGCCCGTGAAGGAATCCCTGCCCGCGTTGAGGGCCGTCTCAAGCGTCCCTATTCCGTCTATCTGAAACTCAAGAAACAGAAGATCCCGATTGAGCAGGTTTACGATTTGCTGGCGCTTCGCATCATCACTGATTCGCTTAAGAATACTTACGCCGCTCTAGGCGTAATTCACAATGAGTGGCCACCCATCCCTGGGCGGATTAAAGACTTCATCGCGATGCCTCGCCAAAACGGTTACCAAAGTCTACACACCAGCGTCATGGGCCCTGGTGGGCAAGCCTTTGAGGTCCAGATTCGCACCGAAGAGATGCACCGGTTGGCCGAAGAAGGTGTTGCCGCTCATTGGAAATACAAAGAGGGCCGCCGCGGCAAGAGCGAAGAAGAGCAGTACGTTAAGTGGATGCGCCAATTGGTGGAGTGGCAGCAGGAGATGCGCGATCCAGGAGAGTTCATGTCCACCCTCAAAGTGGATCTCTACTCTGAGGAGGTTTACGTCTTCACTCCCAAGGGGAAAGTGGTTGCGTTACCTCGGGATTCGACGCCGGTCGATTTCGCCTACGCCATTCACAGCGATGTTGGCAATGCCTGTGCTGGTGCCAAAGTAAATAACCGCATCGTCCCACTCAGGTACGCGCTCCGCAATGGGGATGTAGCTGAAATACTCACTCAGCCCGGGCACATGCCGAGCAAGGACTGGCTCAGCTTCGTCAAGACCTCCAAGGCCAAGAACAACATCAAGCAGATCATCAATGCCACCGAGCGGTCCAAGGCAATTGAGATTGGCGAGAAATACTTCGAGAAGGAAGCCCGTCGTCTCAACGTCTCCATCTCAAAGCTCGACGAGAACATCGTCAGGCAAGTGCTGGAAGAATATGGCGTTAGCAAGTTTGAAGACATTTACGCGCAACTCGGCTACGGCAAGATTGAAGCCCGTCCAATTCTCACTCGCTTCTCTCCTGAACGAACGGCCCTCGAAGAAGCCAAGGCCAACGAGCACCAGCTCCCGTCTGCAACCCAACTCCTTGAGAAGAATGCCAAGAACATCGCACTCCGCGTCAAGGGCCTCAACGACGTGCTCATCTATCGTGCGTCCTGCTGCAACCCCATCCCAGGCGAAGCGATTGTTGGTTATATAACGCGTGGCAAAGGCGTCGCTGTCCACAACTCAAACTGCTCCAACGTCCAGAATCTCCTTTATGAAGTCGAGCGAAAGATTGACGTCGAATGGGCCAAGTCCGCAGCCGAAAGCTTTGATGTACAGATCTCTATAGCGACCGATGATCGTCCCGGCATGCTCGCGCAGTTCACCCAAGTCCTGTTCAGCGAGAACTCGAACATCCGCAGCCTCGAGGCTCGCGGAGACACAGAGCGCGATGGCGAAGGGGCCGTCGTCGACATGAAAATTGAAGTCCGTGACAAGCGGCAACTGGAAAAGATACTAAGCGCGCTGCGGCGGATTCCCGGCGTGCGAGACATAGAACGGAAGTCATGAACTTACAGGAACCAGAACACATTGCCGTATCCAAGTCCAAAGGCATCGATATCGATTGGAAGGACGGACTGCATTCCAATTTCAATCTTGCCTATTTGCGCGATAACTGCCCCTGTGCTGTCTGCACCGGAGCGCATGGTACCGAGCCTCAGAAGTCCGATTACAGCAATCCAAGCCCCTTCCAGATGTATAAGGCAGCGCTGAAGATGCTCGCCTGCGAGGGAGTGGGCAATTACGCTCTAAAGATTGACTGGAACGATGGGCATTCCAGCGGCATTTACAGCTTTGAGTTTTTGCGAAGGCTAGCTACAGAAGCCGGAAGTTAACTTCGACGGTTGCTACCACCGGTACCGCCGCGCCGTCTTTCAAGCCGGGCTTGAATCGCCACTTGCGGACAGCCTCTATCGCTTTTTCATCCAGGCCCAGTCCTAGCGGTCGCACAACCTTGATGTCGCGGGCTTGGCCGGAAGGGTCAACCACGATCGACAAAATCACGGTGCCCTGAAACTTGGCCTTCCGAGCCTCTTCAGAGTATTCAGGCTCAACCTTGAAAAGAACTGCCGGGGGGGAAACTCCACCTCCAACTCGATAAGCGCCGCCGCCAGTGCCGCCGCCAGATCCAGGTCCGAACCCAGCGCCACTGCCGGAACCCACACCACCGCCTTTGCCGCTGCCAAATCCATTGGAGCCACTGCCTTGAGAAGGTGCACTCAGTCCAGAAAGAGGATCTCCAAGCATCGGCATGTTGATTTTTGGCAAGCTGTCCGGTTGGGCGATGATCGTTGCCTCCATCACGAGCTTGGGATTATCAACCTTCTGCAATTGGGGTGGAACAAACTGTTTCGGTGCAATTTTGGGTAGCTTGCCCTTGCTCGGTGGCGTGATATCTCGCGCACCACCCCCTCCTCCACCACCCATGGTCTGTTTTTTGGGGATTGTCTTCGGCACATAAGCCGAAAGCGGATCAGCCAACGGCATCGCGTCGCGTACGATTTTTTGGACTTCTTTGCTCGTCGACAAAAAAATCAAAAGCGCGATGATCGTTCCGTGAATTAACACCGATCCCATCGCACTTCGCGATTCATTGCCGGCGGACTGCCCCCAAATGTCCTTGACGGGTATGGGCCGTGATGTGACTTCAAGTGGGGGCAGCTTCTGCGGATTAAATGTGTCCCTCAGTCCTTGCCACAAGGAAACAAATACGTTCTTCTCCTCAGAGCCCGAGAGCGTCTTTGCCAGATTGTCCTCTAGGCTTGAGACCGGTTTTTGTTCTTCCGTGCTTGTCACGTGTTCTTCTGGCCGTTCTAGTGTCGATGTACTCACAAATACTCCTCATACCAAAGCACCGACTCTGCGCTACAGAAAAGACGTTATCACAGCCCCTTCGGTTGCAAAACTATCTATGGAATTTGGAAGTATTCTCGACTTTGTTCCCATCGTAGCATGTGCATACATTTGAGAACGTTACACTCCAGCAACTGTTTCGGACTCATTCTGCGAACAAAAAATTAGCGCTCTGTTCCCAGATCTCCGCCATGACATCCGTCAATTCATGGCCCGACGCCATTACCGTCAATCGTACATTTGGATGTGCGGCTGCAAATACTTCGCTGAACCCAAGCGGCACTACTGGATCGCCGTCGCCATGAAAAATCATCGCTGGCTGGCGGAAGTCTGGCTCGGCAGCATATCCCAACCCGTCCTCAATCAGTCCATAGCCAATCGGCTCCGGTTTCCCCGTGCCATAGTGCATCATCTCGATTGAACCCTGGTCTTTCCACTGCGACATCTTCTCCTCGCCCAATCTCAGTTGCCATCGTTCTGCAAATCCAAATGCGGGTGCTAACAGAACCAGCCGTTCTGTCTCCGGGTGCAGCGAGGCATAGAGTGCGGCCAGGTATCCACCCATGCTTGATCCAATAAGTCGCACACCCCGCCCCTTCGCACAATCCTCGATCACCCTAAGCTGTCCACTCACCGTCAAATTGCGAAACCCTTCTGCCTCCAGATTCGGCAACTCCACTTCGGCACCACGACTACGCAATTTGTCTGCAAAAAACTGAGCCTTGCGCGAAGCAGGAGAAGACGCAAATCCATGCAGGTAAATAAATGTCATGGTGTCACCTTTAACTGGGCATCCGACCCAAATTTCTGGAATGGCTGGTAACGATATTGGGTCTCAACCATCAAGGTCCCATTCACTTTCCTTGAGTAGGCCACGCTCGTCGGCAGTGCACAGCCAAACTTTGACTGCATGTACTCAATAACCCCCTCATCTACGATCTCCGTCTTGTTTTGCACCAGGGTCGACAACACCTGAATCCGCAGCGGGCGCATATCTGCCTGGCGCAGCCATAACGTACCTTGCACCGGTCGCCGCGTCGCATGATTCCCGTCAAACACCGTCACGGCCATCTCGCTATTCACTCCTCGAAAACCAATCACAAGCACTCGGTCTGCTCCTACAAACTCTGATCCGCGCGTCTCAAATTCCAGCTTGTCGATATCCCCGAAGCGGAACATCAACAGCGCTAACCCGTAGTCTGTCGCGATCCCGTCCAAGCCGTAATGCGTAAATTCCTCAAGCATCTTCAATCGCGCTCGCTCGTCGTCAGATTGTAGGCCAAACGCCAGCCTCTCTCTTGCCGCCTTCGGAGCCGTCACCGTCTTGCCGTCCACCGAGATTACCTTGCGCAACTCAAACCAGACCGGCTTCTCTTTGCCGCGCAATGCATAGCCTAGTTCCGAGACAATCTCCCGCTCGCGAATCTTCGGCGCGATGGGCCGCAAGGCCCCTTCACCCAATCGAATCCGCATACGTGTCGAATAGCTGATCGACTTCTGCCTCAACACTTCGGTACTGATCAAATTGGGCAGCTGCTCTGCCAGCGACTGTGCCTGGCTCGCCAGACGTGCTCGATCCAGCGCCGGTTCTTGCGCCACTAAGGTGGCCGCCAGGATCAAACTCACTACCATGTTCAATAGTCCCATTGGCCGCAGGAAACGCGATACTAACAGTCAAAGAAATGCGCCTGCTCTTCCTCCTAGTCACCTGCTCTCTTCCGGTCCTGGCCCAGGGCCTTGAATACGTCAAGGCAAACTACACCAAGTACGAATACCGCGTCGCCATGCGCGACGGTAAGCGCCTTTTCACCAGCGTCTACCTCCCCAAAGACGGTGCTAAGAAATACCCGATTCTTCTCAACCGCACGCCCTATAGCGTCGCCCCTTATGGCGTGGACCAATACAAAACCGACCTCGGCCCCACCCCCTTGTTCGGCAAAGATGGCTTCATCGTCGTCTATCAGGACGTCCGCGGCAAGAACATGAGCGAAGGTGAATTCATCAACATGACTCCTCACCTTGCCAAGAAGGCCGGCACGCTGGTCATCGATGAATCCACCGACACCTACGACACAATCGAGTGGATCATCGGGAACCTCCCGAACAACAATGGTCGCGTTGGCACCTGGGGCATCTCATATCCTGGCTTCTACACTGCCGCAGGGATGATCGACGCCCACCCCGCCCACAAGCTAGCCAGCCCTCAGGCCCCCATCACCGATTGGTTTGTCGGCGACGACTTCCACCACAACGGCGCGCTCTATCTGCCTCACGCCTTCAACTTCCTCTACTCCTTTGGCACGCCCCGCCCGGAGCCAGCCCTCCCCGAGCGCAAGGCCTTCGATCACAAAACACCCGACGGCTATAAGTTCTTCCTCGACATGGGGCCGATGTATAACGCCAACGAGCGCTACATGAAGAACAACGTCCAGTTTTGGACCGACATCATGAATCACCCCAACTACGACGAGTTCTGGCAATCGCGCAACCTCCGCCCCCATCTCAAAAACATCCAGCCCGCCGTGCTCACCATCGGCGGCTTCTACGATGCCGAAAACCTCTTCGGCGCGCAGCAAGTCTTCAAAAACGTGGAGGCTAACGGCTCTGCCAACGGCAATCGAATCGTAATGGGCCCCTGGTTCCACGGAGGCTGGGCGCGCAGTGATGGTGACTCTCTTGGCGACATCAGCTTCAATTCCAAAACCGGTGAATGGTATCGCGAGAAGGTCGAACTACCCTACTTCAAGTTCATTCTCAAAGACGCTCCAGACCCCAATCTCCCCAAGGCCCTCATGTTCGAATCCGGGTCCAACGTCTGGCGCCGCTACGACGCTTGGCCCCCAACCGCCGCTCAGTCGAAGTCTCTCTACTTCCACGCGAACGGCAAGCTCAGCTTCACTCCACCCACCGTCGCAAATGACTCCGACGAATACCCCAGCGACCCCAATAAGCCCGTCCCCTACATCCCGCAGTTATCCAACCGCATGACCCGCGAGCACATGGTGATGGACCAACGCCACGCCTCCACACGCCCCGACGTTCTCGTCTACGTTACAGACGAACTGGACGAAGATGTCGTCCTCGCCGGCCCCGTCTCCCCAAGCCTTTTTTTCTCGACAACGGGCACGGATGCCGATGTCATCGTCAAGCTCATCGACGTCTACCCCAACGATGCCCCAGACCCCAGCCCCAACCCCACCGGTGTCCACATGGGTGGCTACCAGATGATGGTTCGCGGCGATGTCTTCCGCGCCCGTTTCCGCGAGAGTTATTCCGCCCCCAAGCCCTTCACTGCCAATAAGGCGGAGAAGGTGGAATGGAATCTCCCCGACGTCAATCACAGCTTCCGCAAAGGCCACCGCATCATGGTGCAGGTTCAAAGCTCGTGGTTCCCTTTGGTTGATCGCAACCCGCAGAAGTACGTCCCCAACATCAACGAGGCTCGCGAGACCGACTTCCAGAAGGCCACCCATCGCATCCATCGCGGACCGGCCATGCCCAGCCAGATCAAAGTCACCGTGCTTCCTTAAAACTTGACATAGTAAAGTTAGCCGAAACTACTCATAGCTATAAGCACGTGATGCAATGGTCCGGCTTAGCTGTCATCCCTTTGTGCCGTGACAACAGTGCGCTACAGCATCATCATTTGATCTGCACTCTTTGAAAGATTTCGATTCCCAAGGGCTTCGCCGTACATCAATCCAGTGTAGGAGAGTTTGAACTGCACAACTGCTGTTCGAAACAACCTCTGCACTTTTTAAAAATTCTAGTTCAATAGAGGTATCTCAGCATGCTCGGAGTGGGACAAACTTTCCCTGGTTTCTCGGTGACCGCAACCGTCACTAACGACAAAAACACGGCCTTCCAGACCATTACAGATACGTCCTACGGCGGAAAATGGAAGATTTATTTCTTCTGGCCCAAAGACTTCACCTTCGTCTGTCCAACGGAGATCGCCGCGTTCGGCCGCGTCAACGCCGACTTCGCGGATCGCGATGCCCAGCTCCTCGGCGGCTCCACTGACAGTGAATTCGTCCACCTCGCATGGCGAAACAACCATGAGGACTTGAGGAACCTCCCCTTCCCGATGCTCGCCGACATCAAGCGCGAACTCAGCACCGAGCTCGGCATTATCGATCCCGCCGCCGGCGTCTGCCAGCGCGCCACCTTCATCGTCGATCCGCAAAACATCATTCGTTTTGTGATGGTCAACGACCTGAGCGTTGGTCGCAATCCCCACGAGGTGTTGCGCGTTCTCGACGCCCTTCAAACCGACGAACTCTGTCCCTGCAACTGGAAGGCCGGAGAAGAAGTTCTCAATCCTTAACATGAGCTTTCAACATCTCCTCGATTCGCTCCCGGCCTACGCCAAGGACATGAAGCTGAACCTGAGCTCGCTGATCAATCAGCCAGAACTCACCCCCGTTCAGACCTGGGGAACTCTCGTCGCCTCCGCGATTGCCTGCCGCAACCCGGAGGTGACCGAGGCGATCTTCACGGAAGCTGAAAAGCACCTCACGCTCGAACAAATCACCGGTGCCAAGGCAGCGGCAACGGTGATGGCAATGAACAACGTCTACTACCGCTTCTTGCACCTCACAACCAACGAGAAGTACGCTACCATCCCGGCCCGTCTCCGCATGAACATCATTCGAAGCCATGGAGCGGACCACGTCGATTTCGAACTCTGGTGCACGGCCGTCAGCGCAATCAACAACTGTGGCACCTGCGTAGCCTCGCACGAGAAGGTCTTGCGCGACAAAGGCGTCTCGGAGGAAACCATCCTTGCCAGCGTCCGCCTGGCCGCAGTGCTCCACTCGATCGCCACCATCCTCGAAGCCGAAAGTATTGAGCCGGTTTACTAAGATCTCAACCGCGCTAGCTCTTCTCGCTCCAGAGTTAGCGCCCTCTCCTATACTTCGCCAAAATCCGCTTCAGTTCATCCACCAGCACCGCCTGAAACAGCGGCGACATCGCGTCAATTGGCAACTCCTCCATTATCCGGGGCTGCAGTGGCCCGAGCTTCACCCTCACCCCGGTGCCGTTGAGAACGTGACTCCATAATCGCCATTCCCCTTGCTGCACGATGACCCCGTCCTCCCAAATCCAAACACCGCCCGCGCTGCCAGCTGCTGGCACGCCTGCCCTCCGATCGGAGCATCTGTCGCGACAACGATCATGCAAGAACCATCCCCGCCACTCGGCGCGTAAGCATATTTCCCCAGTTCTTTCCTCACCGGCACGCCGCCCATCGTCAACACGCCGCCAAAATTGCTCTGCACCAGCACCCCCCAATGTAGCCTCCTAATCGCGCAGGCAATACGCGTGAAGAAGTCCCAACCAAAGCAGGCCGCCCCCGCCCTCACGCTCCCCTCCGCAACCGGCCCCGTCGTTTGTCTCCCCCACCAGCGCGTTCACCGACATCACCCGTTCGTTTCCGGCCTGCGCCAGCGTCCACCGCACCGCGCCCTCCATTGCCGCGCCCACCCCCAACGTATTCGTCAACAAAATCGGCGTCTCGATCATCTCCAACTCCTGCACCTGCGTCGACCCCGCCCGCTTCCCAAACGCATTCCCTACAACACCCCACCTGGCACCTGCTCCTGAAACAAGTTGCCGCCGTGTGCCAGGATGGATGTCACTCCCGTCCGCACAGTCTCGCCTTCAACGATTGTCCGATGACCCACCCGAACGCCCTTCAGGTGGGTGATCGAATTCAGCGTGCCCGTCGCGAAAACCCCCGGAGCCAGCCCCAGCTCCCGCGCCCTCGGCCGCAACTCCTCCGCCGCCAGCGCCAAAACTCACAGCACCAACACTGCTGGAGTTCTGATCACGGCGGTGCTCGGTCTCATCCTCGTTCCCATTAAGCTCCTACGGTCGAATCGGCAAAAGCGGCAGCTCTCGGAAATGCGCGTCCCGCGCAATCGACACGCAACCATGCTCAAAAGCTAGAGCAGCGATCCAGACATCGTTACGCGGAATCAGTCGGCCCTTGCTCAATAGATAGACATCGACCACCGCATAGCGCTCCGCAGTCTCAGCAGTTACGTCCACCACTCTCACCGTTGGCTTCCGCAAGAACGCCCGCAACAGCCGCTCATCCTCGGCGCTCCAATTCCCCCTGCGAAACCCGCTGTGCAACTCGCCTAGGACGATGGTCGGGATGCAGAGCTCCGAGACTTGGCCCAGAATCTCGACGATCTCTACCTCCCCCCGCATCAACGCGGCGCGGCCCGAACTATCCAGGAGCGCTCTCACCGCTTCCAATCTTCCGGGTCCACTTGGCGCATTGCAGCCAGTGCAAGATCAAACTCATCCGCCGCTTCCGCCGTCCAAATGCCGGCAAATTCATCAAAATCCGAATTGCGCACCGGTAAGTGAAGCTCCTGCTCAATGAGTTGCGTGGCCGCTTTCGTCAAGCTGATTCCGTCGCCTTCGCTTCTTTCGACGATGGCTCGCTCCACTTCGGGGCTCAGATTTCGAAGAGAGATCGTTATGCAAAAAAGCGTAGCGTTATCGTCTAGCAATCTGTTGCACGATAATGTTCCGCTCGGGATTTACCTTGCTTTGATAGACTATCAAAGCAAATTATGCTCACCCAGCGCGCCCTACCCGCCGTCCTGATCGCCACCACCCTCCTCTCCTCAGCCTGGCCCCAGCAATCAACCCCCGCCCCCACGCGCACCAAAGCCCCCAAAATCTGGGACGACGCCGCTCTCCACGATTGGGCCCTCCCCGTCATGAAAATGCGGCCCCAGCATTACACCACTGCTGAATACTACGCCACCCCCGCCGACAACAGTCGCAGCTTCCCCGTCTACCATCCCGACCGCGAACCCGCTGGCTATCTCGACTCCCTACGCAAGCGAGCCGCCGAGCCCCTCATCGAAATTGGCAAAGCCCGCACCCAACAAGAATGGATACAGGCTGGCGCCGCGTCTGGGACGAGCTCGACGTCATTCAGGTCCGCACCTCCGACCCCCGCGTCATCGACTACTTTCGCAGTCCCGCGGCCCTCAAAAAATATCCACTCCGCACCACCAAGGACGGCCAACTCTTCGACTTCCGCTGGATCGTCGACAAAGGCGGTACTCTCCAGCTCGGCGTCCGCGAATGCTCCGGCTGCCACACCCGCGTCACCGCCGACGGCAACATCATTTCCGGATCCCAGGCCAACTTCCCCCCTCCTCCGTCCGCTCCGATGAACAACTTTATCTTCAGCGCTTTCGCCATTCCCAAAGAGCCAGGCGAGGATCTTCCCAGCCCGGGCGAGGGCGCCTACGCCCAGTGGGGAGTGCCGTGGCTCAAAGACGACATACACCAGAAACTTAAATCGATGTCCCCCGGCGACATACAGGTTCTGAACGAAGCAGATGCCCCCGGCACCATCGCCCGCTTCAGCGGCAGCCCCTATTTCACAACCAAGATTCCCAGCCTCATAGGAGTCCGTAGTAGCCGCTATCTCGATGCCACTGGCACCCATCGCAACCGCGGTCCCGAAGACATCGCGCGATACGGCATCCTGGTGGGCGTTGCAGATGACGGGGCAATCGGCCCCCACAAGTTCTTCACCGACTATCAGCGCCGCCTCCGTCTCCGCTACACCGATGACGCCGCCTACGCTCTCGGTATGTTCATCTACTATGGCCTCGAAGAACCCAGGAACCCCAACCAGCCCGACGACCTTTCAAAGCGTGGCCAAAGAATCTTCTCCACGACGGGCTGCGTGGCCTGCCACACACCGCCCGCCTACACCAACGGAATGCTCATCGCCGTAGACGGTTTCACTCCGCCTGACGACGAGGAATCCAAAAGCCTGCAAATCATTCGCGGCATGCGCGTCGGCACAGATCCCGGCGGCGCACTCAAAACCCGCAAGGCAACCGGTTATTACAAGGTCCCCTCGCTGCGCGGCCTCTGGCATCGCCCCTTGATTGAGCACTCCGGCTCCATCGGCGTCCTTGAAGATTGGTTCGACCGCAAGCGCCTTCGCGACGACTACGTCCCTAGCGGCTGGAAAGGCCCCGGCCTCGAACGCCGCGCCGTCCCCGGCCACGAGTTCGGCCTCGATCTGTCACCGGAAGACAAACGCGCCCTGGTTGCTTTCCTCAAGACCCTCTGAGGCCAGTCGCCACCTCGCTACTTCAAAAATGCTCTACTTGAACCCCGGTCGATTGACGCGGATCAGCCGCGAAAACTCTGGCGAATCATTCGCCGCACGGGCCGCCTCATTGATGTGCGCCCGGCCCTTCAGCTCAGCAAACGGGAGATCCCCGGCCAGCTGTTTCCGCTCATAGAGCATCTCGTCCATATGTCCACTCAGCAGCATTCGCCAATCGAGTGGAACCGACTCGCCTGAAGCCGCCGCCAGCATCGGGACGATGCTCGTCGTGCAGTTGTGCGTCAGTGCGTTGTACCAGACCGGCGACTTCTGTAGCTCATTGAGGGGTTTCAGATAGCTCAGAAATAGGGAACGGCTAACCCTTGGCGAAAGGTTCATGTGATACAGATACAAGTCCTCACCCTTGCGATAATTCGTTCTCACCCGGACGAGATCGCGCTCATCGCCAACGACATAGATCAATGCAAATTGGCGAAAAAATCCAAGCACAGCAGAATACTCCTGGCCCACCGTTTTCCTCGTTTCAATGGAAAACGCAACCGCCGGGGCATTCTCAAATTGAAAGCTCAAAATCAGATGCGCGATGTGGGGCGAGCCCCAGAAGTTGACAAAGAGATCGACCCCTGTGAGTTTCGACAGGTCTACCCTTCGCGTCTCCCAATTCGGGAGATAGTCGAGCTCGCTCTTATACCCGAAATTGCGCAGATTGTGAATCGTCACCTGCTCCCCCTCAGTTTCAGTCCAGGGACGTTGCGCAACATCCGCCAACCAATTGGCATCATTCGTTGGGGCGATAAGCAACCACCAAACCAGAACCGCTCCAAATAAACCAAAACCGCAGGCAATGGCCAGAAGGAATGGCCGAATCTTGAACATTGCCAAGGTGATGAGTACGACAAATGACAGTGCGACTGGCAATCGCAACCCGGCAATCCGTACATCCACATAAAGTGCGGCCGCCGCCCAAAGCGAGCACAATGCGAGAACCACGGAGATTGCAATTCTGAATAGCGCCATTGGTCCATCCTACCGCCGTCCTCCAGCGAGCCGGTCTAGTTCCTGTACCCAAAAAATCCACGGGCTTTGATTACGGCTGCAATCTCCACGGGCACCATCGATTCCCAAACAGGATCGCCGCTCTGAATCCGCTGCAGAACATCGCGCGAGAAGATGTGTAGTACGCTTTCGTCAAAGCTTTGGATCGCCTGTATCCTCCCGCGCTCCTTGAGATGCTCGAAAATATTGCGCTGACCATCCGGTATCGCAACGGTATCGGCGCTTTGCATTTCACCTGTAGCCGGGTCCCGGTAGGGGTAAACGTAGATCCGCATATTCTTGGTAAAGAGCTTGCCAAAGGCTTCGAGGATCCCACCCTCCAGCCCGCTATAGTATTCCTCATTGAACACATCAAGCAGGCTCGTGACGCCCATCGTCACTGCGATCGGCTCCGCCGTATAGCGCGCCAGATAGCACGCAAGCCGATAGTATTCAAAGTAGTTTGAGACCAGCACGATCTTGCCCGCAGCCGCGAGTAAGTCAGCCCTCGCCAGAAAGTCGGCAAGGTCGAGCTTGCCTTCAACCAGCAGTTGCCGCAGATTGATCTCCATCAATTCGACGACCTGTTCTGGTGCAACTCCCAGGTCTTCGGAGAACTCTCTGAGCGCGCAATCGATGATATCGATGTTGACCTTTGTGACAGGGCGAAAGCTCCCGCGCTCCACCAACACCGGCCTCTTGCGAAGTACTTCAGACGGCTGCAAAACTTCGCCCGACGGGCCAAACATCGCGGCACCGGTCAGCCCCAGTTGTACCAGCTTCAGGCTCACGGCGCGGTTGTCGACGTGTTGGAAATCATTGCCGGAGAACTCAACCATGTCGATCTCAACCCGCTCCTTGCTCAGATTGTCGAGTAACGATTCCAGCATCCGGTGAGGCTTTTCTCGAAAGTAGAATGCGGCATAGAGAAGATTCACCCCCACGATGCCCAACGCGTCCTGTTGGAGACTATTCTGCGCGTCCAGCATTCGGACATGAATGAGGATCTGGCTGTACGGCTCCAGCGGCTGCGCCTGGTACTTGACGCCCATCCAGCCGTGACATTCATTGGTACCTTGAAAGTTGCGTGCCGACACCGTGTCGGCAAACGCAAAAAACGCCGTTGCGGCTCCACGGGCTGGGCCAAGCTTGTCCATGAGGATCGCATGTTCGCAGTCCAGCATTTTCTGCAGTCGGTCACGCGACACATACCGCTTGCTCGGTCCATAAATGGCATCGCTGATCGCCATATCGTAGGCGGACGTCGACTTGGCGATCGTCCCCGCCGCACCACCCACCATGAAGAAACAGCGGGCCACTTCTTGACCGGCACCGATCTCGGCAAAAGTGCCATAGCGGATGAGGTCCAGGTTGATCTTCAGGGCCTTCTGATTGGTGCTTAAAACTTGGCCTTCGTCTGGCCCGCCCTTGGATCCGGTTGCACTGGTCATGTAAGGATTATCTGCAAACTGCGGATCGAATGTCTGCCCGCACGCCGAAATCGCTTCCTCAGTGGGCCTCCCGCCGCCTCAGAATCGCCGACCCCTCCACAGGCAATCGCCGCCGTCTCGCCCCAAACAGCGCCAGCCCCAGCGCCATAACCAGGTCATCATGCTTTCCCGCGCTCACAAACTTCAACCCCGCCCTCCCCACCACCTTGCGCATCCCCATCAACTCCTCTTCAAGCAGCTTCCATCCCGCCACGCCCTCCGCCACGCACAAGCCCTCAACCTCAAACGCTCTTAGTAGCCCGGTCATCAGTTCCACCTTCGGCGTCATGAAAAACCCATCTGCATAGCGCCCTTCATTCCCACCCGTCGACACCACCGGCAGCAATTCTCCGCCCAGCCTCCGCCTCCTGAAATCCTCTGTCACCACGCCGCCCAACCCGGTTGCATCAATCGCAATCGTCACGGTCGCCCCAGTCCCCGCCAGTGCCGCAGCCATAGCCTCAACCCTGTCCACGATCGACGAATAACGCGTCCCCAGCCGCACCTGCTCCACACGCACAATCACAAACTTCCGCACTCGGACATACTCAAAAGTCGCCGCATCCCGCGCCCCTGTGCACTCCACCCGCTGCTCCACCACGACAATCGCCGTATGGTCCTTGCGCTGCCCCAAGTCGACGCCCAAATGATACGACCGCAATACAAGCTCCCCGCTCATACGATCAGCGCGCGATAGCGCAACCCTTCCGCCTTGGCCGTCAACAACCACTCCCGCCGAAAGGCCTCATTCTCCATCCCGACAAAGCTGCAAAGATACTCCTGGGCAAACCAATCCTCGCCCTGCTTCTCTCTTTCTTCTTCCAGAAATGCCGGCAGGATCCGCCCAAAATCCGTCGCCTTCACACTCACCCGCATCCAGACCTCGCCGCCCAACTCCCACTCCTTCCAAAAGAAGCCCCGCTGCCCAAATGGAGTCGATATACAGATCAAATCGCCCCCACTCACCGCCAGTATGGGCCTAACGCTCTGATACAGCTCATCCGATACCCGCGCCGCTTCATCAATGACAACCAGGCTCGCCGAGCTATAGCCGCGCACCGTCGCCTCAGTCCCTGGCAATCCCACCACGCGGCTTCCATTCGGCAACACAAGGCTGATCCGGTTGCTTCCATCGCCCCGCAACACAACACCCGCGCGAGACAGAAACTGGCGAATCTTCCTCACCAACTCACCCGTTTGCCGCTCCGTTGGCGACACACACACTACGAGTGAGCCCGGATAACAGAATGCTCTATGGGCCGCGATAGCGGCCGCCGTCGAGCTCTTGCCCCATTGCCGGGAGCAGTTCAACAAAAGCCGCTTCGCCCCCGCCATCAACACTTCACGTTGACGCACGTCGGGCCTAAATTCGAGGATCTCCTGCGCAAACGCGACAGGGTCCAATTGATAGCCAATCCGGTCCAACTCAGCGGCGTTCACCGCGCGCCCCGGATCTTTCGGCTCAACTTCATTCGCAGTTCCGGCTGATCCTCGAGGATTGCCGACAACTCACGAACCAAACGCTCCAACTCGGTCTCATCCTTAGCCTCGGGAGCGCTCTGTTTGCCTTCACCAAATGCGTGTTTCATACGAGACAAATCTAACCCCGGCAACAGCCCACTCGGAGCACTTCCCTCTGCAAGCACCTCTAAGTCGAACAAACGAAAAGGAAGATAATTCTCACTTGGCCGTGAACGATAAAGTTCAGGGGCCAGACAAGAGCGCCCCTGCAGACCATTGACAACCAGCCGCCACAAGTGCCTACAGCAGCAATAGTAGTGGTTACGGGCTTCAGTGTTCGTTGACAGGACATCCTTGACAGTTGTTGACAGGACATCCTTGACACTCTTAGTAGCCGCAAAGTGGCTGAGGAAGGTGGGAGAAGATGCCATGGCAGGAGGCAAGTATGGTGGAGGAGCGATTGCGTTTTGTGGTGTTGGCGAGCCAGCCGGCGA
>JBBRBI010000075.1:0-31297 GCA_038206015.1 Bryobacterales bacterium | reverse complement strand
TTTGCGGAACGTGTGGAGCGCATATGCGACCAAAGGTGACATCCTACAGCCTGTGTGGGGTTCGGACGCGTTCGTGAGGCCTCCTTGGGGTTTTGTGGGGTGTTTGAAAATTACCTTTCAATTAGAAAATCAAAGGCAGTTTTTCCGCAGGGTTCACAGGGCCTTCTCCTGCGATTCTCTTGTCTCTTGATCTCGTGATCTCTTGCTTCCTTATATAGGGCAATAATATACTTGGCTGACCGTATTTTGTTATGATTCGGCAATGCGTACGCGCGTCATCGATAGAAGTCTAGTTCCGGGAAACATAGATTCCCGTCTGAAGATTGGTTGGGCGAAGCACCACCTCCGCGCTCTGGATGCGGAGATTGCGCGCTTCCGGGAGGGCGAGGCTTACACGATCTCGACAAAGGATGATTTTGAAAGTGGAGAGTACGTCGTTCGTCTCGATGTTGGACTCCATCTCGTCAACATTGAGCTCATTGCTGGTGACTTCGTTGCATGTCTCCGATCGTCGCTCGATTACTTGGCCTATGCCCTTACCTTGATCCCCGGCGGCACCCCTAACGACAAAAGCAGCTTCCCGATTCTTGACGTTATGAACAGCAATCGGCGGGGCCAGTTCGAGAGGGCTGTACGGGGTATTCCCGGCCCTGCTGTTGCGGTGATTGAATCTCTTCAGCCATACCACGACGGGGACGCTTACAACGCCACGAAATTGTGGCGATTGCAACGGCTCTGGAATATCGACAAACACCGAAGGATTCCTTTCCATCAAACCGTTGCGAAGATGAACCTTGTTTTTCCACACGGCATGTATCCCGTTATGAGTGGGACGGAGGAGGGCAGTGAAGCGCGTTTCCCCTTGGCCGCAAAGGGTAAGGTTTACCTCAAGCCACCGATCCAAGTCAGCATCGAGTTCGGAGACGCAGCAGAAGGGGTCATCGTTCCTTACGAAGAGTTCATCGATATACACGAGTTTGTTCGCGACGACGTGATGCCACGATTCCAGGGCTTCTTCTAGAAGTTGATAGCCGGTCGTTAGGTGACGCGATTGACATAGGGGGCGCACGGGGTTGAAACTCCTATCTAACAGGAGTTTGTGATGCCCAATCGGCCCGACGCTTCCGCCAAGAATGTGCAGGGTGACTTTGGCAAGTTCACGGATTTTATGCGCCGTCTAGTAGCTGTTCCTCACTCCGAAATAAAAGCCAAGCTGGATGCGGAGAAGAGAGCGAAGCGGAAGGCTCAGGCTTCTTCCGCTTCCCGCGATTCTGTCTAGCAGACCGCCCCCGCCTCCTTCCCCGTCAGTTCGGCATACGTCACGCGCTTTCCCACGATCTGCGACATAGCCAACCCAAAGCGGGTAGCGTCCGAAAAATTGAGCCGGTTGTTATACCGGAAGCTCTGCTCGTCCAAATAGCGGAAGAGGTGGAACGGCTCAACCGAGATGTACGTCCCGCTGATACCGCGCTTCAAGAGACTCCAGAAGTTCTCAAGGCCGTTCGTGTGAGTGCGACCGCTGACGTATTCAACAGCATGGTCCACAACCTTATGGGCATAGTCAGCAGCAAGCCCTTCATACGAGAGCAGAGCATCCGAGTAGAGAGCAGAGCCAGCTTCTACATGCTTGCGGACCTCAGCCTGTAAGACGGCTTTCTTGCGGCTCGGCACGACCATCGTGCGAACCTCACCGCCGCGCTGGAGGATACCCATGACGGCAACCTTATCCTTCGTCCCCGTTCCGGTGATGCGACGGGCTTTCTTGGCAAGGTGCATATTCCGGGCCTTGCCGCCGATGAACGTCTCGTCGACCTCAACCTCACCGCTCACCTTGACGAATGACCCGCTCTGCATGGCGAGACGGATGCGGTGCAGCATGAACCAAGCTGTCTTTTGCGTGACTCCAAGAGAGCGCGAAACCTCATACGAGCTGATGCCATTCTTAGCCGAGCAGATGAGCCATACAGCGGGTAGCCACTTCTCAAGGGAAATGGGGGAATCCTCGAAGATGGTTCCGACCTTGAGGGAGAACTTCTGCCTCGGATGAACGGTGCGGCACTTGTAGACCTTGGCAGCGGAAAGATAGGTGACCTTATCCGAGTCACACACAGGGCAACGCACCACACCATCAACCCAGCGAACGGCAATCATGAATTGACGGCAATTCTCCGAGTCTGAGAAGTGAGTGATGGCTTCGAGTAGTGTGTTCGGGATTTGCATGAACTAACTCTATCGAAGTTGTTACGGTCTGTCAAGTATATTATCACCTTATATAGGGCTACCGGGAAGCACACATTTCCATACCGGAAAGCACGCTAATCCCTACTGGAAAGCACAAAACCGCATACTGGGAAGCACACAAAACGATACTGGGAAGCACACCAGTACCGGAGGAATTCCTCTTAGACCTGTTGAAAAGCGTTAGTTTAGCCTATTTCAGTCAATTCCCTACCGGGAAGCACACTGCAACTCACATTCGCTGGTTATCTCTTCATACCGGAAAGCACATCCGGCCCAGCGCTGGAGAGTTCGCGTTTCCTACCGGGAAGCACACCGGAGAGTGCATCGTATGCAGTGCATATGGGGGTCGAGCGTTCTTAATTCCTACCGGATAGCACACATGATCCTACCGGGAAGCACACCGGGAGTTGACGTGAAGGACGCAAAATCATACCGGGAAGCACTCTCAGGGAACATTGAAACTGCCGAACCCTCATAGGGAGTGGGATTGAGCATGACAGGCTGATTCGAAGAAGGAACTGAGGGTCGATTCATACCGGGAAGCACACGTTCTTGGAGAATCTAGGACGTACCCTTCTGCAAATTCTGGCGACAATTACAGAAGACGAGTCCGATTCTTTGACGGATCGTCATCCAACATTGGGCCCTTTGCCTTGTCTACCCAGATGCCATTCTTGACCTCTTTGACCTGGGCTTGTGGCCACAGTTTTGTCAGGATAGAGAGTGCCTTGCGGACATGTTGCTTCATCCGCCAGGGGTTCGAATCTTCCTGCGGAAACTGCTCTGTAAGCGCGGACCATGGGATTATTGTTTCGCTTGCCGCGGCATAGCAACGGATGTAGAGCCAGAACACGAGATCCTGAACGGCGGTCGGCCCGTCGATCTCTTGCCATAGTCGACGAGGCATGACAGCGTTGTGCCTTTTGATGTCGGCGAACAGCGGGGCATTGAGCTGAATTCCGAATCTGTTTCCAAGCTCTGGAAGACTGGCCTGGGCGTTCTCGTCCGGCGAAGTAATGATGGAATTCGGCAGATATGCACGGTCGATAACGGCAAAGGATTGAAGCCCGGTGGCACCACTTCCCTTCCGTTGTATGTTGATTACCAGACCTGACAGGCGCAAAAAACGGTCGCGGAGTTGTTGATTTTGACGACCGCCCCGTTTCATTCCCATCTCAATTTGATACTCTGCTGCGCTGCTCCAAGGAACAAATGCACTGTCGTTTCGGATCGCCCGGTCCAGGAGCCAGAAGAGAAGCCGGCGGTCGGCGCCGTACGGTAGAGAAACACCGTCTGCGGCCGCGCTGAAGGTTACCGAGAGAACGGACCCATCACCAAGCCGCGCTCGGCGAGTCACTTTCGTTTCTTTGGTGGGGCTGTGCGGTAAGGTGCAGAGAATGAGTGCCTGAGCCAACTTGATGTATTCGTCACCGAGTGACTGATTGTGACGGGCGACTGTCAAGTCGACCACGCGCTCAATCTGATTGTTCTTAGCGCGAAGCGCTTCAGCGGCACGGTCCCTTTTTGCTCCAGGGGCGGCTTTACGCCCCGGAACGACTTTTGCCGCAGGTGCCTTGACATCCTTGCTGGTGCTCAAGGTCGAGAGCCGTTTGGTGCCCTTCTCTCCGAGGACATCCCGGATGAGTTCACCCATCCCGACCATGTCAGTTCTTTTCATCGCGCTCTCCAATGTATTGCTGATCTGGTGGTTCAAGAATTGTACGGGTAAACCACGCCGCTTCCCTTTTGAAGAGTCGTTGCACTGCAAGCCTCTGTTGAGTGACGCCACTCAACAACCTATGACAGGATCTTGTCGAGCAGGAGTTCGAATCCGCGTGCTTGAGAGTAGTTATTGTCGTTGCACCAGGTTTGAAAGCGGTTGATGTCTTGAATATATAAGCGCAGAGTGTGGCTCTTACTTGCCTTTCCGGATGATGAGCGCCTTGCCTTTACGACAGTCGAAAAATTGTCGATGACGAACCCTCTTTCGTTTGCTGCCTGTCTCGCTGCTATTTTTTCGGCCCGTGCATCGTCATTATGCGCAGGCGTGGTGTTGGGCTTCGGCTTTGGCTGGAAGTCGTCCAGAAGACCGGTTGCCATCAGTGGATTCGTGTTTGTCAGACTGCTCATGCTGCACTTCCCTCTTTGCGGGCCGTTCTCAGGGTCTCAATCACTTCATTTGCGTAGTTGTCGGCATTGTCGAGGGCAGCTTCGAGACCGTTGGTCTCGCGACTGCTGAGTTCGTCGATGGCAACTTTGAAACGGAACATATGCGAAAAGGCTGTCCGCTCATGTAGGGATGTGCGAAAGCAAGGAATCTTTAGCTGCTGAACGCTCTCGCGGATGTGCCGTTCCTCCTTGGTCGTTATGAGAGGGTTCGTGGCAATGAAGACGACCCCGTGCGGGATGGTTCGACGAAAGAGCCTTTGTTGGGAGTTGAGTAAAGCAATGGCATTTGCTGCAACTTCGGCGTCTGCGGTTTTAGCTCGCATTGGAATAGTGACGAGATCTGCACGGGACATCGCCGCAGCGAGTTCTTGGTTGGCAGATCCTTGTACGTCGATGATGACGAACTGGAATTCAGCGGAAAGGCTATCGATCGTGTCGTTGAGGTCAACACCAGGAACGGGCGCGGTAACAATGTTGCGGTATTTGCTTTCGCCTCCGCTCCAACTTAGAAGGGTCTTTTGCGGATCGGCGTCAAGAATCCGAACTGTTGCACCCATTCTTGCGAGGGTCGTTCCCAGAATTAGCGAGCTGGTGGATTTTCCGCTGCCTCCTTTGGTATTGGCGGCTACAACAATCGGCATTTGAGTCTTCTCCAGTGTGCTGTACTCGACGCTTGCAACAGCAAACGTGAAGTACATGTTTGCACACTACAGGTGTGCACAGTACACGTCTAGTGTTGTGGTGTATACCTTTCAATACAAGACAACATGTGTACGTGTAGTACATGTTTATGTTTCATGCTCCTCTGAGCGCGTTGTTGACCGCCGAAGCTCTTGAAAGAGCAAACGCAACTCATCGTCAGTTTCCGTTGGACGCTTTGGCGGATCAAGAGCGAAACGCACTGAAAGCAAATCGTTTTGCATTACACGAGCTAAAAGCAAAAGCCCTGAAACGACTTCTTCGGCGTCTTTCCCGGTAATACGAACTTCACCACAGCAAATCGTCACATTTGAAGGAAGATCAGCAACCAGGACATTGCGTAGATCACCTGGCAAGGATTGCCGTAGGGTAGCAGGACGGTTCACAGGGGCGGCCTGATCAAAGCGCGATCGTAACGCGGCGTCGACAGAGTCCGCAGCGATCATTTCTTCTAAGAAATTGAGCAGGGAAGTGCGATCGACAAAGTGGGTTCCACCCACGGTTTGAACTTCGCCGATCGCTTTCATGAGGTTTTGCGCCGAAGCACGGCCGATTCCAAACAAGTGCTCGATGTCTTGTCGAGACCAAGTTTCCGTCGAAGAGCGGGATGCACGATCTCGTATCGGGTGCAAATCCCGGGACCATTTGACGGGACGAGCCATCAGAACACCTCCACAAGCTACCCTTAGCATACCGGGGTTATTAGCGCACCTGCTAATAACCCTAAACTTGAAGCGCGCGCATTACCCACGACAATGCTACTTGTTGTTGATAATGTGCGTTATAACCAATAGTGCAACACGTTGTGCACTATTTGCTGACGAGGCCCAGGTGGACAAATCTGCTCTGCATGTATCCCGACCGGCGGCGATTGATCCGCGGTTGGCCGAGCTTAAGCAGATGGTGATGGATTCCATGGTGGCGGCGCACTCGAAGCGGAATTATGCGAAGGCGCTGGATGATTTATTTGCGTTTCTGTCGGGGCGGGCGTTTACGCGCGCGCTGCTGATGGAGTGGCGGGGGACGATGGAGGGCCTGTCGCCCTCGACCGTGAATGTGCGGCTGGCGGCGATGCGGAAGCTGGTGACGGAGGCGAGGCGCAATGGCATGATCGGCGCGGAAGAGGCCGCGAACCTGACCGAGGTTCCGAATATTCGGCAGCAGGGCGTAAGGCTGGGAAATTGGCTGACCCGGGAGCAGGTGAGGGAACTGCTGGCGGTGCCGGACCGGGAGACGCTCAAAGGCAAACGCGATTACGCAATTCTGGCGATGCTGGTGGGGTGCGGGTTGCGGCGGCAGGAGTTGGCGGAGCTCGAAGTGGAGACGATCCAAATGCGTGAGGGGCGATGGGTGCTAGCCGACTTGCGCGGCAAGGGCGGACGGATTCGCACTGTGGCCGTGCCCGCGTGGGTGAAGCAGGCGGTCGACGAATGGACGGTGGCAGCGGGGATTAAGAGCGGGCGGGTGTTGCGGCGGGTGCTCAAGGGTGGGAAGTCGGGCGGCGGCGACCCCACTCATCGCGATAGAGCTGCGATGAATGGGGCACCCGGTAGGGGGGGGAAGGTGAGCGGGGAGACGCTGACGGATTGGACGGTGTGGTCGGTGGTGGAGCGGTCGGCGAAGAAGATTGGGATGGCGCAGTTTGGGGCGCACGACCTACGCCGGACGTGCGCGAAGTTGTGCCGCAAGAACGGTGGAGACCTGGAGCAGATTAAGTTTCTGCTGGGGCACTCGTCGATTCAGACGACGGAACGGTATCTGGGGTCGGAACAAGAGATTGCGGTGGCGGTGAACGATGGGATGGGGTTTTGAGGGACGCCGAGCGCGGCCTGGCGTAAGATTGATGTGTACGGTAATCTTCCATACACGGAGATTCCAAATGGCTCTTGCGACGCCAGCTCAACGGACTGAGGCACGCCTGCTTCCACAGCAGAAGAAGCGTATTGAGCGGGCGGCCAGCATCAAGGGGGTCTCACTGTCGGTTTTCATGGTGCAGAACGCGGATGAGGCGGCGATTCGCACCATTGAGCAGAATGAGAGTTGGAGGCTGGGAGGCCGGAATCGGGACTTGTTTGTGAAAACCCTGCTCAATCCTCCTGAGCCGAGCGTGAGGTTGAAGTCCGTCGCGCGGCGGTTTCTTGAGCGGACGCGCGGAGAATGACCGGGCCGGAAGTCGAGTACCGTATCGAGCCGCAGCGGCCGCAGCACGACCGGGCAAACTTCTCCTGTGGTGTTAGGTCTTCTATGAAGCGCCGGGCGCGATCCACCTGCCGTCGGGTAGCGCGAGCGCGACAAAGCGAGTCGGGGTACTCGCTTTAGTCTTCAGTGAAAAAGGAAAGGAACTAACGAAACTCCTATGACAAACGAACGCATTCTGCAAATGTCAAAGATAGCTCTGCGATTCTGCCTGAGCGCGGCATTTATGTCCGCAATCGGCGACCGTTTTGGCTGGTGGGGTGGCTATGGAGCGAAAAATGTGGCGTGGGGAGATTGGACTCATTTCCTGCAATACGTTGCGCAACTCAACGCGTTTTTGCCGAAGGCTCTCATTCCGACCGTTGGAGCCGTGGAAACAGTGATCGAATTCGCCTTGGCGATCGCTCTGCTAAGCGGGTTCTATCAGCGCATAGTGGCTTGGGCCAGTGCCGCGCTCCTCCTGTCGTTTGCTTTATCCATGAGCTTTGCGCTCGGCATTTTAGCGCCGCTTGGTTACTCAGTGTTCACAGCCGCTGCTGCTGCGCTGTTGATGGGGGCACTGGGCCCTCAGGCTGGCTGGCGGGGCGCCAGCCAGCCAACGCAGCGTTGTTAGCTCGGCTCTCAGTAGGAATACGCTCATGATCCAGCAGGTCCTCGAAGAAGAAGCCTGGAAGACGGCTCACAGCCATCGATCTTCGAGCACTATCTTCCCTCAAGTGGCAGCACACCAATCCATACGGGACCTTCACCCTCAACATGCTCCACCGGCTTCCGCTCCAAAACGCCTTGGCAGCATAGCCCGATACCTTGCCGTTTTTACCGCCTTCGTTAGGTTAGGGCCTACTACGCGGTTCAGCTGAGGCTCAAGAGTGACTTGGCCTGTTGTCGCGAGGCGAGGCTGGGGAGAGTTTCTGTTGTTGCACGCGCTGGAACGCGCGTGGATTGGAACGCGGGCCGTGGCGTCGTGGGCGGTTGTGGTCGATGCCAAGGCCGGGGCGCGGGACTTCTATTTGAAGCACGACTTCATTGCGTTGCCGTCGCCGCCTGAGCGATTGTTTCTGCCGATGGCGACGATCGAGAAATTGTTCGTGACCCCACCCATCGTGATAGAGCCGCGATGAATGGGGCACCCGGCGCGGTTCCTCCTCCTGTGACGTACAAGGGGTCCTCCACCAAACGGCAAAACCGTACGCTAAACCGTGACGAGTGTCCCTGGTGTCTCTCACCTGATGAGAAGCGCGTTTATCGGCCCTTACGCTTCAAATCGAGGCTATGAGCGCGCCTTGGCTCGATAGAGAGTATGCTCCGAGGCATTGGTACCAGGGGGGCCGCTCATGTCCTACAGTGGTGTCGTAGCGATTGTCGTAGTTGGTTTTCTCTCTATCAATGTGTCTGCGATAAGCCAGAGTATGGCACAAGGAGAGCGATCTCAAGTCCTTACAATCAGTGGGCATCCCATCACCTGTGACTACCCGAATGGAACAGCGGTCCAATGGATCGCGGATTTTCAGCTAAGAGATGTTGGGAACACTGGACCTTTCGGCATAAGGTTTAATCCCAATGTACTCGCCCAGATGCCTGATCGGATTAAGCTTTTCTGGCTTGGACACGAGTGTGGTCATGCACATCTGCCTACCAGCATAGAAGAGGATGCGGACTGTTATTCCGCAAGAACAGGAGTACAACAAGGCTGGTTTGACGAAAGCGATTTTGCTGCTTTGGAGGCGAGCTTTCAAACCAATCCGGGCGACCAGACACACCCGCCTGGACCCGTAAGGTCTGCGCACATTCGTGATTGCATGAAATCTATAGATGTGGAGCCTATCATCTCTCACAAGTACACGTTCCGTTCGGGTCAGCCTGCGTCTGCTCTTCCGCAGCTTTCATCGCCGGATGTCGTGAGCAGCACTACAGAAGCCCTTTTACCTCCTGAGATGTCAGAAATTAGGCAAGCTACCTCCCCCTCATCTCAGCATTTATCAGTAGGCACATTTACGACGGGTGTTAACTTCAAGCCTTTTGACCAAGCGTTGCCTCTGCTCGCTGAGGGAATGAAGGATGGGTTCTCATTTGAACGCCTAAACAAAGGCGAGATCGCCGTCGTGACAACCGGCATAGAAGCGAACGGGAGGAAGGAAACCTGTTATGGGGAGGACGGCTTTACGTCGTGTTCGTTTTTCCTCTTCAGGTCAACCGTTGGCCCTGAAGCCAGAGCGGAATATTTAATCTTACAGCCAAAAATGAGGGCGTTGCTACCTACATGGAACTGTATAGACAAGCCTAGGCATGGCAACATCTTGCTAAGCACAGAATGCGACAACAATGGTATGCATGCCGTTTTGGAGATTACGACCGCACACGAATCTGGCATTGATCTAGAGCTAAGCTGGCCAGGACCGCCACAACAGTAGCCGGTCTCAGGACCCTCATTGTGTTCTCGCCCCGCCGCCTCCCCATTGCTGAGGCCAAGGTACCGAGAAGTCGGCTTGTCGCACCCATCAACTGGCGGCTCAGTTGCGGAAGCGAACGCTGGCCCTGACTGCGAAGGTTTTCTACAAGTCGATGACGACTCCTGCCGATCATCGGGTTTGGCAGGACGTGTATCGGCCCACGAAGGCTGCTGGCGAGGTTCCTCTAAAGTTGACCGTGGTCGACGATGTGCTGACTACGACTTTCAAGGAGGTATGACGGTCAGCAGAACTTGCAAGCGGTCTTCGATCCTTAGCCTGCTGAACTGGCGTCGCAGCTCCGCTAGAGAAGCGCGTTTAGCAACACTGGCACAAAGCCAAGCATAGCTAGGAGTCAACTAGATGCCAGTCGCTCAAGCGCTAGCCGTCCTCTGTCCGCATTGCCGGTGATCAGAAAATCAAGCACTGCTCCCTGGAAGAGCTGTAGGACCTCTTCGACCGTCGCTCGGTCGTCGGTGAAGTTGAGTAAGAGTTCAACCCATAATCGTTGCTGTTCCGCGTAAAACGCTTGAGCCCGTGCAGATCCACTCCACGCACGGCGCGACAGATCCATGATAAGCAGCAGAACTCCGCGTGATCCGGGGGCACTGGTGCGGCTCCATAATGCGGCGATAACGGCCGCAAACGGCTCGTTTAGCTGGAATTGGGTCGGAGCGAGTTGCATTCGCAGTCGATCCTCAAGGAGCGACATCGCACGCTCTTCTAACACCTCTCTTCCGCCGAAGTAATGAACCAGCATGCGCTTGCTGACCCCAACCTGGAGCGCGATTTGATCCAAACTCAACTCCAAAGTCCCAGCCTGTACGAAGGCGGCAAGACATCTTGCGATGACCTGGTCGTGATCGGCTTGCATTTTCTTCTGCATGTTTGTGTGACATGTACCGACTGGTACATATAGACTTGCACCAACTGGTACAAGCATATCTTCGGAAGGATAAAGATGAAAGCTCAGGATGGGTTTGTGCTCTTAGGCAGCGGTCTGACAGTGTGGATCATTGGCACGATTTATTACGCCTACACAGGAACGGCGATCCTCGAAACAACTGCTCTACATTACTGGATAAGTTTCTCCATTTCCCCGGTTGTGAGTGCAGCGATCTGTGTGGCGCTCCTCCGCTGGCGACATATACCGGCTTCCGCGTGGGCTTCTGGAATGCTGCTGCTTGCCCTTCCTGGGATGATCGGCGAAGCACTGGTGCTCTCCCACTTTTCGACCTTTATGCCACGACTTCAGGAGGCCTCCGCGGGGCGATATGGTGCGTTCCTTTTTGCCGCCTACGCCGTTGCACTCGGCATCGCCGAAGTAGTGACGCTTAAAGCGGCGTCCTAACAATGTCGTATTGATCCTGTGAAGTCGGTTTGTCGCACCCAATCGGCTGGTGGCTCCAGTTGCGGAAATGAACGCTGGCCCTGACTGCGAAGCCCTGTTCCGGGGATTTCAGGAACTAAGGCGGCGAAGCGTGCGTAAATATCTGAATGACAGCTCGATTTGGTTCAACAGCTCTTCTCGCGTGGACTGCAAATTTGGCCATGTGGGGTGCTTGTTTCAAGCCCACAATAGTTATGGCTCAGACACCGACTTCGACCGGCAAGTTTGCCCAGTTTGAGGAGCTCGGTCAGCTTCTTCGCGAAAAGCAGTATATCCAACTTGAATCCCAGTTGCGATCCCGGTTGCGAACTGAAGTCATCCCCAAGACGGACTTGGCTTTTTTTTCGGGCGTGCTCGCGAACCGCCAAAACCAAATCTCGAAGTCGATCGGCTTGCTGGAGCCACTGCGAAGCCAAAAAGTCATGACCGAGCGCAGACAGATAGTGCTTCGCACCCTCGCAGACGATTATGTGAAGAGCTACCAGTACAAGAAAGCGACTCAAGCTTACACGGAACTGCTCGACGGGAGCGTGTCTGGGATGAGCGCACGGGAGCGCAAAGATATTGAAAGCACGTTGAGCGTAGTGCGCCTGCTCGGCGATGCTCTGCCTCAGAACGTTGAACATCAGCCCGTCGACATTCCGACAAAGCGCGACGCGGCGGGGCTCATCGAAGCTCCAGTGACGATCTCCGGGAAAGAACAACCCTGGGTGTTCGATACGGGTGCAGGCTTCTCCGTCATCTCACGAAGTTTTGCGTCTAGTTTGGGTTTGCCGATCTCGCAACAAAGCGGGATTACACAAGGCGTTAGCGGAGATGACGTCACCTTACACACCGCAGTGATCCCGGAGCTTCAGATCGGACGGGCAAAGGTTCATAATGTTGTTGTCCTGGTCCTTGAAGACAAAGACCTCGCGGTGCCTGAGCTAAAACTTCAGATTCACGGGATCATTGGTTACCCTGTCTTCCAAGCGCTCAAGAGAATCACCTTTGCGAAGGGTGGGCGTTTTTTTGCTGGAAATGATGGCGAGACATCTGGGCCAAATGCTTCAGAGCTGTTCATGGATGAATTGACTCCCCTCGTTTCTGTTGGGTGTGCGGGGGTGCCCTGCTTAATGCAACTGGATACCGGGTCCGCCCATTCTTTTCTAACGTTCCGCTACTGGGCGGCACACAAGAAGGATCTTGGCGCGGCCAGCATCGGCAGTCACACCCTGACGGGGGCTGGGGGATCTTTGCAAGTCCCCGATTACAAGGTTGCTTCGCTGACCTTAACCCTCGCCGATATTCCCTTCACGCTGCACAACGTAGACGTCCTGTCGAAGCCAGCTGGGACCGATGAGGATGACTTTTAT
The DNA here is from genome assembly GCA_038206015.1 of Bryobacterales bacterium. Taxonomy (GTDB): domain Bacteria; phylum Acidobacteriota; class Terriglobia; order Bryobacterales; family Bryobacteraceae; genus Bryobacter. The sequence continues at coordinate 18,800 of JBBRBI010000075.1, read as the reverse complement.
GGCATCCTGGGCCAGGACGCATTGAAGGCCTTTCGCAGCTATACGCTCGATTTTGGATCGATGCGCTTTTCCGCTGTTGAATGATCCGAATCGCCGCAAACCTTTGGAGCTATGCGGCAAGAACGACGGCGATATAGAGCAGATTAAGTCTCGGCGAGTGTTCGTTCTGTGGAGTTCCAACATCGGTTTTATGCTGCTGATAGAACGTGCAGATATGAATGGCCGCAATTTAGTCCAGCAGGGAACGCTTGGCCTTTGGCCAGCGGCAGGTGACATGAATGAGCGTCGCTGAAGTTACGTGCGCAGGCGGACAAACGTCACCGCGTCTGAAAGCAAGAATCGCCGGTTTCCTATATTTGCTGATCTTCCTCTCCGCGCCGAGCGGGGCCGCGACCGCAACTCCGTGGAAGATGGTCATAACCCTCGTCTGTGATATCGGTGTGGCGCTCATCCTCTATGATTTACTCAAGCCAGTCAGCAACCGTCTCTCGCTGATGGCAGCAGTCTTTCGCCTCATCTTTGTCGCAATGATGGCGCTCAATTCCCTGAACTATTTCGGAGTGGTCGTCTTATTTCACGGCGCTCATTCTTCGAATGCGTTCGATTTTGGCTACGGCATTTCACTGATACCCTTCGGGATCCACTGCCTGCTCGCTGGCATTCTCATTTTCAGGTCGACCTTCCTACCTCGAGTGTTGGGCATCCTCATGATGTTGGCTGGCATAGGCTACCTGGTCTTTTTATGGCCGAAACTTGGAAGCCGTCTGTTTTTTCCCTGGATCGTTGTTCCTGCCGTCGCTGGCGAAGGATTGCTGACGCTATGGCTCCTTGTCCTCGGGGTAAACGTCAAGCGATGGATGCAGCAGGCTCGCGCGTCCGGGGGCGACGGAAACTCCGCAACAATATAAGGACTCTGCTCGAAGCTTGTGTTGTGTTGTCCTTGTTTATCTAGGGACCTGCTTGTCTGAGCCGATGTTTCTTTCGTTTTATGGCACAATACAAGTGGGTGTACAAAATGGGATCGCAGAGAGCACATATCGTTCTTCCTGAGGAATTGGTCGAAGAGATCGACGCGGTGGTCGGGCCTCGGGGGCGGAGCGCATTTTTAGTGGAGACGGCGCAGGCCGAACTTCGGCGGCGGCGGTTGCTGGCGTTTCTGCGGGACGATGAGCCTGCGTGGAAGGCTAAGGATCATCCTGAACTTGCGCGCGGGGTTGGGCCGTGGGTGAAGCGAGTCCGACAGGAGAGCGAACATCGGATTCCGGTCCGCAAGCGCGCGAAGGCAGCGCGATGAAGTTGCTGTTGGATACGACCGTGCTGATCGATGCGCTGCGGGGTCGAGAAGATCGTCGGCGCTTGCTGGCGGAGTTGGTCGAGAGTGGGTATGGCCTCGCGATTTCGGCGATGAATGTGGGTGAAGTGTACGCCGGGATGCGCGCGGACGAGGCCGTTCGGACAGACGCTTTTCTGTCGAGTTTGGAGTGCTATCCGGTCACGCGGGGCGTCGCGCAAAAGGCGGCTGCGCTCAAGAGCGCGTGGGCGGTTCGAGGCCGGACGCTGACCTTAGCGGACATGATCGTCGCCGCGACCGCGCTCGAACACGGCCTGACCTTGATGACGGACAATCGCAAAGATTTTCCGATGCCGAACATGAGTTTTTATACGCCGCAGTGAGTGCTGAGGAAGGGTCCATCTAAGTTCACTCGCCTACGCAACAGTAAGATACCTCTGGTTGCCGGAAAGCGAAGTGCTTGAGGTCAAAATGCAGCTACAGGGTTTTCATAAGCAGGGAGAGCAGGCGGAGGCTGGGACGCAAGTTGAAGCGGCTCCAGTAAGGCCTTCGGAGCGCATTGAACAAATCGACATTCTGCGCGGCATTGCTCTTTTCGGCGTGCTGGTCATCAATTTGCTGAGCGAGTTTCGAGTCTCGATTTTTCAGCAGTTCATGAAGAGTCCGCCTGCAACCAATTTCGTCGACCGCTGGATTGAGACGTATATACCGGTGTTCGTGGAGCTGAAAGCGTTCGCGCTTTTCTCGCTTCTATTTGGGATTGGGCTGGCGATTCAGTATGAGCGGCTGAGCGTGCGGGGCAAACCCTTTTATTGGCTGATGCGCAGACTGCTGGCGCTGTTGCTGCTGGGGGTCATCCACCTGACGCTGATTTGGAATGGCGACATTCTGACCGAATATGCCGTCGCGGGCCTGATCGTCTTGCCGTTTCTGTTGCTACGGCTGCGTTGGCTGGGCACTGCGGCGCTGCTGTTTGCGGGGCTTTATATCTTTCTACAGTACTTTCCATTGCCTGTTCCGAGTCCGGACGCGGCCTGGTATCCGCTGCACGTTGCCGTCGCTAATGACGTTTACAAGCATGGAAATTTCGCGCAGATTATTTCTTTTGAATGGCACGAGTTGCCGCAGCTTCTGCCGCTTCACATTTACGTGTTGCCAAGAACGGTCGCGCTGTTTCTGTTTGGCGCGTTCTGTTGGCGCAGCGGCGTCGTCAAGCGGCTGGCGGAGCATCGGCGGACATTGAGCGGAGCGGCGCTGGTAGGTTTGATTGTTGGCGTGAGTTGCACCGTTCTGACGTCGCCCCTGGTGCGACCCGGCCTCTTTGGGAAAGCTGGGGCGGCGGTTTCATCGATTGGGGATCTGGGGCTCACGATTGGGTACGCGGGAGTCCTCCTCTGGATGACAACCAAGGACTGGGGCCTGCGCTGGCTGGGCTGGGCGGCTCCGTTGGGGCGGATGGCTTTCACAAACTATTTGCTTCAGTCCGTGATCTTCAGCGCTCTGTTCTTCGGCTGGGGGTTGGGTTGGTTTGGAATGCGCGCTGGGCCCGCGCTGCTGGTCGGGATTGGCGTGTACGTTTTGCAGGTGTTCGTCAGTGCCGCGTGGTTGCGGAGGTTCCGCTTTGGACCGGTGGAGTGGCTTTGGAGGACGATGATGTATGGGGCTGTGCAGCCTATGCGGCGCCGAGCGTAAGTCGGTCGCAGCTGCGAGCGCAATACGAGGGTCCTTCGCCTTCGGCTCAGGATGACGGCGAGAAACAAGCAACCGCAAGGACAATAGAAGAAACAGATTCCCTGCGGAATGACAGAAAGAAAAACGACAACAAAATCAGATTTCTTCACTTCGACTTCGCTCTGGGTGCGGAATGATGACAAGAAAGCGTCAAATTTATGTTTGGGGCGGGGTGTGTCGATAAGCCGACAGAGGCCCGTCGCACATGTCCGAAGCTTCAGCCGTCCTGCCCCTCACTGTGCCGTTGAGGGAGGCGCGCGCCGTGCATATTTCGCGCCGCACGATCAAGATTGCGATCGCCGTCACCATGCTGGCGACGGGAAGCTATGGAATATTTTCCGAGAGCGAGTATGTTTCAAGCTCGAACTCCGTGGTGTCGGCGTATGTGCTTGAAGTGCGCTCGCCGATCGACGGCATGGTGGATGGACTGCCGCTGGCGGCAGGGATGTTTATACAGCAGGACCAGTTTTTGGCGCGGCTAAACAATACGCAGGCGAGCCGGCAAAATGTGGGAACGATTCAGACGCTGGAAGACGAAGGGCAGGCGACGGCCGCCGCGTTGGCGGCGGAGCGGGACGCTTTGGTGGGGCAGCGCGATGCGCTCTTGACGCGCGCGGGCGAACACATCTCGGCGGTTGGCGCGCGGCTTTCGCAGCAGGCAGCGGAGGCTGAACGTCTGTTGAGTGCGCGGCAGATTGCGCTGCGTCAGGTCAATGTGGATTTGAATCGCGCTCGTCAGCTTCACGATGCGGGCGTGGTTTCAAACGCCGAGTTTGACAAGCTGGTGTTCGCGCAGCAGATTGCGGTGGAGCAGGTTGCGGCGCAGCAGGCGGAGGTTTCAAGCGCACGGGCGCAGGTGCAAGCGGCTTCACATGGAATGTTGTCCGAGCCGGGTACGGGCGGCGACGTCTCGTATTCACGGCAACGAGCGGATGAGATTTCGATGCGGCTGGTGGAGATTTCAGGGCGGCTGGCGGCGTCTCGGGTGAGGGAAGAAACCGGGCTGGCGCGTGAAGTTTCTAATGCAACGGCGTTGCGGCAGTCGGAGTTGCGCTCGCCGATTTCAGGGCTGGTCTGGAAGCTGCAGTCGATCAATGGCGAACGCGCCGCGACTGGGGACACGATTCTTTCGCTGATCGATTGCGACCGCCAATTTTTGCTGGCGGAGATTCCGCAGGACCGTTTGCCGGACGTTGCGGTGGGGCGGAAGGCGCAGTTTCGGTTGAGCGGCGAGTCGTTCGATCGCGGCGGGACGGTGCTTTCGGTTTCGGGCGATCCGCAGCGGCAATCGCGCGGGGACCCGGATCAGAAGCTGGCCGCGTTTCCGGTTCGAGACAGCATGCAGCAGTTGGCGACGGTGCTGATTGGCATCGATGCGACTGGGGCTTCGCACATCGCGTCGGCGCAAGGCTGTTTGGTGGGGAGGACGGCGCGGGTGTTGATTCCGACCAATGCGAGCAATGTGGCTTCGCGGTGGGTGCGGGATATGTTTTAGAGCATCGCGGAATACGGGGGTCCTTCGCAAGCTCAGGATGACGGCGAGAAACAAGCAACAGCAAGAGCAGCGGCAACAGCAAAAGCAGATTCCCTACGGGAATGACAGAAAGAAAGCAAAAGCAGCGGCAGCAGCAACAGCAGATCCGCTACGGGAATGACAGAAAGAAAAGCAATAGCAACGGCAACAACGAAATGCAATCTACACAATGATTAGTCTCTATCCCTGGACTGCGCTCCTGTTCATCGCGGGGTTGCTTATTCTCCTCTTCGAGGTGTTGGGAAAGACGTCGCCAGTCGCGCGGGTGGTGGCGTCTGTGGTGTGTGTTGCAATTACGCTGCGGTATATCTATTGGCGATTGTTGTTCACCGCGCCGCAGCATCAGAACGTTTTGCAGCATATGTATTCGGGAACGTTTCTGGGCATTGAGATGTGTACGCTGATTAGCTCGATGCTGGTGTATCTATTTATGTCGCGCACGATTTCGAGGAGCGAGCAGGCGACCCTGCATGGCGACTCGGCGCTGATCGAAGCGCCTACAGATGTTTTTATCGCGACATATAACGAAACGCGAGACATTCTGGAGCGCACCATGGTGGGGGCGCTGGCCATCGACCATCCCGACCATCGGGTGTGGCTGCTCGACGATGGGAACCGCGCGTGGGTGGGTGAGTTGGCGGAGTCGCTCGGCGTTGAGTATGTGGCCCGCAACAAGGGCAAGCACGCCAAGGCCGGCAATGTGAACAATGGCTTGGCGCACGCTCTGGCCAGCGACCGGCCGCCGCACTTCTTTCTGCTGCTGGACGCCGACTTCGTTCCGCACCGCGATATTTTGAAGCGGACGTTAGGGTTGTTCGAAGATGCGGGCGTGGGGATTGTGCAGACGCCGCAACACTTTTTCAATCCCGATCCGGTGCAGTCCAATCTGCTGTGTACGGCAGTGTGGCCGGATGAGCAGCGCTTCTTTTTCAATGTGCTGATGCCGTCGAAAGACGCCTGGGGAGCGGCGTTTTGCTGTGGCACCTCGGCGGTGTTTCGGACCGCGGCGTTTGAGGCTGCGGGAGGTATGGCGGTCGAGACCGTGACCGAAGACATGCTCACGTCGTTCAAGTTTGGAGAGCATGGGTATCGCACAATTTTTCTTAACGAGCGGCTGTCGCTGGGCCTCGCGCCGGAGTCGCTGGTGGACTTTATTTCGCAGCGGTCGCGGTGGTGTCTGGGGGCGATCCAGCAAATATTTACGCGCTGGTCGTTCCTGGGGCCGGGAAGGTTGACGCCGATCAATCGCATCGCGTTCTTCGACACGGTGCTGTACTGGGTGTCGGGCGCGGCGTTCAAGTTGATGCTGCTGTCGGCTCCGCTGCTGTACTGGTTTACGGGAACGGCGGTGCTGCACGCGACGGGCAGCGAACTGCTGTTGTGGATGGGGCCGATGGTGGTCGCGAACCTCATCTTCATGAACTATCTGGCGGGCAATCGCGTGTTGCCGATCATGACCGACATCACTCAGATCCTGACGGCGTTCGTGATTTGCCGAACGGTGGCGACGGGGTTGGTGCGACCTTTTGGGCGGCCGTTTAAGGTGACGGCGAAAGGCGTTTCGACGAGTGGTGTTACGGTACAGTGGCTGCTGCTGTGGCCGTTTGTGCTGATGGCGGGACTAACCATTCTGGGTGTGTTTCTGCACGTTGCACACTTCAGCAAGGCGCATGGAGCGCAGGGGTACTCGTCAAATATTTTCTGGTCGTTGTTCAACTCGGCGATGCTGACGCTGGCGGCGTTGGCGTGTGTGGAACTGCCGCATCGGCGGAGGGATGAGCGGTTCAAGACCAATGAGCGCGCGGTGGTGCGGTTGTCAGGATTTTCGGATGCGGAAGAGCAGGGGTCGGGCATTGAGATGGCTTGTACGTTGAACGATATTTCGCTGGGGGGTGCGGCGGTGTATCGCGCGGAGGGGTGGGAAGGTTTGCGCGGGCCTTCGAAGCTGGTGATGAGTGCTCAGGGGCCGGGGATTGGAGGCGGCGAGATTGCGACTCCTTTTACGGTGGTGAATCGGCGTGGGAATTTGCTGACGCTGCAGTTTCAGGTGGAGACCTGGATTCGACATGCGCTGATTCGGAAGCTGTTTACGGGGGCGTATCACCAGGATGTGGAGACGATTAGCGGGCCGGCGGTGATGGGGACGCTGGCGAAGGCGTTGCTGTCGTAAAGGGAACTGCAGATTCCTTCGCTGCGCTGCGGAATGACAGAAAGAAAAGCAAGAGCAACAACTGCCGAACCGAAGTTGTTCGATCCCATATCTCAAAATCGAGTGTGGGGCACCCAATTTTGTGATGGTGCGGAAGAAAGCAGATTCCTCCGCTGCGCTGCGGAATGACAACCAAAAAGGCCTGCGAATGACAACCACACGGCCCATTGGACGGCAAGCACACGGCCTGTGGGACCGCAAGCAAAATCAAGGGGTGTGGGGGTCGACGGCGACGATGACGATGTCGACGCGGCGATTGGCCGAGCGGCCTGAGGCGGTGTCGTTGGGGGCGGTGGGGTGGTACTCGCCGTAGCCCGCGATCGACATGCGTTTGGGGTCGAAGCCGGCATCGTTGAGCAGCATCATTGCAACCGCTGTGGCGCGCGCGGTCGAAAGTTCCCAGTTGGAGGCATAGGTGGCGTTGTGGATGGGGACGTTGTCGGAGTGGCCTTCGATGCGCATGTCGAGGCCGTATTGCATGAGGACGGTGGCGATCCGCGTGATCTTTTCTTGCGCGCCAGGAAGCAGACGGGCGTCGCCGCTGGCAAAGAAACCAAGTTCGTGGAGGCTGATGACAAAGCCTTCTGGGGTCATCTTGAGCGCGACTTCCTGGTGTTCGATTTCTTTGCCGAGAGCCTTTTGGAGTTGGCGCTGGAGTTCGAACAGGTCGATACCGGCGTTGCGGTCGGGTTTGACGGCAGGGGCTGGTGTGGGAGGCGCGATTTCTGCGTCGGCGGCGCTGCCGGAGAAGGCCCCCATCTTCTGGAAGCCGTTCTTGACCGCGGAGGAAACTTGCTTGATGGCGTGCTCGTTGTGGCGCGAGGACGCAAAGAGAACGACAAAGAGCGCGAACAACAGCGTCATAAAATCGGCGTAGGAGACCAGCCAGCGCTCGTGGTTGGCGTGTTCGTGGCGTTTGGCGCGGCGCTTCATTTGCCCGCCAGCGTGAGGGGGATGGGTTTGGCGAGGTAGACGGCGAGCTTGGCTTCGAGCACTCTGGGGTTGGTTTTCTCGACGATGGCGAGCACGCCTTCTAGCATCAACTCGCGCACAACCTGGCGACGCTCGACCAGGATCTTGATGCGACCTGCGCAGGGCAGGAAGAGCAGGTTCGCCGCGCCCACGCCGTAGATGGTGGCGACAAAGGCGACGGCGATCCCGCGCCCGACTTCGTTGATGTTTTCAAGCCGCTGCATGACCTGGATGAGGCCGATGACCGCGCCCAGGATTCCGACCGTGGGTGCGTAGCCGCCGGCCGCCTCGAAGACTTTGGGCAGCAGCTCCTCGCGGTCAGCCTGACTGTTCATGGCGAGCTCCATCGCCTCGCGCAGATCGACGGGGCGGGTGCCGTCGACGGCCAGCATCATGCCTTGTTTGAGGAAAGAGTTTTGGATGGATTCGAGTTCGGGGTCGAGCGAGAGCAGACCGTTGCGACGCGCTTGCTGGGCGTAGCGGGAGAGGTCTTCGATGAGTTGCGGCGCGGGGTCCCGCTTACCCAGAAAAACTTCTTTCAACTGTCGAACGGCCTGCATGACGACGGAAAACGGGAACTGCACGACGACCGCGCCGAACGTGCCTCCGAAGACGATGAGGGCGGCGGTGGGCTGGAGGAGCTGGCCTACTTTCCCGCCGTCGAGATAGAGGCCGACGCCGATGCCGGTGAGGGCGAGACAGATTCCAACCGATGCGCTTCTGTCCAATGTGGCCTCGTCGCTCAGCGTGCGGGGTGGATGACGATATTCGCGGGGAATGCGCAGCTGTCTTCAGGAGGTTTTATCGGCGAGAGGAGATGCGGAGATGACGGGCGGCGCAGATTTGGACGGTGCAGGTCGTAACCACGCGGCCCATCAACTCCTCCGGGACATTCTTTGAAGCCTGTCGATGACGAGCGACACCCTCTGTTGGCTGATCGCATCTCCCGGCAAGTAGCCGGGCAGAGCGTCTCGGAAGTGCGGTTCGGCGAGGATATCTTTTGTGGCTTGTGCCAGATAGGCCGTCAGATCGGGGGGCGCTGCCTGAATCTCCGCCAAAATCGATTCGCGCCCTTCGACAACCGCAATGAAGTCCTCCAGGTCGTGGCTGGCGAAGAAGTCCCTGTCGCCACGCCGCCGAAACGCCTCCATTTTGGTGCCCAGGAAGAAGGGAGCCGTGATGAGCCGGATGATGGCCCCGCTGGGAAGAGTCGCGGGTTTGGCCGTTTCTAACGCGCTCCGATACCAGACGTTGCTGAAGCCGAGTACGGATTCTTCAATCGGGATGACGTCGAGCGTCAGGTCCATGTGGACCCAGCGGCATAGCGGCGCATCCTCACGCACATCTTCTGAAAAGCCGAACTCTCGAAGGCGTTCCGAGAAGATGACGTAATCTGCATAAGTCGCGATCTCCGCAATAACATCTACATCGATGGTTGCGCGCACCGGGGCGGCTGCCTGATCCGTCACAAGCAGATCCAGCGTCGAGCCACCGACAAAGACGACCTCGTTCGTCAGTCTCCCCAGCTTGCGGGCGGCGCTTTCGAGTTGGGCCAGATTGCTAGGCACGAGCGATCCTCTTGCTCAACTCTTTCAAGGCCAACTTTCTTTCACGAACTCTGCCGTCTCGCAGCGCGTCTGCCAAAGCCAGCAGCTCGTAGAGCTTTAAATCCTGGAGAGCTGCGGTAGCGGCGTGTTTATAGAGTGGAGCGAACGCGTATCCCCTCACTTTTCCCTTCACATAGGGCCAGACCGGGGGCGGCTCCGCACTATTTTGGAAGGCGCTTTTTAGGGGCTCCGCGGCGTAGGCGGTCGGAATGCCGCGCGTCAGATCGCCTCGTTGGGCGGGGAAGGCGTAGCGAAGCCCGTGCTCAAGAAATTCGAGCAGCGCTGAACGATTGACACTCTTGGGCGCATCAGGAACGAGCAGACCCGAGAGTCGGGACCGCTTGAGAGATGCGTGGACCTCGGAAGACGAAAGATGTAAGTCCGCAGCCAACTGTTGAAACGACATCTCCGCCGCGCCCGGCAGAGTGAGTTTTAATAACACGGGTATGTCGACGGGGCGAAGCATGGATCAAGCATAAACTCTACGCGTTCATTATTCAAGAATAATGAATAACGCTTATAACAGCTTGCGGATAGACAAAAAGAAAACAACAGCACGAAGGACGTCACTGATCAGGCGGATTGCGAAAATGCCGTTTGGCGGGTAGGTGTTGCGGAGGGGAGGTCGCGCTGCTGCCAGGCGCTGCGGACCTGAAGGATGAGTTCGATCTGGGCTTCAAGTAGAGGCGCGGATTGCGCGAGGGACGCTTCAAGAAGCTTGCCACGCAGGTAGGCGTAAAACTGCGCGAGGCTTTGAGCGAGGTCGCCGCCGTTGGTTGTGTCGAGCCAGTCTTCGAGGTGGCCGAGAATCAGGAGGGCGTGATTGAGGTGCTTGCAGCGTTGCTCGATGTCGTTGGCGCGGAGTGCGGCGGCGGCGCGGCCGAGGTCGCCCGACAAGGTGTCGTAGAGCGCGACGACCAGGCCGATGGGGCTGGCGCCTTCGATGGCGGCGCGACGATAAGAAAGCGGAGTGTTGTCGCGGCGCATCAGCCGCCGCTTCGGGGGCTGTTGCCGAGTTCGGCCTGGATTTGCGCCTGCTGGACTGGCAGTTGCTGCAGCGCGGCTTCTGCCTTGCTGAATTGGGCGGTGAGGACGTTGCGCTGATTGGCGATGTAAATCGACTCAAAGTCGGAGATCTGTTGCGCGAGGCTTGAGGAGGTGTTGCCGATGCTGCTGAGATCGATCGAGAACGCGCCGTTGCCGGGAGCGGTGAAGTTGCTGAGTTGGGTCGTGAGCGAGTTGGCAAAACCGTTGAGCGATGCGCCCTGGAAGAAGTTCTGGATGTCGGCGGCGTGGTTTGAAAGAGCGTTAGCTAGCGTGGTGGGGTCGAGGTTCAGCGTGCCGTCGGAGCCGGTCGAAATGCCGAGATCGTTCAGAGTGGAAACGGTGGTGGCACCGTTGGCCCCGCCGGAGGGGATGACGTAGTTGAGGGCTTGTAACAGCGAGCTTTGTAGGTTGCGCACGGTGGGGTCGGAGCCGAGCACGCCCTGGAGGGACGTTCCGGAGGCGGCGAACTGCGCGTTTACCAGACCGGTGGCCGTGTTGTAATCATTGACGAATTTATTGATCGCCGTGGCAACGGTGGTGGTGTTGGAAGCGACGGAGAGGTTGGCCGGGGCCGCGCTGAGAGTGGGGCTGAGCAGGTTCAACGTCACGCCGCCGATGGCCCCGGTGACGGTGTTGCTGGCGCTCGAGATGGGGACTCCATCGACGATGAGAGCAGCGTTCTGGCCTTGAACGGCTTGTGTGAAGGAGAAGTTGGGCTGGGCGGCGATGGAGAAGTCGGCGGCACTGCCGGAGGCGTTTGCGACCACAGAGAGGCGCGCGCCGGAGGCGTCGGTAATGATGCTGGCGGTGACTCCGAGATTTTGGCCGTTGATGCTGGCGGCGACATCGTTGAGCGTGTTAACGCCGCTGCCGGTGGTGATGGTGGTGGAGGCTCCGGCGTTGGTGTTGAGCGTGAAGGTGGTGACCGGCAGGGCCGTCGTGGCGTCGGCGACCGTCTGTGAGTAAGACGATCCGGTGGTCGCGAGTTGCGAGACGGCCACGGTGTGGTTGCCGGTCACGGTCCCGAGGGCGGCGGTGGCGGTGACGGCGCTGGGGTTGGACGAGGCCACGGTGCGCGCAGCCAGAGGGCCGTTTAGGGAGTTGAACGCCGTCAGGTCGGCGGACAGGGCGAGGGTGGCCGTTTGGATCGCGGTGAGCGCCGCGGTCTGGGCGGCGAGGGTGGCTTGCTGGGTTTGCAGCAGGCGTTCCGGAGCGCGGGCGGCGAAGAGGGCGGCAGCGACTGCAGCCTTAACATCGATGCCGGGCGTGCTTGCGCCGACGCTGGAGGCGAGAATGCTGCTCAGGTCTATGCCGGAGTTCGCGGACGAGTTCGCGCTGGGCGATGTGGAGGAGAGCAGCGAGTTGACTGCGGAGACCGAACCCATGGAGGCCAGCTTTCGATGAGGGCGTGGTAACGACAAGAAAGAACAAGCAACAGCAACAACAGCAAAATGCAGATTCCTACGGAATGACAGAAAGAAAGCAAGAGTGGAGACGCGAAACGGAGGCGGGCCGTTGTGCCCGCCTCCTGCTCCGGTCAACTTCTTTACTACTTTTTTACTGGAGCAGCTTGAGCACCGATTGCTGGGCCTGGTTGGACTGCTGGAGTGCGCTGATGCCAGTGGATTGCAGAATGTTGAACTGGGTGAGGTTGGCGACAGTTTTTCCGATGTCGGCGTTTTGAATGCTGTTGGAGGCGCTTTGCAGGTTCTCCACCTGAGTGTTGATGACGTTCGAGACGGCCTGAAGACGATTGACCGAAGCGCCGACCGCACCGCGTTGGGCCGAAATCGAGTTGATGGCGGCGTTGATGGCGGTGAGAGCGGCCTGCGCGTTGGTGGCGCTGGTAAGAGAGTTGGTGTTGAGGCTCAGCGCGGTGGCGGAGAGCTGGCTGATGGACGTGGTGATGGTCAGGTTGGTGGTCGAGGTGCCGTCCGAAATAAAAACGGTGTTGGTGTTGCCCGAGGTCGGAGCGCTGGCGCTGAAGGGGCCGAGCACAGCATCGTTCGAGGTGACGTTGATGCCCTGCGTTCCACTTTCCGCGATGACCGCTTTTCCGGCTGTAAGCGTAAGCGCGGTACCCGCCGAGAGCGTGCCGTTGGTGACAGCGCCCGTGATGGCCGTCTGCAGAGTGGCGATGGTGTTACCAGCCGCTGCGGTGAAGATGAACGTGCCGCCGGTGCTGTTGTCGGAAATGGTGGTCTTGCTGCCGGTGGTGAGCACCGTGGTGGTGAGCAGCGAGGCTTGCGTGGAGGTGAAGGCCGTGGGCGCGTTGGAGGTGAATACGTTCTGGCCGTTGAAGTTGGTGTTGGTGCCGATCTGGTTGACCTCGTTCAGGATGGACTGGAACTCGTTGTCCAGAGCCACGGCCTGGCTGCCAGAGCCGGTGGTGATGTTGCTCGATGAGGCTTCCGTGGCCAGCGTGACGGCGCGGTTGAGCAGGGTCGTTACCTGCGAGAGAGCGCCGTCGGTGGTCTGCAACAGGCCGACGCCGTTGTTGGCGTTCTGCTGCGATTGGGTGAGGGCGGCGATGTTGGCTTCCAGACCCTGCGCGATGGACAGGCCGGCAGAATCGTCGGAGCCGTTGTTGATTTTCAGGCCGGTGGAAAGCTGCGTCAGGGTTTTTTGCAACTTCGCCTGCGTCAGCGACAGCGCGTTCTGCGCGGTCAAGGCCGAGATGTTATTCAGTACAGAGAGTGGCATAAGTCAAGGCTCCTTTTGATTGCCAATTTGCGTTCTGCGCTCGGCGTCTTTGATGGTCCTCGAAGTGAGGCTCCACAGCGTCGAGAGAGCACGTGTTGGACAAAGAACCTATCGACCGGATGGGGAGAGAGTTCAGTAATGGGGAGAGATTTTTGAGGATTGTTGCGAAATGGGGCAGCTTTTTGGGTGGGCCTTCGTGGAACGCTGTTGCTTTTGTTTTTCTTTCTGTCAGTCCGTAGCGCAGCGAAGGAATCTGTAGTTGGAGACCAGTCCGCTATTTGAGATAGTCGAGCAGCGTTTGCGGCAGAACTTTGGCGGCGGCGGCCAGCACTGCGCTGTGCTGCACCTCGGCTTGCGAGAGGTCGGTGGCGGCCTTGGCGATGTCGACGCCGACCAGCGCCGTTTGTTGGGTGATGAGGGTGAGCGACTCCAGGCTGAGGAAATTGTCCTGCGCGTTCAACTGGTTGACCGTACTGCCCAGCGGAACGCGCTGCTGGCCGACGTAGTTCAACGCCGTGGTGATGGCCGTGGTGGCCGCGCCGATTTGCGCGGGCGTGCCGGTTTGAAGGGCGGAGATGAGGGTTTGGAGCGAGCCGAGAACGTTGGCCCCGTTGGTGAAGACCTGATCGCCCGGTAGATTGATTTGGACGCTCAGCGAGTCGCCGACCTGCACACTGTTCACCGTGCTGTTGCCGGTGTAGACGTATTGGCCGGTGACCGGGGCGGCGACGAACGGCGGCGTCTGGGTCGTCGAGCCGGCGAAGAGATAGCTGCCCTGGTAGGACGTGTTGGCCTGCGCGACGACGTTGGCCAGAATGCCCTGCACCTGGATGGCGGCGGCCTGGCGATTGGCGGCGTTATTGCTTCCGTTGGCCCCCTGGATGCCCAGCGTGATGGCCTGATTGAGCGACGTGACGACGGAGGAGAGCGCGGAGTCGGCGGTTTGAAGCGTGCCGAGGACGGCGCTGGTGTTGGCCGTATAGCGGTCCACGTTGGCGGATGCGGATAGCGAGCGGACCAGGTTGGCGGAGGCGGCGGGGTCGTCGGAAAGCTGGTTGACACGCTTGCCGGTGGTGAGTTGTTGCAGCGCGGTGTTGAGGGACTGCTCGCTCTGCTGGATGGCGTCCTGAATGTCGGGGACCAGACTGGTGACGCGCATGTTAAGGCTCGTTTTCTTTCAGTGCCGTGTTGGGGGAAGCCGTTTTAGGACGGGACGATGTTTAGAGTGACCTTGAACAGCGTGTCGATGACCGAGACGACGTGGGCGGCGGCTTGGTAGGCCTGCTGGAAACGGATGAGGTTGGTGGACTCCTCGTCGATGGAGACGCCGGAGATGGCGTTGCGCTGATTGTGGAGTTGCAGCAGGCTGGAGGTGGTGGAGGACGAGTCGGCGTTGGCCTGCGCGGCGAGGGCGCCGACCTGGTAGACGAGGGTGGCGTAGGTCTCGGCTGGCGACGCGCCCGAGGGTAGCGCAGAGGTTTGAAGCGCGGCGAAGTTGGCGAGGTTACCGTTGCTCCCGGGCGAGCCGTCGGAGCTGGCGGCGATGGCGGCGGGGTTGGTGGCCGCGACGCTGATCGACGCGGCGGACCCGGCGATGGGGACCGGAACGTTGAAGAAGTTTGTCCCCTGCGCACCGTTTTGATCGAAGCCCTGGGCCTGCGCGGCGTTGAAGGCCGTGCCGAACTGGTTGGCGAGAGTGTCCAATTGACTGAGCAGTCCAGGAATAATTTTGTCGCGCGTTTCGAGCGTGCCGCCGAGGTCGCCGGTGGTGATGGAGGCGGTGATGTCGGTCCCGGCGGGGTCGAGGACATGCTCCTGATTGTTGGCCCCGAGAGTGGACTGAAGCGCGTAGCTTTGCGTACCGACGACCAGCGGCGTGCCGTTGCCGGTGGTCAGGGTGTCGCCGTTTTCAGTGTGCGTGACCGCGACCGAAGTGAGCTTGGAGAGCTGTAGAACGAGCTGATCCTGCTGATCCTGGATGGAACCGCCGTCCTGACCTGCGGTCTTGAGGACGGTGAGTTGCGGATTGAGCGCGGCGATCTGCCGGGTGAGTTGATTGATCTGCGCGACGTCCTGCGTGACCTGAGTATTGAGGCCGGTTTGGATCGAGGTCAGGGAGCTCGAAACGCTGTTGAAGGCCGTGGCGAGATTTTGTCCGGCGGTGAGCACGCCCTGGCGCGCGGACGCGCTGGTGGGCGTAGTCGAGAGGCTGGAGAGGCTCGAAAAAAACGTGGACAGGCGCGTCCCAATGTCCTGGGTGGAGGTGGTGAAGAGCGGTTGAATCTGTTGCAGCGAGCCGGACTGCGCGTTGGCGCTGGACTGGTCTTGGGTTTGCTGCTGGATCTGGATTTGGATGAGTTCGCTGCGCACACTCTGAAAGCCTTCGAGGATGGCGCCGTTGCCGAGACTGAAAGGGCCTTCATTGCTGGGTGCGGCGGATTGCAGAATGACCGTCTGGCGCGAGTAGCCGGGCGTGTTGGCGTTGGCGATGTTGTTGTTAGTGGCCTGCAACGCGCCGTCGGTTGAAAGCAGCGATTGCACGGCGATGGAGAGTGAGGCGTTGAGTGACATGGCTTACATTTCGCAGGACCAGGTTTGATGTTTCAACCTGGGGCCGCGAGCCTCCTGTGATTCTCCGGTGTGGGTCTTGCACAAGGCGGAAAGCTGGGCGATGGTCCGGCCGGATCGCTTAAGCAGAGCGGCGTACTGAAGGTTGAGGGTGCGAATGGCGCTGCGGGCAGCGTGGATTTCAAGGGCTGTTGCGGAATCAAGGCTGGTGTTGGAACCGTAGCCGACGTTGGCGGCCATCGCAGCCAGGCGGGTCGAGAGCATTTCCTGCCGCGCGACGCTGGCTTCCAACTCAGGCAGCGCGTTAGCGGCGATGGCGTCCATCGCGACGTTCATTTCGGAGGCGAGCGCGTGCAACTGCAGCAGGTAAGAGGCGGCCAGCGTTTGAGCGGCTTCGGTCATCGATCCGGTCATCGAGCGACGCCTTTCTGACGCGACCTACGGCACGGGTAAACCGGTGCCCTTATGCAAGACCGTATTCTTCCGCAGCTTGTGAAAACGTATCTTCAACCAAACGGTTCGAGCGCAATAGCACGCACAAAACAGTACGAATGAAATGGCCCGAACGAACAGCATAAGACGGCTTAGCGGCTTTCGCCGGCGATGAGGGCGGAGGCGATTTTGCCGGCGTCGATTTTGTACTCGCCGCTCGCGATGGACTGACGGAGTGCGTCGATCTTGTCCTGCCGGATGGCGGGCGTGGCCAGGGCCTGGCGGGCCAGAGAAGCGACCGAGGCGCTTTCAGACCTGTCGGATAAGGTGGTGCGGTCTTGCGCGACTGCGGAAGTGGGGGCCGAAGTAACCTGTTTCGTGCTGCGTTCTACAGCGCGTTCTACCGGGGCCTGAACGGCGGCTGGGCCGCTGAGTTCGATCTTCATCGCGAAATCTCCTGTGCAACCGTATGCCTATCGGCAAGCGCAGGCAAAATGTTTAGTTTTGAGCGTTCACGGCCGCGGCACGGAGATTTTTCGAGATCATGCGACTGAGGCCGATGCCGCCTGCGGCCGTCATCGCCGCGCCCAGCGACTGCATGGCGATGCCCTGAAACTGGTCTTTGGAGTTGCCGGGGTCTTCGTCGTCGTCCGTGCCGGGGAGTTTGGCGAAACTTTCCTCGGCTTGCTGCAGCCAGTTGGAGAGCAGCAGTGACTCGAAGTCTTGCGCTGATTTTTCGATCTTGGCCGTTTCGTTGCCGGAGGACGCGCCGGGGAGGATGAGCGTGCTCAAGGGGATGGCGATGGGGAGGGACATTTCTAGATCACCTCCAACTCGGCTTGCAGGCCACCTGCGGCTTTGATGGCTTGCAGGATGGCGATGATGTCATGCGAGGTCGCGCCGATAGCGTGCAGGCCTTTGATCAACTCATCCACGTTGGCGCCTTCTTTCAGTTGGATCGATTGCGCCGGAGGGTCTTTGACGGTGAGCTTGACGTCGGGGACGGTGGTCGTGGTTCCGATTGAGAAAGGTGCGGGTTGAGAGACGACCAGCGCCGTCTCGACTTCGATGGCGAGCGAGCCGTGGATAACCGAGACCGGCGAAAGCTTCACGTCTCCGCCCATGACGATGGTGCCAGTGCGCTCGTTGACAACCACCTTCGCAGGAGGGTGGACGCTGATGGCAAGATTCTGCACGCGCGCGATGAGGATGGGCACCGAAGCGATGCCGCTGTCCGCGACGCTGACGTCGATGCGGCTGCTGTCGATGGCGTTGGCGATGGGCTTCGCGAAGTCGCGGTTGATGGCTTCGGCGATGTCGCGGGCTGCGGTGAAATCGGCGTTGCGCAGCAGCAGCGAGACGGTGTGGAAGCGGCTGAGGTCGACGCCCACGCCACGTTCGACCAGCGCGCCTTCGGCGATGCGGGCGACGGTCGGGTGATTGACGGTGTGGGTGTTGCCAGAGCCGCCTTCACTGTAGCCGCCGATGGTCAGCGGCCCCTGCGCTTCGGCGTACACCTGGCCGTCGATGCCGCGCAGTGCGGTGAACAGCAGCACGCCGCCTTCAATGCTTTTCGCGTCGCCGACCGAGGAGACGGTGATGTCGAGCTTCATCCCCGGGCGCGAAAACGCAGGCAGCGACGCGGTGACAAACACTGCCGCAACGTTTTTGACCACGACCACACCGGGCGCGATTTGCACGCCCATGCGTTGCAGGACGTTGGCGAGGGTTTGCACCGTGAAGAAGGTCTGCTGGCGATCTCCCGTGCCGCGCAGCCCGATGACCAGGCCGTAGCCGACCAGTTGGTTGTCGCGCACACCTTCGATTTGGGTGATGTCGCGGACCAGGACTTTGCGGTCAGGGTCGGAGGCGAAGGCGAAGGCGGGAGTGTGACAAAGAAAGGCGATAAGAACAAAGATTGGAACCAGACTCTTTCGCCTTTCTCGAATTTGAAGGTACGTTAAAAACCGAATAGCCATAGGACCGCTCGCGTGAGGATGTTGGGAGGGCGGGTGCCGTCGGAGATGATGCCTTTGCCCTTCATCTCGATTTCGAGATTGGAGAGCGCGGTGGAGGCGACGGTGTTGTTGGGGCCAATGTCGCCGGGGCGCACCATGCCGCGCACCACGACGTTTTCATGCTGGTTGTTCATGAAGATTTCGCGCTGCGCTTCAACCACCAGATTGCCGTTGGGCATGACCGCGATCACCTGCCCGGTGAGCGCGGTGGAGAAGGTCGTGTTCGACGCCGTTTGGCCGGAGCCTTTGAGGGTGCTTGAGGAGTTGGCCGCGAGTAGGGGGTTGGTGGCCGGGAAGGTTTGGCCCGCGACACTGGTGATGGCGGAGTTCGCGGCGAAGGCGCGCGCGGTGTTGACCGTGCCGGACTGCGCGGCCGTGGTCTGCACCGAGATGCGGATGGTGATGGTGTCGTTGAGGTGGCGCGCTTTGTAGTCGATGGAAAGATCACCGAGTGGATTCTGCGATGTCCAGAGGCTGCCGGTAGTAGGCTGTTCGGCGGTGGGCGTGTCGTATTGATGGAGACGGGTGAGGTAGGCGGAACGCAGGTCTGCGGGAGATTTTGGGCGAGGCTTGGCGGCGGCGTGCAGCGCGAAGAGAAGACCGGTCACGAGCAGAAGAGGGATTGCGATTTGCGTGATGCGAGACGACAGAGACCGCATTAGTACGCCCCTTTTAGCAGATCGGCACT
>JBBRBI010000074.1:0-31715 GCA_038206015.1 Bryobacterales bacterium | reverse complement strand
CTCCCACTTACTCGACGGCACTGATAATCATGACGCCGTACTCGGCTGGATCGTCATCAACCCGACGCTCGAATCCGTAACCGAAGCTAAAATCACTACGGCCAACTACGACGCCGAATTTGGTGTGGCCAGCGCAGGTGTTGTCAGCGCCCAGACAAAGTCAGGCACCAACCTGATTCATGGGTCCATCTTCGAATTCCTGCGCAACGACAAGATGATCGCGCGCAATCCCTTTACCCAGTCCAAGCCAATCCCAAATTCCAACGGCAGACTGATTCCGCTCACACAGTGGAATCAGTTTGGCGCTTCCATCGGCGGAGCAGTCATTAAAAACAAACTCTTCTACTTTGGCGACTATCAGGGAACCAGGCGCAATACAGGCGGCGGCGCACTGTTGCGCGTACCGTCCCAACTTGAGCGCGGGGGAGACTTCTCGGCCACCGGAATCAACATTTTCGATCCGGCAACCGGCACCGCTCCGGCAAATCGTACTCAATTCCCGGGCAATGTAATTCCCAACTCCCGTCTGTCTCCACAAGCACTGAACCTCCTAAAACAGATTCCGAGTGCGAACTCCAATGCGGTGCTCGACCAGCCAAACTTCTCCTCCTCTGGCGGCGTACGGTTTAATGACGACGCCTTCAACATCCGCATCGATCACTACACCACTGAAAAGCTTCATACCTTTGGGCGCTACTCAATGCAGGATTTCCGCATGGTGGCGCCGGGATCCTTTGGTCTCGTCGCCGGTGGACCCGGCCTGGACTCCTCCGGATCGACCAACGCCTACGCCGGCGCTTCCGACTCTCGAAATCACTCCATCGCCGGCGGCTTTGACTACAACCTCAAACCCACTCTTCTGACTGACTTCCGCTTCGGCTTTGTGCGCTATCACGTTTTCGGCCAGCCGAATGGAATCGGCACCTCTCCCGCCAAAGACGCGGGGATCCCAGGGCTGAATCTCGATAACAACTTTACTTCCGGAATGCCGGCATTTTTCATCAATGGCTACGGCGGCAATCTATTCCGCTTCGGTTATGCCTTGGGCGTCAATGGCTGTAACTGCCCGCTCATTCAGGATGAAAAGCAGTATCAGTATGTCAATAACTGGACAAAGATCAAAGGCAACCACACAATCAAGTTTGGCGGCGATCTCCGCTTTGCCCAAAATCTGAGAGTGCCGAGTGATCGGCATCGCGCTGGCGAGTTGACTTTCGATGCGGCTCGTACGCAGGGCCCAAATGGCGGCGGCTCCGGTCTCGCTGGCTACATGCTCGGCGATGTGAGCAGCTTCGCACGCTATGTTTCCACCGTTCTCGATGCCAGCGAGAAGCAAACCCGCATCTTCCTGTTCGTACAGGATCAATGGCGCATAACGCGTAAGCTCACCTTGAACTACGGGATCCGTTGGGAGAATTACCGGCCGCAGCGCGTCAATGCGGACGGCAACGGCGGTTTCCTCGATCTCGCCACAGGCGAAGTTTCGGTAGCCGGCAGAAATGGAGTGGATCGGAATCTAAATGTAGCCACTTCCAATAAACTTTTCGCACCGCGCCTTGGTATCGCCTACCAGTTGAATTCCAAAACGGTCATCCGCGCTGGCTACGGACGCGGATTCAACCTCGGTGTCTTCGGCTCGATCTTTGGTCACAACGTGACGCAGAATCTTCCGGTTCTTGGCATTCAGAGCAACAATCCGGCAAACAACTACGACACGGTCTTCACTCTTGACAAGGGCCCAACGCCACTTGATCCTGCGACCATTCTTGCCAGCCAGCCCAAAGGCCCCAACGGCAAGAACATTCTGCCCAATGGCGTAACTGCCTTCGCGATCTCAAGCCCGATCCGCTTCCCCACGGTGGATGCCTGGAACTTCACGGTTCAGCGCCAGATCAACAGCACCTCATCCTTTGAAGTTGCCTATGTGGGCTCGAAGGGTACGCACGTCTTTGCTGGCACCGGCGGCGACTATGACCCGAATCAGGCCGATATCAATGGCTTTGGAACAACTTCCACAAATCAACGAAAGCCCTTCTTCCAGAAGTTTGGCTGGAGCCAGAATCTGCGCTACTACGGCAGCGACGCCAGCAACAACTATCACTCCATTCAGACGCGATTCGACAAACGCTTCTCCGGCGGCTTGAATGTCATGTCTCACTACACATTCTCGAAAAATATCGACTACGACGGAACCTACTACCCGCGCGACGCCAAACTGGCACGTGGTGTATCCGGCAACAACAGGGCCCATGTGTTCTTCCTCGCCTCGCTCTACGAACTGCCTTTCGGAAAAGGCCGCAAGTACTTGAACGGCTCATCAAAAGTTATGGACTTACTCCTGGGCGGCTGGCAGGCGAATGGTACCTGGAGTTGGATGTCCGGTCAGCCCTTCACACCAAGCTATCGCGACTGTAATGCTGATCGCGACACGGGCTGGTGCCGTCCGGACCTCATCGGCGACTACCATGTCGACAATCCAAGCCAGTTTGGCTGGTTCAAAACAGCAAGCACGCCGCTCACTGCCAATGGTCAGGTAAATGGTCCCTGGCAGCGACCGCAAAAGGCCAAGTTTGGCACGGTCGGCAGAAACCAGATCGTTGGCCCGTCCTTTGGCCAGCTCGACATGAGCTTCTTCAAGACTCTCCACGTCACCGAACGGGTGAATTTGCAGTTCCGGGCTGAGGCTTTCAACTTCACCAACCACACCAATCTCGCCAATCCGAATGCTTGTGTGGATTGCCCGGGTGTCGCTGGCCGCATCTTCGGGGCCTTCCCCGCCTATGTGCCGAGACAGTGGCAGATGGCTTTGAAGATCGCGTTCTAATAGGTGAATGAAGTTCTGGATTCTGGCACTTGTTGCGGCGATTAGCGCCGCACAGGTGCCAGCCGATTTGCGGGCTCAGGGCAAGGCCCTCAAAGCCAAGGGTGATGCTGCGGGCGCGATGGCCGCATTCCATCGGGCGGCAGAACTGGAACCCAAGGCAGCAGACCTTTACGATGAGATTGGCTTCTTGCTGGCGGTGCAAGGCCGACAGCAGGAAGCCATCTCGCACTTTGAACACGCAATTGTATTAGCCCCGCGCTACGCTCCCGCGCACTTCCACTTGGGCATTGCCCTCTGGCTCAGAAAGAATCCGGATCTGGCTCTCCAATCCATGCGTGAGGCCGTGCGCCTCACCCCCCGCAACGCCGAGTACCGCTATCGCTTTGCCACGATGCTGCACGACAGCGGCGATAACGTGGCGGCTTGGGAGCAAGCAAAGGCCGGAGTCGCGATTGCGGCTACCCGAGCCGACCTTTGGAATTTGACGGGGCAATTGACCCAAGCCGGTGGCGACTTGAAGGCCGCGCGCGAAGCCTTTCAAAAGGCTGTCGACCTCAAGCCAGCAGAGGCGGAATATCGGAATCATCTTGGTTTCGTTTTGGTCGATCTAGGGTTAGCGCGTGAGGGCTTGGCCCAGTTTCAACTCATCCTCAAGCGCGATCCCGAAAATCGAATGGCTCAGATCAATATCGGTTACACCTATCTGCAGACTGAAAACTATGACGCGGCGCTAACTCACTTTGAAGCTCTGGCAAAACGCTACCCCGATCAAGCGGTGATTCACTACGACCTCGGGCTGGCGCGCAAGCAAAAGGATCAGCTTGCCGAGGCCAAGGCCGCCTTTCGCATTGCGCTTGGCTTGGACCCGGACATGGTCGAGGCCTACTATACGCTGGGCATCACCTGCTGGCAAAACGGCGACATCGACGAAACTGTGGAGGCGATGCGCAATGCCATAGCCAGGCGTCCAAACTACGCCGAGGCGCACTACATGCTCGGCACTGCCTTGAAGCAGAAGGGTGAATTGGAGGAAGCCGCCATCGCGCTGGAAGAGGCCCTTCGACTCAACCCTGACACTCCGGGCCCTTACAACCTCCTCGCGCAAATCCGGCAATTGCAGGGCCACAAGGATGCCGCTAAAGACTTGTTCGCGCAGGCCGCAATCGTGAAAAAGAAATTGGAAGCAGCTCAGGCCGAGCGGCTCAAGTCCATGGGACCGGCTACGCGCTCTTCCCTTCCTCAAGGCGCAAAATCTGCTTCGCCTTTACATCCTTGACTTTGTCAACAACGCCGCTGGGCCAGTGTATCTCCAGATCCGCCGAAGTTGCAGAACCCAGACCAAAATGAATCCGCAGATCGCTTTGCGACAGATAACTCCCCCCGCTGCGCACTTCATCCATCTGGCGATGCGGCTTGCCGTCAACGATGCTGGTGCAGTACACGCGCGCACCAATGCCGCTGCGATTCGATTTCACACCCACCGCCTTGATCTTGAGCCAGTTGTTCTTAAGCTGCGAATCGCAGCGAAGTAACTGCGGTACATCGTTGATGCAGTTCACCAGAAGGTCAAGGTCGCCGTCATTGTCAAAGTCTCCAACCGCGAGCCCTCGACCAGTTACTTTCTCGAGGATCCCCGGCCCCAGACTTTCGGATATTTCTTCAAACTTTCCGTTCTGCAGATTGCGATAAACAACCTTTCGCTGCTTGTAGCCCGATTCCGCAGCACTCTCACCAACCTCTGGATAGACATGGCCGTTGCACAACACGATGTCGGCCCAGCCATCGTTATCGATGTCCACAAAGGAAGCCCCCCAGCCCAGGAACCGCGTCACCTTTCCCAGGCCCGCCTGGAAAGTCTTGTCCTCAAAAACACCCTTGCCTGCATTGCGGTAGAGGCTGGAGGTGTCACCAGCAAAATTGGTTTTCACGATATCGAAATTACCGTCGCAATCGAAATCAGCAACACTCACGCCCATACCCGCTTGCGGCTTGCCGTCGGCGGAGAATGCGGCGCCGGACTCAATGCCGATATCGGTAAAGGTACCGTCGCGATTGTTTCGGTAGAGCGCCGAAGAGGTGGAATCATTGGCCACATAAATGTCAGGCCAACCATCATTGTCAAAGTCCGCAACAACCACGCCAAGACCGAAGGTGCCTTCCGTTTTCAGGATTCCGGCGGCTTCCGAAACATCGCTAAAGGTGCCGTCTCCGTTGTTGCGAAAGAGAATATTCTTTCCGCCCTGCAGGCCCGGGGGCCCGCAGGCGACCAGTATCCCTTTGTACTTACATGGCCCCGATTCCGGCAGCGGGGCCGTCTTTGGATCGAAGTCAATGTAGTTCGCGACAAACAGATCGAGATACCCATCCTTGTTGTAATCGAGAAATGCACAGCCCGTATTGTGCCGCTGCAGACCGGACTTCGTGCGTGTGGTGACGCCCGCTTTGACTGCAACATCAATGAACTTGCCGTTGCCCAGGTTCTTCCACAGCGAACAATCGCCCCAATAGCTGACGAACAAATCGTCAAAGCCATCATTGTCAAAATCGCCGACGCAGCAACCGCTCCCCCAACCCGTCCTGGCAATCCCTGAGGCGATCGTGACATCGGTGAAAGTCCCGTCCCGATTGTTCTTAAAGAGTCGGCTGACCGGCGCAGTCGCGGCAGTCCACTTGGTCTCAAAGCGGCTACCGTTGACGAGGAAAATATCCAACCAGCCATCTTGGTCGTAGTCGTAGAATGCCGCACCGCAGCCGGTGGTCTCAATCAGATATCTGTTGCGGTTCTCGCTACCGTAGATCGTCTTGGCCTTCAGCCCTGCCTCGCGCGCAACATTTACAAACTGCACTCCAAGGCCCTGACCTTCTATCAATTGATCGAAGGAGAAGACCGCAGCGGTGCGGCAAAGGGAGCGAACAAGGGAGCGACGCGAAAGGCTCATCGCTCCCTATTGTGTCACCATGCCCAAGCCAATCAAATCGGTTGCTTAAACGGTTTTCGCCACCAACCCGATCTCCGCCGTGGTGGGCGTCTCATCCTCGACGACGCTCACCATTTTGCCACCCGTCTCCGGCAGATTGGCCCGCCACCAGTCCGCCCCCGCATCCTCACACCAAACCTTCACATCTGCCAGCGCATTCAGCTTGCGTCGCAAATCCCGGGCATCCAGGATTCGATCCCCTGGCTTCTTTTCCAGCAACTGCATGACAATCGCTTCCAGGCCCGCAGCCACCGGCGATCCCAGTCGTGAGCTTGGCAACTCGGGCCTCTTCTGCACATGCGCCAGTGCCATCGCAGTCGGCGTCGCCTCAGCAAAAACCAACTGCCCAGTCAACAGAAAGTAAGCAACACAACCCAGCGAATACAGATCCGCTCGACCATCCACATTCTCTTCACCCATCGCAATCTCTGGCGGCAAATAGGCAGGCGTCCCCGTCGCCACACCGTCCAGCGTCAACATCATCGCCTCGGCATCCGGCACATTCGTCTTCACCAGCCCGAAGTCGAGCACTTTGACAAAGTCATAGTGCATCCCGATCTTCGCCATCACGATGTTTCTGGGCTTGATGTCGCGATGCACCATGCCAGCATGATGCGCTTCTTCAAGGGACGCGGCCACGCCTTGCATCACCTTCACAACACGACTGGCCGGCATCGGCCCGAACCTCTCAACGATGGTCTGTAAGTCGATGCCATCGAGTAACTCCATTACATAGTAGTAAGTCTGATCCTTGGTCCGCCCAAAGTCATACAGCGCTACCGTATGCGGACTCCGCAGGCTGGCCGTCGCCCGCGCCTCGCGCTCAAAGCGCTGCCGAATGACACTTTCCTGGCGTCCATTGGCTCCTGCCAGCACATCGCCGCGGATCAGCTTCACTGCCGCGTCACGCGCCAACATCGTATGCTTGGCCCGCCACACCTCTCCCATGCCGCCCTTGCCAATCAGGTAGTCCAGCTTATACGCACCCAACTCTTCGGCCTTCACCTGCTTCCACTGCATCGCAAAGATCCGCACATTCAGGATGTACATCCACACTGCCATGATCAGGATCGGCGATATCCAGACCAGTAGACGATTCCAGGGCAAGGGCGTGTATCCATGCAGTTGCAAATTTAACCAGTACGCAGCCGGCCAGCTCATCGCGCTGAAGAACGCTGCGATGCCCGACTTCACCGGCGAATTCGGCAAGAGCAATCCGCACAATGCCAACCAGATCGCGACACCGCTATGTCCTAGAACAGGGTTCGTCGCGTCCCACGGAATCGCCGTCTCAAACATCGAGATCGCAAACGCGATCCCCACCTGGAAAACAATCCCCAAATCGAGCAGGGTCGCTTTTCGAACCAACCCCAGCCTCTGAATCACAATAAAACCAAGCGACATGCCCAGGGTCCCCAGCATCGTCAAGCGGATGGACCACAAATGGAACGATTGAGCAAACTCCGGCTGTAAAAACCCCTGCATCGCCAACAGTGCGACGGTGGTCACAGCGCAAAGTATGGAGATCCAGCACAAGCGATCAGCAGACTTCTCCACCATTTCGGGCGGAAGCCGATAGGCAACCGGGCTCGGGGTGTTTTCAGTCGGGCTGGAACTGGCGCGGACGATTTCCATAAGGTCTTCCTTGCTTAGACTCGCAAGATTCGGATTCGATGCAAGATATGCTAGCACTCACTAACTAACGCGCAAAGCCCCGCCCGAAAAGCTCAGGGGACTACCAAAGCACCCGGACTGGATACGCGCCGAAAGCCTCGTCGGATGTCACAATCGCCATTCCGTTCAGCAGGGCTTGCGCGATGATCATACGATCGAACGGATCGCGGTGGTACAACGGAAGCTTTTCGGCCGTGATCGCTTCTTCCTCGGTGAAAACGATTGCTTCGATCTTGGCGTCGCCGCGGACCTTCGGGATCAGTCTCGCTGGCGGTACAGGCAACTTTAGCGTACCTTTGGCATAGTTCCGGCAGATCTCCCAAGCGGACACGGAGCTGAAGTAGATCTGATTCTCCGGGCTCAGAATCGCCTCACGAGCTGCAACGGACAGCAGCCTTGAGTTGTCGGCCAGCCAAATAAACGTGCACGTATCCAAAAGAAGCTTCACTTGAACCTGTCAGCCTGTTCCGCTGGAAGGATCTGCGAGCTGTCAAAATCGTCAATCTCCGTGTCCGTCATGGGAGCGAAGCAGTCCTCCGTATAGCTGATTTGGCCAGCAAAACTCCCAATGATCCGCTTCACCGGCCCCAGCGTAAGCGGCCCGATCTTCGCCACCGGCTTATTATGACGACAAATGACAATCGTCTCTCCCTGCAACACACGGTCGAGCAAACTCGATAAGTGGGTTTTGGCATCATGAACGCTAAACTGATTGACGACCAAATCCTCCCCTAAAACAACCAGAATCGCAACCAGAATCAAAAAGCCTATAAACCCCGCCACCGTCACCGATAAGAAACCCAGCCGAAACAGTCATGCCCACGATCCAAAGCGCGCCCGCGGCCCTAGCCCACCGTTTACACTTGCACAAACTCTGGCTGGAAGAAAGCCAGGACGGAGTGCGTCTCCGCGATGAGCGCGGTTGTTGGAACGATCTCCGCGTTGAGAAATCAGACCTCCGGGCCGCACTGTTTTCCCGCACCAGCTTCCTTGAGGCTGACCTTGCCCAGTCCAGCCTTAATCTGGCAGACCTTTCCTATTGCGACTTCCGTCGCGCCATTCTCACCAGTGTCGATTTCATGGGTGCCCGTCTGGAGCACGCCGTCTTCATGTCGGCCTTTCTCAACTCCGCCGTCTTCGCCGACACCACCATTGCCAACTCAGACCTTTCCTGGGCGTCGATGAAGCTAGCCATGTTCCAATCCGCCCGGGTCCAGAGATGTCTCTTCAACAACGTCGATCTCACAGGAGCCTGCGCCCAGCAGTCGAATTGGACAGAGAGCAATCTCACCGGCGCCAATCTCAAGGAAGCCAATTTCAGCCGCACAACCATGTCATTTTGCCGCCTCTACGCCATCGACGGCGAGCGGGCCAATTTCAGCAACGCCAAACTTCCCAGTACCGATCTGTCGCGCTCAGACCTTCCTCAAAGCAAGTTCAACTCCTCAGATTTGAGCAAAACCCAGTGCAGCGGTACCCAGTTCTATGCAGCCAGCTTTCGCGAGGCCAACCTTCAGGGAACAGACTTCCACGGGGCAAACCTGGAGAGTGCGCGATTTGAGAATGCCAAGCTGCGCGGGGCAGACTTGCGAGGAGCCAATCTCAAAAACGCTCGAGACCTCACCAGTGATCAACTTCTGAGCGCCATCACCGACCAGCGCACGATTCTGCCCTCCGGCATGCCCGGCCCCTACACCAAGCGTTCCGGCGCAGAGCGCCCCGCGATGCGCTAAGGCGCCCTTAAAAACCGGCTGGCCAAATCCGCGCCACAACCCCGCGCACCCCTGCCACTTCCCCCCGGTCATAGCGCCCCTTCATCTCGGCCACCAAAACCATCACCGCCGCAACCGCCACCGCCATGGCAAAAGTCTGCCCCACGCTCAGCTCTTCCTTCCACCCCCCAAACCATCGTCCATATACAAGTTCGATGTGGATCCAGTAAACCGGCAAGCTATGCTGCCCCAGGGTTGATACCCAGCTCCATCGACCCTGCAAATATAACGAAGCTAAGTACCCAACACCCCCACAGGCCATCACCACGCCCGTCTTGATCAGCACCAGCCCCGGCGAATCGATCCAGTACTCACTCTTCTCATACAACGAATAAGGCAAGTTTGAAAAGTAGTGCCCCCCGACGATCAAGCCAAACCCAATCAGCACGCTCCATTGCATCATCGCGCCATATTCTTCCGACGGCACCAATCGAATCACACTGCCCGCCGCGATCCCAAATGCCAGAAACGCTCCCCAGGGAAACAGACTGAAAAAATTCGGGTTCGGTGCCAGATAGTTCTTTACGATCTCTGGAACCCCAGTCCAATCCGCATTCGCCACCAAGGGCGAGCCGCACGCCAACAACAGCCCCACCACCACTGAGTACAAAACCCGCTGCCGGGTGTCAAAGACAACCATCCACGCCAGGGCCGCCATCGTAAACCCCATGCAATTCAGCACGTCCACCTTAAGCAGATCGCTCAACGGCGACCGGCCCCAGGCAAATACCCATAACTGCACGCGAAACAGAATCGCCACCACAATCAGATAGCGCGCCCGCATTAAAGTCGCCACCAACCGACCCCAGTGCGACGACTCCTTCTTGCAAAGGCTGTCCATCAAAAAGCCCAGCGTCACTCCGGTCAGAAACAGAAAAAAAGCGGGCGGCATCCCCCCAACGAACTGCGACAACACAAACGCAGACCCCTCACGCAAATCTTTTGCCATGAAGCTGTGTACTACGTGGCCCTGCAGCATGATCACGGCACCCAACCCCCGCGTCCAGTCGAGAAAGCCTAGCCTGCTCTGCGATGCGTGGATGCGTTCCCGCGCCATACTTACTTTGCCGGGTAGTCTTTCTTGACGTTTTTGGGCAAGGTCAACCGCAGGTTCTGCTCGGTGATCCCGGGGTTGATCTTCAAATCAATATAGGTGACCTGATTGTAGTCGCCAGATCCCTGATACAGCTTCTGCCGCAACGGATAGCCGTCCGTTACAGCCAACCAGACTTCAATCTTCTTCAACTTCATCAGCGGCGAATCGCCCTTCGGGATCAACTCCAGCTTGGTTGCCATCTTGCCGAGAATTGCTTCTTCCCCCAGAATCTTGATCGAGTACGCCTTCTGCATTTCTTTCGCCGTCGTACCAAACCCAATCAATATCCCCTGGCTGATCATCCCGTCGATCTTGCCCACATCCACAATTTGCACCGTGTTGATCTTGGGCAGGTAGCTCTGAACCTTCTTATCGGCATAGCTGACCTGCTTCACATCGGGCGACGTAAAATCAATGCGCATCGCAACCGATCCCGGCCTTTTCTTGAGCAGCATGATCTCGCCGGTCTCTTTGCTGGAATCGCGCAACACGGCGGTGTAGTCGATCCGCTCGATCTTCGCGCTCATCGCACGAAACCCCTCAGCGTTCTGATCCAGGCGCTGCATCAATTCAGACAGGCTGGATGCTGCTCCCATCGCCAGACAGGCACTCGCAACCAGCAGACTAATGCTTCGCGTACGCAAGGTAACCCCTGACTTCATTTTCCGAATCGTACAGAGTCTCAAGGCGAACCACATCCCATTTCTCCTTGTACTTTCGCTCGATCAACCGCAGCGCTTCGCCCTTGCGGCGATCCTCGCTCATCTGCCCAAATTCATGGGGATCAATGTAGAAGACGAATGCGCCATCGCTTGCGGGTACCATCACCACGCTCGTGCCGCGTGGCTGATCACGAAATAACTCTCGGGGGGTGAAGAAGATAAAGGCCAGCAGCAGGGCGACGATCACGTCGTACTGCCAACTAGCTCGGGCAAATTCCCATAAGATCCAGCGTCGCATTCGGTGTCTTCATGATACTAGCTTCAACCCAGGCGCAACACTTCAAACTGGGGCAACACCGCGAAGGGCCGCGAAAGCGCAGCCAAATTCTCACCCCGCTGCTCAATTGCACTCTCGGCAATGGCGCCGAGCCCCGGCAAATTCAGTTCCGCCGCCCAGCGAAGGTACTTGATCTTCATCGGGTCCAACTTCATCAAACGGGCGCAGGTAGCGTCCACCGCAGCCACATCCCGCCCCATCACCACCACGCCTGCATCCACTGGCGTCCCCTGAATCGGCCCATTGCCCTCCATCCCCACGATGCCGTCCACGATCGCAAATGTGTTTCGCACGAGCCGGTTCAGTTCAACAATCGAACGATCAATTCCCTGGTGGTGCAACAGATTCTTTGGCCAACCGTAGATCGATCCAGGTACGATGCCAAAGAAATTCTTCATGCTCAGCGTCGCCCCCGCCCAGTGGTGCGTCTTCATCTTTGCGACGCTCACGACAAGGTCAGCGGTCAATACCGTCTTGGGCAAAAACAAGTCCATCGAGTCCCCATAGGCCCGAACACTTTTAACGTCATCCAGGTTGAGGTCGATGAATCGATCATCAAAATCCGGAACAATCTTCCGATATCCAGCCTGATCGGCTAAGTCCCAGGTATCGCGTCGATGCCCCGGCCCCTCGCCTATCCAAACCTCGGCCGCTCCCAGCTTGAGAAACAATTCCCGTACCGCCAGCACCAGGCGCGGGTCTGTATTGATGGCCGTCTTGTGATCAAACTCCACCAGATTCGGCTTCAGCAACACCCGCTTATCCAACACCTCCAGGAAAGCCGTCGGCCAAGCTTCCTTCATGCCCTCCTCAAGTCGACTCAATAGCTCTTGTTCATAGCTGGAGGCCTTCACCACCGCAACCGTTGCCTTCTCCACAGGAGCCATCTGAACCGCCTCTCGCTTGGAACATCCACCGCCGAGCAGTCCCACTGCCGCGCTGCCCACCAATACATCGCGCCTTCTCATGGCATCAGCCCCCGGCCCTCGCCGCGCAGCGCCAGAACTTCGATTGCCGCCAGCATTGTGTTGCCGCTCGGATGCGCGGATTCGGTCAAAGTCGCATAGCTAACCGCATGCCCATGCGCCCCCAGTGCCAGGCTCAACAGGGCGCGTCCATAAGCACCCTTGCTTGCACCAAACATCTGCCGGGCAATCTCTAGGCTTGCGCCCAAATCTGCGCCACTCCCAGCTAAACCCAACAAGGCCAGCGCGGTCGTTTCCGGGTACGCGGGCAAGATCTCACCCAACACCTTGCGATTCCCGTAATTCCATCCGCCATCGCTACAGCGACGATCCAGCAGCATCTTCGTCGCAATCTCGCGACGATACCGGATACCAGCCTCTGGGACGCAACCGTCCATTGTTCGCAGCGCCATCAACCCGTGCGCCGTCGGCTCCACCCAACTGCTGTTGCCAGGCCTCCAAGGCCAACCCTTAAGCCGTGGGTCCTGCTCAACTTTGGCGTGTCCCAGGGCGAAAGCAAGGCGTTCAGCCAGTCCGCCATCCGCGCCTTCCGTATCGAGAATCCAACTCCCCGCCCTCTCCAGCGACTTCGCCGCCACCCCCGCCTTCTTCAACAACGGAAAGGCCAGCAACGTCACCCAAGTGGCCCCCGGCACTCCGACTCGCGGAGCCAGCCCACCGTCCTTCTCCTGCCGCGCCACTAAGAATGCGATCCCCCGCTCCCAGCCGTTATCCCCAGCCCCAATCGCCCGCAGCGCATAGGCCGTCGGCTCAACGCCGCTCTCGCGTCCAGAGAAGTAGCCCCAGCCGCCATCCACATTTTGACTTCGTCGCAATAACTCAAGTCGTAGCTCGACACTCCGCATAACTCGGTATATCGGCAAACTCAGGCAAACGCATTAGACTGGATCATAAGCATGCAGACAGAAGCCACCCGCCTCCGCTCCGTTGTTGACCGTTTCATGGACCAGGCGCACCTGCTGGACTGGAACCAGCCCTACGCCCCCGGCAAATGGCTGCGAATCGAAGTTCTCGGCCACCTCGTCGATTCGGCGTCCAACAACCACCAACGCTTTGTGCGCGCCCTCATGCAGCCTGACTTAAATTTCCCCGATTACAAGCAGCAAGAATGCGTTGCCGTTCAATCTTACGCCACCACCGACGTCGCTAACGTGCTGGACCTTTGGGCGGCCTTTAACTTCCACCTTGCGCACGTAATGGAGCATATCCCGGACGAAAAGCTGCAAACCCGCTGCACGATCGGCGATCACCCCACCGCCACCCTCGCCTACCTGGTCAAGGACTACAACGACCACCTTGAGCACCACCTCGCCCAGCTAACGGCCTAACACAACCATCCGGCCACTCTTCACGCTCTCCCGCGCCGCCACCAGTATCTCGGTCGCAATCAGATTATTCTCGATACTCGACAGCCCGCCGGGCTTCATTTTGCCCCTCGCCACGGCCTTCAGGTACGAGATCGAATCCGCCTCATCCGGTCGCAGTTCCGCCGGAGTAATCGTCTCCTCGCTAGCCGCCCCGGCCTTGCGCCTGCGTACAACATTGCCGCCAAACGCATTGGCATAGGCCTTCTCGCCATAAACCTCAAAATCCTTGCGACTAAACGGCCAGTTCCAGCTTCCCTCGATGATCCCCTGCGCGCCGTCGTATTCCACCAGAATCGTCGCCTCATCATCCACCTTCGGATAGATTTCCGGCTTGTTCCGCTTCACACTCGCCACCACCCTCAGTGGACGCTGATTGTCCATCATCCAGGTCATCAGGTTCGCCCCATAGCAACCAAAGTCGAACAGCGCGCCCGCCCCATTGCGCTGCGGGTCTGTCAGCCATCCAAAGAACTCGGGTCCGACGCCAATCTCCTTCGGCCCCTGATGCCCATCCATCGCCACCATCTTGCGAATCTTGCCCGCCGCCTTCTCTTCCTTGAAGAAACGCCACAACTCAGCATGGCTGCGGTACCAGGTCGTCTCGTAGTTGACAAAGATCGCGATCCCCGCGCTTGCCGCCAGTTTGGCCATCGCCCGCGCATCCTCGTTGGTTGTCGCCAGCGGCTTCTCCATCATCATCGGCAGCTTCAATGCTGCTGCCAGTCGCGCCACCTCCAAATGCCGGTCAGTTGATGTAAAGCAGGCAATCGCCTCAACAGCTTCGCCCTTCACTTTGGCGCGATCCTCAAAAGCAATCGGCCCCACAACCTCCACATCGGCCCGCTTGGCCGCCGCGTTCATAAAGCCCCGCACATGGCCGTGTTCGGTACCCACTACCGCCACTCGAAACTTCTTTTCTTGTCCAACCAATAGGGCCGGAGCTGCCAGGAACAATCGTCGGTCTAACACGAAGACCAGTCTACAGAACTTTTGCGGCCAAGCCGATATATCCGTAGCCATGTCCATCACTCGCGTTTTTGCCGTCCTTGCTTTGTTCACCCTCGGATTGAGCGCCGAGACGGACTTCCGCTTCGCCTTCCCACAGTCTGAAATCCTGCTTGGGCTTGACCTGAAGTGGATGATCAAGAGCCCCTTTGGCTCCCAGTTGCGCACCGCGATGCAAGACAATCTCGGTGAATTCAAAAAGCTCGAATCGCTACTCGACCAGATCGACACCGTACACTTGTCGGCGGTCTCGAAGAACAACAAGCAGAGCGATGTCCTGTTCCTGGTTCAAGGCAAATTCGACAGCGCAAAACTGGTCGAGCTCGGCATCAAGAACGGCCTCAAGCTGGAGCAATGGGGCAAGATCAAGGTTCTGGTACAGCCCGCTGCCAAGCCTGCTGCCCCGCCCCGCCGCTCAACGGCAAAATTTCAAACGGCACAGTTCAAGGTGGAGATGCCCACCAGCAAACCGCTCTTTGCCATCTACGACGCGCACAACATTGTGATCGGTGAAGAAGGTCCCATCCGGGTGGCCCTTGAGCGCATGGAGACCGGCTTGACGCCTCAGGCCAACCCACTTTTCGAGCGCGCCCGCAACCTGGAGGCATCTAACGACGTCTGGCTCATCGGCTCAACGGCGCCGCTCAATTTGCCCGTCGCAACCGGCAAAAACGCAGACCCAATGTCACAGATGGTTAGCCAGATTCGCAACTTCTCGGTGGGCATGGCCGTCCGCCGCAACGTCGCGCTGGATCTGCAACTTCAGGCAACTTCTCCCAAGTCCGCCGCCCAGATGCTCGATATGCTCAAAGGCATCGTCGCGATGGCCAAGATGGGATTTAAAGACGAGGCTCCCTTCCCGATCGACCTCGACAAGGCGCTAGAGATGAGTGCGTCCGGCAGTACCCTCCGTGCCTCGTTCAACATCGATCAGGCGGAAGTTGAAAAGCTGATGGTGTCGGCTCTCGCCACGCCCGTCGCCACGCCCGTCGCCCCGACTAAAGCCATCGAAGCAATCCCGGCCCCGGCACCAGTTCAAGTGGCCGTCCTGCCACCCAAACCGGTGGAGCCGATCCGTAAGACAGTGATGATCTACGGGTTGCCAGGCGGTCCCAAAGAAGTGCCAGTCAACTAACTTGGAACTTAGTTTAGAATAAGGCCATGCGCCGCTTCTTCGCCACCTTCGCTGCTTGTCTCGCGCTCAGCGCGCAAGCGCATCGGACTGCACCGGCCCACAATCCTGCACCGCCAAAGCTCACAACCGCCCCCGCCCCCAAACCGGCAGCAACGAGAGTCCCCAGGGGCATCCGGCATGGCGGCTATATCGGCGGCTATTACAATCGCTACAGCACAGAAGTATTAGTGCAGGAACCAGCCCCCGCGCCCCGCGAAGACAAGCTGCATGAACTCGTCGTTAGCCCTACTTACGAAAAAGACAAAATCAGCCCCAAACTGATCGAGATCCCGAACTAGGTGAATTTGCCCACAAATTGGGCACAACTCGGGAACTCGCTAAGGAGTGTTGGACACCAACTCATGTTATCCCCGCTCGTTCTTCTTGCCCTTTCCCAAGTTTTCGGACAGAGTGCAGATTCGGATCAACTCCGCACACTCCTTCAGACGGTGCCCCAGCTTCCGGTCGAGCGAATCTACATTACTGCGAACCCGCCATTGATGTTCGAGGGAATCTCGGCGCTAACCGCCGACCGGCGCGGAAATATCTACGTTCTTCATCGACCAGCAAATGGAGATCCAATCGTCGTTCTCGATCCAAAGGGAAATTTCATTCGGTCGTGGGGTAAAGGCATGTTTAAGATTCCTCACGGTATCCGCATGGATCCGGCTGGTAATGTATGGACCGTGGACGCTAATACTTCAATGGTCTTCAAGTTTACGCCGGAAGGAAAAAAGCTTCTCGAAATCAGTGTTGGAGACTTGCCGGATGAGACCAAGGACTTTTGCGGCGCAACCGACATTGCCTTCGCAAACAATGGTCACGTATTCATCGCGGATGGCTATTGCAATGCGCGGGTGATTGAGTACGACGCAGTGGGAACAAAAGTGACTGAGTGGGGAAAACACGGAACCGGTCCCGGCGAATTCGACGTCGTTCATTCGATCACTATCGGTCCGCACGGTAACCTTTACGTCGCCGACCGCGAGAACGGGCGCCTACAGTGGTTTAGCCCAAGCGGAAAGTTCCTGGGTGAGTGGAAATACGGCGGACTATTCTACTCCGCTGCTTTCAGCCCCACTGGTGAATTCTATGCTGCCGTGCACCCCAAAGGCGTTCCCCTGGACAATGAATTTAATATCGTAAAAATCGATCTCGCTAACGGCAGGATCATCGCCAAATATGAAGTTCGCTCGCACGAACTCGCCGTTGCACCTGATGGAACTCTGTTGCCCGCGACTAGAGGCAACCAACTGGTCTTCCTGAAGCCACTCCACTGAAGGCAGAGCTATGCCAAGCGGCGGCAGACGGTCAAACTACTGGCGGGACAAGACCTCGTTGGGGACGCGTTCCTGCAGCCGAATCACATAGCCTTTCAGTCTCTTGAGGTCGGTCTGAATTGAGACATAGACGCTGCCATCATCGGCGACTGTAATGCCTTGGACATTTTGCAATTGGCCGCCCAGAACAGCCAGCGTTTCAAGGCCATCGCGATCGGTGTAACGGTGAATGCGGCCCTCAACCGGATCGGTGAAGTAAAGTGCATCGCCGTGAATGGCCAGCGACTCGGGCTTCGAGATTCCATCGCGCTTGGTGAGGATTTTGCGCCACGGTTTGTCGCGTTCAATGCGGTAGATGACACACTCTTCGTTGTCCGCCAGGTACAGGCGCTGCAAGGAATCGAAAACCATACTCTCGGGCTTTTTCACGTAGTTGGCGAAAACCGTGACGTCGCCACTTTTGGTGACTTCAAAGATGCGATGAAGCTCGCCATCGCCGACCAGGAGGGTATTCCACGGCGTGAGTACGATCCCTTCGGTAGAGTGCAATCCCGCCTCCCGTCCGGCCAGGCTAGTGAGCTTGCCGGTGGGATCGATTTTGGACACTCCCCCGAGGTCGTCGTCAGAAAAATAGATGGTGCCATCGGTGTCGACAACGATGTCTTCGGGCGAGGAAGTGTTGGGACCTTGGACGATGCGGCGCACCCGGCCATCAGCCGCCAGTACTTTGATCGCGTGGCCCCCTTCGTCCGCCAGGTAGAGCTGTCCGGCGTGCCAGGCCAAGCCGTCGGGAGCGCCAAACCCCGAGGCGTTGCCAGCGACCACGCTGACCGTCCAGCGGTTTTGCGGCACCACCGTGAAGCCCTCGCGCGGCAGGCGCAAGGCGGGCAACGACAGCAACGCTAACACGGGCAAGGCGAAGAGCAGGGGCTTAAAGCGCATGAGAGGATCTCCAGAGTTTCACCATCTGCTTGCCGGCTGCAAGCACTTGATGGGTGTTGTTAAAAGTCGTGGTAGCTTCAAAGGTCATGAGGAAAATGAGCACACTGGCCAGACTCGGGTAAGCGAACGACGACTGGACGACCCGGTCCAAAAACCGGCGGCCCCATGACTGGCTCCAAGGGAAAACCACCAGCGCCCAGAGGACCGCCACCAGCGCGCCGCCGACGATGTCGAGCGGTGAATGCTGTCCGGCCATCACTTTCGCGCCCAGGACAAAGACCAGCGTCCAAATCATCGAAACAGCGCCCAGCCAGCGGGAGACGAAGCAGAGCCCGATCGACACGAAGATGAAGAAACCCGCGTGATCGCTCGGGAACGACTCCAAATCATTTTTCTCAATCGTGCCCGCACGCAGATCGGCATAACGATCCTGGCTCTTACGATCAAGCGGGACCTGAAAGGGAAGCGCGTTGATGCCGCGTAGTTGGCCGTGATCAAGGACAGAGGTCTCCTGAGAGAGGACATAAGGCCGCGGGAAGTGGGTCAGGCGCGAGACGGTCTTGGTGGTCCCGATTACCGCCACGCAGCCCAGGAAAATCGCCAGCACCGTGCGGCGCGAGGCGAGTTGCACTTCCAGCGATCGTCCCCAATACCAGGCGGCGATCAGGCCCGCGCCGGCAACGCCGCCTTTGATCAGGTCGTTGGTAAGAACCATAGCCTGAATTTCGTCAAGTATGGGCCAATGGCCGGCAAAGCCATTGATCCAGAGATACAGAGACTGGCTCCAGTTAAGCATTGTTGAGTGATTCTCCTGTGGTGACTTTTTGGATTTCTAAAGGGTGCTTCGCGCCGCCGGAAAAGCGCTGGTGCAGGGCTCTGAGGCCACGCGCGACGCGAATTCCTATTCCGACCAGCGTGGGCAACGGATCGCGCCAATCCCAGACGTAGTATTTGACTCCCGGCCGGAACGCCATAAGATATTCGCGTAGCGCGGCCAGCCGCGACCCGCGCGGATGCCGCATCTCGCTCAGCAACCAGCGGGTATCGTGACCCAGCAGGCGGCAGTGGATGCCGGGGATCGTTGTGCAATGGGGGTCGCCGCCAGTGAGGCTGCGGAGCCAGGCGGCTGGAAAATCGGCTCCAGAGTGAATCGCCAACGCCAGTGAACCCCAGAATCGTCCATTGACTTCCATCAGACCGTAGCGGCCGGTGGCGGAGTCACAGCGGAATTCCACCATCGCCACGCCATCCCATTGCATGGCCTTCAGTAAGGCCACTGCCTGGCCGGTTAAAGTCTCATCCAGCGGAACACTTTGACAATAGACGCTTCGCCCACCGGTCGGGGGAAACTCGCGCAGCCGTTGATGTTGAAAAAGAACGACCGCTTCGCCATCGCGCATAAGAACTTCAACCCCAACGCCCCGGCCAGGAATGTATTCCTGGACAAGCGGATATTCGCCGAACTTTTGGCACCGTTCCACTTCACTGGCTAGCTCGGCAAAGTTCGCTACATAACGAGCGACGAAGTCGGCGGATTTGCAGCTGACGCGGGGATCACGGTGGCGAGGCTTGAGGACCAGGGGAAAGTGGAGATCCCGGCAGCGTTCAAGGTTGGCGGCCGATTGCATTACTACCGTGCGTGGTGCGGGAATCCCCAGGGTAGCTGCGATGGCGAGCGTGCGGTCCTTGTGCATCGCCAATTCAAAACGCTCGACGTCGGGAAACATCGGAACCAGGCAATTCTCCAGTTCTCCCCGATGTTCATTGAGATGAACGATCCACTCTTCTTCCGTGCAGATCAGATGAGTGATGCCGTACTGTGCAGCGTGGGCGAGGATCTCGTGTGCGGCGGTGGCCGGATTTCCAGAGAGCGCCAAACCTGCGGCGCAGTAACGCGACCAGGAGGACGCCCCGGATTGCGGACACTTTCCCATGAAGACTTGATGCCCTGCGCGGCCAATTGACCGGCAGATCGCCAAATCCACATAAGAACCGCCGGGAACAACGAGAACTACCGAACTCATAGCTAGAGTAGGCCACAAAGGAATTTGGACTGACACTACCTAGTAGTACTAAATATATTTCTAGGTACTAGTAAGCATAGGTGATGTTGATTCCATTAAGTATTCGGTAATTTGGGGGAGCATGAGTTGGGCCCATAGTCTGAAGCGCGCCGGTATCTGCGGGTTGATTGCCGTGACACTCACGTCGGTGAAGTCGTTTGCGGTCCTGCGGATTCTGAACCCCGAAGACGTGGGTATCTGGAAGACCGCCATGCTGCTCTATTTGGCTGCGGCTTTTGTCCGGGTGGGTGTAGCCCGCGGGATGAGTTTGCAAGTTCCGTGGTTGCGCGGGCAGCGGCGCGACGACGAAGTGGAGCGCGTAGCTTCAGCTTCGGGATTTTTCCTCCTTCAAGTAGGGCTGGTGTCGGCTGCTTTGGCCTTGCTGGCGGCGGCGACAATCTCGGGGACGCGATGGAAGATCGCGTTGAGTTCGATGGCGGCTGTCCTGCTTTTGGCCCAGGCCCATCAGTTTGTCCGTGACTTGGCGATTGCCAATCAGCTTCATCAACTTCGCTCGCGTGAAATCATTCTGGCCGCAGTTGTGGATTGTGTGGGCGGATTGGCCCTGGCTTATTGGTTTGGCCTCGCGGGATTAGGATTGGCTACGATGCTCGCCATCGCCGTGCCGACGCTGTACCTGTGGCGGAACCAGCAATTGCCCAAAACTTATCGCTGGGATGGCCCGCGAGTGCGAGAGTTGGTTCGCCTGGGGCTACCATCTTCGATGCTCGACGCATCGTTTAATGCCTCGCGTTATGCCGACGTGTTGGTACTGACGCCGATGCTGGGCGCGGTGGCGGTAGGATTCTACTCAGTCAGCCTGCTGGTGAACGACTTGGCCTTGTTCGTCACCAGGGTGAGCGTATTTGAAATTATCTCGCCGCATTTGATGAAAGAATATGGCCGCACTGGCGACACCGCTGAGGCTGCAGCAGTTTACGAGGAGCCAGCGCGACTATTCGCTTATTTGCTGCCCCCCGTCCTGGGTGTGGCCTCGTTCTGGCTGCCATCTGTGGTGGCCCTACTCTTGCCGGCTTACGCTGCTGGCGCGGGGGCGGGACAGATCACAGTCTGGGGCTGTTATTTTCTCACCCTCAATGCGAGCGTCAGCGCCTTCCTGGTGGCGTCCGGAAAGATTCAGACGGCGTTGCGTCTCTTTTTGCTCTCCATACCCGTGTCAGCTGGGCTGCATGCGGTGGCGATTGGCGCAGGCTTAGGCCTTGAGGGCGTCGCCGCCGTGAGTGCGTCGATGCTGGGGATCATGACGTTTAGCCAATTGTGGATCTGCCAGCGGGCGGCGGGTGCCAGTGCTCGCGCCACGGTCGGGTTTATGGCCTCGTTGGCCTTTCCCCTCGTCGCGGCCATTACGTTGTGGACTGCCATCCGCAGTGGCGTCGTGGGACCCATGAGCCAAAGCACAGCTCTTCTACTGTTGTATCTCCCAGTGATGGGAATTTATGAGTTTCGATTTGGCCTGATTCGCCGTATTGTCAGACAGCCCGCAAGGGCGGAGGGAATTGTACATGCTTGGTAAACCATTAGCTGATTTCTATGAGCTACGAGGATTCAAGGTGCTTGAGTTTCAAGGCAACTATTGGACGCCGTTTCGGCCCAAAAGCCCATTTCTGATGAGCTTTCCGGAAAATGCACTTGTGCACTCCGAGAGCGAGGAAGTGGCCGAGTTCCTGGCGCGGAACGGGAGTTGGGGTGCCCGCTATCCCACCCTGCGCAATCAGGGCACGCCCGGCGGTTACTATGTGTTTCGCCAGAAGGCGTACGGTATGGAGAGTCTCGACCGAGGCTTGAGACGCTCGGTGCGCAAGGGTCTCGAGCGTTGCCAGATCGAACGCCTGGATCCATCCGACCTGCGCGTCGCCGGACTCGAGATCAACCAGCAAACCATGCTCCGCCAGGAGCGCAGCGAGCCGGAATTCTCCGATCCTATGCGCTGGGGAAACTTCCTCGATGCTGTGGCGAAAGTGCCCGCCATTCGCATTACTGGGGCCTTGATCGACGGCAAGCTGGCCGCCTACGCCGTCGACTGCCGCGACGATGCCTGGACCTACGGCTTACATCAGTTCTCACGCACCGAGAATCTGAAGGACTTTGTGAATCATGCGCTCGACTTCCATCTGGCGCAAGAGGCGGCTCAGGATCCGGCGGTGATTGGCCTCACAAACGGTCCGCTTCCGGTGCGGCAGGCAGAAGGGTTGCACAGTTACAAAACCCGTATCGGTTACGAGGTGGAAACGCAGCGAGTGGCGATCCGATTCCGCGGTGCCTTGCAGACTGTGGCCGCCGCCGCGCCTGTCGTGGGTCTTTGCAACTGGATCAACCAACACTGGAACCATCCGCAACTCTCGTATCTGGCCCACGTGCTGTCAACCGCTCGTGGTGAATCGAGCCCGATTAGTCCAAACGATGCACATCCCCATGGCTCGGTATGACCACTTCCAGCCCGCACGGCAAATCAGGCGCGAACACTGAACATAGGGGCATGCCAATAACATCCCCATGGCTGGGAATAACGACATCCGCATCGCGCTAAACAATGGGGACTGACGGCTCTGAGTCCCCTCTGGGCATGCCGATAACATCCCCAGTGAACAAACAGGCCGGACGATGCCGACCCTCGACTCTTACTCCAGCCGATGCACATCCCACGGCTCGGGATGACCACTTCCAGCCCGCATGGCAAATCAGGCGCGAACACGAAACATAGGGGCATGCCGATAACATCCCCATGGCTGGGAATAACGACATCCGCATCGCGCTAAACAATGGGGACTGACGGCTCTGAGTCTGTCCCCTCTGGGCATACCGACACCCGCATCGCGCTAAACAATGGGGACTGACGGCTCTGAGTCTGTCCCCTCTGGGCATACCGATAACATCCCCATGGCTGGGAATAACGACACCCGC
Organism: Bryobacterales bacterium; assembly: GCA_038206015.1. Taxonomy (GTDB): domain Bacteria; phylum Acidobacteriota; class Terriglobia; order Bryobacterales; family Bryobacteraceae; genus Bryobacter. Next base: position 8,633 of record JBBRBI010000074.1, on the reverse strand, counting down.
ATCGCGCTAAATAATGGGGACTGACGGCTCTGAGTCTGTCCCCTCTGGGCATGCCGATAACATCCCCATGGCAAACAAACAAAGCGAACCAGCTTCTGGATCAGAAGCACAAGCGGAACCATCCCGACCCTCGACTCTTATTCCAGCCGATGCACATCTCCATGGCTGGGGATGACTACCTCCAGCCCGTAGGTCGACTCCACCACCTTCTTGAACGCATCCTGCACACTCGATTCTCCATGCACAAGAAACACCTTCTTTAACCCCGGCACCAGCGGCTTCATCCACGCGATCAGCTCCCGTTGATCGGCATGGCCGCTCAACTCATTGATCTTTGCCACCTCGGCCCTCAGCCGAATCATCTCGCCAAAAATCGGCACTTCCGGCCACTTGTCGAGGATTTTTCGCCCCAACGTATTCTGCGCCTGAAAGCCAGTGATCAGCACAGTATTCCGCGGGTCGGCGATCGAATTCTTCAGATGATGAATCACCCGTCCGGCCTCACACATGCCGCTAGCCGATATCACGAGGAACGGCCCATGCAAGTCGTTCAATGCCTTGGAATCCGCAACGTCGCGGATATAGCGCAACCGCGAAAACCCGAATACATCTCCATCCGCGTCCCCAGTCAACATCGCCGCCGTCTCGGCATCGAAAAGATTGCTGTACTTGCGGAAAATGTCCGTAACGTTGACGGCTAACGGCGAATCGACAAACATCGGAATACTCGGAATCCGCTTGGCCATCATCAGTTGATTCATCAACAACACCAACTGCTGCGTCCTGCCTACCGCGAATGAAGGCACGATGATCTTGCCCCCCCGCGCTGCCGTGCGATTCACTACGTCCGCGAGCTTATCGAGGACGGGGCCGTCGTCCAAATGCAGCCGGTCGCCGTAAGTAGATTCCATAATCAGGTAGTCACACGGCAGCATCGGCTGCGGGTCGCGAATGATCGGCAGATTCTTCCTTCCGATGTCGCCCGAGAACCCCAGCCTCGTCGTGCCATCGCTAAGCCTCATGCAGACGCTCCCCAACATGTGCCCCGCCTCAACCGTCTCGACGCGCAGCCCATTTCCAATATCCAGGACTCCATTCATCGGCAACGGAGCAAATAATGGGAAGGTCTTCTCGGCATCCTCGCTCGTATAGAGCGGCTCCACGATCGGCTCCTCGTATTGGTCGAGCACGCGCTTGCGGCTGGTGCGCCGCCGCATTAGAAACTCCGCGTCCTTCTCCTGAATGTGCGCACTATCCAGCAGCATCGCCCGGCACAAATCCTGCGTCGCGTCCGTTGCATGAATCGCTCCGCTGAAGCCCTGTTTGACGAGGTTCGGCAAGTTCCCAGAATGGTCGATATGGGCGTGCGACAACACAACCTGATCGATGCTGGACGCCTGAAACGGGAAGCAACAATTTCGCTCCCGCGCCTCGCTCCGCCGCCCCTGAAACAGCCCGCAGTCCAACAGCAGGCTCTTCCCCTTATGTTGGATCTCATGCATTGAACCGGTCACTGTGCGTGTGGCGCCCCAAAAATGAATTTCCATGCTTAATGCCACAATATACCTATCGATGACCCTTCGACACACTTGTCTTCTCAGCTTTGCTTTTGCCTGCACATTGCTTGCCCAAAAAAAGCCCATCACGCTCGACTCCCTCAAACAGCGTCCCATCATGGATCCCGCCCTCGGAACGGTCTGGGCCCCCAATGGCTATCAGTTTGCTTACGCAAAAGCAGGTGCCTTGCAACTCTACGACTGCCGCACAAAAGTGACACGAACTCTCTTCGCCAAGCTCAGCGACCTCACCGCAATGGCCGTCAAAGACTCGAACCCTGAGACCGCATTTGCCTGGCAGAATCGCCGCGTTTCTGAGCAGCGCTTCCAATGGGCACCCGACAGTACTGGCATGCTGATTGTCGAGGGAGGCGATCTATTCTGGGTCACGGCAAGCACCGGCGTCGTGCGTCAGCTCACTAAGACGGAAGCGAGAGAATCCGACCCCAAGCTCAGCCCCGATGGCAAGCGCGTCAGCTATCGCATCGGTCATGACCTCTATGTCCAGGACATCGCGTCGTCCAAGGTCACGCGCCTCACCAAGGACGGCAGCGAGACCCTCCTCAATGCCAAGCTCGACTGGGTTTACCCCGAAGAGCTCGATCTCCACACCGCCTACTGGTGGAGCCCGGACAGCGCCCGCATCGCCTACCTGCAATTTGATGTTTCCAAGGAAATGATCTATCCGCAGGCCGATCTCTTGAAGACGCCCGCTGTGCTTGAGCCAGAGCGCTACCCACAAGCCGGCACCGCCAACGCCGATGTTCGCCTGGGCGTTGTCGATATCGAAAGTGCCAAGACTCGCTGGATGGACCTAGGCGAGACTCGCGACTTCCTCCTCGCTCGCGTCGCCTGGCTCAATCCGATGGAAGTCAGTGTCCAGCGGATGTCTCGGGTTCAGGACAAACTTGATTTCATGGCCGCCAATTGGGAGACCCGTCAGGTACGCAAGGTCTTCGCCGAGTCTGACCCATACTGGATCAACGTCAACTCCATGACCCGCATCGATGCCGCTCGCAAGCAGATGCTCTGGGCCAGCGAGCGCAGCGGCTCGCGCCATCTCTACCTCATCGATTTCGACGGCAAGGACGCCGGCCAGATCACGCGCGGCGATTGGGAAGTCAGTGACATTTCCGGCATCAATTGGGATAAGAAGCTCGTCTATTACACCTCCACAGAAGCCAGTCCGCTGGAGCGTCATCTCTACATGTCCAGCTTCGATGGCAAGACCAAAAAGCGTCTCACCACCGAGCCAGGCACACACACCATTTCGATGAGCCCCACCGCCGATTTCTATACCGACGTCTATTCCTCGATCACCAGTCCTCCCCGCCAGACCTTGCATAGCGCCGATGGCGCGCTCGTGGAACAGCTCAAGGCCAGCGACCGCAAACCGCTCGATGATTTCGACGTCTTGCCCACAGAGTTTCTCAGCTTTAAGATTAAGGACGGCACGACGCTCTACGCCCGCATGATCAAGCCCGAGAACTTCGATGCCACTAAGAAGTATCCAGCCGTCGTTATGGTCTACGGCGGCCCCCACGCGCAGACCATTCGCAATGCCTGGACCGGTGCCACCAGCATGGATCAGGTGCTTGCCCACAAGGGCTTTGTGATCTGGCAGGTGGACAACCGCGGCAGCGCAGGCCGTGGCCATTTATTTGAGTCAAAGCTCTATCGCAAGCTCGGCGAAATTGAAGTGCAGGATCAGAAGGCTGGTATCGAATATCTCGTCGGTCTCGGCTTCGTCGACGCAGCCCGCGTCGGCATGTCGGGCTGGAGCTACGGCGGCTATATGACACTCAACACGATGCTCTCTGAGCCAAAACTGATCAAGGCCGGCATTAGTGGCGCGCCAGTTACTAACTGGCTGTTATACGACACGATCTATACCGAGCGCTATCTCGGCACGCCCCAGGAGAATGAGAAGGGTTATCGCGAGTCCTCCCCGGTGAACAAGGCCAAGAACCTCGAAGGCAAACTCCTGCTGGTTCACAACTTCGGCGACGACAACGTTCTCTTTCAAAACTCACTGCAGATGATCGACGCGCTCGAACGCGCTGACAAGCACTTCGACCTGCTCATCTACCCGCAGAAGAGCCACGGCGTAACGGGCCCGGCGCGCAACAATCTCAACGAAGCAATGGTGCAGTTTTTTGAACGCAACCTTGCAAACTAAAGGCCGCGCTGCGCTGCTGCTGCTTTGGGCAATTGCCATCGTCTTCTACTTCCACTACAAAGCGCCCATCTCAATGCGCGCCGATTGGACCCATGATGATTTGATGAATTGCCACCGGGCATTTGAGACCCCATGGCGTCAGGTCTTCATCGATATTGTCTGCTTCTGGAAGCCAACCTTTCTTTATCGCCCACTCGGTGAGCTGTTCTATAAAGTCGGCTTCGAACTCTTTGGCTTTCAGGCTTGGCCCTGGCGCTTTGTCGTCAGCACCTTGCTGGTTCTCAACGCCTTCATCCTGGGCCACGTCGCAACCCGTTTGAGCGGCAGCCTGGCTTACGGCCTCGCCGCCACAGCGATCGCCAGTTTTCATACTCACTGGGTGCACCTCTATCTAAACACCGGCACCATCTTTGAAGTATTGTCATTCACCTTCGTCTACGCAGGCCTCGCCTGTTATGTGCAGTTCTACCAACATCGCTGGGTGCTACTGCCTACCGCGATTCTTTTCATATTCGGAATCAATTCAAAAGAGAGCGCGATTGTTCTGCCCGCATTCCTCGTTCTCTACGATCTGCTGTGGCACAAGCGCATCAATTGGACCCTCTACGCGCTCTTTGGTGCCATTTCTAGCGCCTTCATTTTTGGCCGCGTCCTCGCACCAGAGGGGCTGGCCAGCATCGGCCCATACAAGCCGGTATACTCTCTCGCCGTTTACCTGGACCGCTTCCGCAATTACTTCGGCACCCTCGTGCTTTGGCAGACGATTCCTCTATGGCAAGCGCTGCTGCTGGCACTAACTCCGTTGTTACTCTGCCGCAATCGCATGGCTGCCTTTGCCGCACTCATTTTTCCCCTCGGAATTCTCGCGCTCGCCTTTGTTCCAGAACGTGGCCTCGACGGTATCTACGTCGCATGTGCCGGGTTGGCGCTGAGCATCCCCTGTATCTTGCTCCTCCTCCCGAAAGAGTCGATGAGAATCGCGGGCGCAGTCGCAATCTTCGGCGCTCTAATTCTCTGGATGCCGGGTCGCATTGACCTCGATGGCGCGGACCGCGAATTCGACACAATTCGACACTTTCACCAGACCCTCAAAATAGCCGCGCCAACGCTTCCCAAGGGTGCTCAAGTTCAATTCCTCCACGAACCCTTCACGCCCGAGTTTGAAGGCTGGGCCAGCACCTTCATCACGCGCCTGCTTTACCGCGATGTCTCGATCATCGTTGTCGCTCCCAATAACCCGCACACCAGGGATTACCCGGAAGATCGGGACTTCGCCACCTTTGATTGGCGTGATAACCGCGTCGTCCGCGTGAAATAGGCCGCTACGTCCGGCCAAAGCCGTTTCGAAAACACGCCTGTACGGACTCCCAATCGATGTCCGACAAGCGCCCAATGGTTCGGACATTCCTCTGAGGAAGAGTGACAAGGTACAACCGGAAATAAGAGGGCGCGCGAAGTCCCGAATTCTTCCAATTCAGCAGAGAGCAATCCGTGGGCGCTTGAGGGTTTGGAATTTGCGTCGTGATGAGGCCGACAATGACATCAGGCCGATGCCGATGGTAGTATTCGCCCGAGAAAACCACGGCAGGACGGGCTTTCGTTGACTCCGCACCAGGAAAAGCGCACACCACCACATCGCCTGCGCTCAAAGATTATCTCGTTCGCCGTCTTCAAAGCGTCGTAGAGATGACTTTGTCGCATCAGCTAGATCTTCTGACGACCAGGAATCCGACCACTCTAGGTTCTGACCTTCGGCTAACTCCGTCAGATGGCGTGCCCAATTGAGGACCTTTCCAGCCTCGTCAGGCGGGAGCGCCCGGATCACGCAGATTAGCGATTCCTCTTGTGAACTTAGCACCATGCCCAAATTGTACACCGGCTGGGAAGGCGCGCAATACCGGATGCGCGCACCTATGCCCGAGGCGCTGCGCATCGAAAGGCGCGTCTTCCTTAAGTAAACACACCCCGGATCGCCGTCCCGCCAAAGTCCGTCAGCTTCTCCTGCCGCCCATTGTGCAGGTACCAAAGCTTGTTCTGGTCCATGCCCAGCAGCTCAAGGATGGTCGCGTGGAAGTCGCGCATGTGATAACGCTCACCCACGCCACGCAACCCGAATTCATCCGTCTCGCCAATCGACCGGCCGCCCTTCACCCCGCCGCCAGCAAACCACATCGTATAGCCATGCGGATTGTGATCGCGCCCATTACCGCTCTCAGACGTCGGCAACCTGCCAAATTCACTACCCCAAATGACGAGCGTCGTGTCGAGCAAGCCGCGCTGCTTCAAGTCCTTCAACAGGGCCGCCACTGGCTGATCCGTCAACCCGCACATCTTCTCGTGGTTGGCCTTCAAATGACTATGGGCATCCCACTGCATGCTCACCGGTCCGCCGCCCGAATACAGCTGCACAAAGCGCACGCCCCGCTCCACCATTCGCCGCGCCAGCAGACAGCGCATTCCAAAGTCCAGAGTCCGCTTCTGATCCAGGCCATACATCTTGCGAATGTGTTCCGGCTCCTTCGAGATGTCCACCGCCTCAGGCGCACTGGTCTGCATCTTAAAGGCCAACTCATAGCTCGCGATACGCGCCGCCATCTCGTTATCGCCAGGCAGTGAATCATCGGCATTCATGCCCTGAATCAGGTCGAGCGTGCGACGTTGCCGCTCGGGCGTCACGCCCGCCGGTGGTTTCAGATGCAGTATCGGGCTTGGCCCGCTTCGCAACAATGTGCCTTGGTGTACGGCTGGAAGAAAGCCGCTGCCCCAGCACGGCGTGCCGCCCTCGGGCGTACCTTCCGGTTGCGGCATCACAACATATGCTGGCAAGTTATCGCTCTCGCTCCCCAGCCCGTAAGTCACCCACGACCCCATGCTCGGCCAGCCCATTAAAATTCGCCCCGTATGCACCTGATACATGGCCGGAGCATGCACGATGCTCTCCGTGTAAAAACTCTTAACGAAGCAAATGTCATCGACGCAATCCGACAGATGCGGGAACAGGCCAGAAACAGGCAGCCCGCTTTTGCCGTATTGCTTGAAGTCCCAGGGCGAAGCCAGCAGCGGGTTGGAGCCATCCGTAAACTGCCCACCTACCTTGCCAAAGCTGGCCGGCAGCGGCTGTCCGTCGTACTTCTTCAAGGCGGGCTTTGGATCAAAGGTATCCATGCTCGACGGCGCACCCACCATAAACAAGAAGATCACGCTCTTCGCCTTGGGCGCAAAATGCGGCAGTTTGGCAGCAGCCAGCGCATCACGCTGCATCAACCACTCTGCCGCCACCGCGCCAAAGCCGCCTGCTGAGGCGCGCAGCACGTTCCTACGGGATGTAAATAAAGTCATTGCGATTCAATACGGCCAAGGCAAAGTCCTCAACCGATCCTCCCTTCTTGAAGAAGTCCCGCGCGCTTTGTCGCTCTTTCAAAGTAGGCTCGCGAAACAGCGCCAGGCGATACGCCTTGCCAATCGCATCGCCAGTTAGTCTCGCCGCAAATGCCTTGGACTGCTCCTGGATAAAGTCGCTGTTAGTAAGTGACAGACTCTGTAGCGGACTGGTCGAAGTCGAGCGGTCCGGGCAACTCGACATCGTGTCCGGCTGATCAAAATTCGCCATCATCGGCAAGCGCACCGTGCGCTTGTTTAGGACATAGATGCTACGCCGGTACATCTCTGACCTATCCTTCGGCAGCGGCCACAGGTTATCCGGCTCACCTTCCATGAAGATCAGGTCATAGATCTCGGGTTCGATCGGGGTCTTTACAGGCTTGCCGTACATCTTGAGATTGAGCATGCCGCTCGTCGCCAAAATCGAATCCCGCAGCATGTCAGAATCCATCCGTCGCCGCTGTTCTGCTTGTTGGCGATAAGCTGCGCTGGTCAGGATCAATCGATCGATATGCTTGATGTCCCAGCCGCTGCGCACAAATTCAGAAGCCAGCCAATCCAGCAACTTGACGTTCGATGGCCTCGCCCCCAGCGTCCCAAAATCGTTCATCGTCGCGACAATCCCGCGACCCATGCGGAACTGCCAAATTCGATTCACCATCACCCTCGCTGTCAGCGGCTGAGTGTCCGATGCAATCCAATTGGCAAGCACGGCCCTGCGCCCACGTGGATCGGTCGACAGGTTGCCCAGATCCGCCGCCAGCACTAGCGGTAAACCCGCTTCGACCTGTTGCTGTTTGAATTTCGGGTCACCTACCTTGAGCACGTGAGTCACAGTGGCCTCATCCACCGTGTAAGCTGCAAAGGCTTGGTCTGCCTCCTCAGGCGCATCCAATTCAATCGCGTGCATCTGCTTGCGCAGCGCGGTCCGCTTGGCCTTGATGTCCGGCGGAATCAACGCCACCACTTCATCCCATGTGGGCGAAATCTGCTTCTCGGCTTCCTTGCGCATCCGCTTTTGCTCTTCGGTCAGCGTCTTCACATCCAAGGCCAAAACAGCCAGGAACTGCGGCTCTAGTTGTAGCCGTTTCTCCCGTTTGAACTGCTCCCGATACGGCTTCTCAATCTCGGCGACCGCATCGATCAGCGGCTTCAGCCTCGCCAGATGCACTGCCTTTTCCCGCTCTGCCGCAACCATCGCATCGCCATCTGCCAACTGCACTTCGCGAAACTGCGTCGCCGCCAGCACTGCCTGCAGGCGATAGTAGTCTGTCTGCAGAATCGGATCAAACTTATGGTTATGGCACCGTGCACAACCCATCGTCATGCCCAGAAATGCCGTCGAGATGCCGTGCGTCATCTCGATCAAATCTTCCTGCCGGTTCTGCTCCTCATCCTGATTCCCACCAACCACATGCCGCGGACCGGCACGCAGGAAGCCAGTGGCGATCAAGGCATCCCGATTACCCGGATACAATTCATCTCCTGCCAACTGTTCCCGCACAAAATCGCGATAG
>JBBRBI010000073.1:0-31838 GCA_038206015.1 Bryobacterales bacterium | reverse complement strand
AGTTCGTCGACGAGTTGATTCAGTCGGCTTTCATCGATTTCCGGGCGAAACCGAAGATTCTCGAAGGGTCGAACTTTGAATGGAGCAGCATTACGAGTTGCCAGCATCAGACTGGAAAGCCCTAATCGTAAGGCTTGGTTGACCAATTCTTTCTGGGAAAGTGGCGAAGTTGCGCGGCAGCTTTCCAACTGCTGCGCAACATCGGGGTCGAGTGTCATCGTTGTTCGCATCTTGGCATCAGTATAGCGCTATCAGTGATGTTTTTGCATCACTGGCGACTTACGCCTTCGCATACTCTTCCATCGGCGGGCAGCTACACACCAAATTCCGGTCCCCGTAAACATTATCGATCCGGCTCACCGGGCTCCAATACTTATCCACACGGGCGGTGCCCTCAGGGAAGCACCCTGCCTCCCGCGAATACTTCCGGGTCCAATCGGCGACAGCCAGATCATGCACCGTATGCGGAGCAAAGCGTAGCGGCGATTCGGTAATGGCAAACTTGCCCGCCTCGACATCGGCGATCTCCCGCCGAATCGCAATCATCGCATCGCAAAACCGGTCCAGTTCGATCTTGCACTCTGATTCCGTCGGCTCAATCATCAAAGTCCCGGCCACAGGAAAGCTCATCGTCGGGGCATGAAAGCCATAGTCGATCAGCCGCTTGGCGATATCGTCCACCGTCACCCCGCAAGCTTCCTTCAACGGTCGCGGGTCCAGAATGCACTCATGCGCCACCCGCCCATTTACGTTGCGATAGAGAATCGGAAACGAATCCCCCACTCGCGAGGCAATGTAATTCGCGCTCAAAATCGCGACCTCGGTCGCCTTCTGCAACCCCGCACCGCCCATCATCAAAATGTAGACATAAGAGATTGGCAAGATCGATGACGACCCAAACGGCGCGGCCGACACCGGCCCCACCGCCGCCTTGCCGCCATCCAGAAACGGATGCCCCGGCAGATACGGCGCAAGGTGCGCCTTCACACCAATTGGCCCCATGCCCGGCCCGCCCCCGCCATGTGGAATGCAAAAGGTCTTATGCAAATTCAAGTGCGACACGTCGGCACCATAGTCGCCCGGTCGCGCAACGCCCACTTGCGCATTCATGTTCGCGCCATCCAGATACACCTGCCCGCCATGAGTGTGCACGATCTCGCAGATCTCACGGATGCGCTCCTCAAACACGCCATGCGTTGAAGGATAAGTCACCATCAGCGCCGCCAACTTCGTCGAATTTAGCTCGGCCTTGGCGCGAAGATCATCGACATCCACATTGCCTTCCACGTCGCAGGAGACAACGACAACATCCATGCCCACCATGTGCGCGGACGCAGGGTTCGTCCCATGCGCCGACGACGGAATCAAACAAATCGTCCGCCCCAGATCGCCGCGATTGCGATGGTACCCGCGAATCGCCAGCAACCCCGCATATTCGCCCTGCGCCCCGGAATTCGGCTGCAAAGACACGGCGTCATAGCCCGTCACCGAGCAAAGCTTCGCCTTCAAATCTTCAAACATCTCGGCATATCCAGCGGCCTGATCCAGCGGCGCAAACGGATGCAGCCCCCCAAACTCAGGCCAGGTCACCGGTATCATCTCGGCCGTGGCATTCAGCTTCATCGTGCAGGACCCCAACGGAATCATCGCCCGATCCAGCGCCAGATCCCGATCGCTCAGCTTGCGCATATAGCGCAGAATTTCGGTCTCCGTGCGATACCGATGAAACACTGGGTGCGTCAAAAACTCACTGCTGCGAAGCAACCCGGGTGGCAACCCATCAACTTCGGCGCTCACCGTTGCAACGCTCAGTTCCCCGCCAAACGCCCGCCAAATCGCCTCAATCACGCCATCGGTCGTCGTCTCGTCGAGCGTAATCCCCAACCGCCCCTCAAGCAAGCGGAAGTTCATCTTCGCCGCCAAGCCCCGCGCCATAATCTCCCCTCGCCGCCCCCCAACCTCAACCGTGAGCGTGTCAAAAAAGCTGCCATTCACGATCATGAAGCCCAGCTTCCGCAAACCCGATGCCAGCAAAGCCGTCTTTCGCGCCACCTCACGAGCAATATACGATAGCCCCTCCGGCCCATGATAAACGGCATACATCGATGCAATCACTGCCAGCAAAACCTGCGCCGTGCAGATGTTCGAAGTCGCCTTCTCGCGGCGGATATGCTGCTCGCGAGTTTGCAATGCCAGCCGATACGCCGAATTCCCCTTGGCGTCAATTGAGACACCAACCAAGCGCCCCGGCATCGCTCGCTTGTGGGCATCCTTGACTGCCATGTAGGCGGCATGAGGCCCGCCATAGCCCATCGGAACGCCAAAGCGCTGCGTCGAGCCGATCACGATATCGGCACCCATCTCTCCCGGCGGCACCAGCAAAGTTAGCGCCAGCGGATCGGCGGCAAACACCGCAACGCCGCCCTTGGCCTGCAACGCAGCAACCACCAAACGATAGTCGACAATTGCGCCCGTGCTCCCCGGATACTGAAAAATCGCCCCAAACACTTCAGCCCCGGCAAGCTCAGTCGAAGGATTCCCAACGACCGTCGTCCAACCCAGAGCCTCAGCGCGAGTCTCAATCACGGCCATCGTCTGCGGATGAACATCAGCATCGATAAAGAACACCGTCGAAGTCGCCTTCGACACGCGCTGCGCCAGAGCCATCGCCTCGGCCGCCGCTGTGCCCTCATCGAGCAGCGAAGCATTGGCGACATCCAGGCCAGTCAAATCACAAATCATCGTTTGATAGTTCAGCAGCGCTTCCAAACGCCCCTGGCTGATCTCGGGTTGATAGGGCGTATAGGCGGTATACCAAGCCGGGTTCTCAAGGATGTTGCGCTGGATCACATAGGGCAACAATGTCCCGTGATAGCCAGTCCCGATCAGCGAAGTAAACACCTGGTTCTTACTCGCGATTTCACGCATGCGACCAATGGCGGCAACTTCACTCAGCGCATCTCCAAAGTCGAGCGGCGCGCTTTGTCGAATGCTCCCCGGAACAGTCTGGGCAATCAAGTCATCGAGCGACAAAGCGCCGACGGTGCTGAGCATGCTGTCGATCTCTCGGGGCGAAGGGCCGATATGTCGGCGTTCAAAGGTGGTAGCGGGCGATTCTTGGCGCAAAGTTTCTCCTTAGCGCCCCATCTGTCGTTGTTGCCTGAGAGCGTTATCCCGTCGGCGGATGAGCACACGGCGCGCTCACCTCTTTCCAGATTTCCAACCCGACGAGAAGGTCCATTTGCCTGAGAGTTTCCGGGGCGGTTGCTCCTTCGGCGCTGCTTCCTGGGGGGATCGCAATCTCTCCCATCTCGCTTGCTCTCAATTATCGCAGAAGCGGCTCGGATGAATGCGGTCCCGGCAACTTTACATGCGCTGCGGCTTCGGCTGATACGAAATGAATAGCGCCCGGTTGAAAGATGAATAGACCCAAATGCTTAGAGTCATCGAGTAAATCGGGTTGGGAGTCGGCTTCCCCCCGGTCGCGCAAGCGCTTGACCACTCCAGGGTTGCCATTGTTCGGAATCGGATCACCTTCGGTAATCTGTTCACGAAAGTCGGTTGTGTCCTAGTCGATCCTGAGAGGAACATACAGGTCAAAGGCCACAGCACGTTGCCCGAGGGTGTCGCTGCGGAATCAACCAGCCATCTATCGAAGGGCGCTTTTAAGTTTGCTCACGAGTCGCTCGGCTACTTTTCGCTCTCCCCCACGCCGCGCAATGCTAAAGAATAGACTTCGATCTCCAGCCTCATCTGCCCACAGAATCTGTTTACGATCCCGATCAAGAAGGCTTACACTGGCCGTGGCGATATCATGCAGGCCGAGATAGCGGCCCGTGATCTTTGCTCCAGTGCCTTTGTCCTCGTCACTAATCCCGGTCAGGATTGCATCAGCATTTGCTGTGTCGAGTACGATCGTGACCCTCTTGCCGAGCTGCTTCAGGAATTCCGCTCGCAGATACTGATCCAAATGATTGGGCATTGTGTCGATATAGATTTTTCTTACCGACTTTAACGGGATGTCCTGGGCCGAGGCAGTCAGTGCGGCCAGAACCAGCATAAAAATGAATTTAGTCATAGTAGAACCTTCGCGGATGTAATTGGGGCTATCTTCGGCACAGCTAATGCAATTTGCTTGAAAAGCCGAGGACGCACTCTTACCCTATCCAATGGAAGTATCGGTGGATGCCGGAGAGAACATTAGACGATTACCAAGACTTGACTAATTGAGTATCGTGGCACCTTCTGCGCCGCCGTTGCCGGCGATTTAGCGAATCGGCTCTTGTCAAGCGGGTTTGATGATCGCGACACCGATGGCGTCGTCCCCTTCGAACTTAGAAGGGCTTTCTTGTTGGCAACACTGAGAGTGCCATAAATACTGTTGGCCGGAGGATTGGCCGATGATCCGACCTCACGCGAGGACGGAAGATTACCAAGCTATATCCATCTCGGAGGACAAGTGTTCGTATCCTCACCCACAACCGGCCTCGGCCCCCCGGACGGGCCGAAAGCATAGTGCGCGCATGCGCTCAGGCGATACACTTGGGGCAGTCCCCAAATGCAGATCGAACAGATCACAGTCAAAAATTTCAAAACGCTCAAGGATGTGAAACTCAGCAACATCCCTCTCCTCAGTGTGTTCATTGGCCCCAACGGCTCAGGCAAGTCTACCTTTGTCGACGTTTTCGGCTTCCTTCACGATTCCCTAATCCACAACGTTCGACAGGCTCTCCAAAGGCGAGGCGGCTTCAAAGAAGTAGTCACTCGCGGCCAAGAGGGCCCAATTGAATTTGAGTTCAAGTTCCGCGAATCCAATGACGGACCACTTGTAACGTATGCGCTAAAAATCGGACTACAGGACGGAGCGCCAGTTGTCCAACAAGAGTTACTCCAATACAGGCGTGGCCAGCATGGCCAGCCCTGGCGCTTCCTCGATTTCAAGTACGGCAAAGGCCAAGCCGTCACAAACGAAGAAGATTACGGCAAGTCCGACGTTGAAATGAGCCGCGATGACCAATCCCTGGAGAGCCCCGACATTTTAGCCATCAAGGGTCTCGGCCAATTCCAGAAGTTCCGGCAGATTAGCGCCTTCCGCAAACTCATTGAGGACTGGCATGTTTCAGACCTGCACATCAGTGAGGCACGAGGCAGCCAGGAGGCGGGTATTGCTGAGCACGTCACCCAAGTTGGTGACAATATCGCGTTGGTAGCGCAATACATGTACGAGCAGCATCCTCTCCTGTTCAACAAAGTTCTCGAAAAGATGAAAGAGCGCGTTCCTGGTATAAGTCACGTCGATGCAATCAACACCGAAGATGGCCGCATTGTTCTTCGTTTTCAGGATGGCAGCTTCAAGGACCCTTTTGTCGCTCGCTACGTGTCTGACGGTACGATCAAGATGTTCGCTTACCTGCTGCTTCTTTACGACCCCAAACCTCATCCGCTTCTCTGCGTCGAGGAACCGGAAAATCAGTTACATCCGCTTTTGCTCGCTCCTCTCGCAGAAGAATTTCGGGATTACGCACATCGGGGCGGCCAAGTATTTGTTTCTACGCATTCTCCTGATTTCTTGAATGCAATTCGCCTCGAAGAAATTTTCTGGCTACAAAAGACAAATGGAGTTACCGTGGTTCACCGTGCAATGGACGACGAGATTGTGAGAAACCTCGTCGCCGAGGGCGATCTTCCAGGTTGGCTGTGGAAGCAAGAAGTACTTGGGACCTTGGGATAGGGCAAACCGGACCAATGCTGATTTTTCTTCTGGAAGAGCGCTCAATGAAAGAGTTTCTTACGGAACTGCTATCACGGTATTTCCCCAACGCCAGGTACAGACTTATCCCGCACGAGGGCAGATCGGACCTTGCGCGCTCGATTCCGAGAAAAGTGCGTGGGATGGCCGGAGTAGCTAGTGCCTTCATCATTGTTCACGACCAGCATTCAACAGGCGATTGCCGCAAACTTAAGCGAGATCTGGCCTCCAAGGCTCCGCATTCTGAAAATGAAATTGTTGTCCGTATCGTCTGTCGCGAATTGGAGAGCTGGCTACTCGGGGACTTGGAAGGTTTGGGAGAAGCGCTCCAGATGCCCGGACTGAATGATCGTTCCCGGAAACGAAAATTCCGACACCCGGATAACTTGGTAAACGCTGCGGAAGAATTGCGGAAACTTGCCCCCCACTATTCCAAGACCGCAGGTGCGCGATCTGTTGGGAAAAGCTTCGATCCAACCCGTTGTTGTTCCCCAAGCTTCAACGTGTTCTTCCGCACCGTCCAACGGCTTCTCTGACACGATTGACCGCACCTCACCCCCGGCTCGCCACTTCCACCTCGCGCAACGCGCTCTTCAAATGTTTCTCAATCGCCGCCACCGCCCCATCTGCATCCTTCTTCTGACAGGCCTTCAAAATGCGCCGGTGATCCCGGATACAGTCCGGCCCAAAACTCTCCGGCGATAAATACAGATAGTAGAAGCGATTCACGCTGCCCCGTAGATTTTCGATCAGTCCCAGTGTTCGCGCCTGCCGACACGGCGCATACAGCGCCGCATGAAATTCCTGATCGATCCGCGACCAATCCGCCCGATTCGCCACACTCTCCAACTGCGCCAGCAAACTCGCACACAGCTCCAACTCGGCCTTCGTAAAGTTAGGCACTGCCAGCCTCAACGCATAGGTCTCAATCAGTATCCGCAGCCCAAAAACTTCGCGAAGTTCTTCCACCCCTGGGTTCGATACAAAAGCCCCACGATTGGGATACAGCTCCACCAGCCCCTCAGCCTGCAACTGGCGCAGCGCATCGCGCACCGGAATCCGGCTGATTCCAAACTTCACCGCCAGCTCTTCCTGCTGCAACTGCTGCCCCGGTCGCAGCTCATTTCGATAAATCGAGTCGCGAATATAGCTGGCCACCACTTCCGGTGCCGTTCGGTACTTCAACTGCGAAACCGCCATCCGTTCTGACATATCCCCTCCAGCTTAGCGCTTTGGATATTGTATACATGTATACAATCCTGATAAACTAAGACATGGCCCACCGCAGTACACACCGCAGCGCGCTCCTCTCCCTCTCGACGTCCCTCGTCCTCTGGTCGCTCACTTTCCCGCTCGTTCGCGCCATGCTGGGCGAAGTCCCGCTCGAAGTCCTGCTCACGCTCCGCTTCTCGATCGCCTCAGTCCTGCTCTTCGCTTGGTGGGCGATCAAAGGCAAAGCTCTCCCTCGAGGCCGCGACCTCTGGCTCACTGCCGCCAGCGGCTTCTGCTGCGTCACGGCATACCAGCTGCTATCCACCCACGGCATTCGCACGGTCCGCTCAGGCCCCGCCAGCGTTCTCGTCGACACCATGCCGATCTTCGCCACAATCTTTTCCGTCTTCCTGCTCAACCACCGCCCCAACTGGCGCACCTGGACCGGCCTCGCCGTCGCCCTCGGCGGCGCAATCATCATCGCGATGGGTGAAGGCGGCGGCCATCTGCAATTCAATTTCGGCGTCATGCTTCTGCTGCTCGCCGCCCTCATTTTCAGCATCGGCACGATCGCGCAGAAGCCAGTCATGCGCCGCTACGATTCCCTGGGCGTGACGGCTGTCAGCTTCGCCGCCGGTGCCCTCGCCATGCTCCCCTTCTCCCCAGACATCCTGACAGCCACAGCGCAGATTCCGCCGCGCCACTTGCTCACGATTGCGTTCCTCGCGGTCGGCCCCGGCGCCCTCGCCTACGCCCTCTGGGGGCACGCCCTCAGCCATCTCCCCGTCTCCAAAGCCTCCGCCTCGCTGCTCTTGATCGGTCCGCTCACCTTTTGCATCGCTTGGCTATTCTTTGGCGAAATCCCAGCCACTGCCAGCCTCTTCGGCGCCGCCCTAGCCTGCGGTGGCGTCCTTCTAGTCCACTCCGATCAGACAGCCGAAACTATCTAACCGCTACCTAGCCACCGATTGCGTACATCGGCCGCGGTGGTGCCACAAATTGAGCGGTTCCGATCTGATGTCCAATCCATTTGCGCATCAGATTCTCACGGATCGCCGCCTCCACCGCCTCATCGTCTGCTTCCCGCAACAGCCCCCGCACATCCATCTCTTCCACAGCAAACAGGCAGTAGCGAAGTTTCCCGTCAGCCGTCAGCCGAATCCGGTTGCAATTCAAACAGAAGGGCTTGCTCACGCTCGCGATAAATCCGATCCGCCCCTTTCCATCGCGATATTTGAACTCCGTCGCCGGCGCGCGCTCATCCTGATCGGGCACTACATCCAATTCCCCAAACTCAGCCCTCAGACTCACCAACATCTGGTCCATCGTCAACACCTGCGTCTTATCCCACAGCCCTTGATGATCCAGCGGCATGAACTCGATAAAGCGCACTTCAATCCCCCGCTCACGCCCATAGCGCGCCATCGGAATCACGTCATCCTCCGTCAGCCCCTTCATCGCCACCGCATTCAACTTGATCGGACCAAACCCAATTGCCTGCGCAATATCGATGCTCTCCAGCACACGCCCCAATTCATCGCGCCGCGTAATCCGCTGAAACCGCTCCCGATCCAGCGTATCGAGGTGTACGTTCAGTCGCCGCAGCCCCGCCTCATAAAGCTCTTTCGCCTGGGCACCAAGCAGCAGCGCGTTCGTCGTCAACGCGATATCGTCGATACCCGGGATACTCGACAACATGCCAATTAAACTGGCCAGACCCTTGCGCACCAGCGGTTCCCCGCCCGTCAGCCGCAGCTTGCGCACACCCATCCCGGCCGCAACACGCACAAAACGGGTAATCTCTTCAAAGCTGAGAATCTCCTGTTTCGGCGCATACTGCCCGCCCTCTTCCGGCATGCAATAGAAGCAGCGGATGTTGCAGCGATCCGTCACGCTGATCCGCAGATTGTCGTGCAGCCGTCCGAATCGATCCACTAGTGGCGCTTGCACAGGTCTTGTGTCCTAAAGCGCTAACATGCGCTCGATCGGTAACCGTGCCCGGTCCATCATGTCGGCGGGCAATTCCACCCGAGGCTTCAGCGTGTCCAGGCAATCGCGCACTTTTTCAAGCGTATTCATCCGCATATACGGACACTCACTACAATTGCAGTTCTCATTCGGGACGAAGTAAAACTTCTTGCCGGGCGCACCCTTTTCGAGCGAATGCCGCACACCGCTCTCGGTCATGATGATCCACTCAGCAGCTTCACTCTTCACGCAATGGTCAATGATCGACGAGGTCGAGCCGATGTAGTCCGCCATCGCCAGCACTTCTGCCGGACACTCCGGGTGCGCCGCCACCAGTGCCGTCGGATGTGCAATTCTCGATTGCGTTAGTCGCCGCGCCGCAAAAGTCGCGTGGACAATACATGCTCCCTGCCAGATGCGCATGTTCTGTCGTCCAGTCTGTTGTTTTACGTAATTGCCCAGATTGATGTCCGGGCAAAACAGGATCGGCTTGTCAGCCGGCACTGAATTTACAACCTGGACAGCATTACGCGAAGTGCAGATTATATCGCTCTCAGCCTTCACAGCAGCCGACGTGTTGATGTAGCTCACCACAACGTGATCGGGATAACGCTTCTTGAAAGCCCTTACCTGATCAGCAGGGCAACTGTCCACCAGACTGCAACCCGCATTCGCATCGGGCACGACCACAATCCGTTCGGGGTTCAGAAGCTTGGCCGTCTCAGCCATAAACCAGACGCCGCAAAACACGATCACGTCGCCTTCAAACTCTTTGGCCTTGCGTGCTAATTCCAGACTGTCACCGATTACATCGGCCAGTTCCTGGATCTCGCTCTCCTGATAGTGATGCGCCAGAATGATCGCCTTGCGTTCTCTCTTGAGCGCCAGGATCTCGTCGGCGATGGAAGTGTAGGTAGAAACTGCTGACATGGAAAGCTGCTAGGCAGCCGTCTTCAGTTTACCGTACAGCTCTCGCGCCAGGGCCGATCAGCCAGCCACGATCAACCAGCCAGACCGCGTTTGCGCGCCGTCGCAGGCTCCATCGACAACAGCTTGGCAGACCCGCCACCATGCGAGCCCAGCATTCCAACCATTCCGGCCAGTTGCGGTGCGCCCATTTGCATCGCACCCACCTGCCCGCCCATCTGCGCAGCGGTATTTGCAGAATCGTTCGAAACGCTTCGCGTGCTGAAAGCGCTGCATGCCTTGGCCAGTTTCTGAATGTCCCCGCCATCTTCCATCACCATCTCGTGCTCCACCCAATTGCTCAACGGGATGTTGCGGAAGTACAGTCGCTCTTGCAGAACCATCGATTTGCGATTCAGGAATAAGCTCTTGCTCTCGCGCACATAGTGACGCTCTTCGACGCGGAAATCCGCTAAGAACTCATCGAGCGCCTTACGGCGTGAACATTCTTCCGTCGCCCGAATTGTCTCTTCCATGGATCGGGCATGGGTCGTAATCACGGCCCGTGCCTCAGCCAAAGTCTCACGCTCTCGTGATACAGCAACTTCCAGCTTCGACTGCATGATAAAGAAGCTCAACAGCGCCGACCCAGCTGCCACAAATAGCGGCAAGAACATCCAAAGCATTGCATCCATTAGAAGATGATCCTCACACAGAATCATCGGCCCCCGGAAAGCTAAGCTTTATAGTCCATCTACCTTAGTTCCCATTAGGAGTTTCCCCGCAAGCCCCAGCCGAAAGCCAAAAAGCGCCTTTGCGCTTTGTCCCAGCCAAAAGCTTAGCCCGCTGCCAAACCCATAGTTCTTGGAGTAAAAGGTGCTCAAACCGTTCAGCCGGTCCGCTTCAGCCAGTTCAGCATCAATAGATTCCATCGGCGCTAGCTGCCGCTTCAGCTTCAAATCCTCAAGCACCACCAACCGCTTACCGGCCGCGCGGAGCTTCTGGAACAACTCGGCATCGCCATAAAACTGGCCATACCCGTCCGGTAAATAATTCATGCTCACCAAGGCCACACGCGGGAACAATACCGGCTGATCAAAGGGATACTCCGCCTCACTGGCGGGCAGCTTGCGCAATTCACTCTCACCCGCTTTCGGCAACGCATACTGGTCCCCGGCGACGGTCACCGCCCCTGCCTCAGGATTCGCCTCAATCGCCGCCAGTAGCCGTTGAATTGTGTCTGCTTCCACCTCGCATCCGTTCGGCAACAAAAACAGATACTCGCCCTTCGCCGTTCTGGTCGCGATATTGACAGCCCGTGTCAACCCGAAGTTCCTCGGTAACCGCAGCATAGTAATGCCTTCAAATTCTTCGTCCAGCCGCGCACTTCCATCCCGACTGCCGCAGTCAACGACGATTACCTCGCTCAGCATCGGCTCATCGCGCGCGGCAAGCGCTCGCAGAGTCGGCAGTAAGAGCTGCGATTGGTGTTGCGATACAACAACTACCGATACGCGCGGACCGGTAATTTCAGAAACTGGTGTCAAGACCCCAGAATAGCGCGCACTCAGCGCCTGAGCAGGATGTTGTGTGGGTCCAACACCACCTTCAGCGGCACCGCGCCGGTCGCCACTTCAACAATTTCTTCCTCGGCCCCGCTCCGAATCCACTTGGTAATCTTTTGCCCACGCGGCAATTGGATCTCCACCGGCACATCCACCGCAAAGTCCTCAGCCACGCGCGTTTGCTTCAATCGGAGTTCCACTCGGGCCCGCGGAGCGACACCCTTTACGCTGCTCGTCAATTCCAGTTGGGGCACCCCAGTCCCATACACCCAGTTCTCAAAGAAACTCTCCAGATCGCGATCCACTGAATCTTTGGGAAGATTTAGTGCGGCCGCTCGCCTCAAGTCATCCGTTGTCATCGGCTTCGTCGAAAAGTCATGAGTAAGTTGCCCCAACATTTTCAGAAAAGCGGCGTCCCCCATCCGACCGCGCAGCATGTGTAGTACCCAGGCGCTCTTCTCGTAAATCAATGCTTGCCAGGCTCTCGGGTTGGAATATCGAAGCCGCATTCCAAATACTAGAGGCCCTGCCCCCTCAAGAGCTTTCCCGTCCTCGCCGTCGCTCAGCACTCGCCGCTTGTAGGCATCCAACTGCACATCCAGCGCCTTGCTTCCCTTCTTCTTCTCCAGATACAACAACGCCGAATAGCTCGCCAGTGCTTCGCCCAACCACTCGTCGCGATAATTCTCAAAGGTCACCAGATTTCCCCACCACTGGTGCGCCACTTCATGCGACTGCAGGATCTCCCGGAAATTTCGACCCTGCCATTCAGCTCGCTCCCCTGCAGGCAGCCTCCCATCTTCGAGATAGGCCAACGTCGACAGATATAAGAAGCCCGGAAACCCCTGCCCAAAGGATCCCGGTATCGGTGCCGCCACAATCTTGGGCAGCGGTGGTGGGCCAAATGCCGCAGCGAAAAATTCCAGCGCCCCACCGATCTCCTCGGCCATCGCCTGCGTTCTTGAAACTGGGCTGGCTGTATTTGTCGGAATTGTCAAGCTTGGCAATTCCGGTCGCCTCCGCGGCCCAGGCAGAGGCTGAGGAGCCAACATCGGTGCTCGCACTTCCAGCGCCGTCTCAACCGACTTGTTGGCATAAACTTCCACCTCCAGGCCACCTCGCTTGACTGCCGTCGATTGAAACTCTCCCAGATTAAAACCAAAGAGCCGCACTGGTTGATCCACCCGGCACCGCGTTACCTTTCGATCGCCAACCACGCTCTCACTCCGCACCCCTGGGCAGACCAGCGTCTGAGTGCGCGCGTGCTCAAAAGTTGCTTCAAATGGTGCAGCCTGAAATTGGATTTGCGGAAACCAGCTCGCCCGCGTCGCCAGATACAGAACACCGTTCCCCGCCCGAACGAAGATCTCGCCCTCCTCCTCGATCTCCAATACATGGACCGAGCCCTTTTTCAGCGGCGTCGGCAATCGCACCAGCACACCCTCAGAGTCTGCACTTCGCAGTAAATTCGCCCGCAGTGCTTCTCGCTGGTAGATCTCAATCTCCTGGCCGTTCCATCGCGCGCTCTTGATCCGCAGACGGGGGGAAAGCTCCAGAGGCAATGCCTTTAACCCCTCCTCGTTCCCCCTCAAGGTCAGTTTCGCAACTGCATGAAATCGCAAATCATCGCCGATCTCTGCCTTGACCTCGTAACGTTCGATGATGGCCGGCGCTGGTATTAGTGTTCGTGCCTCGGGCCGCTTCGGCTCAAAGTGAACCCAGAAATTGTACCGGTTGCGGCCATCCACATTCTCCAGTTGCCCGACCAATAATTCTTCCCGGGAACGTGGGTCGAAATACACATCAAAGTTACCCAATTCCCGGCCGGATATGGCCGCAAAGAAAAAACCTTTTGCCCGCCCCGCACCGTTGATCGTGTCCTCCATGATTCGCGTGGCCAAGCTCCCGCTCAAGTTGCGCATCGTCCCGTTCCACCGTTCCGCAATTAAGATGCCGCGCTCTGGGCTTTTCTTTGCGCTTGGGCTCTGGCTTAGCTCTTCATACCAACGTTCACCGGTCCCATCCGTGAATAGGAATGCTGCTGTTCGAAAATGCTCGTTCAGATTCGGTGATCCAGTAAATGAGGCTAGCGATTTACGCTCCATACGGTTGGGCGGAATCATCACCATTTCTGCATCTTCCAGTTCTTCGCTAGCAACAAAAACCGCCCCCGTGCGAACGCCGTTCACAGGTTTGCGCAGCATTACGATACCGTCTGTCAGATAGAGGCGGACTCCATTGCGACGAAACGAAAAATCGCGAACGCGAAAGCAAGCCTCGGGGTCGAGTTCAGCATCACGCAACGCACGACTAACTTCGTCGAGCGTGTCGCCGCCTTCGGCTGCGAAGACACCCAGGATTAGCACCAATAGCCACTGCACGCCTCTAGTGTACTTGTGGCTCAACTGCTTCAGGCTCAACTGCTTCAGGCTCAACTGCTCTACGCTCCTGCACGTCAGTCTCCTCCGCTTGGGCCACGCCCAACCGAGGGCCCGACTCATTCGCAATCACTCGGCCCTCACCGTCAATCGTCAACCTGCCATAACCAGCGTTAGCAAAGATTTCAATGCTCACCCGTTCAGCCTCACCTGCGGGCGGCAGCATGCGCCCCAATTTATAGCTGATCTCAAAACCGCATTGCAGGCTAAGACTAACCCTCCGCAGCGCCAGCGGTAGTTCCGCTGCGTGGCTGCATTCCAGAAAGACACCTTGCCGCGCAGCGCAAAGTTGACGCCAACCATCAAAGGCATCATCACAGAGCTCACCACAGGCGATTACGTGCGGCACAACGTTATGGCGCTTGAAACGCTCCGCCCATCCGTCGGCTGCCCGAAACGTTGGGCTCAAATCCGGATCCAAAACCACAACCAGATGCTTGTGGTCTACTCCGGCAGGAAACATTGGAATGAGCCGTTCAATACCTTCAGCCAGACCAGCCGAGGCTCCCCGCGCCGCCCGGAGTTGTTCAGTCCGTAAAGAGTCCGCACTGTCGGAAAACTCAACCGGCGCAACCTGACTGGCATCCGCGCCTGGCACCAGTTCGTACTTCTGAATCGCCCATCGGTCACCTCGCCTCTTTCCGCTGATGCCAAGCTCCATAGCGCTCACCAGTTGTGTCGCGAAGTTCTCACCGACCCCTTTCCGCATCGGAACCAAAAACGCTGCATGCAGGTTCTCTGCTCCGCCCCAAGCCGCCCATCGGAGGTGGTCAATCCTCATTTCGCCGTCCATGACTACCGCGTTCGTAGCCAGAATTTCATCCGGCGTACAGATTCGGCCCTCATCGGTAAATAAAAGGAAAGTAGCATGCACCCGACCCTTTTCGTTTCGCTCCGTCCTCACCGCCTCCATCCGCAATGCTGGCTTCGCCATCAACTCATCACGCCGCTGCTTGATCATCCTGCCGGCCCTGAGGAGTGCGAATTTTATTCTTCCCGTGCTCGTGGTCAGGGCCAATTTAACAAAGTGTACAAATCGCGGATCGCGCGTCTGTCCCAATAACCAGATTCCCGCCAACTGCCGCCCCACATCCGGGTCATTAGCCATTTTCACGATTCCGTGGATGGACGCAAGGTCGCCAGCCTGATACAAGCCCAATAGAGCATTGCACGCAACACGATGGTGCGGATCCAGACTCGCCTCTTTCAGAATCTGTATCGTTTCGGCATCAGTGCGGCCCCACAGCGATTCCACAGCATTTGCGCGCACTCTCGGATCGTGATCCCGCAGCAGTTGCATACTCTTGGGCAACTTGCGGGCCACCCTCCCGGTCAACAATACAGCCTTGGACCGGATCCGCTCATCGCCGTGTTCGCATAGCTTGGCAAGAAAAGGTATCAGCCGGTTGGCATCCACCGCGTGTACCAGCATCTCCATCAACCTCGTCAGATCTTCGCTGCGAACACTTGACCCGGCTTTTTCGATCTCCGCCTTAACCGCAGCGACGAGATGAACTTGAAAGCCGGGGTCACTCTTGGTGGCGAGACGAACTACCCTGGCAGCTTCATCCAGGCTCAATAAATCCGCTGTAAACAGAATCTGTTGCATCGAGACTCCATCCTCGCGACACAACTGCAATACCAATTGCGTGAAGTTGGTATCCTCCCCTCGCTTGAGTACTTCAATCGCCTTTGCCAGAAAATCTACGTGATGGTTGTCCTTCCATTGCCTCAGCCGTGAATGGGCTCCCATGGGGTCTTCACCAAATGATTTCTCAAGCTCAGGAATAGAAAAAGGCAAGTCAACCACATCTTGCTTATCGTCCCTGCCCTGCCGTTTAAGAGCGCCCCGGCCTAATTTACCGAAACCAACTTAAAATACCCTTCTTCCGGGCCACCGAGGCTCCAATCAGCTTCTCGCCACGCAGCACCGCACCCGTATTCTCGACAAAAAGCATCTGTGCCGTTGCCTCGCCCCACTTCTTCTTCACCAAAGCATAAGAGCGGTCCATCACCGGCGGTCGCCGCCTCACATCGTGCCCATCACTGGCGATCACGTGTACGATCTCCTCGTCCATCAGCAGTTCAGCAAATTTAAGCGCACGACTTCCCCAAATACCCTCGAGGCTCTGCCCCGTCACTTGAATTCCGCAGCCCATCCCCACCCATTCCTTCAACTCGCCCATCCGCTGCTGCAACAGCGTATTGCGTTCCGGGTGTGTAATCACTGGAACCATCCCGGCACCCAGCAAATCACTGAAAATCTGTGAAGTCGTCTTGAAAATGATCAAGTCCGAGAATTCGACCAGAAGGTAGGGCCCACCCGCGATCGTGTACTTGCGGGGATGGCGTAACGCATCGTCGATGTTCTCATACTGCAGGTGGAAGTCACAGCCCGTGTGCAGGCGAATCGTGGAACCGATGCGCGCCTCCAATTCTGCCTTGCGTTCCGCAATCAGAGCAGGATCAAACTTGTACTCCAGATTCGCATGCGGCGTAGCGACGATATCGGTCGTTCCATGCCTGGCTGCCATTTGCAGCATCGCCACGCTTACTTCTATATCGGGTGCCCCGTCGTCCATGCCGAAGAGCACGTGGCTGTGGATATCAATCACAAATGATCAGATAAACATCTCTTCGTCTTGTGTCGCATGCACGACATTCGGGCGGCGGCCCTTAAACAGGAACCCCAACCCTCCTCGCACTCCCGAAACTACTGCATTGATTTCGTTCACCGGCTTGAGGATCCCGTCGTGCGTCGAGGAGACCAAATTCTGTACGCGCTCGACCGTATCGCTCACGACTAACTCCACTCGATCCATCTGCACACGCGCTCGCGCCGATGCATCCGTCACTAAGGCATCCACTTTATCCAACTGCACCTTGGTCGAATCCAGAATGCCGTTTGCTTTGCCGGAAATTTCAGCCATCTGCTTTCGACTGTCGTCAATCGTCAGCTTGGCGGATTCGAGGGTTTGCTCAATTTTACTCAGCAGAGGCAGCGACTGCTCCTGCATATGCTTCACCTTCTTGTAAAGGCCAAACATTGCCAGAAACTGTCCCATTTGCGATAGCGCACAAAGTGCCACAAATACTGTCAATACGATGAGCAGGTTCGAATCCACCATTAGCTGTGTCTCCAGATTTCTTATCGACCGCAAATCGCGAAAACGCTAGACGCCTTCGGATCCCGCCGTTATATTGCCAAGTGCGTCACGATAGGCCTGACGTCCGGCTTCGACTGCGGCCGAAACCTGCTCACGCTGACGGCTTACCGCCTCGCGCCCACGCTCCATGAAATCGTCAGCCGATTCGCGAAACTCTCCGCTCTTCTTGCGCAAAAAGTCGCGGCTTCCATCCGCCCGATCCTTGAGCAATGCCCGCGTCTCTTCGCCCGATTTCGGGGCGAACAACATGCCGACGGCGAGTCCCACGCCGATGCCAAGGAAAAAGTAAGGTAGATTGCTTCTGTCGTCCATTTATCGATATCTCCTGATGAGTGTTGCTGCCTTCAGTGTACATGCTAAGCTCAACTCGTGCCGACGTTCAAACGGCCCAAGCGCCTCGATCAAACCGCTCTCAGTAGCTACGCTGGAATGCTCCTTGCGCAGCGCATGATGAGCACCGGCGAACTGCGCCAAAAACTCCGCCTGCGCGCCGCTGACGCCGCCGACATCGATCCGATCATCGCTCAACTCACTGAATATGGCGCTCTGAATGATGCCCGCTATGCTGAAGCCTACGCGAACTCCCGAAAAGAGAATCAGGGCTTCGGCCAGTCTCGTGTTTTCCGCGATCTCAATAAGAAACGCATCGCACCAGATCTCGCCAAGTCTGCGATTGCAACGACATATTCCGGCACTGATGAACTGACTATGATCGAGGAGTATCTGTTACGAAAATTTCGTGGCAAAGTGTTGTCCGACTTCCTCAGCGAAACTAGGAATATGGCGAACGCTTTCCGGCGCTTGCGCAACGCCGGCTATTCTTCTGGTAATTCGCTGAAAGTCTTGCGACGATTCAGCGAAGCAGCACGGTCGATCAACGAAGACGACCTGGAAAGTGAAGATAAGGACTGATGGTTAAACGCCTGACAGCACACGCCAAAGCAGCTGGTTGAGCGTCCAAATTAGCGCCAGGGGTCCTGGCGCAAGCGCTCGCAAAGCTGCCTGTTGCGGCAAATTCGAATGTTTTGCTCGGGTTTGAAGGCTCCGACGATGCCGGGGTCTACAAGCTCTCGGAGGACTGTGCCCTCGTCCAGACCCTGGATTTCTTCACCCCCATTGTCGACGACCCGTTTACCTTTGGTGCCATCGCCGCAGCAAACTCCCTCAGCGATGTCTACGCCATGGGCGGCACTCCGATCACCGCGCTCTCCATCCTTTGCTACCCCGCCAAGGACGACATTGAAACCCTGCGCGCCATTCTCGAAGGGGGCGCCGCTAAATTGATCGAAGCCAACTGCGCGCTTCTCGGCGGGCACTCCGTCGCTGACGACGCGGTCAAGTTCGGCTACTCCATTACTGGCCTGGTCCACCCCGAACGCTTCCGGGCCAACGCCCATGCCCGTCCCGGCGACGCGCTGGTGCTCACCAAGGCCCTCGGCACCGGAGTCATCGCCACCGCCCTCAAGCGCGGCCTGGCCAGAGTCGAAGACGTCGACGCCTCGACTCGGTCGATGCTGGCACTCAATCGCGCCGCCGCCGAAGCCATGAGCGCATTCGACGTCCATGGCTGTACCGACATTACGGGCTTCGGCTTGCTCGGGCACGCTCGCGAGATGGCCCTCGCTTCCCGAGTCACGCTCGAAATCTCAGCGGCCTCCACCCCCTTCCTCGCTGGGGCCCTCGAAGCAGTCGCCGCCGGGGCCGTCCCGGGCGGCCTTGAGAACAATCGCGCCTTCGCCTCGCCCGACGTACACGTTGCCGCCAACCTGGACCCAGCGCGGCTTACAATTCTCTATGACCCGCAAACCAGTGGCGGCCTGTTGATCACGCTGCCCCCGGATGACGCCAAGCGTCTCTGCGACGCCATCCCCGCCTCGATCATCGGTCAGGTCGTTGTGAAGAAGGAAAAAGCACTCTGGATACTTTAAGTTACAACCCCATCATCGTTGCCCTCGATGTCGAAAACACGGCTCAGGCAATGTCGCTCATCGAGAAACTGGGCGACAGCGTCGACTTTTACAAAGTCGGGATGGAGCTATTCACGGTCGAGGGCACGGCCATCGTAAAAGACGTCCTCGCCGAGGGCAAGAAGGTCTTCCTCGACCTGAAGTTTCACGACATTCCTGAGACCGTCAAACGGGCCGTCAGCCGGGCCGCCGATCTCGGCGTGCATCTCCTGACCGTCCACGCGCACCGTCAAGTGATGGAAGCGGCGGTCGCTGGCAACGCTGGCGGAACATTAAAATTGCTTGGCGTAACCGTTCTCACCAGTGTCGGAGAGTCCGATCTGGCCGATCAAGGCTACCTGCCTGGGACGCAGATCGTTGACCTTGTGCGCCAACGCGTGGCGCTAGGGCTCGATGTGGGAATCGACGGCTTTGTTTGCTCCCCCCTCGAAGTCAGTGGGGTTCGCAAGCTCACGGGGCCGGGAAAAATCCTCGTAACCCCCGGTGTACGGTCTGCTGGCGCGGACCAGGGAGACCAAAAGCGGGTTGCCACTCCCGCCCAGGCTCTGGCCGACGGAGCCAGCTTCCTCGTCGTCGGACGCCAAATCACCCGTGCTAAGGACCCGAAATCCGAAGCCGAATCGATCCGCCGCGAGATCTTTCGCGCTTAGGAAACTTGAATTCATTTAATTTTTCTATGGCTCCCAGCGCGAGAACCATGTGACAAAACCATTGCGATTCGCCTCCGAGAGTGTTACCAAAGAGAGATCCGCAGTAAAAGTTTGCTCGGAGTTCAGGGGAAAGGAACACTAAAAAACATGATCAGGACAATGTTGTCTCTCTTGCTTTGTGCCGCATTATCGATTCCGGCGTTCGCACAATCAACAACTTCGCTCAACGGGGCCGTAAAGGATCCATCAGGGGCCGTGATTCCCGGGGCGACAATCTCGGCTACGAACGTTGACAATAACGAACGCCGTGAGACCAAATCCGATGGCACCGGAGCCTACAGCTTCCCAGGCCTTGCGCCCGGCACCTACAAGCTGTTGGCCAAGAAGACCGGATTTTCCGACATCTCGGTCCAGCAGATCCGTCTGCTGGTCAGTACACCTTCGACGCTGAACCTTACTTTTGAGATGGTCGGCGCCGTCGCCCAGACCATCGAGATCTCGGCTGAAGGCATCCAGTTGAACACCACCGACGCGACGCTCGGCAATTCGTTCGGCACCAAGCCGATCACTCAGCTTCCCTTTGAAGGCCGCCGCGCGGACCGCATCCTCTCGTTGCAGCCCGGCATCTCCAACATCGGCGACGCGGACACGGTCAATGGCGGCTCCAACACGGCCACCGACCGCAACGGCGTCGTCAACGGGGGCCGCAGCGACCAGTCGAACCTGACGCTGGACGGCGTCGACATCAATAATCAACAAACCCGCGAACCGTTCAGCGGCGCGCTGCGCGTTACCCTCGATTCGGTGCAGGAGTTCCGCGTAACCACTACCAACGCCAACGCCGACAGCTCACGCGGCTCGGGCGCGCAGATCACGATGATCACCCGCGGCGGCACCAATCAGATCCACGGCGCTGCCTACGAATACTTGCGTAACAAGTATTTCAACGCGAACACTTTCTTTAACAATTCGACGGTCGGCGCGAACGGCCTGGGCCTGCCCACGCCGAAGCTGAATCGCAACACCTTTGGGGCGCGCTTGGGTGGCCCAATCATCAAGAACAAACTGTTCTACTTCGCCAACTGGGAAGGCCAGCGCGACAAGCTGGAACAATCCGTCATCCGCACCGTGCCGCGCGCCGGTCTGCGGCTTGGCAACGTCGACTACCTGAGCGTGGGTGGGGCCCGCGTCACGGTTCCGGGATCGGAATTAGTCAGCAAGCTGGCTGGTGCTGGTTCGCTGAATCAAGCAGCCCTCGACGTATTGAGTAAGTCCTATCCCCTCCCGAACGACTTCACCACAGGTGACGGCCTCAACACAGCGGGTTACCGCTTCAATTCGCCGCTATCGCGCCGCTTCAATACTTACGTCGCCAAGATCGACTACGTCGTCAACGCCAAGAACCGGGTGTTCGTACGTGGGCAGTTGCAGAACGATAACGTAGGCAACGCGCCACAGTTCCCCGGCCTCGCTCCGAACTCGGTGGAACTGAATAACTCGAAGGGCTTGGCTGCGGGCTGGGATTCGACGATCAGCGCCAATCTTTTAAGCTCCACCCGCTACGGCTTCACGCGGCAAGGAGTAGAGACCTCCGGCAACGGCAACTACGCCATCACGGGCTTCCGCGGCCTCTCCGACCCGGTGGGCTTGGACCGCTCGTTCCGCCGTTTCTCGCCGACATCGAACTTCACCCAGGACTTCACCTGGCTCAAGGGTAAGCACACGATACAGGTGGGCGGCACGATTCGTGTCTTCCAAAATGACCAATTAAACTTCGCGAGCAGCTTCTTCGGCTCGCAGATCAATTCATCGTGGATGTCTAGTTCAGGCTCCATCCTGAGCGCGCCCTGGAATGACGCCGCTCTGGGCACCGGCAGGATCAACGCTGGATCAAGGACCTCGTTCAATGACGCAACAGCAGCGGTGCTGGGCTTGGTCACCCAGGTGACCAGTCGTTACAACTACACACCGAACGCAGACGGCTCGGTGACGGCCCAGGCTCCTGGTTCAGGCGTCGCCCGCAAGTTTCAGGGCGAAGAGGCGGAGATGTACTTCTCGGACGCCTGGAAGGTGACCCGCAATCTGACGATCACCGCCGGCTTGCGCTACATGTACTGGCCCTCGATCTATGAGAAGAACGGCGTTCAGACCAGCACAAACATTCGTTTGAGTGAATGGTTCGACGCGCGAGTGGCCAATGCCGGCAATGGCCTTGCTGGCGGCACCAACCTGCCGCCGATTTCGTATCAGCTGGCCAACAAGGCGGGCGGACGACCGCTCTATGACAACCTGCACAACTGGTCGCCACGCCTGGCGCTCGCCTACTCCCCGGACGCCAATTCCGGGCTGTCGAAGATCATCTTTGGCGGTAGCGGCAAGAGCGTTATCCGCGCCGGCTTCGGCATCTACTACGATGTTCTTGGGGCGGGCCTGGTTCGTGGCTTCGATGCGTCAGCACTCGGCCTCTCCACCTCACTCAACAATAGTTCTGGCAGGGAGACCATCGCCGGTGCGCCGCGCTATACCGGAATCTTCAATGTTCCATCATCGCTGGTCAGCGCACCGCCCCCAGCAGCTTTCCCTGTGACCCAACCGAACAACTTCGCTATCACCAACTCGCTTGACGACAAGCTGCGCGCACCTTACACGATGCGCTACAACGTGTCGTTCAGCCGCGAGTTTGCGCGCGGCTGGAACGTCACCGCCGCTTATGTCGCCAGCCAAGGCAAGCGTACGATCACCTCTGAGGATCTGGCGACCCCGTTGAACATCCGCGACCCGCAATCGGGTGTTGACTACTTCACGGCAGCCAAGGCGTTAACGGATCAGATCCGGAGGAACGTACCGACGGGGCAGATTGCCAAGATTCCTTACTGGGAGAACATGTTCCCGGGCTTGGCGGGCAACGGCCTGACGGCGACGCAGGGAGCGTACAACAGCTACTCGGACAACTTCCCGGACTCGACGGCCGCGCTTGAGGATCTTGACCGCTTCGGCAGCCCGAGTGCCAGCAAGCTTGGCAAGTTCGCCTACTACAGCCCGCAGTTCTCGTATTTGCGGACGCTTCGCTCGGTTGGATTCTCGACTTACAACTCGATGCAGGTGAGCGTCCAGAAGCGCTTCTCCGCAGGCGATCAGCTTGGATTCAACTGGACCTGGGCGCACTCGATCGACATCGGATCAACGTCTGAAAACAACGCTGATGCAACCCGCGGCATCAGCATTAATCCTTACCGCCGCTATCAGATGCGCGGGGCTTCAGACTTCGACCAACGACATATCTTCAACGCCAATTGGGTCTACGGAATCCCCGTAGGCAAAGGTAAGAAGTTCATGTCAGGGGCGAACCCGATCGTCAACACCATACTGGGCGGCTGGCAGTGGGGCGGCATTTGGCGCCAGACTACGGGTTTGCCCGTTTCTGTTGGTCACAACCGCACATGGCCGACAAACTACAACATCACGGGTTGGGCGACCCAGATCGCCACCGTTGCCGACGGCACCAACAAAAATGCCCCGGCACCTCCGGGAGGCCGCTCGGGCCCGAACGTGTTCAAGGACCCCGCAGCGGCGCTGAAGGCGTTTGACTTCACGAGCCCCGGCGAGATCGGCAACCGCAACTCAGTTCGCGGCGACGGTCTGTTCAACATCGACATGAACCTGGCGAAGAGCTTCGCCATCCCAAAACTGGAAGGGCACGCAGTGCAGTTCCGTTGGGAAGTGTTCAACATCACCAACTCGGTTCGCTTCGATCCGATCACGGCCAACATCAGCCTCGGCAACCCGTCTTCGTTCGGCCGTTATGGCGGAACTTTGGGTGGCCCGCGGGTGATGCAGTTCGCGTTACGCTACGATTTTTAAGTAGCGTGACTGAAGCAGAACTCGAAGACTTGTTAACCAAACCTGGCGCAGCCGATATCGGCTGCGCCAGTCGTTTTGGTGGAGACGTTGTCGTACTGGGCGCAGGCGGCAAGATGGGGCCGACGCTGGTTCGCCGCCTGGAACGGGCGATTGAGGCAGCGGGCGTGAAGCACCGGGTGATCGCCGTGACCCGGGCGGTGGCCGACCTGATGGACCCGAAGGCGGTCGACGCGTTGCCGGATGCCCCAAACGTGATCTTCATGGCGGGGCGCAAGTTCGGCTCCTCGGGGCAGGAGCATCTTACCTGGGCAACCAATACCTGGACCGCCGGACTGGCCGCCTATCGCTACCGGGGCTCGCGCACCGTTGTCTTCTCGACCGGCAATGTCTATCCGCTGGTGGACGTCCAGTCGGGAGGCGCGACCGAGGCGACAGCGCCGGGGCCGGTGGGTGAGTATGCGCAGTCAGCACTGGCCCGCGAGCGGGTCTATGAGTACTTCGCCGAGACCTACAAGACCCCGACGCTGCTATTCAGGTTGAACTATGCGGTCGACCTCCGCTATGGCGTGCTGCTCGATATTGGCGGCAAGGTCTTTCGAGGCGAAGCGGTGGATGTGACCAACGGATATGTGAACGTGATCTGGCAGGGCGATGCCAATTCCTGCTGCCTGCGCAGCTTTGACCTCTGCACGACACCGGCGCGGCCCTTGAACGTCACGGGGCCGGAGACGACGAGCGTCCGCGAGATCGCCCATCGCTTTGGGGCGATCTTCGGAAGGTCGGTGGAGATAACAGGGCAGGAGGCATCGACAGCGCTGTTGAACAACGCCTCGCTTTGCCATAAACTGCTGGGGAAGCCGGAGATCGGTCTCGACCGCCTGATCGAGATGCAAGCCGATTGGATCGGCTCAGGCGGCAGGCTGCTGGGGATTCCAACAAAGTTCGAGAAGCGTGATGGCAAGTTCTAGGAAGCTGCTGGAGGGCCTGGTGATTCCGGCGCATCCGCTGGCCCTTACGGCCGAGCGGAGGCTCGACGAGCGTTATCAGCGGGCACTGACGCGCTATTACAGGGACGCAGGGGCGGGGGGCGTGGCGGTGGCGGTACACACGACGCAGTTCGAGATACGGGAGCCCAGGCACAGCCTCTTGCGGCCGGTGCTGGAACTGGCTGCTCAAGAGGCACGTGGGTCTGGCATGGTGATGGTGGCCGGGGTGTGTGGGCGCACCGGGCAAGCTCTCGCCGAGGCAGAGGGGGCGCGTGATCTTGGCTATGACGTGGGGCTACTGAGCCTGGCGGCGATGCGCGGGGCGAGCGTCGACGAACTGATCGACCATTCGAGGGCCGTAGCTGAGGTGATGCCGGTGATGGGCTTCTACTTGCAGCCAGCGGTTGGAGGCATTGCGCTGCCGGTTGCGTTCTGGCGGCGCTTTGCTGCGATCGAGAACGTGGTTGCGATCAAGATCGCACCGTTTGACCGCTATGCGACGCTCGACGTCATCCGGGGCGTCAAGGAGTCAGGTCGTGGCGCTGAGGTGGCTCTGTACACGGGCAATGATGACCACATCGTGCTCGACTTGCTGGGGGCCAGTGGCATTGTGGGCGGGCTGCTGGGGCAGTGGTCGGTATGGACGCAGAAGGCGGTGGAGATGCTTGCTGCGATCCAGGCGGTGAAGGCTGTGGACCGGTACTGGTTTGAAATCGCCGATCAGTTGACCGATGCCAATGCGGCTTTGTTCGACGTGCGGAACGGGTTTGCGGGCTGCATTGCCGGCATCAACGAAGTGCTGCGACGGCAGGGACTTTTGCAGGGGCGCTGGTGCCTGAACCCGGACGAGGATCTCTCGCCCGGGCAGGCCGCAGAAATTGATCGAGTCTGTGCGACTTACCCGCAACTGACTGACGATGCCTTTGTGGCTGAGAATCTGGATCGCTGGCTGGCTTAAGAGCTAGTCTTTCTCAGCACCTTCGGTAGGGGCGACGCCCTTCTTCTCTCCGTCGGGGGCTCCGCCGAGCGAGGCTTTGATGCCAGCGCGGAGGAAGGTCAGCTCACCGCCGGCCTGGAAGAAGCTGTAGCCTTTGCGGGTGCCTTTCCAGGCGACCGGACCAGCGACCTTTTTGCCTGCCGAGAGGGTGATGTCGAGCACGGTCGTAACGAGAGCCTCGTAGCCGGGGTCGCCCTGCTTGAGGCCTGAGAAACTGGCGAGGTCTGTGGCGGCGATGAAGACAACGTCGACACCGGGCGTGTTGGCTATCTCTTTGGCGATCTTGACGCCGGCCGGGGACTCGATCATGGCCACGATCATGATGTTTTCATTGGCGGTCTGGCGGTAGTCGGCGCCCCACATGGGGATGTACTGGCCGTTGCCGAGGCTACGCTTGCCGACAGGCGGGTATTTGGCAAACTTGATCGCGTTGCGGACCTTCTGGATGTCCTCGACCATTGGGATGATGATGCCGAGGGCGCCCATATCAACGGCCTTCTGGATGTCGCCTTCGGTGGCGTCCGGGACGCGGATGAAGGGCATGGCGGTGGCACCCTTACAGGCCATGATCATGTGCGCGATGTCCTGATAGGACATGGGGCTATGTTGCATCTCAATCCAGAGGAAGTCGAAGCCGGAAGTGGCCATCGCGCAATAGGTATCGGGATCGGGAATCATGACAGTGCCGCCGACGACCTGCTTGCCTGCGGCTAGCTTCTGCTTGACAGTGTTGTAGATTCTACCGGGACGGTCTGGCGGAGCTTCCTGTGCAAAGGAGAGGGCGGTGGCCGCTAAAACGAGGATGTGAGAGGAACAAAATATTTTCATAAAGTCTGGTCGAAATACTATCAATGAATACAAGCAGATACAAGCACTGTTTGACGCCGCCCTGTCGTGGCGCTAGGCTGTAAGAAAGGGCAAGTAATTAGATGACCCGGTTTGCGCCATCCAAGCATTTCGTTTATATGGGGTTCGTAGCGATGTTGCTCGGACTGATGTCTGGCTGGGTTGGTTGGCAATGGAGCCCCGCAATCATCCCGGCAGCGATTTTCATCGCAAGCTCCGCCTTTCTGTTCTGGTTGAGTCTTCACCCGATTATCGAGATCACGGATCGGGAGCTGGCTATCGGCAAGCGGGTGATTCCGTGGAGCACGATCACACGGATTGATACAACTGGCTGGCTGACGCCGCTGGTATTGAAGCTGAAGCTGGAAGACAAGCGGCGGATCGTCCTGGTTTATGCGGGCGACCTGGAAAGCTCAGGCCGATTGAAGGAAATCGTTTGTGAGTGCGCCCCGCACGCGATGCTGGATGGGCAACCGCAAAGGCAGCGGCAGGCGACCATCGTCGTGCGCAAAGGCAGCAGCGCCGAGGTCGAGAAGCACGCTATCCTGACCCTCGAAGACGAGGCCGAAGTGGAGCGGATGTTCCAGCGTCTGCGCGAAGTGGGCCACCTCGACCCGACGCGCACCCCTGAGGACCGCTAAGCCTTTGAGGAAGACGAAACTTCTCCTGTCGTTGCTGGTGTTGGGAGCAGCCATTTGGCTGTCACGGGAAGCGATACTGACCTCGCTTGGCAGCTATCTGGTCGAGGCAGAAGAACCGAAGCAGGCTGAGATCGCGGTTGTGTTGGGCGGGGACTCAGAAGGGAACCGCGCAAACATGGGCTGCGAGTTACTCAAGAAGGGCCTAGTCAAGCAGATCTGGCTTAGCGGGAGCCAGTCGATGTACGGGCGGACCGAATCAGATCTGGCAAGAGAATGGGCGGCGGCGCGGGGTTGTGACCCCGCCAAGATGGTTGCCTTGCACGAGGTCGTCGATTCCACTGCCGACGAGGCGCGGGGCATCACCGCCAAGATGCGGCAAGCGGGAATCCGGGACTGTATCCTGGTCACATCGAATTACCATACACGGCGAGCGGGGGGCCTCTTTCGCAAGCTTGGCGGTGATTTAAAGGTGACTGTTGTGGCAGCGGCGGACCATGACTTTCCGGTGGACAAGTGGTGGAAGCAGCGACCGACGCGCAAGACATTTGCCTATGAATGGATGAAGACGGTAACGAACTGGTTTGGGGTCTAAGGTGCCGGGTACTTTTCGGACGACGATTGACATTGCCTGGCCGTACCTTCGACGCTACAAACGTGGGATCGTAATCGGTTCGGCGTGCCTGCTGGTCAAGACTGTTTTGGCCATCATCAACCCGCTGGTGATCCGCGACGGGTTTGACGCCTTGCTGCAAGGGTTTGCAGTTGAGAAGCTGTGGAAGTTTGCTTTGATGCTGGGGGGCTTCGCGTTGTTGCGCGGGGTAGCACAATTTTATGCGCGACTGATTCTGGTGAGTATCTCGCGCGATGTTGAATTCGACATGCGCAATGATCTGTTCGCGCACTTGGTGCGACTGAGTTCGGACTTCTATCAGAAGATGCGCACGGGCGACATCATGGCGCGGACGACGAACGATCTGAACCAGGTGAGGATGATGCTTGGGCCGGGAGTGATGTACTGGGCCGAGACGACGCTGACTACGATTCTGGCGATCAGCGTGATGGCCAGCGTGGATTGGCAGATGACGATGATTGCCCTGATTCCTGCGCCATTGGTGAGTCTTGTGGTGGTGTATTTTGGGCAGAAGATACACAAGCGATTCGAGAAGATTCAGGCGCAGTTCAGCGACATCTCCAGCCGAGTTCAGGAGAACCTGAATGGGGTGCGGATTGTGCGGGCCTATGCGCAGGAAGAAGCGGAGCTGAAGAAGTTTGAGCTTTTGAACCTGGATTATGTTCAGGCCAACCTTGGTCTGGCGCGCGATACGGGCATCTTTTATCCGCTGATGCAGACGCTGGTTGGATGCACTTTTCTGCTGGTGCTGTGGGCGGGTGGATGGCGACTCTACACAGGCAAGTTGAGCTTGGGTTCGTTCGTGATGTTTCAGACCTACATGGGAATGTTGATCTGGCCGATGATCGCATTTGGTTGGGTGATCAATCTGACACAGCGTGGGACGGCCAGCCTGAAACGACTGCGGGAGATCCTGGATGCTGTGCCGTTGATTGTTGCGCCGATCAATGCAGTAGCGCTGGGCAAGGTGCGCGGGGAGTTGGTGTTTGACGCGGTGAGTGTCAAGTTTGGCGACGTCGTGGCACTGGATAAAATCAGCCTGCGCATCGAAGCCGGGAAGACGATTGCAATCGTGGGACGGACTGGGTCGGGCAAGACGACGCTGTTGCAACTGATCGCTCGTCTGCTGGACCCGAGCGAAGGCAGGGTGATGCTGGACGGGAAGGATCTGCGGCAGCTTGACCCGGAGGATCTGCGACGGAATATTGGATTTGTACCGCAGGAGACTTTCCTGTTCAGCGCGACGCTGGGCGAGAATATTGCCCTGGGCGTCGCGGATGCGACGGCAGAAGCGATTGCAGGGGCTGCTGGCAAGAGCGGGCTGGCAGAGGATATTGCTGGGTTTCCGAATGGCTATGGAACGATGATCGGCGAGCGCGGTATCACGCTTTCGGGCGGGCAAAAGCAGCGGACGGCGATTGCGCGGGCGCTGCTGCGCAACCCGGCGCTGTTGATCCTGGACGACGCGCTGTCGAGTGTCGATACGATCACTGAAGAGAAAATTCTGAAGCAGTTGCGCTTGACGATGCAGGGGCGAACGGCTTTGTTTGTTTCGCATCGCGTATCGACTGTGAAGGACGCAGACAGCATCATCGTGCTGGAGCACGGCAGGATCGTCGAGCAGGGAGCACACGCGCAACTGATTGAGCGGGGCGGGTATTACGCGGAGTTGTATCAGCGGCAGGCGCTTGAGGAAGAGTTGGAAGAGGCGGCCTAGCGCTAAGCTAGACCGTATATGTTTCGTTGTCTTTTTATCACGCTGAGCGTTGTATCTTTGTTTGGAGAGAAGTCGCTTTTCGATCCTTCGATCGCCAATAAGCCCGAGATGCAGAAGGCCTTTGCGACGGTGGATGCGCGCAAGGGGGCGATCCAGAAAGAATGGATCACGCTGACGGAGATTCCGTCGCCGTCCAAGAACGAGAAGCTGCGCATCGCATACATGAAAACGGCGATGGCGCGGGTGGGATTGACCAGCATTGAAGAGGATGCAATTGGTAATGTCTGGGGGACTTACAAGGGGAGTGGCGGCGGGCCGGAAGTCGTGTTTGCGGCCCATACCGACACGGTGTTTGCGATCGATACGCCGATTAAGGTTAGCGAGGTGAATGGGCGTCTTCATGCGCCGGGAATTGGAGACGATACGGGGAGCCTGGCGGCACTGCTGAATGCGTTTGAGATCATGCGCGACACGGGCATCCAGACGAAGGGCGACATCATTTTTGTGGCAACGGTGCAGGAGGAGATCGGTCTGATTGGAGCCAAGTATTGGCTGGAGCATCGTGCCAAAAAGCCGGACATGTTTGTGGCGGTAGATTCGCGGATGGGCAGCGTGGGTTACGGCGCGTTGTTGATCGAGCAATACAAATTCATCTTTGAAGGCCCGACTCTGCATACGTTGGCGAGTAAGGGCAAGGCGAACGCAGCGCGCGGGGCGGCCCGAGCGATTCTTGCCATCGGTGAGATGAAAATGCCGGAAGTGGCGGAGGGCGGATCGGGGAATCTGCCAGTGGCCAATGTCGGCACGCTGGGTGGCGGCACGGTTGTGAACGCTACTCCGGGCAAGGTTTTTATCACGGTCGATATTCGCAGCCAGGATATGAAGAGCGAGCAGAAACTGGTTGAAGACGTCAAGAGCATCGCGCAGAGAGCGGCGAATCAAGAGAAGCTGCAACTGGTGATTGAGCCGGTAAATATCGTGCATGATTACTCGAAAGCCCTGCCGAAGGAAGTGCGCTTGAATTCGACGCTGGTGCAGACGGCGCTGGCCGTGACTGACCACTTGAAGATGAATGGTGAGCGGAAGGCCGTCGCGTTTGACAGCGGCAGCGATGACCACAACATTGGCGTGGCGATGGGGATTCCGTCGATCGGGATCGGCGCAATTTTGAGCGCAGGTGCGCATTCGCTCGAAGAGAATGCGGATATGGCTTCGATTGTTCCGGGCACGAAGTACATGATTTTGATGGCGTCGACGCTTGCGGGTGTGAACTAGGACTGCGACTCCTGGGTGGAATTGGGTTGGTTCGTTCGGATGCCGCGGGAGGCGTTGGAGGCGATGCCGAGCAGGAGCGGGTCTTCGCGCTGGAAGAACTTTTTGCGGATGGCGGTCAGCGAGAGGGCGCGGGAGACTTCAGAAGGTAGTTTGGCTGTCTCGAGCTCGAGAATGAGTTCGGCGACGGCGAAGCGGTCACCCTGGAGCTTTCTCAGCTCGTCGAGAGATTTGGCGGCGCGGCGCTCGTAGAGTGCACCGAGCTTGGCGGTGCGCTCCATGTGCAGGAAGGCCTGGTGGTTTTCCGGATTTTCGAGGAAGTGATTTTGGGTTTGAACTTCGATGGCCTGTGCGCGCTGGACCTGGAAGGACGCGAAGGCGTAGGCGTCGAAGCAGAGTTCCTCGGTTGTGCCGTTGGGGAGGAGTTCGGCTCGGAGCTGGGCTTGCAGGGCGTTGTAGTTTAGCTGCTCGTGGGGGTGCGCGGCGAAGAGGGTTTCTCTTGAGGAGCGGAGGCCGTGCGAGACGGCGTTGGCTTTGGATTGATCCTGGCCTTGCTGGGTGCGGGGGCCGGTGGAGTGCTGCGCATTGGCGCGATTGGCTTTGACTTGAGCTGCTGAAGACATGAGGCTTGTTTTCCTTATCGATCTTGAAAATAGTTTGGGAGGCAAGGGCCGCGCCATGTGCGCGGCCCTTGCCTCCCGGTAAGGAAGTTAGCAGACGAAAAAGGGGCGACGGGGGATGGGTTTGGGTATGTTGTTGAAAAAAGGGGAGATAAAGGCGTAGAATCGCTGTGAACGACTTGCACAATGATTCGGAATTTCGTTTGACTACCCGAGTCCCTTCGTGCAGCGCGTTCACCACGGCTGTCTTGGCTCTTCTCGCACGAGTTTACTCTTCGAGGCCTATTTTATTGGCTCCTGCTGGCATTTTTGGCCTCATATGGCCGTGCCTGGATAGCCGCCTTCTCGGTCGGCTTAGTTTTTCTTCCACTTCTTCGTCTTTTATTCGCTACTGCAATTGTCTTTGTATTTGATCCACTGTAAGTGCAATTACTCCGAACTTTAGATGCGCCATTACTTTGCTGGCTCCCCGTACCCGCAAGGTCCGTCCTCCGAACTCGTCTTTCAACCTCGCGTTGACTCGCTCGGCCATCGTTCGTTCCTTGTAACGCTCGGCTTTGGCCGGGCAGAGTTGGGGCTTTGGTTTCTTCGGGAAGATCTTCGGCAATTCGGAGATGCTTCGGGTGGCGCGCCGTCCGTGGGGAT
>JBBRBI010000072.1:0-31995 GCA_038206015.1 Bryobacterales bacterium | reverse complement strand
ATCCCCACGGACGGCGCGCCACCCGAAGCATCTCCGAATTGCCGAAGATCTTCCCGAAGAAACCAAAGCCCCAACTCTGCCCGGCCAAAGCCGAGCGTTACAAGGAACGAACGATGGCCGAGCGAGTCAACGCGAGGTTGATAGACGAGTTCGGAGGACGGACCTTACGGGTACGGGGAGCCAGCAAAGTAATGGCGCATCTAATGTTCGGAGTAATTGCACTTACAGTAGATCAAATACAAAGACAAATATAGTAGCGAATAAAAGACGAAACAACAAACAGAAAACTAAGTCGGCTGGGGGGACGGCTATCCAGGCACGGCCATATGAGACCAAGAATGCCCCCAGAAGCCAATTAAACAGGGCTCGAATTGTAAAATAGTGGAGTAGTAGCCAAAACAGCCGTGGTGAGCAGGCTGCACGGCAAATCCAGGAAAGTCAAACGAAATACAGGATCATTTTGCAAATCGTTCACAGGGAATATGGAAGTATCTTCGCCATGGAATCAGCTAGTTGCGGTAGGGGCGCTTAGACAGCGCGGCCGCAGCAGGGATCTTGGTTGCCAATGGAACTCATATTCGTCCACGGCTGGAGCGTTCGCAATACCGATACGTATGGCGACTTGCCCACCCGGCTTGAACAGGAACTGGCCCGCGGTGGTCAGCCTGCCAGCGTGGATCATATCTACCTTGGCAAATATGTCAGCTTTAACGATGAGGTCACGATGGATGACCTTAGCCTGGCCTTTGAGCGCGCTGTTCGCGACAAGGGCTTAACCAACTTCGCCTGTATTACGCACTCAACCGGTGGGCCACTGCTGCGCACCTGGATCCTGCAACATGGCGGACATGGACTGTCGCACATTGTGATGCTGGCTCCGGCCAATCATGGGTCGGCGCTTGGGCAGTTGGGCAAGGGGCGGCTCAGCCGCATCAAGGCGTTTTTTGAGTCAGTTGAACCTGGACAAAAGATCCTTGATTGGCTCGAACTGGGCAGCGAAGAACAATGGAAGCTCAATTTGGACTGGCTCGATCTCGATGGCCCGAGTCGGGGCATCTTTGCGTTCTCGCTGATTGGGCAGTCGATTGATCGCAAGATCTACGACCACTTGAATTCCTACACCGGAGAACCGGGTTCTGATGGCGTAGTGCGTGTCGCGGGGGCCAATCTGAATTACAACTTCGTTCGCGTGAAGCAGGAGCCTAGCGGTGAGTTGACGCAGGTAGAGTGGCGTCGGAGTGCTGCAACCGCGCTGGGCGTGTTGCCCGGAATCTCCCATGGTGGGCCAGACCGGGGAATCATGAAGAGCGTCACGCTCGATAACGCACATCCAACCGTCGATGCGATTCTCGAATGCCTTGCTGTGCGGAATGGCGAAGACTATCACGCCGTTTTGGAGAAGTTTGAGCTCAGCACGGACAGAGTACAGGCCTCGGAACGAGTGGACCGCTGGCGGATGCTGGGCCGCGATTTTGTCAGTCAGAACCCTGCACATTCCATGGTCGTCTTTCGGGTGATTGACGATCAAGGCCGACTGATTGAAGACTTCGACCTGCTGTTTACGGCGGGCGTTGAGGCGTCTCCCGAACTTTTGCCCCAGGGCGTCTTTCGAGATCGGCAGCGCAATACGACGCATGCTGGGCGGCTTACTTACTATCTCGATCATGAGAAGTTGGCGACCATGCCGATCGGCATTCAAGTCGAAGCTCGGCCTCGCGAGGGCTTGGTGCGCTATGAGACGGCAACGATTCCACCGCAGGCCCTGGGTTCGATCCTGAACCCGAACGAGACGCTCATGATCGAAATCGTCCTCCGGCGCATTGTCGATACGAAGTGCTTTCAACTCACGTCGCAGCGGGCACCGGAGGAGATCTGAGGCTGTGGCGATTACCAGCGGAAACGCAGCGCGAGCTGGAAGGCTCGCGGCAGGTTGGAGGCGCTGGTGATCCTGCCAAAGTTGCCACTGGTGGGATTCAACTCCGGCCCGTTAAAGATGGTGTGGTTAAAGGCGTTGAAGGCTTCCACTCGCAGTTGGGCGTTGAACCGCTCGACGATCCGAATGTTCTTGATCATGCTGAGATCGATGTTGTTGATCTTGTCACCACGATACTTAGGAAAGGCCTGCGGGAAGGTGCGGACGTTGCGGTCCAACTGCGCCGGAGCGCTGGTCTCAAAGCGCGTGGTGTCGAAGACCTTCGGAAGGTTGCGGGCATTCCAGTTGAGGTCGCCTCCGTAGTAGAGAACATTGCCAAACTCAACGGGCGCGCCACTCTGAATGCTGTAGATCGTATTGAACTGCCAGCCGGACACGATGCGATCAACGAAGCCGTTGGCATTGGTGAGCATGGACTTGCCTTTGCCAAAGGGCAGTTCGTAGCTGCCGCTGAAGACGAAGCGGTGGGGGCGGTCTTCGTTGGCGACGCGGTATTGGAGGACAGGGTCGCCTTCGTTGAGACGATTGGTGGCCTCTAGCATTTTTGACCATTGGTAGCTGGCCAGAAATTGTAGACCGCTTGAGAATCGTTTCTCGTAGCGCGTCTGGAACATGTGGAACTTTGAGAATCCATTCGCCTGGCTATCGACGCTCACGCCGCCACCACCGTTGAACTGCGGGAAGGGGCGAAGTAAGTTCTCCTGATTGATCGTGGCACCGTTGAGGTTCGTGCCGGGAAGGAGGTTGCGGAATGGGTTGGCAATGGGGGTGGTGAGCAGGGTAATGCGAGCCGCATCGCGAGTTGGGCTAGTGGAAAGATACTGATTGGGTATGAAGTTAACGTTACGGGTTTCCGGGATACGGGTGGCATCGCTGCCGATGTATCCAATTTCAAAAACGCCATTCTTGCCAACCGTCTTTTGGATGTTGAAACTCCAGCGCCAAGTCTGAGGACTGCCCACTTTGCGGTCTACATAGCGGACGGTCTGTCCGAGGAAGGTATCGCTGCCAGCGCTATTGCCGATTGGTTGCAGGATGCCGTTGGGGTAGGGGTTGGCAAGACTCGCGACCGGGCTGAGGAAGACGCCGCCACCAGCCGAGACGAGATCCGTCTGCCGACTGAAGCCGGGCTGCTGGATGCCAAAGGTTCCGTACGTGCCGACGAAGAGCCCAACGCCTCCACGGACGACCAGACCTCTAAACCGGCTGGGCTGCCAACTGACACCGAAACGGGGCGAAAAACTGTACTTGTAGGGATCGTAAATGGAGCGCTTGCCGGGTGTGGCAAAGTAGATACCGCCCTTGGCATTGAATGCCGAAGCCGGGAGAAGCGCGCTGGGGCTGGCAGCGTAGTTTGCTGCCGCCGCAGCGCTAATGCTTGTCTTGACTGTAGGGTCAAAACCCGCCGTTGAGCGATCGTAACGCTCTGTGGTGCCCGTTTCCGACTCGTAGCGGAGCCCGATGTTGAAGGTGAGATTATTCCTGGCGCGCCAGTCGTCCTGAATAAAAGTTGAATAGTAATAAGACTGATTGGTACGGCTGGTGGTGATCTGATAGTTGCCGCCCGTGGGCAGGCCGAGCAGCAGCCCGGCAAGATCCTGGCCGAGCCTGGCAGCATTTGCGTTGGATGCCTGCTTGGTCCAGTCGGCATTGAAGACGAAGTTGCCGCTGGAGTTACCGTAGTTGGTAGAGCTTTCAATCTGCTTGCGGATATCCCCACCAAATTTAACGGTGTGCTTGCCAGCAATCTTGGTGATGTTTTCAAAGATCTGATAGGTGTCGAAGGGTGTTTTGTCGCCGCCACTGTTGCCGTAGTCGGAGTAGTTGGCGAAGTCGATATTGGGGAAGACGAGTTTGGTGCTGTTGGTAGCAATGTAGGAAGGCAGGCCAAGCGAGGTGGGATTGAAGCCATCGCTAGCCCTTGAATTACCTTCATTGAAGCGGTTCCAATTCAGGCGGGTGTTGAGGAGCAAGGTTGGGGTAGCTGTGTAGACGTCGTCAAGGAGTGCGCCCCAGTTCACACGCGACAGGCAGTTGCCGCTGATGATGTTGTTGTAGCGATTGCCCCTATTCTCAATGCGATCGTTGTTGCGCATGTTGAAGAAAAGCTTGTGACGGTCGCTAATGGTCCAGTCGAAACGGCCTAGGTAACTGGTGAAATTATCGCTGCGGACTGCGTTGTCGAAGCGGTTGTTTTCGCCAATATTGGAACCGACTGCATTTGGCGCAGGCAAGTAGCTCAGGATGTTTGTGGCGATTGGGCTGATGCGGTTGGACGGGATAATGTTGCCAGCAAAGGGCTGGCGAGTGATTACGGCGCCGTTAAGTACCGCCGTATTGGGATCGTAAATCACGATGCCCTGGGAGAGCAGTGGACCGAAATCGCCCTTCCTCTGGATTTCTGTTGCGATGGTTGAAAATGTTGGTTCGGGCTCACTCTGCTTGATGCCTTCATAGGTAAAAAAGAAGAAGATCTTATTTCGGCCGTTTACGATTTTCGGGATGACGATGGGGCCACCGATGGAAACGCCATATTGATTGAAGCGGGTGACTGG
Organism: Bryobacterales bacterium; assembly: GCA_038206015.1. GTDB lineage: Bacteria > Acidobacteriota > Terriglobia > Bryobacterales > Bryobacteraceae > Bryobacter. The sequence goes on along the minus strand of JBBRBI010000072.1, from coordinate 27,507 downwards.
CTTCTTTTGGTTTGCGGCATTGGTAAAGAAGGGGGTGGCTTTCAGGGCCGAGACCTGGTTGAACAAATAGAGGCTGCCGTGGACTTGATTGGTGCCGCCCTTCATGACGACGTTGACCGTCCCGCCGCCCGTGTTGCCGTAGGCAGCATCGGGCTGGAAGGCCTCAACCTTTACTTCTGAAACGGCATCGACCGGCGGGTTGTAGGCAACTCGGCGATTTCGGGTCATGTCGGGAGCGCCATCGAGAAGAAGTTCATTCGATTGCGACTGGCCGCCACCCATCGAAAAGCCAGAAGGGCCTGCGTTGTCGAAGGGGCGGGTGAAGCGGGGGTCGCTGGACGGTGTAACGCCATATGCCAGCTGAGCCAAAGTCAGGGCGGTGCGTCCATTCATCGGCATGCTTTCGATCTGATTTGACGAAATCACTTGGCCCACGCTGGCCGTCGCGGTGGAGAGGAGGCCGACGTCGGCGGTGACAGTTACTGATTCAGACTGTGCACCCACCTGCATGGCAACATCCTGGGTCAGGCGCTGATTGGTGCTGATCTGGATTCCAGCCTGGGTGAATTTCTTGAAGCCGTTAGCATCAACCACAAGTTGGTAGGGACCTGGAGCAAGGAAGGGAAGGGCGTATTCGCCGTCGGGGCTGGTTTTGGCCTCAGCCTTAGAACCAGTTGCGGTTTGGGTGGCGACTACTTTTGCGCCTGGGATGGAAGCTCCTGAGGGATCAGTGACCCGGCCGGAGAGAGTGGATCGGAATTCCTGTGCAGATAAAATCGCACACAGAGCGACTAACAAAGACGTGAAGCGTAGCATCGTTTGGATTGTATAGCAGAATCAGATTGGAGGCCGTGAAGCTTTTATTTGAAGCGGCCACCACACGATATATAGTGTCCTTAAAGTTTTGTGACACAACATCTGGTAAACAGCTTTACTTTACCCGGTGGCTGTTATAGTCTGGAGAAGTCTCCCCCGACGCTTGGCTACGCTGGTATTTCTTCTGGCGTTTTTGGCCTGGCGATCTTTTTTCTTGCGGGGAGATTTCCACATGCTCAAGTTGAAACGTCTGGAGCTTCAGGGCTTCAAGTCCTTTTGTGATCGCACTGAAATGCGTTTTGCAGGGGATGGCGTTGCCGCCATCGTTGGGCCAAACGGGTGTGGGAAATCGAATCTAAGCGACGCCATCAGTTGGGTATTGGGTGAGCAATCCGCCAAGACTCTGCGCGGTGGGCGCATGGAAGATGTAATTTTCGCCGGGACCAAAGATCGCAAACCGCTGGGAATGGCGAGCGTCACCATGACGATGGTGGATTCTGATGGAACCTATTTAGAGCGCGTATTGCCGTCGGAGAAGCCGAAGGACGGAGACGAAAGCGCGTCGGCGAAAGCCAAAGCGGCCCGCGAGATCACCATCACGCGCCGACTCTACCGCTCTGGCGACAGCGAATACCTGATCGACGGAAAACTGGCGCGACTGCGCGATATCCAGGATGTCTTCATGGGCTCTGGACTAGGACCGGAGAGCTACGCAATTATCGAGCAGGGTCGCATCGGACAGATTCTGTCCAACAAGCCGATGGACCGCCGCGCAATTATCGAAGAAGCGGCAGGAATCACAAAATTCAAGACGCGCCGACGCCTCGCGGAGAGCCGCTTGGAGAGCGCTCGGCAGAACCTGAATCGAGTTTTCGACATTCTCGAAGAAGTGGGTCGCCAGGTGAGCAGCCTCAAGCGTCAGGCGGCCAAGGCAAAGCGCTATGAAGAGCTGAAGACCGAGTTGGACGGCCACATCAAGCTGGTGTTGTCTAATCGGTATCGGTATCTGGAGCGGGAAGCGGCTAAAGTGGCGTTGGACCTGAGCGAATCGACTATCGCTTATAACGAAGTTGCCGTAAGCCTTGCCACCAAAGATACAGAGCAGCAGCGGCTGCAAGCGCACTTCTTTGAGATTGAATCGGCGCTAACCGCCTCGCGCAAGCAATTGGCGGAGTTGCAATTGGAAGCCGAACGAACGCGCGGCAAGCTCACCAGTCAATCGCAGCAGATCGCCAACATCGATCAGCGACTAGCGCAGAACGAGGCGGAAGTTACCTTACTGGATGCGCGGCTGACAGAGTTGAAGACCGAGATCGAAGCAGCGCAGAAGGAAGCTACAGACCTTGGAGCCCAGGTAGAGCAGTTGCGCGGTCAGGTAAATACCAAGGCGACGCAGCGGGATCAACTCTCGGGACAGCTTCGTGAGCGATCCAGTCAATTGGAGCGCAATCGGCAGATGATCTTCAGCCTGTTGGGTGAAGTGAATCGCCTTCGCAATCAGTTGACCCAGGTGGAGACGCAGCAGCAGGGGATCGCCAAAAATACCGAACGTGCAACGCGCGAAGAGACTGAAGCGCAGGTCGAGACAGAGCGCCTTGAAAAGATTCGTGCCGAGCTGAGCGAGAAGCTGAGCGCCCGGCAGATGACGCTGGAGAATATTGCGGATCGCCGCAAGTATGTCGAGACCGAGCTGACAACGAGACGGCAACAGGTGAATGACACACGCCGCCAACAGGATGTTCTGCGCACCGAGACGTCGCGGCTGAAGGCCCGGCGGGACTCACTCGAAGACATCATCAATCATCGGAGCTATACGACCGACTCAGTGAAGAAGCTGTTTACGGCCATCAGCAAGGGCCAGGCAACCGGCTTGAAGCCGATGGGCGTGTTGGCGGACTTCATTGAAGTCGAAACCGCATATGAGAAGGCGACCGAAGAGTTTCTCGTCGAAGAGCTGGAGTATGTGGTGGTGGATAGCTGGGAGGACGCGCAGCGCGGCATCCAGTTGATGAAACAGGATCTGGAAGGTCGAGCTACCTTCCTGGTGCACCCTGCTCCTGAATCGCACTTCTCGCGTGGCCCGGTGCAGGAGCCGCCGGTGGGCCCCGAGACGGGCATCGTTGGCAGATTGAGCGATGTGCTCAAGATGACCAATGGGTTTCGTTATGCGCCGACAGAATTGCTGCCTCGGCTGACGCGTTGTTTTTTGGCTGAAGATCATGAGGCGGCACAGCGACTTGCCCTGCAGTATCCCGATGTTTATTTCCTGCTGCCCGATGGCGTCTGCTATCACGGCTATGCGGTGACGGGCGGCAAGAAGAGTTCCAGCGGACCGCTGGGGTTGAAGCGGGAACTGAAAGAACTCACCGCGCAGCATCATCTCAAGCAGATCGAATTGGAGAAGAGCTCAACGCTCCTCCAACAACTCGAAGGCGAGCAGACGGTGTTGGCCGCCGACCTTGAGAAGCTGAGGCAGGAGCAACAGCAGGAAGAGAAGAGCGCACTGGTGCTCGATCAGGAGCAGCGGCAGTTGGCTACCGACGTTCAGCGGGCGGCGCGATTCCTGTCCAATGCCCGAGTTGAGTTAGACCGCTTGGCAAACGAAGGCAAAAGACTTGGGGAATTGCGCGAAACACTTGAAAAGGGTGGAGCGGAGAAGGATCTGGCACGGTTGGCGCTAGAAGCGCAGCTTGAGGCAGAACGCGGTGCGCTCGATGAGTTGCAGCAACAGTTCAACGCCGCAAATGAAGAGCACTCGACACTACGCGCACAACTGGCCAGCGCTGATGAGCGTTTGCGTGGCGCAACGGGCGCTGTGCAGCGAGTCGGAAACGCGTTCAACGAACAGGGTCGACGTCGTGAGTATCTGTCGGGCGAGATGGAGCGTCTGGGCGTCAGCCGGGCGCAATTCCTGAAAGACAACATTGAGCTGGATGCCAAGGCCACTGAACTGGCAGCAAAGATCGAAGCAATGGGGACGCAGGTAGCGGGCCTAGCCAAGACAGAAGAAGAAGTGCGCGCCTATATGGCGGCGCTTGAGGACGAATTGCGCGGCCTGCGGTTGAGTGCGGCCAGCTTGTCGGAAAAACGTCAGCAGGCAGAAGTAGAACTGGTGCGGAAGCAGAGCGACCTGAAGCATCTGGACGAGATGTGCCACAAAGAGCTTGGCATTGCGGTTGCAGAACTGGCTGCTGGCGAGGAGACGATCCTCGACGAGATGCAGTTGGCCGACGCCGAGGAGAAGTACAACGAGGTGCGGCGGAAGATCGAGGCGCTTGGTCCGGTCAACACGGCGGCCCTCGAAGAATTTGAGGAGTCGCAACAGCGTTATGACTTCCTCAACGCGCAGCGACAGGACTTGCTCGATTCGATCAAAGACACCGAGAAGGCGATTCAGGAGATCGATGTCGAATCGAAAAAGCGCTTCCTGGAGGCATTCGACAAGATCAACGAATACTTCAAGGGAACTTACGAGATCCTGTTCAATGGTGGTGCTGGCGAGATGCGCCTGACCGACCCGACAAACGTGAACGAAAGCGGTATCGACATCATTGCTTCGCCCCCCGGCAAGCGGCTACAGAACGTGCTGTTGTTGAGCGGCGGCGAGCGCGCGATGACGGCGATGGCGCTGTTGATGGCGATCTTCAAGTTCCAGCCCAGCCCCTTCTGCGTGCTGGACGAAGTGGACGCGCCGCTGGACGAGGCCAACATCATTCGGCTTACCAAACTGGTAAAAGAGATGTCGGACACGACACAGTTTATCTTCATCACGCACGCCAAACGCACGATGGAAGCGTCGGCTTCGATGTATGGCGTGACCATGCAGGAGCCGGGCGTCTCCAAGCTAGTTAGCGTCAAGTTTCATGGCGGAACCGATAAGGCTCCTGCCCCGATCCCCCCCCCCAGTCAAGACATGGCCGCCACCGCGTAATTGGTCCTGCGGACAGAACAATTAACTCGATGACGGCCCTCTTGGCATCACTCCGCTATGAATCTCGTTCTCATCCTCGGAGATCAATTGGATCTCTCAAGTGCGGCGTTGGAAGGCTTCGACCGCAATCAGGATGTGGTCTGGATGGCAGAAGTTGCATCTGAAGCTACTGTAGTCTGGAATCATAAGGCACGCATTACCCTTTTTTTATCGGCAATGAGGCACTTTAGGGACGAGCTTCGGCGGCGCGGATTCACGGTCGACTATTACGAGAAAGAGGCCAGCTTTACGAGCGCGCTGGCAAAAGCCGTCAAGAAGCACAAGCCTGCAAAGCTGATCGTCGTGGAGCCAGGCGAGCACCGCGTCGGCGAAGAATTGCGCAGGAGTGCTGTCCCGATTGAAATGCGGGAAGACCGGCATTTTATGGCCAGCGTTGCAGACTTCCGTAGTCATGCCGACGGGCGCAAGCAGCTGCGCCTGGAGTATTTTTATCGAGAGATGCGACGGCGCTATCGGATTCTGATGGAGCGGGACAAGCCGACGGGTGGCGAGTGGAATTACGACGCCGAGAATCGAGGCGGTTTTCCAAAGGCCGGCCCAGGCAAGCTGCCCGCGCCGTTAGAATTCGCACCTGATAAGTTGACGCAGTCGGTAATCGCGTTTGTGGAGAAAGAGTATCCGGGCCATCCCGGAGGCTTGGATGCGTTCGACTGGCCGGTGACTGCTGCCCAAGCCAAGCTGGCACTGGATGACTTTATCGCCAACCGGCTGCCCCATTTTGGAACTTACCAGGACGCGATGTGGACCGGTGAGCCTTGGCTTTATCACGCTCGGATCTCTTCCAGTTTGAACTTAAAGCTGTTGGATCCGAGGGAGGCCTGCGCCGCCGCAGAGGAAGCCTATGATCGCGGAGACGCGCCGCTTGCGGCCGTCGAAGGTTTCATTCGTCAGATCCTGGGTTGGCGCGAATACGTCCGAGGCGTCTACTGGTTGCACATGCCTGCGTACCTTGAGAAGAACGCGATGGACGCCGTCGAGCCCTTGCCCCAATTCTATTGGACCGGGGACACTTCGATGGAGTGCCTTCGCCAAGCAATCGGCCAAACCCTGAAACACGGCTATGCGCATCACATACAGCGGCTTATGGTGACGGGATTATTTTCGCTGCTGCTGGGCGTCGATCCTAAGCGGGTTCATGAATGGTACCTTGCGGTCTACGTCGATGCTGTGGAATGGGTGGAACTGCCCAATACGCTCGGCATGAGTCAGTTTGCCGACGGTGGCATTATGGCGTCCAAGCCCTATGTGGCTACTGGCAAGTACATTCAGCGGATGTCGAACTACTGTGCGCACTGCCGGTATGATCCGGCGGAGTCGGTCGGCGAGAAGGCTTGTCCGTTTACGACGCTCTATTGGGACTATTTGATGCGGCATGAGGGCAAGCTGACGAAAGTGGGCCGGATGGATATGCAGTTGCGAAATCTGGTTCGCATCGAGCCAGCAAAAAAGTTGGCGATACAGGCGCAGGCCGAAGAAATTAAGGAGTCTTACCGATGAAATATGTAGTTGCAGCGGGATATGGCGGGACTGGCGGAGCGCTGGCTCGCCGGCTTGCCTCGCGCGGGCACGAACTTTTGCTGCTTGGCCGCAACGGCGACAAACTGTCGGCAATGTGCGCCGAAATCGGCGCGCAATCCGCAGTTCTCGATCTGACTCAGTTGGATGCAGTTGAAGCGGCCGTGGCCGCGTTCGGTCCGATCGATGGCATCGTCAATTGTGCGGGCAGCATTCTTCTTAAGCCTGCGCACATTACCAGCGAGGCGGAGTTTCAACAGACACTCGACACCAATTTGAAGACGGCCTTCGTAACCTTGCGGGCCGGCGTGAAGAACATGCCCGGCGGCGGATCTATAGTTTTGATTTCAACTGCGGCGGCACGCATGGGCTACGCGAATCACGAAGCGATTGCTGCGGCCAAGGCAGGCGTGATGGGGCTGGGGCTGTCGGCAGCGGCAACTTACGCCAGCCGCAATATTCGCGTCAATTGCGTCGCGCCTGGGCTGGTGGACACGCCATTAGCCGCGCGTATCACGGGTAATGAGGCGGCGCTCAAAGCGTCGTCCGCCATGCACGCTCTGGGCCGGATTGGGCAGCCGGAAGACGTGGCGTCGATGATCGAATTCTTGCTGGACCCGGCGAATTCGTGGATCACTGGGCAGGTGTTTGGCGTTGACGGAGGCCTCGGCACTCTGCGGGCAAAGTAGCTCAAACGCGGCGGAAAGCGATTACGGCGTTGAGTCCGCCGAAGGCGAAGGAGTTCGAAAGCACGGCTTCCACTTGCTGGATGCGGGCAGTGTTGGGGATGACGTCGATATCACAGTATAGGTCAGCTGCTTCCCAATTTGCCGTGGGAGGAAGGACTCCCCGGCGCAGTGCCTCCACGCTAGCTACTGCCTCCAAGGCCCCGGCGGCACCGAGGGCATGGCCGTGCATTGATTTTGTTGAAGAGACCGGCGGGAGCCTACCACCGAAGACCATTCGCAATGCTGCGCACTCTGCCGGATCGTTCGCTTGTGTGCCGGTGCCGTGTGCATTGACGTAGCCGATTTGTTCTGGTGCAAGTCCTGCGTCACGTAGCGCCATGCGCATGGCTGCGGCGGCACCGTCGGGTTTGGGCTGCGTGATGTGGTGGGCGTCGGCAGACATGCCGAATCCGGCCAGTTCAGCTAGCGGTGTAGCGCCACGCATGCGGGCGTGTTCCTCACTCTCGATCACAAGCATCGCCGCGCCTTCCCCCAGGCTCATCCCTTTGCGCCCTTGCGAGAAGGGTCGGCAGACATCGGGCGAGATCACCCGCATCGCCTCCCATGCCTTGAGCAGCCCAAAGACAAATGGCGCCTCGCTGCCACCAGTAAGCGCGACGTCCACCACCCCGTTGCGCACCATCCAGAAGGCTTGCCCGATCGCGTGGTTTGCGGAGGAGCAAGCAGTGGACAAAGTAAACACGGGCCCTGTCACATGGTGCTCCATCGCCAGCAGGCTGGCCGCCGCGTTGGCCATCACCTTGGGGATTGTCATCGGGTGTACTCGCGGCTTGTTTTCGCGATAGACGTCCTTGTAGCCGGCGTCCTCCATGTGCTTGCCACCGACGCAACAGCCGGTAACGATGGCGGCCTCGGGCGGTAGTTTCAAGCCCGCCTGGCACAGAGCCTCGCTACCGGCCAACAGGGCGAACTGCGCGTTGCGGTCTGCCAGCAACAGATGCTCTCTCGATAAATGGGCAGCGGGGTCGAATCTGCCGAACTCGGCACCCGTTTGGAGCTTCAGATCCGCCGTTGGAACCGTTATTAGAGGCCCGATGCCGCAGACTCCGCCAGCGAGATTGTCCCATAAGGATGGGACGCCAATCCCAAAGGCGGACACCGCGCCCATTCCAGTCACAACTACTTTCCGCATCGCCCTACTGTACCCCTCAATTGATATAAAATTCATGGGACGGTTTCAGGATCTATAACTTATGCAACATCGTAATTTCATTTGGCTGGGTTTACTGGGCGGCGCGCTACTTTGGGGCGCAGAATGGAGGACGGACGGGCAGAACCCGCAGCGGACCGCGTGGCAACAGGACGAAAAAATCCTAAATAAAGACAACGTCAAGGGCCTGAAGGTTCTTTGGAAGATCAAGCTGGATAACGCGCCACAGGAGATGCATTCCCTGTTCGCGCCGATGATCGTCGAAAAAGTACCGACTAGTTCGGGGCCGAAGCAGATCGCCATCGTTGCCGGTATCTCAGACAACCTCTACGCCATCGACGTCGAGACAGGCAAATTGCTTTGGAAAAAGCATTGGGAGTATCCGGTTCCAGAACGCCGCGGTCGCCCTGGTGACCCGTTGTGCCCTCCCGGCGCGACGGCTGCTCCCGTCATCAATGAACCCACTGCAAATGGCGCACGCATCGTGTATTCACTGGCTGGCGATGGCAAGTTGCATTCGTTAAATGTCGCTAATGGAGAGGATGTCGCCCCGCCCTTCGCGTTTGGCTATCCCAACGGCAAGCACTATTCTTTGAATCTTTGGAACGATACACTGTTTACCACCACCGCGCAGGGCTGCGCTGGCAACCCTAATCAAATCTGGGCTGTGAACCTGAAGGATCCGGCTAAGAAGGTGATGACCTACAACCCCAAGAGCGGCGGGCTTTGGGGCCGCAGCGGCGCAGCGATCGATTCAAACGGCACGGCGTGGGCGCCCACCGGTGACGGTCGCTATGACCCCGAGAACAAAGTGTACGGCAATGGCTTGATTGGTGCGGGCGTCGAGGGCAACGAGCTCAAGCTGCGTGATTGGTTTGAACCATCCAATTGGATCTGGTTACAGAAGCGCGATCTTGACTTCCAGGTGACGCCTGCGATTTTCAAATTTAAGGACCGCGAGTTGATGGTCACTGCCAGCAAGGAGTGTCGCGTCTATTTGCTCGACACGAAGTCAGCAGGCGGTGCCAATCATCTGACGCCGCTGGTGCGCACTCCCTTGATCTGCAATGAAGAAGTGGACTTCCAGTCAGCAGGGATCTGGGGCAGCATGGCCAGTTGGTTGGACGCTAAAGGCACGCGCTGGGCATTGACTCCGTTCTGGGGACCGGTGCACCCAGACTTCAAAGCACCCATCACACATGGCCCGGTGCTGCATGGTGCCGTCGCCGCGTTCAAGGTGGAAGAGAAGGGTGGCAAGATGCAGCTAAATCCTGGCTGGGTATCGCGCGATATGGATCAGGCCGAACCGCCTGTCATCGCGAACGGCGTTGTATACACCTACGCCAGTGGCGAGAACACGCGCCAGTCCTATGCCGATAAAGGACTGGCAGATTTCAGCCCGCTGCGCATTGCCGCCTCTAAGCACGCGACCCTGTATGCGCTTGATGGCGAGACAGGCAAAGAGCTGTTTAGCAGCGGCGATGAGATTGGATCTTTTGTGCACTTCGGCGCACTGTCCGTCGCCAATGGCCGTGTTTATCTTGGCGACTATAGCAGCACCCTCTATTGCTTCGGGCTTCCCGGCAAGTAGATTCTAAACGAACCCTGGAGATCCGACAATGAAGAACATTTACGTACTGCTCAGCCTTGCTTTGACCTGCGCGATGGTTGCCACGCCGCAGGGACGTCCTGTTGACTGGCCTTCGATCGGTGGAGACGCCCGTCGCACCGGATGGGAGCGAAGCGACATTCGAATCACCAAGGACAACATCAAGGATTTTCAACTGATACTCAAGCGCAAGCTAGAGGGCCCACAAGCCGGGCTGCGGGCGCTGACACCACCAGTTGTGATCGGCTTGTTGATCTCCTATAAGGGGTTTAAGGAACTCGGCTTTGTAGCGGGAAACTCGGGCGACCTCTGGTCGATCGATCTCGACACGAACAAGCAGTTCTGGCATAAGCGCTTCCCGGTGTCCAAAGCCGATGGCGTTTGCGCGGGCATGGCAACGGCGCCAGCGCTGGTGCCTCCGGCAGTGTTTGGCGGACGTCGACCCGGCGCGCCGACGGCGGCACCAGGAGCGGCCGTAGCAGCGCGTGCCCTGCCCCCCCGGTTGGGTGGTGGTGGATTTGGGGGCCCTCGCCCTCTCTACTTCGTCGCGGCTGACGGCAAGTTGCAACAGGTGAATACTTCCGACGGTTCCGACAGATTCCCGGCGCTTGATTTTCTCCCGGCTGGGGCAAGGCCTGAGAGTTTGCTGATGACAGATAACACCGTCTACGCGGTAACGGCCAACGAGTGTGGCGGCGCACCCAGCGCCTTGTGGGCAATGGACCTCGCACAGGAAGAGCCCAAGGCGGTTCACTTCTCCATCCCGACTTCAAAGACGGACATGCCCAAGTTTGCCGTCGGCAACAACGGATCGATTTATCTTCAGACCGCAGAGACATTGCATATTCTGAGCGGCAAAGATCTCAAGCCTCAAGGTGAATTTGCCCCCGCTGGCAAAGCGGCCTCAGTGGCGACCACGCCAACTGTTTTCGACTACAAAGGTCGCGACCTGATCGCATCGGCTGGCAAAGACGGACGCCTCTATCTGCATGACTCGCTGGCGCTCAACACCCCGTTGGCACAGTCCGTGCCTGTGGCGGCAGCAGGCGGACACATCGGCCACGGACTTAGCACATGGGAGGACGGCGATGGTGTGCGCTGGATCGCAGCGCCGGTTTGGGGAGCAGTCAACTCGGAGTTGAAGGCCGTTAGCAATGGTCCGGCACCGAGCGGCTCAATCGTTGCCTTTCGCGTGGTTGAGCAGAACGGCAAGCCGGCACTGGTGCCGACCTGGATCTCCCGCGACTTGAAGTCCCCCGTAGCACCGGTGGTGACCGCAGGTGGCTTGTTTGCGCTCTCGACGACGGGTCGCGCTACGCTGTTTGCGTTGGAGCCCGGCACCGGTAGAGAGATCTGGAGTTCGGGCACTCAGGTGAACGCTCCCGGCAGCCTCACGGGACTAACACTCGCTAACGGGCGCATCTTCTTCACGACGACCGACAACACACTTTACGGCTTCGGGATTTTCCTCGAAATTTAGTAGACAATCGTAGGATGCAATTCCGTGTTTTCGGTTGTATCCTCCTTTTGTCCTTTGCCTCGTCGGCGCAGTCTCTCTTCGATGCCATTCGCAATAACGACTTAAAGGCGATCCAGGCTGTCACGGCAGATGCCGTAAATACTCCTGGCCGGATGGGCCTCACTCCCCTGATGCACGCCGCTGCTTTTGGCAGCGTGGATGCCATCAAGCTTCTCCTCGACTCCGGGGCCGATGCAAAGGCTCAGGATGCACGAGGAGGAACCGCACTTCACTATGGGGCCTGGGACGTCGAGCGCGTCAAACTGCTACAAGCCAAGGGCGTTGATATCAATGCGGCATCCAAAGCCGGGCGCACTCCGCTGCTGGTTGCTGCCCACTCGCCTACTGCGGTCCAATCGGTGCAATTCCTGTTGGGGCACGGTGCCGACCTCAAGGCCCGCGATCGTAGTGGATTCAACCTATTGCTCCCGGCTGCGGCTGGCGACGCCGGCTTCGCGGGGATGCTGATTGACAAGGGCATGGATGTCAAGTCGAGTAATGACGGGGGTGGCTTCTCGCCGCTGCACCTCGCAGCTGTAGCGGGCAACCTGGCCAGCGTCAAGTTGTTGTTGGCTAAGGGCGCGGATCCGAATGTCCCGAATACGTTTTCCGGCAAGGTCAAGTTTGGGGACATCCAGCTCTTGAAGATCACGCCTCTGATGTTTGCCAGCACTCATGGCAGTCCGGAGATGATAACCACGCTCCTGGACGCCGGAGCAAACCCCAACGCCCAGGATGTGCGCGGAATGACTCCGATCATGTTCGCGCTTTCCACAGAAAACCAAAACGTAGCGGCGGCCAAAGTTTTGGCAGCACGGGGAGGGAAGCTGGACATCAAGTCCACGACAGGCGAGACTGCGGCCGATTGGGTTCACAAATTCAGGCGGCCAGAGGCGATGGCGTTTGCGCGAAATGCGCCCGTCGGCATCGTTGAAAAGATTGATCCAGGCAAGGCCTCTCCTGCCGAGACGCCGCTGGCAGCAAACACGCGCGCCGTAGCGCTGCTGCAGCGTACCAGCACGGAGTTCTTCAAACAGTCTGGATGCGGAGGCTGTCACCATCCGCTCACAACGCTCATGGCCCTCGGCGCGGCTCGTGCGGCCAATGTACCAGTCGACGAAACGAATGCCGCTGAAATGGTCCGAAGTATGGCCGCTCTAATTGCGCCAGGTGCACCGTCCCTGCTTCAGGGCATGGACCCACCAGGGGCCATCGACACCGTAATGTTCAATCTGGTTGGACTGGCAGCCGCGAAGTACCCGGCAGACTCAACCACCGATAGTGCGGTGCATTATTTGGCGGTCGCTCAGATGCCGAATGGGGCATGGGGACAAGTCGGAGGCATCTCTCGCGCCCCGATGGAGGAGACGCTGACTGGGCGCACGGCTTTTGTAATTCGAAGTATGCAGGCCTACATGCTGCCCGCACGCAAGGCAGAATTCGCTGAGCGAATTGAAAAGGGGCGTCAGTTTCTGCTCAGCGTCCGCTCGAAAACAGCTTATGAGGAGGCAGAAAAACTGCTTGGCCTCAAATGGGCGGGGGCGAGTCAGAGCGAAGTTGAGACGACTGCCAAGAACCTGCTGAAGATGCAGCGCAGCGATGGCGGTTTTTCACAAAACCCGAGCTTGAGCAGCGACGCCTATGCCACCGGCATTGCCCTTTGGGCTTTGTCAGAAGCGGGAGTGATGCCGAGTACGATCTCATACCAGCGCGGCGTTAAATTCCTAATCAAGACTCAGCGAGCAGACGGTTCCTGGTATGTCGCCAGCCGCTCGCCGAAATTTCAGCCCTATTTTGAAAGCAGCTTCCCGTATGGACACGATCAGTGGATTTCGGCTGCCGCAACTGCCTATGCGTCCATCGCCCTATCAGCGCACTAGGGCTGTAGAACCAGTACGCCCCAAGGTGAGCCGGTAAGTTTGATTTTCTTCGTCACTGTCTTTGTCGCCAGGTCTACGACCGAGAGGTCGTTGGACGGGCCGTTTGCAGTGAAGACAATCTTGCCGTCTGGCGATTGCCCAAGGCCCCAGGGGCGCTGTCCGACTTCGATCATGGCATCCACTTTGCGCGTTGCAGTATCGATAATCGCAAGCTGGTGCCCGCGGCCAGTGCTGACAAAAAGCTTCTTTGCATCGGGTGAGAGCAGCAAGCCCATCGGCTTGATCACACCCGCCTTGCCAAGTTCAACGGTTGCGGTGACTTGATACTTTAGCGCGTCGATTACGGATACAGTGCCATCGTTCTCAGCGTTTACCCAGGCGCTGGCGCTGTCGGGCATGAAGGCGATAGAGCGCGGGCGGCGGCCAACTTTGACCGTCTGAACCACCTTGCGCGCAGCCGTGTCGATTACCGCCACTGTGCCAGCACCTTCAGAAGTCACCCAAACGAACTTGCCGTCGGGACTCATTCTGACACCCTCAGGTTCTTCGCCCGTTTCGAAAGAAGCGAGTACCTTTTCTGTGGCCAGATCAAGGACCGAGGCACCGCCCGCGTCTTCGTTTGAGACAAACAGCAGCTTGCCGTCTTTGCTGATGTCGAAGTTTTCTGGGTCCGAGCCACTCTTGATCACTCTGAGGATCTTGTTCTGCTGGACGTCAAAGACGCCGATACCATCGGCACTCTTGTCGGGTGGCGGCAAGGTACTTTCATCAACGCCCGGCCCGGCGATCGGAGAGCCACTCAGCGCAACATAAATCGTCTTTCCATCGGGACTGGCAACGATACCGCGCGGTCGCTTACCCAGCGGAATCGTCGCGATTACTTCCATCTTTTCCGAGTCGATGATGCTCAGATCACCAGATACTTCGTTGGTCACATAGACGCGGTAGGCTCGTGGCCCATTCTGCGTAGAGCAACCGGCTAGAAACAAACCAGCCAATGTTAGTGCAATCACCGGACGAATCATTTCACTCTCCCTTGTACGTAAAGCTAAGTTTGATTTTTTCAGTTGGTGAAATCTTAACCGCTTGTTCCTGCCAGCCAAGTTTCTCCTGCCAGGCCGCAATCGTGTAGTTGCCCGGCGGGACATTGGAGATGGCGAAGCTGCCATCAGGCCCACTGACAGCAAAGAACGGATGCTCAACCACGGCGATCGAAGCATGCATCCACTTATGGATATTACACTTCACCGGGATGATCAATTCTGATTTGGCGAATTTGCGCGTGATCGCTTCATCGCCTGGCCCCTGGCTCTGATTCCATTCACGATTCACTGCGGCCATCGGATGAATATTGTGGGTCACCGGGTCTGAGTTGGTTACACGCAAGGTCTGCGCTGCCTGCACGCCGATCATGCGCGGCCCAAACCAACAACCCTTCTGATCGATAACGCGAGCCTCGACAGCGGGCTCAAAAACTTTTCCTCCCAGCCCCGCCTTGAGGTAGACGAATACGTTGGCCAGCGTACCGTTCGCATTGACGACGAGGCTCTCGTCCGCTTTATGTTGAGCCGCCTGCAGCCGTGCGCAGTCCTGATCCTGACTCATGTCGATCGGGGCAGCAGCTGGACGCTTCCCCGTAAATTGTATGGTGCCGCTCAGCGTGCCGCTCGTCGCCGGATCGACTTTAAAATAGGCGGGAGGGGCGGCGGGTTTGGGGGCAGGGGGCGGCTCAGGCTTTGTACAAGTGGCCAGATCTAGTAACAGAATCGCCAAGAATAGATGCTTCATGAATGCTCCGACTAGCCTAATGCTTTGGGATCTCTCCATTTAGAGATTCAAGAAAGGCGACCAGATCGTCGCGCTCATCGCTACTCAAATTCAACGGCTTGATTCGAGTGTCAAGATGGGTATTGGAATTCCCGCCGCCATTGTAAAAGTCCACTACATCCTTGAGTGTTTTCAGGCTGCCGTCATGCATGTAGGGTGCCGTACGGGCTACGTTGCGAAGGATTGGGGTTTTGAATGCGCCCCTGTCGTCATCGCGCTTTGTCACCTCAAAGCGACCAAGATCGCTGGGCTCGCCTTCATTGTCCAGTCCGACGCCAAGATTGTGAAACTGGCCATCCGAAAACAATGCATCCTTCGGCTGAATCAGATGACAAACGCTACAGCGGCCTTTGTTGGGTGCGTCGAAGATCACGAGGCCACGTTGGGCGGCGGGGCTAAGAGCAGACTTGTCGTTGCTAAACAGATAGCGGTCGGCCGGTGAGTTTCCACTGACGAGGGTAGACTCATAGGCCGCCAGTGCCTTTCGCATCTTGTCGATGTTGATCACGCCGGAACCAAATGCCTTTTCAAACGCGGCTACCATCTCTGCGTCTGAGCTCAGTTTTTTGGCGCTCAACTCATGGCTCTGATTCATCTCGATCTGGTTCGACATTGGGCCGCCGGCCTGATCCTCAAGATCTTTAGACCGTCCATCCCAGAACTGAAAGCGCCCGTATACAGCATTCAAGATGGTCGGCGCGTTCCGCTTACCCTTCTGATTCCTGACACCGGTTGAGGTTTTGAGCCCATCGGCGAAGCCGAACTCGGGGTTGTGACAGGTGGCGCAGGAGACGGTGTTGTCTTCGGAGAATCGTTTGTCGAAAAATAGTTTGCGGCCAAGCTCGATAAGTTCTGGCTTGGCGTTCAGACTCAGAGGTGGCAACCCGAGGGGAGCCGTGGCCTCGGGTCCAGCGCACGAAACCAACAAGCAGGCCGCAACTAAAACGAGAGCCTTCATCCTGATTAGCGCGCCGCAGCCTTCGGCTTCCAGTCGCGAGCTAGGCGCTTGGCCTCGATGATTTGCGTCGGTGTCATTTGCGCAGCCGCAGCATCCCTGTACTCAGCAATCGATTCTGAGTCTGCGCCGGTGGTGTGACTGGCAGAAAGCTCCAGCCAGAGATAGGCCTGCACCAAGTCCCGTTGCACGCCCTTGCCAAATCGGTAGAGCAAGCCAAGACTGGCCTGTGCAAATGGATCGCCCTGATCTGCGGCAAGTCGATACCAGTTACCGGCCTGCTCAAGGTCCTTCTTGAGGCCGCCGCGACCGGCCTCGTAATTCTTTCCCAAAGTGAACTGCGCATCGGCATCGCCATTGGTGGCACGTTCGCGCAGGCTGGCTCGACCGGGCGGGGGGCCGTCCTGTGCGGGTGCCAACGACATCGCGAAGACAAACAAAGTAATCAAGCGCATCGGGTTCAACTTGATTTCATTATCTGATAGAGAATGAAGATAGTGATGAAGTACCTATTGATGATCACGATGCTGCTGCCGGCTGCGGTGGCTGAAGAGAAACCAAAACTGCCAGAGGGCCAAGGCAAGGCGACCACTGAAAAGCTCTGCGGCAGCTGCCACGGCGTCGGCATCTTCATCAATCGCCGCGAGAGTCGTGAGGGCTGGAACGGCATCATCGAAGACATGTTGCATCGCGGGATGAAGGGCGAAGATGAAGAGCTTGGCGAGGTGTCCGATTATCTTTCGCAATTCCTGTCCAAGACCGCGGCCGGTGCCAAAGTGAACATGAATCTGGGAAGCGCGAAGGCTATCATGAGCACACTGGGCATCCCTGAAGCCCAAGCCTCCGCCATCGTGAAGTATCGCCTCGCCAATGGAAAATTTAATTCACTCGAAGATTTGCTGAAGGTTCCAGGACTGGATAGCGCCGCAATCGCGAGTCAAAAAGCCAAACTGGACTTCTAGGCTGGCTTGACCGCCACCGCCAATACCGTCTCAAAGTACGGTGCGGCGTCTTCGCGATGGACAACCGACAACTCGACGCCCTTAAAGCGCGCCTTCTTCAGCATCTCCGCTAGCTCCACCTGCGCAAAGCCCAGCCAAACATCGGCGTATAACTCTCTGGCCTCTTCGTAGGCGTGGCGGTTCAGATCGAGGATCATTAACTTGCCCTCGGGGCGCAAGATTCGATGGGCCTCCTTCAGCGCTGCAAGTGGGTGCAACGCGTGGTGCAGACTTTGGCTGAACACGGCCAAGTCGACACTTGCGTCCTCGATCGGCACTTCCTCGAGGTCGCCCAACCTGTATTCGAGATTCTTCACGCCTGCCTTGGCCGCTGCCTCTCGGCCGTAGGCAATCATCGGCTCTGAGTTGTCAACCGCGATCACTCGCTCTGCCCGCTGCGCCAGCAGGAGAGACATCGTCCCCTCCCCCGCTCCGAGGTCCGCAACGCGCATCGGTGGTAGCAACTTCAAGGTCATCTCTGCCAATGCCTGCCACGACCGGCCAGGCACGTAGTCCCGACCAAAGCGCCCAGCCAATTCGTCAAAATAGGCGCGAATTCGGTCTTTGCGCTTGTCCAAGGCCAACCTTAAAGCCGTATCGTCGCTGCCTGCCTCAGGAAGTTCGGCACCAGCCAGTTCCAACACCTGGCTCACCGTCTTGTCGCCTGTATAGCGGTAGAGATGCTTCTGTCCGCTCTTGCGCAGGTCCACCAGCCCGGCCTGCTTTAATTGCGACAAGGCCATCGAGATCCGGCTCTGGCCCATGCCCAGGATTTCCTGCAGTTCTGCAACACTCAGTTCTTCGGTGGCCAGCAGGCGCAACAGACGGAGGCGTGATTCGTCGCCGAGCAGCTTGAGAGATTTCAGCAGTGAAGTCATCAGAAAAACGAGTGTATCAATAAATCATGATGAGCGCAAAACTTGTGTTATCCTTTGCATATGACTGCTACCGCATCCAAAATTGCGACCGAATACAAAGTCGCCGACATTGGCCTAGCTGAGTTTGGCCGTAAAGAAATCCTGATCGCCGAGCATGAAATGCCCGGCTTGATGTCCATCCGTGGCAAGTACGCCAAGGACAAGCCGCTGGCTGGTGTTCGCATCACCGGCTCGTTACACATGACGATTCAGACCGCCGTCCTGATCGAGACGATGGTCGACCTCGGCGCCGATGTGCGCTGGGCCAGCTGCAACATTTTCTCAACGCAGGATCATGCCGCTGCGGCGATTGCCGCCGCTGGTGTTCCCGTTTTCGCCTGGAAGGGTGAGACGCTCGAAGAATATTGGGATTGTACGCTCAAGGCCGTTATTCACCCCGGAGGCAAGGGCCCCCAGATGGTGATCGACGATGGCGGTGACGTTACGCTGCTCATCCACAAGGGTTATGAATTGGAGAACGGCTCCGATTGGGTAAACACTCCTTCTGGTTCGCACGAAGAAAAGGTCATCAAGGACCTGCTCAAGAAAGTCTATGCCGAGAACAAGAATTGCTGGGCTCCCATCGTAGCCGAGTGGAAGGGTGTTAGCGAAGAGACCACCACGGGTGTCCACCGCCTTTACAAGATGCAGCAGGAAGGCAAGCTGCTGGTCCCCGCGATCAATGTTAACGACTCCGTTACCAAGTCGAAGTTCGACAACCTCTACGGCTGCCGTGAGAGCCTGGCCGATGGCATCAAGCGTGCCACCGACGTCATGCTTGCTGGCAAGGTCGCGGTCATCTGCGGCTACGGCGATGTGGGCAAGGGTTCCGCACAATCGCTGCGCGGCATGGGCGCACGCGTCATCGTAACCGAAATCGACCCCATCAACGCCCTGCAGGCTGCGATGGAAGGCTATCAGGTTACGACCATCGAGGAGACGCTCGGGCTCGGTGACATCTATGTCACCACCACCGGCAACGTCGACGTAATCACCTATGAGCACATGCGCCACATGAAGGATCAGGCGATCGTCTGCAACATCGGCCACTTTGATAACGAGATTCAAGTGGAAAAGCTCAACACTGGCGAGGGCATCACGCGCCTCAACATTAAGCCACAGGTTGACAAGTACACCTTCCCCACCGGCAATAGCATTTACATGCTGGCTGAAGGTCGGCTCGTGAATCTCGGTTGCGCTACCGGTCACCCGAGCTTTGTCATGTCCGCCAGCTTTGCGAACCAGACCCTTGCTCAGCTTGATCTCTGGAAGAAGAAGGATGAGTACAAGGTTGGCGTCTACACGCTGTCCAAGGAACTCGACGAAGAAGTTGCCCGCTTGCATCTTGAGAAGATCGGCGTAAAGCTGACGACCCTCACGACAGAACAGGCAGCCTATCTTGACGTTCCGGTCAACGGACCGTACAAGGCCGACAGCTACCGCTATTAAGCGAAAGTTCAGCAAAAAAAATGAGCCGGTGCCTCAGGGCCCGGCTCATTTTTTTTGCGGTGCAACGAGCAATTTCAACTGTTGGAAAGCAGCTTCTTCGTATTCCAGCTTCAGCCTCTCAAGCCCGTGGAGATCTTCCTTGGCTGTACCGCCGGCCTGTGGACGCAGACTCCGTCCCAATAGCTTGGTGGCCTCCTGATCTTTCGGGTCACGATCCAAAGTGGCCCTAAACTGCTCAGCCGCTTCGGCATGAGCACCGCGCGATAGTAGCGCGAGCCCAAGATTGAAATGGTAGGTAGGGTCCTTGTCATCGCCTTCCAAGGCCCGGCGGAAATTCTCCAACGCGTCTGGCATGTTCAATCGAAACTGGGCTGCACCCAGGTTGTTCAGAACCTCGCTCAATGGAACCTCGCGGGTTACCCGCTCGAACGCGGCTTCGGCGGATTTGAAGTCATTCAAGCGAAACTTCGCGATCCCCAGCATGAAGTTTGCAAAACGGTAGTGCGGGTCCCAACTCTTCACCTTCTCTAGCTGCAGTGCCGCGCTCGGCTGATTGTTCTTGAGAAAGAGCAAGCGCCCGTACTGGAAGGCAGCTTGGCTATAACGGGCATCCAGCTTCAGGGCCTGTTGGAAGTAGCGCTCTTTCGCATCCGGGGCCTGCGCCAAGAGCCCACGGACATAGCTCTCCATCGCATCCAGGCGAGTGTCTGCGCGGACCGCACGGAATTGTTCTTCGCTCGGTGCGGACTTTGCAGGAGAGCTTTTTAGCACCTGCCAGGCCAAATGCGATTGCAAACTTGCCAGGTCTTCAATTGGACCTGCTTCAGAAAAAGTGCCGTCACGACGCAGATCGCGAACGTTGATGATCTGTGCGTTCAACTTTAAAACACCCAACGATGGGCCTTCTGAACCGGCGCTCAACTCGACGCTACCGAAGACAACCCGGTCTGCATCGAGCGCCTCCGCCAAGCGCAGCAAAGATGCCCGCGTCCAACGGATGTTCGGCTTCAGTGCTAGGCGGCGCTCGCCTTCCTTGCGGTCTTCACGCTCTACAACCAAGATCCCTTCGCGGGTGAGCGCCTCGGTTATGGATTCGGCAATCGACTCTCCGATCCAGTCCAAACTCGGTTTCTCGCTTAGGTTCGATAACGGGACAACCAGCCACGTATCTGCCCGGAGTGTAGCGGCAAGCGTTGCAAGAAAAAGGAAAGTGGCCTGGTATCGCCGCATCGCTATCAGCGTAGCAAAGCGGAGATACAGGCCACTCAGGAGGGAAATTGAAAGGTCCTTGAGCCGAAAGACTTAGAGGCCGTTTTGGGTCGTACCGAATACAAGCTTGCGGTTAGTTCCGCCAAGGCGGATCTCTTGCACCTTGTAGTTGCCGTCTTCGTTGTTGTAGCGGACCGAAGTGGAGCCAAACTTTGCGTCCGTGCTCTCTACCTTGACGTTGGCTTCAACCTTCTGCTTGCCCTTGGAAATCACCACTTTGTCGTTATCAACGGAAACGGTGTAATCGCCAGGTGCCAGTTCGGTCCCGTTTACGACGGAAGGCTGGAAAAGCGTAACGTTATGTTTCTCTGCGGCGCTCATCACCATCAATGCAGCAGCGGCAAAACTCATTATGAACTTCTTGGTCATTTTGTAAATACTCCTATTCCTGATCTGTCCCCAGGTCATTGGCACTTTGATCGCCATCTTGTTTAGCGGCGTATCTTGTTGCACACCGGTATGTACGAATACGACCAGGTTTCGTTCCGTCAGGAGCGAAAAATATCTTGACGCTTTCGCAGAAGTTGTGTCAATTGGGATTCAGCCAGGGCCTGAACGGCAGGATCGTCCCCAAAGCCCTCCAGCCATATAACTTCAGAATCGCGGCGAAACCAGGTCATCTGACGCTTCGCATATTGCGCGGTTCGCGTAGTCGTTTCTACGATGGCCTGCTCAACGGTCAACTGTTGATTGAGAACCGCCTGCGCCTGCCTGTAGCCGACCGCCTCCATCGCCTTGGCCTCCGGGCCGTAACCATCTGCACGCAGGCGTTCTACCTCTTCCATGAGTCCGTGCGCAAACATCTGGCGAGTGCGCCGCTCTATTCGCAGCCGCAATTGTGGCCGATCCGGGTTCAACCCGATTTTCAAGGATCGGAATCCTTCCAGCTTTCCGCGCATTCTCTTGTGTGCCGACGACAACGGTTGACCCTCCGCGACGATCACTTCCAGGGCCCGAACCAGCTTATTGCCGTCATTTGGATGGATTCGCGCAGCGCTTTCTGCGTCCCAGCAGTGGAGAATTCGATGCAATCCGCCCTCATAGCGGACCGCAATGCGGTCAAGCCGTGCCCGGATCACCATTGACCGGCCCGGCCCGGGGAACAGGCCATCCAGCAGCGCCTTTAGATAGAATCCCGCTCCACCCACTACAATCGGCAATCGGTTACGACTCGCGATCTCGGCAAGGATGGGGCGGGTTATTTGCGCATATTCTCCGGCATTAAAAACCTGATCGGGGTTTCGCGCGTCAAAGAGATGATGAGGCAAAAGCTCGCGCTCGATCAGGGTCGGCTTGGATGTCCCGATATCCATGTCCCGATACACCTGCAACGAGTCGCAATTCACGATTTCGCCGTCGAACAGTTGGGCCAGGCGAAGGGCCAAAGCGGACTTGCCGCTTGCGGTCGGGCCGACGACTGCCACGAGCGGCGATATACTGTTAGTCAAAATCTGGGAGCGCCTCCAACGAAGGACCATTTCATGCAGAAGTCAATGCGATATCTATGGCTTGCGAGCCTAGCCCTGTTCTCGGTGCCCTCCATTTGGGCGCAACCGGCACAGCCAGCTAAGGCAGACAAGTCTGCAGCCTATTTTAACTATTCGATGGCTCACATCTTCGCCGACCTATCGGCAGCGTCCGGAAACAAGGCAGAATACCTGAATCCGGCGATCGAATATTACAAGGCTGCAATCCAGGCGGACCCCGCTGCGGGATTCATGAGTACAGAGCTGAGTGATCTCTATGTGCAGGCCGGGCTGGGCAATCGTGCCGTTACCGAAGCCGAAGCCGCGCTCAAGGCTAACCCGCGTGATCTGAGCGCCCGCCGTGTTCTCGGCCGCATCTATGCACGCATGATTGGCGATCCACAGGCCAACCGCATCCGCGAAGATATGGTGCGCAAGGCACTCGAACAATACGGTAAAGTAGCCGAACAGGAACCCAAGGACGTCGAGGCTCTCGTGATGCTCGGCCGCTTGCACAAGATCGTTCAAGACAACCTGCAGAGCGAAAAAGCCTATCGGAAAGTTTTGGAACTCGAGCCAGCAAACGAAGATGCCCTAACTGGTCTGGCCCTCGTCGCCGCCGAT
Organism: Bryobacterales bacterium; assembly: GCA_038206015.1. Classification (GTDB taxonomy): domain Bacteria; phylum Acidobacteriota; class Terriglobia; order Bryobacterales; family Bryobacteraceae; genus Bryobacter. Next base: position 4,770 of record JBBRBI010000072.1, on the reverse strand, counting down.
TCCGGCGATGTCACCGGCGCAGCCGCCATGCTGGAAAAAGCCAATGCCAAGTCCCCTAGCCCTCGCGGACTCGCACAGCTGGCTGAACTATACGACCAGATGAAGGACTACAAGGGTGCTGCCAAAGCATGGCAGAAGGCGCTGGACGCCAGCGGTGGCAACCCCGAGATCAAACGCCAGCTCGCCAATAGCCTGCTCATGGGGGAGCAGTTGGACGAAGCCGCCCGCGTCTATGAAGAGCTCGTCGAGGAAGAGCCCAAGGACCTCGGCAGTGTGTTGCAGCTCTCGCAGATCTATCGGCAGAAGAAAAATTTCGAGAAGGCAAGGCTCTACGCCAAGAAGGCCAGCGAACTTGATGGCACCAATCTCGATGTCCGCTTGAATGATGTGATGCTTCTGGAGGCAGAAGGCAAAGCGACAGAAGCAGTCGCATCCATGAAGGACATGGTCGACGCCACACAGCGCAAGACGTACCTCCCTCAGGAGCGGATCAACCGCCTCGCTATGCTGGAGCGCCTCGGCGTCATGCAGCGCAGCTATGATCAGTTCCCCGATGCCGTCAAGAGCTTTGAGGATGCTGCTGCGCTGGCCGGTGCTGACGACAAAACAGTGAATCGCATGCACGCGCAAATCGTCGAAAGCTACCGTCAGGCTAGGAACTACCCCAAGGCCGAAGCCATGGCCGACGAGTACTTGAAGATCTCTCCGGATGACCGCGCTCTGCGAATGATTCGTGCAAATTTACTGGGCGAGATGGGCAAGGCCCAACAGGGCGTCGAGTCCATCACCAAGCTGCTGGACGGCAAACAGGATCGCGAGGTCTATTTGTCGATCGCCCAGATTTGGGAAAAGGGCAAGAACTATGAGCAGATGAGTAAAGCACTGGAGAGCGCAGAGAAGCTTGCACTCACCCCGGAAGAGAAAGAAGGGATCTACTTCATGCGCGGCGCTATGTTCGAGAAGCAGAAGAAAATGGATTTGGCGGAGGCTGAGTTCCAGAAGGTCCTCAAGTCCGACCCCAACAATGCCGGCGCGCTGAACTACCTCGGCTATATGCTTGTGGACCAGAATATCCGAGTGACTGAGGGAATGGCCATGATCCAAAAGGCCCTCCAACTCGACCCCCAAAACGGTGCCTATCTCGATAGCATAGGCTGGGCTTACTACCGGATGGACAAGCTGGAAGACGCGGCTAAGTATCTCAAACTGGCTGTGGAAAAAACCAGCAAGGATCCCACCGTACACGACCACCTTGCCGACGTTTACTTCAAGCAGGGCAAATTGAAGGAGGCCGTCTCCACATGGGAACGCAGCCTCTCAGAGTGGGCAGTGGCGTCGCCGAGCGAAAAGGACGACAAAGAAGTGGCCAAGATCCAGAAGAAGCTGGATAATGCCAAGATTCAGTTGTCTAAAGAAGGCGGCAGCGACCCCGCCCGCAAAAAAAACAAATAGGATTAATCACCATGAAAATGACATTCTCCTTGCTGGCCTTTGGTGCCGCACTGACGCTGGCCGCCGAGTTGAAGCTCGGCAAGCCGCTCACGATCAAAGATCCGGTAAGCATCGACAAGGTTTATGCCGAGCCGGATAAGTTTCTCGATAAGACGGTGGCCGTAAAGGGCAAGATCGTGGAGGTCTGCCAGATGATGGGGTGCTGGATGAACCTCGTCGATCCCGCCAGCGGCAAGATGATCCGCATCAAGGTGAATGATGGGGAAATCGAGTTCCCGAAGAACGGCTCGGGCAAGATGGCGATCGCTGAGGGGACGCTCACCAAGATCGAATTGAGTAAGGAACGGGCCATCGCCGAGGCGAAACACGAGGCTGAGGAGACGAATAAAAAGTTTGATCCGTCGACGGTAACCGGCCCCATCACCCGCTTTCAAATAAAGGGAAGTGGCGCGGTCATTTTGGACTAGAGCCAACCCGCTGTTGTATACTTAAAAAGTCTGCTTCAAGTGGGCCTGTGGCGCAGTTGGAAGCGCGCTTCCATGGCATGGAAGAGGTCAACGGTTCGAGCCCGTTCAGGTCCACCAAAACTCCTCGGCGCGACGTCTCCTGCTACATCGAACGGCTCTGGGCCTGACATTTCAGCAGTTGTGCGCCTTAGCCTGAATAGGGTTTCCTGTCACGCTTACATCTGCGCGAGTGTCACTAGAGCATGCTTCCAAATGATGAGAGCGGCAAGTTAAGGCTGGAAGAGCGCCCGTTCCGGGTCCTGTTGATCTCCGGATCGAACAGGCGGCAGTACAACTGTCCGGGCGTCGATTCCAAATCCCGAACGTTGATGCTGCGCATGGCGGAGCGCCTGCCGCGAGATTGGGAAATCGACTACGAAGACTTGGGCAACGTGTATAGCAGGGCAGGGATACGGAGTTGCAACGCTTGCTTGTCCACTTCCATGGCGTTGTGCGTCTGGCCTTGCAATTGTTACGAGAAGGACAGCAAAGCCGAGCCGGATCTGATGTGGGATCTCGATATGTATGCGCGGCTGGATCTGGCCGACGCGTGGGCCATCATCGGGCCGGTGAACTGGTATGGCCCAACGAGTAATCTAAAGCTGATGTTCGACCGCTTGGTGTGCATGAATGGCGGAAATCCGCGGGAAGATCTGATCGCACACAAAGATCCCGAGAAAGCCATGGCCCTCGAGCACGATCCCTCTTGGGAAGCGTTGAGCTTGAATCATCTGGAAGGACGTACGGCCGCGTTCTTCTGCTATGGCGACGGAGGAGGAGATGAACTCGATGTCACCGGTCGTCCGACGGTTCTTCAGCACAAGGCCTATTTCGATCCGTCTATAGAGCCCTTTAATGACATGCGGCAAGCGTATGCGCCCCTGGTTTGGCAATGCCGTTACGGAGGCGTTGAGGTGCCCGATCCGTTGTGGGCGTATTGCGAATTCGGAAAAGATGAGAAGTACAGCGATAACCAAGCCGAGGACATGATCCAAAAGGAAGACGTACTACAAGCGTTCGATTTCTGGACGGATCAGTTCTCCGCTTTTGTAGGCGACAAGGGTAAGGTTCCTCCCGGAAAGTATCGTGCCTATGGTTATACGGCGCCGGGGCACCTGCTCCGAGATGCGCAACTGTTGTGGCGTGACGCTCGGATGCGCGCGGGGGTTCCGCGGGAAGGTTCGTCGCCTGCTCAACAGCAGGAACTGGGATTGAACGACGACCAAACCTGGTCGTCTCACGAGAGCGAAGGCGAGAAGCTGCGACGCAAGAATTGAAAGCTGTATTTGCAGTAAGTTTTCTCCTGTAAGTTTTCTCCTGTCAACGCAAAGTAGAAAGTTCCTAAAACCAGCAAAGTAGAAAGTTCCTATTCCCATGGCAGTTTCAGCCCCGCTGAGGGAGCCCGGAGGGCGACCGAGGTGGGGCTGAAACTGCGGCCTCCACCCGCTGCTGCGCCTTCCCCTCCTGATTGTTTTTGACGCTGAAATGTTGCATCCACCGGCTTCGGCCCGGTGGATGCACGTAGCGCCGCGCAGGCTTTACAGGTTTCTGCTCTGGCTTTTCGGTGCCGTTGCAAACGCTCAGCGCGATGAATCCATCGCCGATGCGCGCCATCAGCTTTCCGTCGAGCCGTTCTTCGATTCGGATCGTCGACCGCCGCAGGCCCGCACTCACCGCTTCTTTCGGGATTTGCCATCGCCTTCCCTTCCACGCCACCGAGTAATCGTTGGTCACCTGGCGCGTCTCGACGTGGCTCAAAATACTTTCCAGCACCAGCGTTTCTCCTACCGGTCGGTGCGCGTCCACGGCCTGCGCCGCCTTTATCGTGAATCGCTCGTTCCATTCCACAAGGAACTCTTGTTCCAAATACAGATTGGCCTCCTCCAAGGTCTTTGCGCCAGCCCGGCGCAGCCCCTTCACCAAGCGATCCTGCAGCGTGCCGAAGCAGCGCTCGATTCTCCCTTTGGCTTGCGGCGAGTGGGCCGCGATCCACTCGATGCCCAGTTCCCGAAACCCACGCCCCATCTGGGTCTCGGTCTTAGCTTCGGGCTCCTCCTGTTTCCAGCCCCGAGCAAGCGTCGGCTGGAACACAGACGCTCGATCCGTATAGACCGCCTGCGGTCGCCCGTAGCGCTCCAGATAAGCCCACAATACGCGCATATGCTGCTCGGTGGAATCGGCTGGTACGAATCGCGCGAGCAATGTACTGGTGGCGTCGTCGATCACCGCGATCAGATACATCTTGGCCGGCCCTCGTTCTTCCAGCCACGCATGAATGCTGGTGTCCCACTGCACCAACTCGCCCCGGCAACTGCGCCGCTGCCGCCATACATGCACCTCCCGCACCTTACGCGGCTTGGCTTCCCACATCCCCTCGCCGATCAGTAACCGCCGCAACGTCTCGCGGCTAAGCTTAATATTTAGATCCTTCTCCAGGTACTCGGCTGCCAGCGTCGGCCCGAAATCGCTGTACTGCAGCTTCACTGCCTCCACCGCGCTAGCCGCCGTTTCCAGCTTCAATCTCCGGTTCGAACGCAGACCCCGCAGCCCGTGTACCACTGCGCCATCTTTCTTGTGCCGAAACCTCTTGAGCAGCTTGCGAAATCCCCGCTCGCTCATCCCCAACTGTTCGGCACCCTGCCTTTGCTTCAGATGCCCCTTGTCCACTTCGTGCAACACTTTCAGCCAATCGCGTTCCTTCTCGCTCATTGTCATCCGCTCCTGTTCTTGTGCCAATCACCATTGGCTCACCTAAGCAAAATAGGAACTTTCTACTTTGCTCACTTAGGAACTTCTCACGTTGCGGCGACAC
>JBBRBI010000071.1:0-32567 GCA_038206015.1 Bryobacterales bacterium | reverse complement strand
GCCGGAACCGGGTCGATCGACCCTTCAGACTCACCCAACGGGTGAGCGCGTTGCTGGAGCACTGCCTTTGCCATGTCGCTCACTATCCAGCACTTGCAGGCGTTCCGCCATCGCGGCGGTCTTCAAACTGCCGTTTTTAGGGTAATAGGACCTCCAGATCGTATGCAACCGATTCGCTATCGCTCTTTGCTTCTACGTAGCTATTCTCTGCCTCAAGATACACAAGGAGGGAATCGCCAGATTGTAACCGGGTAATCAACTTCGACTGGTCATCCGAAAATAGATCGAGTCTCCTTTTCTCGGACAAGATGGAAAATCGCCTCCGCCGCTTGTTGCCTTGCACTGTCTCGCCGGAGCGGCGCTCAAATGCCATCTCAAATTCGATCACGGATTGCTGCGCCAGTTGATCGATTCTCGCTGTGAATGACTCGACGATACTCGGCGCCCCGTAACACTGTCGCCATCCAAGGATAGCCGCCGAACATCGCATTATCTCCCGTCGATAAACCGTCGAACCAAGCATTCGTCCCTCCGCTGATTATGATGCCGTCCTAGCAATCGAGAATCGCGTCCAAATCGAGCACAGCCACCGGCCCTGATTGCATCGTGTACCAGCCCAGAACGCCGTGTGTCGAACGGGTTGGGTCGTGCACTGCAGCGCTATCTGCCGGCTCGGTCTGAATCGGGGCTTGCACTGGCAGCACCAGCAGTCGCTGCTTCAGCGATCGAGCCAGCAGGAAATGGCTCGACTCAGACGGGTGCCATGGCTTGCGAATCAGAAATAGCGGCCAGTCCGCAACCGGGACAGGCTGCCCTCGCCAAAACAGAACCTGTCGCATTTGGGTTCGGTCGTCCTCAAATGGCGTAAGCGCCGTCGCGGGGACGATCTCCATGGCCTGTTTGATGCTCAATGCCGCGCACAGCAAGCCTTGCGTAGCCAGTGTCCCGAAAACCAGCAAGCGTCCAAACAGATGACTCAAGAATTGCTGGGGCGCAGGGCTTGGCGGTGGCTCACTCGGGCGCTCCAGGAGGAAGAACGACGACTCGACAAGAAGAAAGATCTCGTTGCCACAGGCCACCCAGCCCTTGACGCCAGGCGACGCCAGCGGCAACGCCAGCACCGAAGTCGCCGCGCAATCCCAAGCCGGTTCAATCGAGTCCACCGGCGCCCGCACCCCATCGCGAAGGTACAGAACTCGATTCTCTCGATCAATGCGCGTGAGAGTCTCAGCATCAATGGCAAGTCGCCAGCGGCCAAGCGTGAATGTCACCAGGATGACTGCGGCACTCATGACACGGCTAAGCCCCGCGACCTCCTGGAGTTGGTCCGGATGGCGTGGAGTAAATGCTCATCCTGATAAGGCTTCACCAGGTAATCGGTCACCCCAACCGAGAAGGCCTTGGCCCGATGCTTATCACCCGAGCGCGAAGTGAGCATCACGATCGGGATGTGGCGGAACGGATCCTGGGATCGAAGCGTCGCGGTGAGTTCAAATCCATCCATACGCGGCATTTCGACGTCCATCAGAATCAGGTCGGGCAAGGTATCGGCTTTGCGAAGCATGTCCAGCGCCTCGACGCCATCTTTTGCCTGCGCCGGGTGCCATCCCTGGCGCTCCAATAAGCCAGCGATAACGCGGCGAACACTGAGTGAATCATCCACGATCATAATGTTCAGCGCCTTGGGGGCAGGGGCCGCCTGAATGGCAACCGCTTGAGTCCGCTGCACCAGGCCGGCAGGATCGAGAATGGGCACGATCGCCCCATCGCCAAGCAGGGTCGCGCCAATCAGGTGCGGCGCGCGGCCAATCAGATTGCTGAGCGGTTTGACAACCACTTCGCGTGCTTCGAGAATTCGGTCCACAGAGACGGCGAAGTCCACTTCGCCGTTTCGCAACAACGCAACCGGAAGCAAGCTCGGTGTAGTTGCCACTGCTGGGGCAGGGATGCCGAGCATGTCGCCCAAAGAATGGAGCGGAAATACACGGTTGGCCAGCCTGGCTACCCGTTGGCCATCGTGTACTTCCACGCTCTGCCCGTCCAGGCGGGCAACTTCTCGAACAGACGCTACAGGCATCGCAAATAGTCGGTTGCGCACCTCTACGATCAACACGCGACTGATCGCGAGCGTCAGGGGAAGGCGGATCGTGAAGCTGGTGCCCTGCCCTGCCGAAGAGTCAACGCGCAGGTTGCCTTTGAGCGCCTCAACCGAGTTCTTGACGACATCAAGTCCAAGGCCGCGCCCGGCAAGTTCAGTGAGATCGGCAGCGGTGGAAAAGCCCGGCAGAAACATCAGCCGATGCAGATCTTCAGCCGTTAGAGCATCGGCCTCATTCAGGTCGATTAGACCCGCAGCGAGGCCTCGCTCCCGGATCAGCGCAGTGTGTAAGCCGGCCCCATCGTCGCCAAGCTGCAGCTTGATTTGGGTGCCCTCATAACCGGCACTCAATGTGATCCGGCCGATGGCGGGTTTGCCTGTTGCAGTCCGATCCTCAGGCCTCTCGATGCCATGCGCAACCGCGTTGCGCAGAAGATGTTCCAAAGGACCAGACAAAGATTCAATCATCGTCTTGTCGATGTCGGTCGAGGCACCACTGATGATCAGTTCAGCCTGTTTCCCCGCCTGCTCGGCAGCCACGCGCACTGTGCGATGGAGACGCGCTGCGATGGACGATAGCGGAACCATGCGAAACCGCAACAAGCGATCCTGCAATTGGGAGTTGAGCCTCTTCTCACGATTGAGGAAGGTATCAAAATCGCCGGAGATGACGCGCAATTGCGCCTGGGCAGCACCGACATCGGCAGTGGCCTCGTTGAGGTCGCGTGAGTGTGTGTACATCCGCGTGTAGCGATCAAATTCGAGCGGGTCAAACTCCGGGTTGCTCATCGGCTCAGAGACAGCGGCTTGAACCAGCACATGCTCGTTCTCAAAGGTGGCCGCCAGTTGTTGCAGACGCTGCAGGGACAGCGACAGTTCACTCAACTCATGACCATTCTTGGCCAGTGTCCGCTCAAAACTGAAGCGGTGTACAAATAGCTCAGTCACAATCCGCACAAGCTCGTCTACCCGCTCCAGCGGAACGCGTACATACTTGGTACCCTCAGCCGCCTCTGCCTCCTGAACCTTCAGGGGTTGCTCTGGCGCAGCCTCGCCCTCAGTGCTCGGCATGACCTTTGCGTAGCGATCCAGCAGATCGGGAATCAGAGCCTCCACCGAAGCACTGCTGCCTCCTGCGGCCACCAGATCCGACAGTAGATCGGCAGATCGATAGAGGACTCCGAGCATGTCCTTGTCGAGCACCAATTCCCTGTCGGCGAGAGCGTCCAACAGATCTTCCATCCGGTGGGCTACCGAACTCAGCACCATCAGGCCGACCATACCGCTAGCACCTTTAATCGTGTGAACAGCCCGTCGAACTTCAAGAAGCGCAGACTGATTTTCCGGGTCGGCCGAGAAGGCTCGAAGCTGCTCGGAAACGGCCTGGAGGGCTTCTTCGGCTTCCACCAGAAACCCTTCAATCACCTCGGGATCGGCCATCGGAACGGCAGGCTGTTGCTGCCGCGCGAGATTGCGCAACTCGGCTGGGGCAGTGCCCAGTTCCAGTTGTAGCCGAATGAGATTCACCGCTTCACTCATGATCTCGAGCGTCGTTGGCTCCCAGTCGAGCACTCCGCTGAGGATGTCTTCGACGAAGGACTCCAGATCGCCGCTCAGCGTAGTGAGTTGCGGCATGCCGACGACGGCACTGGCACCGCGTATCGAATGCGTGAGGCGGTGGACTTCATCTAACAGTTCCCGGTCGCCCGGAATCGAGCTCAACTTACGGAGGCATTCGTCAAGAGGCGAAAGATAGCCCACGGCCTCTTCATAGAAGCCGGAGACGGTTTGGAGGTCGAACTGGGAAGCCATTTGAAGACTCAGACTGCTGCAGACTGTGCTTCAGTCTCAGGCAGTTTGAAGCGGCTCATCGATTCGTTCAGGGCTTGGGCGAGCGAAGCCAGCTGGCGAACCGAGCCTTCCACCTGTCGGGCACTCTGGGCAGTGTTGGAGGTGAACTCGGTGACACCGGAAACCTTGCGCGTCACGCTTTCGCTGCTCTCTGCCTGTCGACGAGTGGCCTCCAGGATCTCTTTGACCAGGCGTGAAATGTCGTGCGAGACCGTCTCGATCTCACTCAACTTGAGGCCCGCATCGTTAGCCAGTTGCGAACCGCCAATCACTTCCCTGGTCGTGCGCTCCACAGCGGCAACTGCTTCGTTTGTGTCGGTCTGTACGGACCGGATGAGATGACCGATGCGTTTGGTCGATTCAGCCGCGCGCTCAGCAAGGCGTTCGACTTCGTCTGCGACTACCGCAAAGCCTCTGCCTGCGTCTCCCGCGGCCGCCGCTTGAATGGAGGCATTCAAGGCAAGTATGGATGTGCGATCCGCAATGTCGCCGATAAGCTGGACGATTTCGCCAATCTCTTGCGAACTCTCGCCTAGTCGCTTGACGCGCTTGCCGGTCTCCTGCACCTGCACGCGGATGGCATCCATACCATCAATGGTCTTTTGTACGGAAAGCGATCCGCTGCGGGCACTGGACAGCGCGGTCTCAGCCACAGTGGCGGCAGAGCCGGCAGCAGTGGCAACCTGCCGAATGGACTCGTTGATCTGTTCGATCGTTCGTGAAGCTTCGGCAATTTGCGTGGACTGCTGGCCCGAGCCTTCAGCCAGCGATTGAGCACTCGACTGCATCTGACGGGCCGACTGATCGACCGCCAACGATGTGATTTGAACAGAACTGATCAGGCCCCGCAACTCACCAATCATGTAGTTAAATGAGTCAGCGATGGCACCGGTGATGTCAGAGGTGACTTCGGCTTCCTTGCGCAGATCGCCTTCGGCGACGCCCGAGACTTCGTCGAGCAGCTTCATGATGCTGTTCTGGATACTGTCGCGCTCCGAGCGCGATTGAATGAGCACGACGGTGTTATCGAGGGTTGAATTCAGCTTCGCCGCAGTCTCCCCCAGTTCGTCCTTGTAGTAGACGTCGGCACGCGCCTCATAGTCTCCGACACTGATCGACTCGAAGGTTTTCAGAATAGAACGGAGCTGCCTGGTGATGCCGAGGTTTACCGAGAACGCGATAAAGGCAGTGAGGGAAAGGACGACAAAGGCGAGGATCAACTGCCCGTATTTCTCGTCGTTCAAGTCCCCTAAGCGACGGCTTAGCTGAGTGCGCATGCGATCCAGCGAATCGTCGAGTAGAGCGAAATATTCTTCGACAGCCACGGTGCCCATGTCGGCAAAAGCATGCGATTCAAGGGTGATCGCATCCGATTTGGCAACTAAGTCGCGCTCAGCCGACTTGCGAAATTTGTCGGCAGCGTTGGTCGCGTTTTTTGCACGCTCCGTGAGGGTGGACTTTGCGCCGTTACTCGATTTGACCTGTACGTCCAGGCTCTCCGTCTTCAACGCTCCGGCCATGTTGCGCTGGACGGTCTCGTTCAAATTGCCGACCAGAGCCATGAGATACAGAGCCTGGGCGGATTCTTCGGGCGTGGCCTTGCCACGCGCGGCGAGTCCAGCACCGAAGCTGCGAAGCTGGCCCAGATGTTCGGTGATCAGCGGGGCCTGGGCGATTATGGTGTCGGCGAGATAGAAGGTGCCGAGGTCCTGGTCGGTGCGCAGTCCCGAAGCCTCACCGGCCATCCGGATCAGCTCAAGTGTCTGATTGACGAGCGCGGTGTGGCGAGTAAATGACTCTCTAGCCGACAGGGCAGTGGCCTGAGGCTGGAGCTGTCGCCATGCAGCTTTGAATGACTGCCAGTTACTACTGACTCGCAAGCTCTTGCCGAGACGCTCATCGACGGCTTCCACTCCAGTGAAATCGACATCGAGTTTCTTGCGAATGGCGTCGAGGCGGTCGCGCATGGATTCATCGCCGTAAAGAACAGTCAGCGCGGTGTCCCGATGTGCGGTGATGTGCTCGAGGACAGGGCGGAGGATGGCGATGTACTCTACGCCGTCGATCTCTGCCTGGGTATGGGCAACCTGGAGATTGCGTGACTGAACGAACAGAACGAGCAGGGCGATGATCGGCAACGCGAGTAAGCCCGTGACGAGCATCAGCTTCTGCCAGATTTTTAGATTATTTAGTTTTTCGAACATGAGTTTGCCTCTTCTAGGTGGATGTCAGTGGATAAGTGGTGGAATAGGCGCTCTAAATCTAACAGCCGGATTGGGCTGTCCTGGCGGCTCCAGAAACCATTGGTGTAACTATTCATAGCCGGTTGCATGTCTTCAGGCACAAGGGAGATCAGGCCCGCGATACGATCGACGGCAAGGGCACAGGCCCCTTGGGAATTGGCTGTTTTTACGATTATCATTCGCTCGCCCGATTCACCGAACGCCTGGTCGTAGCCCATCAAGCGCCTGAGATCGAAGAGTGGCAGCACGTCGCCGCGAAAATTGATCACGCCGCGAAGCGAGGGACTGACATTGGGCAGAGGAGTAACATCGGGCAGGTGTCCGGTCTCCACGAGAAGTCCGATGGGGACGGCGAACGAATCGTCAGCAAGTACAAAGTGAATGAAGCGGGCGCTCACGGCAGCTCGGGAAGCCGTGGGCAGCAGCGGGACTTGCCCTGCGGCGGCCAATTGCTCATCGATCGCGTGGACCATACTTACGAGGTCGAGGGCGGCAGTATTGTTGTTGCTCAGCATCAGGAAGCCTTAGAGCACTCGCTCGATGGCGGCCAGAACGGTAGCCGAGTTAAAGGGCTTTACAACATAGTCATCGGCACCCTGCTTGAGTCCCCAATAGCGATCCATATCGAGAGACTTACTGGAGACCAGGACGATCTTAGAGGCTGCAGTATCGGGCGAGCTCTTCAACTGGCGGCAGACCTGGAATCCATTCTTTTTGGGCAGGACGACATCGAGGAGGATGAGGTCGGGATGATGGCGCTGGGCGGAGGCGACGGCTTCTTCGCCGTCAGTGGCGCTGAAGAGCTGGTAGCCCTTATCCTCGAGCAAGCTCATCATGAGCTTCATTTCCATCGGGCTGTCTTCAACGATGAGGATTGATTTTGCCATGGGACACTCTTTCTCTACTTTCGGTCGGTTGCCAATATTTAGTTAGGGTTGCCAGCAACACGTCGCGCTGGAAGGGCTTGGTCAGGTAATCTGTGGCGCCGGCCATTTTGCCGCGCACCTTGTCAAAGACGCCATCATTGCCCGAGAGCATGATGATGGGAAGTTGCTTTCCACCCGGGCTGCGGCGGATTGCCTTACACAGTTCATATCCATCCATTTCGGGCATTGTCAGATCAAGGAGCACGAGGTCGGGTGTTTCCTCTTCAAATTTCCCCAGGCCATCCAAACCGTGGATGGCAGTTCTAACCCGGTGCCCCTGACGTTCGAGCGTAATGGATACGAGGCGGCGGACGGTGGTTGAGTCATCCACGGCGAGGATCAGCCTTCTCTCTGCGAGGCTTTCACAGAGGTCCTGCAGAATCAGGTCGGAAGAGTTGAGCTTCAGAGCACGCAACAGGAAGGGAAGGGCGTCACCAGATCGATTGATGCTGAGATAGCCAAGACCGACGCCGATCAGGGCTTCCAACGTTGGGCCTGACTCCAACTGGACCAGCCAACGTTTGACGGCTTCATCAATCCGGCGCTCGTTGGCCCCGCCGTTGGCCAGGACAGAGGGCAGGTCCTGCAGCGTGTAGGCTGCGCCGCAAAGTCCGCAGGTGGCGGCAGAATCCGTCCGCTCGGCTTGGCAGACGAGACAGGCAACCGAGTTTGACTCTGAATCGGCAAACCAGGGTTCGTCCAAGGCAACGGGCGCGGTGGCAGGCCCTCGATTGAGCCGTTGCACGCCAAGGGTATTAGCGACAAAAGAATTGCGCGGGTTGATCTCAAGTACGCACTCAAGCAGGCGGATAGCCTCTTCGCGCGATTCGGCAATGGCAGCCATCCAGGTAAAGGCGTGCTCGTTCTTGGGTTCGAGCTGAATGATCCCGGCCAGAATCTCGCGGGCCAGCATGCGCTGGCCAAGGCGGACGGCCTGAACTGCATCACTTAAGAGAGCGGGTTGCACTTCGGTAGCATTCATTGATCTGCGCGGTCTGGATGGACCTTAGCCTCCCCAGTCTATTTCGCGTGGTTCTTCAATTGGGATCAGCAAGAATGCTTAAGGTAAGCATCTGATATCCCTTAAGGAGTGGGGTGATTGCAAGGTGAAATATCGACTTTCGACCTAGGGATTTACCTTAGAAGGCTGCGCTAGACTGGCAAACGAGTCCCTTATGCGAAACAAAAGTTTGATTGCCTTAGTCGTCATCGCGTTGTTGCAATTGCAAGCGGCGGTGCCAGATGCGAAACCAGAAGAGGTGGGCATTGCCCGTGAGCGGCTGGCCCGAATTCATGAAACGATGCAGCGCTACATCGAGGCGAACCAGATTTCCGGCGCGGTGACGTTGGTGGCGCGCAAGGGCAAGGTTGCGCATGTTGAAGCGCATGGCATGTCTGATTTGGAATCGAAGAAGCCGATGACCAGGAACACGGTGTTTCGGATCTGGTCGATGTCCAAGCCGGTGGCGGCAGTGGCCGTCCTGATGTTGATGGAGGAAGGCAAGATCCGGCTGAATGATCCGGTGTCAAAGTTTGTACCGGAACTGCGCGGGATGAAAGTGGCGGTTGCACAGGAGCGAGTTGCGGGCGCGACTGGGGCGGGGACCTATTACTCGATTCCAGCAACGCGGGAGATCACTGTTCAGGATCTGTTGACGCATGTTTCCGGGCTGGGCAGTGGGCCAACGAGCGGTACCGAAATAGTCAAAAGTGTCGGCAAGGGCGGCGAGAAATTAGAGGATGTGATTCCGAGGTTTGGTGCTACGTCGCTGGATTTTCAGCCGGGTGCCCGCTGGACCTATAGTGCGCTGGCAGCCTTCGACACTTTGGGACGTGTGGTGGAAGTGGCTTCGGGAGTGAGCTTTGAACAGTTTCTGCGGACAAGACTCTTTGACCCGTTGGGGATGAAGGACACATACTTTCATCCGGGTGAGCAGGGTTGGTTGAAAGTGGTCAGCGCCTATCATCGGGGCGAGAAGGAGTTAACGAAGACAGCGAACCCGAATTGGCTGGCCAGCACAACGTACTTTTCCGGGGCAGGCGGGCTGTTGTCGACGGCGGACGACTATCTGCAGTTTGCCGAGATGCTGCTGGAGGGCGGTAAATTGAATGGGAAGCGATACCTGAGCCCGAAGACGGTGGAACTGATGGCTTCGGTTTTTGTACCGGATACGATGCCTGGGCGGCAGCCGGGGCGTGGGTTTGGATTGAGTGTCCAAGTGGTGAGTGATCCTGTAGCGGCAGGCCAGCGGGTATCCAAGGGGAGCTACGGCTGGGACGGCGCACACGGTACGCACTTCTGGATTGATCCAGTGGAGAAGGTCGTGGGGATCATGATGATTCAGACGGACAACCCGAACCGGCAATTGGACCGCGACTTTGAGAATGCAGTGATGCAAGCCATCGTCGAGTAGGCGCGAAATGGAATCGCTTGTCAGCACGGAACGAGTCGGGTCGAGCGTTGTAGTCCGGATGTCGAACCCGCCGGTGAATGCACTGACTCGACAGCTTGCAGCGGAGTTGCTGGAAGCATGGGCGGCGGCGGAGGCGGACACTAAGGTCATGCGGATCGTGATTAGCGGGGTGGGCAAGATGTTTGTGGCGGGGGCGGACCTGCGCGAGATCGAGCGGATCACGCTTGGAGAGCTTCCGCCCGACATGAGCTATTTAAACGAGTTGTTGCATGCTATTGAGCAAGGCAAGACGCTGGTGGTGATGGCGATGAATGGCGGGGCGTTGGGAATTGGCTTAGAACTGGCGATGGCGGGGCACTACCGTGTGCTGGAGGCTGGGGCGAAGGTTGGGTTGCCGGAGGTGAAGCTGGGGCTGATTCCGGGAGCTGGGGGGACACAACGGCTGCCCAGGCTAGTGGGGATCGCTGCGGCGATGGGGATGTGTGTGACGGGGGAGGCGAAAGGGGCGAGCGAGGCTCTGGCGATGGGGCTTGTCGATCAGGTAATTGAGGGAGATGTGGTTGCGGCGGCGCTTGCCGTGAGTGAGGGGAGAAAGACCTGCGATTTGGCTTGCGATGGGAATGTCAGGGTGATCGAGGCGGTGCTGGCTGCTGCCCGCACGGAGAGCTTTGCAAGCGGGCTGGCGGAGGAAACGCGGCTGTTTGAGGGAGCTCTCGTGAGTGCTGAAGCCAGAGAGAAAGTGGGGGCCTTCTTTGCTGCGAGGCGGAAGCCGGGATAGGGGATGGTTTGGGCGTCCGCCTTCTGAAGTGGTAAGTCTGGTTCTGATTTCAAAGAGCGTTGCGGCGGTGAGACCGGCGGCATTGGGTTTGAATTACTTTTTTAGACCGGCGTCCTTGGCTATTTTCAGGAGCTGCTCGATACTCATGGCGGCGAAGGGGTTGGTGTTGGGGTCGAAATTGGGTTTGCTTTGTTCGTTTGTCAATTTGGCCTCATTGGCTTTGCTTTTCGCTTTGTCTTTTGCTTCCTGGAGCATTTCCTTCGCCTTGTCCTTAACTTCCTTGGTTTGATAGAGCAGGAACTGGGCCAGGTAGTTGGGGTTTGTGCGGCCCATGTCGGATTTGCGGATGTCGGCGACGGGGAGAGACTTGGGGATCTGGACGTCTTTGCCCATGACACAGTGCTCGGCGTAGACTTCGTAGGCGGCGAAACGGTCGCGCTGGAGCTGGCGTAGTTCGTTCATCGACTTGTCGGCACGGCGCTCGAGGGCGGCGGCCATTTTCTTGACTCGCTCCATTTGGGAGAAGTGTTGGGCGGATTCGGGGTTGTCGATCCAGAGGTCCTCTGTGGCGGTTTCCAGCTTGCGACAGCGGACGACCTGGAAGGCGGCCCAGGCGTAGCGCTGGAAGGTTTCTTCTTCGAGGTGCGAGTCGGGCTGGCAGTCTTTGCGGAGTTTAAGCGTGAAGGCGCGGTGTTGCTCTTCGAGGCCGGGAGTGGCTTCGTTCTGTTCGTTGTATCTGGTTCCGGTGGATGGGGTCATTGGCTTTGAACTTTCTGTTTGTGAAATTGAAAAAGAGCCGTGGCCGCGATTGCTCGCGGCTCGGCTCTACAGGGAAGAAGATATCATCCAAGGCTTCGAATCCGAACTGTGGTTTGGGGATGTGATTGAAAGCAGGGGAGATTGAGGCGAAAATTCCTGTTTCAGGATTTGAGGATGTCCGAAAGATCGTAGAAAGGAAGGCGACTCTCGAAGGGAGCCGCTTGGGAGCGACCAACCGCCAAGTTCAATTATTATGCTTGACGTAACACGTAACGATTGGTACGATCCGGAATGATCGTCGGCTACAGGGATAAGCAGACGAGAGACTTTAGCGCTGGTAAACGAGTCAAGGCGTTGGCCGGGATAGAGCGCGCTGCCCGACTGAAGCTTGATCGTCTGGAATCGGCTGCGTTGCTCAAAGACCTTGCGGCATTGCCCGGTAATCGCTTTGAAGCGTTACTTGGCAACCGCAAAGGTCAGTACAGCATCCGAATCAATGACCAGTGGCGGATTTGCTTCGAGTGGCCCGACAGATCGCCAGGACCGTTGAACGTGGAAATTGTGGATTACCACTAGGAGGACGTTATGACACTGACCGCTATCCATCCCGGGGAACATCTGGCAGAAGAACTGAACGAGCTTGGTATGAGCGCTGCCGAATTGGCACGCAAGCTTGATGTTCCGACGAACCGTGTCACCGGCATCTTGAACGGACAACGTTCCATTACGGGAGACACCGCTCTACGGCTAGCGCACTTTTTTGGTAGCACCGCAGAGTTCTGGCTCAATCTTCAGAGTCTGTACGAATTACGAATCGCTCGGGACAAAGCAGGAAAATCGATTAGCACTCTTCCTGTCCTGAAGCGTTCTGAATCTATGCGGTTGGTTGCAGATTAGCTTAGAGCGGAGTGGGGATGGGCCGGGTCCTACCAGGCGCTGATTCAATCTTCGCCGCAATCTGTTCGAACATTGATTTCTGTCCCTTCTCGACAACCGTCATGAGAAACAGGGCGTTGCCATTGCTCTTTTCTTCCCAGAGCGCGCCGACGTTATGCTTTTCTCGGCTATCGTCGTTTGTTGCGTATATCTCGCCTTTGTGTTCCACCACCAAGAGCCGCCCATCCACCAATTCAGCTACAAAGTCGGGATAAAACTTGCCTTTGGCTAGCGGCAGCCAGAAGTCTCGTCCGGCAAGATTTCGGACCCAGTGTTTGACGTCGCCAGTCATGTCGATCGCCTTTGCGCATTCGAATTCCTCGCCCTTTGTATTGAGTTCCCCAACCTCCGCGTAATAGTGCTTCTGAAACACGAAGGGCTGGCCCGGATATTTAGTGCGAGGGGCGTAGCCGTTGGGCGAAAAAGAAAATTCGAAATCGAAGCTAGTTTCAACCCCGGCTTGTGGACCGAACAGGCTTTGCTGGTAGCGGTCGTTAGCGGCCTCGTCCCGGTAGTGGCTGATCCTCTGCGTCAGCACCTTTGCCAGAATGAATTTCCAACGCACCAAGGCAGTCAACGGAAGAGCGCGTTTCTCGATCAGATAGGCTACAGAGCGGCGGACAAATTCGAGCAGAACGGGCTGCGTCAGGTCGGGCTGGCGGGTCTTAGGTTCCAGCCAGCTACACAACTGGTTCGTCGGCCAGCCCGTATCCACCAGATCGAGGTCGTATTGCTGGGCCCTACCGATTGCTTTTTCAGTAATCTTACCGGTGTCGCTGAGGTCAATTTCCCGTTCGACGCCGGTTTGCGTCAGCTTGAAATCGGCTTCTGAAAGCTCGGCGGAATAGTCCAAAAGGCTCCAGCCACCAGCATCGAGGAAGGCCTCTCTCTCGGCTAATTCCAATTCGCCTTCGAAGGTGAAGCAAAGTTGAGGGATGCGAAATAGGACGTTTCGTTCTGCTGGTGAGGTGTGCCTTTTCCATACGGCGCTGTGCCGTCTCGCTTCAGTCTGAAGGTTAGCCCGCACCTCCTCGGATTTGGCGGCGGTTGTCAGTCGCTGGATGGTTTCTTCTGTAACATTGCCAGTCAGAGTAACTCGGCTTCCCTGTTCGGTTTTCTCAATCTTCAGCGTCGCCTGCTCTTCGGGTGAAGGGGTAAAGCTGCTGAGGTCTTCGGTTAGTTCTATAACAGTTGGCAGCGGTGACTCAGAAAACAAGGTGCCGCGATAATCGGCAGTAAATCCGAAGTCTGTCTGCTTTTCGATGAAGCTGTTCGCCTCATTTTCGTCGAAGCCCATATCCACAAGCCGGTCATGCAACTGCTTCACAGCGTTGGGCCACGACGCCCGCGACACATGAGCGTAAGCGCGATTCAGCTCCCTAAATTCTGGTTCCTTGCGTCGTGTGGCGTAAGGCATACGCAAAACGCGCCCCAATATCTGCTCCACGTCTTTCTTGGAATGGACGCTTGCCACGGAACAAAACACGTAGGCGAAGGAACAGTCCCAGCCCTCTTTGAGAGCCTCGACGGTGATGACAAAGTCGATCTTACAATCGGGGGCGAACAGATTGATGCCGTTTAATTCCTTCTGGTCGCCGGTCACAACGGCGATTTTTTCGCGGGGAATCTTTTCCTGCTCGACAAGGTGGTCCAGTAAAATTTCTTTGGTGACTTCCTGCCCTTTTTCCTCGGCCTGAAACAGAACGATCGGGCGGATGTAGGCGCTATCCTTTGCGGCGATCTCTTGCAAGCGCTGCCGGGTCAAAATGCTGTCTCGTACAGCATCTTCCCAGTTTTTATGCTCACTCAGGTGGATGGGAAGCTTGATCATCTCCTCGGCCTTCAGCTCGGTTGCAGAGACGTTGTGCAGGATGTTGCTATCGGTGGCGGGCGTGGCCGTAAATTCGACGACACATGCGGCGTTTATACGCTGAAGGACTTCAACGCTAAGCTGCGAGGTGTTGTTGTGCGCCTCGTCCACGATCACCAGGGGACGATGAACAGCTAGCAGATTGCGGAATGAAAACTTGATCTGGCCTTTGTTGTCGCCCTCTTCAAAGCGGTCCATGCCCGGCGTGTTGGCGGATAGTCCGGTGAAGTGAGGCTCAAGGTTTTCATTATGGGAATAGACCTTGCGGCCCTCCGTGTTGCTGACGCGCAAGGTCTGCATCGTTGCGACAATCACAGTGGCGCGGGTTTGGAGATCGACTGGAGTGATCTGGGTAAAGTCCGCAATATCCCGCACCTGGAATCTTCCTTCAAAGGCGGCGCTGAGGGTTTCGTAATTCGGGTTGCCGGGTTTTTGCAGGGTTTCCAGAGTTTGGGTGCGGATTGTGTTTGTCGGCACTAACCACAGCACTAACGGCAACTCACGCTCAAGATAGGCATCCGCCGCGATCTTCGCGGTATGGGCGGAAAGGAGGGTTTTTCCACCGCCGGTGGGCAAGCGCAAGCAAACGTAGGGAACGGTTTCCAGTCCTCGAAGTGGTCGATAGGGGCGAGGATTGGGCACGCCCGGCTTTTCCATACCTTCAAACGCTGGCTTGGGGCCGATGGTTCGCGCCTGCTCAAGATAGTTCTTGAGAAGGTCGAGTGTTGTGGATTGGTAGTTCTTGAGGGCGAATGTCTTCATCTGGCCTTCACGTCGTAGGGGGTTTGTTTGAAGATGATTCCAAGGCTTTTGAGGCGTGCCTCTCCAAGTCGGCAAGCCTCGCCGTAAATGATCTTCTGCCCGTCGTGGTTGGGAAGTTCTGCAAGCGTCTTCGCCGTTAGTACGTTGCCGCCGTCCGGCCGTTTGTCGCCAAGGATGCCGTTGTAGAGCAGGTAAAACGCGGCGTCGTTGTGAACCCCAAGTAAGGGGCTTCGTGCCGGCTTGTGTAGTGCCGTGTGGGTTTCTGAAAACCAGATGTGTGCGGCGAGGTGGGCAAAGCGGATTTCGGGGTTAATTTGCCCCTTTGAATCGAACATCGCAGCGCCGAGTTTGTAGAACCTGTAACCGCCGCCGCCTTTCCAATTGACCGCTTCGGACATTCCGCCCTGTTCGCCCTCGATTACTTTTTGAAGACGGGGAGCGCAATGCGTCACCGCATGGTCACCCATTTCAATACCGATGTAGGACCGGGCCATCTTGTGTGCAACAGCGGCGGTTGTGCCAGAACCAAGGAAGCTGTCAAGAACGAGGTCGTTCTCATCTGTTGCAATCTGCAATATCCGTTGAAGTAGCTTTTCGGGCTTCGGTGTACCAAACACATCAGACCCGAACAGCTCGACAACCTCTTTTTTGGCGTCTTGTGTGTGTCCCACTTCTTCGTATTGCCAAAGGGTTTGCGGAACGATGCCTTGCTTAACCGCTGTCAGGAACCGTTTCAGTTGTGGTGTCGAATTGCCACCAGCGCCCCACCAGATGCGATTGTCTGAATCCAGTTCTTCCAGCTTGTCTTTTGAAATTGACCAATACCTGCCCATGGGCGGGCCCGCTACATGCCGCCCTGATGGGCACGTAATGTCATAAATACCGAGACTGTAGGAATTGCGTGCCGATAGGTCGCTAGTTTTCCAAACGCCCCGTGCGTCGTTGTCTGGATTTTTATCTGCCTTATCCTACTTTTCTGATCGCGGCGTTGGGTTTGGCACCCAAACTTCAGAACGCTTGGCATAAACGAAGATGTGGTCATGATCCTGAGAAAAGTGCCTCGCGCTGGATTTTGGAGCGTAGTTTTTTCTCCAAATGACGTTAGCGACAAAATTCTTTCGCCCGAACACTTCATCCATGATGACTTTCAGGTAATGTGCTTCGTTGTCGTCAATCGTCGTCCAAATGCTGCCGTCTGCCGCCAGAAACTCACTAAGTAACTGAAGACGGGGAAACATCAAAGCCGAGCCATTGGCTGTGTTCCAGATTGTCGTCGTAATGCTCGAAGGCGCTGCGAGTGTTGTAGGGTGGGTCGATAAAGATGCACTTCACACGCCCCGCGTAGTAGGGAAGCAACGCTTTTAGTGCTTCCAGATTGTCGCCCTGAATGAGCATGTTGGGCGTTTCAGGATCGCCCGCGCTCAGGGAATCGTCCGCTTCGAGTAAACGATAGGGCACGGCTTCGGCGATTTTCGTGTGCTTGTCCCTATCAAGCCAATTCAGAATGGGCATGGAAGTTTCTATCGTAGCGACAAAGAGCGAAGCGGACAGAACAAAAGCGAGAAGGGATTAGATCCCCGATCCTATGTGTGCGGACTTCGCGTGGCAGTAGATCTGTGTGCGGAGGGGACACACTAAAAGTATGTCCCCGAGAGGCTCGCAAGGCGGATCGGGTGGAGAGGGCGCTTCGTGTCGATTTTCTTAGAAAATATACTTCAGCGCGATCTGGATAGCGCGGCTGCCGCCCTTGCTGGTGATCAAGCCGAACTGGCCACTGGTTGGGTTGCTGTTGGCGCCGCCCAGCACGGGGTGATTGAGCGCGTTGAAGAACTCGAAACGTACCTGGAGGCGCTGGCCTTCCACCGTGGGGAAGTTCTTGCGGAGGCCAGCATCGAAGGCCCAGAACCCGGGGTTGGTTAGGCCGTTGCGCTGCTGTACGCCCCAGGTGCCGTTGGCGGGCCTGGCGAAAGCCGCTTTGTCGAACCAGACCATCGAATCGGTGAACGCGGTGCGGGTGATGGCGTTGGGGTCAGCGATCTGGTTGTAGAACTGATTGCCAGAGCCAGTGCCGACGCCGGCATTGTCCGCGTTGTTGCGGACCGAGAAGGGACTGCCGGACTGCCATTGATTCATGCCGGAGATCTCCCAGTTGCCGAGCAGGCGATGGACGATGGTCTTGTTGCCCTTGAGGAAGGGCAGTTCATAGATGTAGTTGATGATGAGCACGTGGGTGCGATTGAGGTCCGAGGTGCCCTGGTAGCTCTTGTCGTTGTAGGCGTCCGGCAACAGGTCTGTGAGGTCGCTGCCGTTGTCGGTTGCCTTTGAGTAGGTGTAGGCAACGCCGAATGCCAGGCCTTTAGAAAAGCGCCTTTCAATGCTGGTCTGGAGGCCGTTATAGAGCGAGAGGCCAGAATTTTCAGAGATGCCGACGATGCCCATGCCGGGGTAGGGGCGGAGCGCGTTGACGTTGACGCCGGGGTTGGCGAAGGTGGCACCGGTGAATAGTTGATTGATGTTGCGTTTGCGCTGATTGTGGATGCCGCGGCGACCGACGTAGCCGACTTCTACGGCCAGGTTCCAGGGCAGTTGGCGGGCGACCGTGGTGTTCCAGTTCCAGGCCATGGGGACCTTGAGAACGGGGTCCTGAATGGTCATGGTGAAGGGGAAGACGCGGGCGGTGGCACCGCCCGGGGCGTCGACGTTACCGTTGCTGACGGTCTGCTGCAACTGGAATGGGGCGTTGCCGCCGAGAGCGGTGTCGCGGTTGATCATGGTGCGGTTGGCGAAGGCACCGATACCGGCGCGGAAGGAGGTCTTGCTATCGAAACCGTAGGCCATGCCGAGGCGCGGCTGGAAGACAGTGTAGTGGGTTTGGGAGAAGCCGTCCGGCAGGTCGTGATAGAGGTTCTTGAAGTTGGCCAGGACGGGGAAACGCTTGAGGCCTTCGGCGGTGGGGCCGGAGCCGGGGAGCGTGATGCCGTTATAGGGATCGCCAGAGGTGATGGCACCAGTGGAACGGTCGATGGTGGCGGCCTTGGACTTATCGAAGAAGGCGGGATTGAACATTGAGATGGTGCCCCACTTACTATGCCAGGGCGGCCAGATAGAGTGGCGGATGCCGTACTCGAGGGTGAGCTTTTTGGTGGCCTTCCAACTGTCCTGAATGAACCAGTCGATGCCGGTGGCGACCCAGGGAGTGACGGTCTTGGCGCTGGTCTCGCCGTAGTCGTTGAAGTAGCCGAGGGCGGTGTTGGCGATGGCGATACCGGTCGAGTTGGGGTGGCCGGTATCGATGAAGCGGAACTGGCCGGCCTGATTGACGGTGGCGGGCGCGCTGGCGGTGGTGAGCTGGATGCCATCGTTCTGGCCCGAACGTTCAATAAACACGCCAAACTTAATGGTGTGGTTGCCGAGGATCTTGGTCATGTTGTTGGACCAGGCGTAGACGAAGCCGGACCAGTAGCCGGGGTAGGCGGAGCTGTTGTTGAGGCTGTAGAAGGGATCGATCTGGATGGTGGGGAGCTTGCCGGGGAACTCTTTGCCGGTGGGGAAAATCTGCGGATAAGTGAGGCCGTAAGTGGCCCGGTTGCAAGGTGCGCCGCAGGCGGGGTTGTAGGCGATGTTGCCCTTGCCGTCGGAGTTGACGGAGAAGTTGAATTCATTGAGCAAGGTGGGGGTGATGGTGCTGGTGAGGCTGAGTGCGCCGGTGCTGTTGGGCCGCGACCAGAGGGCCTGAAAGGTGCCAAGCGAGTTGTCCTGGAAGGGCTCATTGAAATCCCAGGGGATGGTGGTGCCGCGGAAGCTGAGGCGGTGGGCGGAACTGATGACGTAGTCGACCTTGACGGTGTTCTTGAGCGTGTTGGAATAGCGGGCACCGGAGCCGATGAAGTTGGCACCGCGTTGGTCGAAGCCGGGGGTGGGATTGGGGTAAGCCCGGAGCAGGGCGCGACCGTTGGCGCTGAGGCGGCTGACCGGGATGATATTGCCGGGAAAGGGAAGCTTGGTATCGGGATCGGTGACGGTGCGGACGCGGTTGTAGAAGATGTTGGTGGGGCTGAGAAGTTCGCTGAAATTGCCGTCGCGCATGAGGAGGCTGGGCACGAGGGCGATGGGGTTCTGCTGTTCGCGGCGCTTGATCCATTCCTGGGCCCAGAGGAAGAAGAACTTGCTTTTGTCTTTGTTGAACTTGCCGGGGACGTAGATGGGGCCGTTGATGTCGTAGCCGTACTGATTGAAGCGGAAGGGGGTGGGGCCGCCGAATTCGCTGCGGTTGGGGCTGTGATTGCGGATCCAGGTGTTGGCGTCGAGGGCGTTATTGCGAAAGTTTTCGACGAGATTGCCGTGGAAGCGTTGACCGCCGCTTTTAGTGATGAAGCGGATCTGGCCGGCGGAGGAGCGACCGAATTCGGCTCCATAGTTGGCGGTGAGGATCTGGACTTC
Organism: Bryobacterales bacterium; assembly: GCA_038206015.1. Classification (GTDB taxonomy): domain Bacteria; phylum Acidobacteriota; class Terriglobia; order Bryobacterales; family Bryobacteraceae; genus Bryobacter. Next base: position 13,490 of record JBBRBI010000071.1, on the reverse strand, counting down.
CTCGATGGTATCGACGTCCTGAGAGCCGAGCATGGAGCCAGAGGAGCGGGTGCGGGTGGCGACGGCACCATCGACCATGACGACATACTCATCGGCGCGGCCGCCATTGATGGAGAAGCCGCCATTGGAGACGCTATCGGGATCGAAAGTGCCGATGGAGCCGCCGCGGACGCCGGGCTTTAGAAGGGCCAGATAGATGGGGTTGCGGCCGTTGAGAGTGAGGTCGGCGATCTGTTTGGAATTGATGGTGCGGCTGACGACGGCGGACTCCGCCTGGACGAGACCGGCGGTGGCTTTGATCTCGATGGTTTCAGTGACGGAGCCGACGGTTAGCGCCAAGTCGACGTTTAGGCGGACGGAGGAACTGAGGGTGATGCCGGTTTCGAGGACCTTCTTGAAGCCGGGGGCTTCGGCGGAAAGCGTGTAAGTGGCGACGAGGAGATTGGGAAAGACATAGTAACCGGTGGAATTGGATTTAGTGGTTTTTTCTGCGCCAGTGTTTTCGTTGCGGATGGTGACGTTAGCGCCGACGACGGTGGCAAGGCTTGAGTCTTTGACGAAGCCGGCGATTTGGCCGGTATCGAACTGAGCGGCGAGGGCCGCAGCGAAAAGGAGAGCGAGCAAGGGAGCTTTGAGGAAGCGAGACATGGGGAAAGCATATAACGTTTGGCGGGGTGGCGGGGGCGGGGGTGGAAGAGAATTCGTTCATGAGACTGGCCAGACGTTTGTCGCGGATGAAGCCCGGCTGGGCCACTATTCACTCCTCTATACTGTGGCAGATACAGGGAGAAAGAACATGACATTCACCGGATTTGATTCTGCGTGGGGAGCAACGAACAGCGGTGCGATCTGCAATATGTTGCTGGACGCAGACGGTTCGCTGCGCCTGGTAGGCGACCCGGTTACCGCAAGTTGGGATGACGCGATCGCTCAAGCCTCGCAGACAAATTCAGATGAGATGCGAGTCTGGGCGATCGATCAACCTCTCTGCGTCGGAAATCCGAAAAGATGCCGCCCTGTATAAAAAGATCTCTCGGGAGCGCTGATGGCAGGTTTCGGATGCGGCGCCCACTCTTCCAATCTCGACAACGCCTGTTGGCGGCCCGGGGCCCGGATTTGGTCCCTCCTTCAAGCACTGGAGGAGAACGGGTACATGCAGAATCCGATGGCGATACCAGGGACAAAGAGTGGCCGATACTATTTCGAATGCTATCCACATCCCGCTCTTTTGGGAGTGTTCGACCTTGATCATATTGTGAAATACAAGGTGGCTCGCAAGAGCGCGGACGGATGGCGAAGCATGATCGAACTAATTCTGTCACTGGCGCACAGCGAGTTTCCGGTCAACAACATCGGCGAATTCGTAAAGGGAGACCTCCCGCAAAACAAGAAGAATGAGGATAAGCTAGACGCGATTGTTTGCGCCTACACCGCCGCCTACTGGTGGAAATTCGGGACTGAACGTTCAACGATGATCGGCGATCTCACGTCCGGGTACATCGTCACCCCTCACAGCCACCGCACCTACGCGCGATTCAAGGAAGTGTTTGTCGGGCGCATGAACCGGCAAGGGCGCGGAGACGGATCGCATTCACCGATCGCTTTGGAGACGAATGGATCTCCAGTCGAAGCACTGGATGGTTGGAGCTCCACCGTTGAACTTAGTGCGACGGATACAACGAATATCTGGCGAACTTCTCAAGGTGCTGCGATTAACGCATGGATGGACCCGCAACGGATGACGGGGTGGCGGCTATGCGTACGATTCCTCGAAGAGGATAGCCAGCCCGAAATCTTGTTCGTTCCATTCGAAAATCAGGGAAGTGAGCAATGCGGGATGAAGGCATCATTACCGAACCGAGACTTGTGGAATTTTATGGTTGCCGACGCGACACGCCTCAACCCGCTAGGTTTTCAGGTTAGCTATCGGTATGAGGAAATTGGTTAAATTGGAGCCGCAGTAATCAGTATTCTTTCTGGGTTCAAATGGATCGCGAGTGACGATCAAAAACGAAAGGCGAACCGCTCGTCGGACGACCGCAATCAGTAAAGGCGAAGAAGATGTATCCGTCGCGTTGTGCCCGCACGGCCCAGGCCATCTGGTTCCCGGCGGTACCGACATATGTTCAAGGCGAGGCGAAGTGAGACCGTCAGTAGCGGGCGCGGCGATGGGCGGCGTTGAGTCCGGGCTTGGCCGCGCCGTCGGCCTGTGTGCGGAGGGGACACACTAAAAGTATGTCCCCAATCATATTGCGATCGTACTTGTGCGGGCTTTGCGGGGCGGGCTTCGCAGGGTGGCGTTGCGGCTGGTCTGCTAATCGAGTATAATTAGGAATTGTGGCAGCACATTGGTTGTGCTGGCGCGCTCTCGTGTTGGAACCCTTCCAGAAGGAAATAGGCTCAAAAGTTATGTACGCAGTGATTGAAGCCAGCGGTAAGCAGTTTCGTGTAGCTCCCGGCGATTTGGTCCGGTTGGATACACTGTCCGGCGACCCAGGCACCGAAGTTGATTTGGGAAAAGTATTGATGGTGTCCGGCGATGCCGGCATCAAGACCGGCGCCGATGCCGCAGGTGTAAAGGTGACCGGCACCATTACCAAGCATGGCCGTGGCGTCAAGATCATTGTGTTCAAGTTCAAGCGCAAAAAGCAGTACAAGCGCACACAGGGTCACCGGCAGAATTTCACAGAAGTTAAAGTGAACGCGATCGCGTAAGGGAGTTTAAAGAACCATGGCAAGTAAAAAAGGTGCAGGAAGTTCCAGAAACGGACGCGATTCACAATCGCAACGACTGGGTGTCAAGAAGTTTGGTGGCGAGTTGGTAACGGGCGGTTCGATTATCCTCCGGCAGCGCGGCACGAAAATCAACGCGGGTGAGAATGTTGGTGTCGGTAAGGACCACACTCTTTACGCGCGCGTCCCAGGCATCGTGGAATTCCGCGATCGGGGTCGGATGGGCAAGTTTGTGATGATCCGGGAAGTCCCGGTGGTTAAGGCGACCGTAGTAGTTCAATAGTTTTTGAGAAACCCTCAAGGATCGGCCGCCAGCCATTTTGGTTAGGCGGCCGTTTTTATTTTTATGCTCCACTCTTCAAAATTTATCGACGAAGCCAAGGTTTACGTTCATGGCGGCGATGGCGGCAATGGATGCTCGGCCTTCCGGCGTGAAAAGTTTGTACCGCGCGGTGGGCCGAGCGGCGGCGATGGCGGGCGCGGGGGCGACGTTATTTTTGAAGCGAGCCGACACTACAATACGCTGTTTCATCTGCGCATGAATCCAGAACACGCTGGCGACCGGGGGCGGCATGGTGAGGGTTCGCAGCGTTCGGGTAAGAACGGTGAATCACGAGTGGTGAAGGTGCCGGTAGGGACGATCATTTTCGACTGGAATACGGGCGAGCAGTTTCACGACTTCACGAGTGATGGCGAGCAGTTTATCGTTGCCAAGGGTGGGAAGGGTGGGCGCGGCAATCAGCATTTTGCTACGCCGACGCATCAGGCTCCGACGGAGAAGGAAGACGGCACGCCGGGGCAGACGCTGACCTTGCGGCTAGAGATGAAGCTGTTGGCCGATGTGGGATTGGTGGGTTTTCCGAATGCCGGCAAGAGCACGCTGATTTCGCGATTGAGCGCTGCCAAGCCTGAGATTGCAGCCTATCCGTTTACGACCAAAGAGCCGGTGTTGGGTGTCGTAATCATGGACGAGCTTGGGACTGAGACCTTTATCATGGCCGACATCCCGGGCTTGATCGAAGGGGCCAGCGAGGGGCATGGCCTGGGGACGACCTTTTTGCGCCATGTGGAACGGACGCGGGTTTTGTTGCACCTGATCGACTTGTCAGACTTTAACGAAAAGCGGCCGGTGGAAGCCTACAACATCATCCAGAACGAGCTGGGGACTTTTAGTGACAAGCTATTAACGAAGCCTCAGATTGTTGTCGCAACGAAGGTGGATTCGGCGCAGGATCCGACGCGCCTCGAAGAGCTTGAGGCGTTTTGCAAGCAGCAGGAATTGCCGCTGTATGTCATTTCTGCCATTACCGGCCAGGGGCTGAAGGATTTGAAGGGGGCGGCGTGGAAGGCAGTGCGCGAGGCGCTAAATTTGCCGTACGTTCGCTATACCGACGACAAGCCCGACAACTACCAAGAGGATCCCAAGAGCCTGTTTGAGCTTTAGTTCGCTGGCGGCGCGACCGAGGCGGAGACCGATGAAGGTTCCGACGAGGGTGCCAGCGAGGAAGATCAAGGCGAGGTTGAGGACTGCTCCCCAGAGGGCGTGACTCTGGATTGCCCCAGCGAGGGAGTTGACGGCGATGACGGGGAGCGAGGTGGCCGTGGCTTGCCTGGCACTGAGACCGCTGAACGCAATCATCGCGGGAACCAGCAGGAACCCGCCGCCTACGCCCAACATTCCGGTGAGACAACCAACGAGGGCACCGATCAGCAACGACACCGGGAGGCTGAAGTGGCCGGGTGGTTTTGCAGTCGGGTTGGATAGGATCCGCAGGCCGGTGAGGGTGATAATTGTCGCAAAACCCAGCATGAGGTGGCTCGGTTGGACCTGTCGAGCGAACCATGCGCCCAGAGCGGTAGCGGGCAGACCGGCCAGCCCCAGAGTGACGGCGTTGCGCCAGCAGATATTGCCCTGACGGGACTGGAGCAGTGTGCCGACGAGGGCGGCCGAGCCCACCACGAACTGCGAAACTCCGATGGCCTGGCGCACCGGGAGCGCGGCGACGTAGACGAGGATGGGCAGGGCGAGGATCGCGCCTCCGCTACCGAGGGCACCGAGGACGATGCCGATCAAAATTGCGAAGGGGATAACGGCGAGGTTTCCCATCAGGTGGACGCCATGCCACCGGTGACGTTGGCGACGTCGGCGATGCTTGCCCGCTTGAGGAGGCTGGCGACCAGGGAACTGCGATAGCCGCTGCCGCAAACTACGGCCAACGGAGCGTGGAGCGACGGAAGGGTGACTGCGAGTTTGCCGACTGGCATGGAGATTGCGCCGGGGGCGTGATTGAGAGCAAATTCAGCCGGACTGCGGACATCGAGAAGAGTGCGCGCGCCGACGCCACTGAGTTTGATCTGGGGGATTGTGGCGATGGGAAGATGGGCCTCTGCCCATGCATTGTATCCGCCTTTGAGGCTGCCACGCAGATCATCGACGCCAACGCGGATGAGGGCGCGGCGGGCTTCCTCTGTGCCGTTAGGACTGTCGCCGATGAAGAGCACCGGCTTATCGGGCGGGACGACCCAGGGGGCGTAGAGGCCGAAGCCGCCGCCTGCGCCAATATTCATCGCGCCGGGGATATGACCGGCACCGAAAGCGGCCGGGACGCGGAGATCGATGACCGTTGCACCGGCAACGATTAGACGCTCGAATTCGGGGAGATCGAGTTCGGCTTCGCCAGGGATTTTGCCAAGGATCGGAGCACCCGCAGAATTGAGAGCCTTCATGCGGCGGTAGTAATCGGGAAATTCTGGAACGGTGCTGAGAATCTGTTCGACGAAGGTGGCTTCTGGCTGGTCGGTCATGAAGATGTTGCAGGAGCGTTCGTAGCCGAGGGTGGTGAGGGGGCGGTCGCTCAAGTTGGCGCCGCACAGGGAGCCCGCGCCGTGGCCGGGGTAGATCAGCAGGAAATCTGGAAGGCTGGCGATGCGGGTGTGGACGCTCTGGTAGAGCTGGTGGGCGAGCGAGCGTTTGGCGTCTTCGCCGAGGAGGTCGGGGCGACCCAAGGAGCCGACAAAAACGAAGTCGCCGCTAAAGAGGGCGAGGGGTTGGCCACAGCGGCTTTTCTCGAAGACGAGGAAGCTGAGGTGCTCTGGAGTGTGGCCCGGTGTGTGGTAGGCAACGATGCGGAGGTCGCCGACGTGGACTTCCTCGCCGTCGTGGAGCTCGCGATGGGGGAAGGCGTAATGGAAGGTCTCGCCTTCATCGTGGGCACTGAGATACATGGGCGCGCCGGTGGCTGCGGCGAGCTCACGGGTGCCGCTGGCGTAGTCGGCGTGGATATGAGTCTCGAGGATTGCGACGGCCTTCCAGCCACGGGCGGCGAGCAGGTCGGTATAGACGTCGATGTCGCGACGGGGATCGATGATGACGGCGCTGCCCTGGGAGGCCAGGACGTAGGAAAAGTGGGCGAGGCCTTTGGCTTCAATTCGTTCGAGAAACATTTTTCAACTCCTTGAGTGTGGTTTCAACGCGGTTCAATTCGCTGGCGCACATAATCTGGCACAACTGTTCGACGATTGGATCGCCGATGCAGTAGATGACTTCGCTAGCCTCACGGCGGCGGGCGACGAGACCGGCATCAAACAGGGCCTGCAGGTGGCGGCTGGTGTTGGACTGCGACAGGGCGAGGGCCGAGACAAGGGCACCGACGCTGCGATCCCCGTTCAGCAGTTCTTCGAGGATGCGCAGACGGGAGGGTTCCCCCATGACGCGGAAGCGCTGGGCGATGGCATTGATCATCGCCTCAGGGATTGGCTTTCTTTTTCGCATTACTATTGACTATATGAGCATACAGTCATATGATTGTCAATAGATGACACACATTATTGATGTACGCGAGTATCCGGAATTTGCAGGCGGGGCGATGCCGGGAGCGCGACTGACCCCGCTGGGGACGCTGTCCAGCGCTGCGGCGAAATGGGATCGGGGAGACAAATATCTGCTGGTTTGCCGCAGCGGGCAGAGGGCGGGACAGGCGGAGAAGATTCTGGCGGGGATGGGGTTTGAGAATCTGGAAATCCTGGCAGGCGGGATCGATGGATGGACGGCGAGCGGGAACAAGGCTGTTGTGCAGGCAAAGCGGCCGATCTCTCTGGAGCGTCAGGTGAGGATTGCTGCCGGAGCGATGGTGGCGATTAGCACTGCGGCGGGGCTGTGGGTGCATCCGTACGCGTTCGGGTTGACGATGTTTGTGGGCTGTGGGCTGGTGTTTGCCGGGGTATCGAACATCTGCATGATGGCGACGGTGTTGGGCAAAATGCCGTGGAACCAGGAGCCGGTTAACGCGGTGCCGGCCAGTTGCGAAAGGGGCTAGTTATTGGGAGCGTGCGAGTCGCCAGCGGCTGTGGTGGCGGTGCTGGCATCGAGCGCGGGGGCTTGTGGGTTGGTGGCGAAGTAGCGCGACTCATTGAGGCGGCGGAATACCTGGCCGGCAACGCCGCTGGCTACGGGGCCGCTGACGAGCTTGCCACCGGTAAGCAGGACGACGACGACGAGTTTGCGGTCGCCTACTTCATTGAAGCTGCCAAACCAGCCGAGATGAGTTTTATGGTCGGAGTGGGTGCAGGTGCCTGTCTTGCCAAAAATAGGTTCGTGCTCATCGTAGCCGGCGCGGCGGCCGGAGCCGAAGTTGACAGTGCCTTGCATGCCAGGGCGCATCTCGAGGATGGCGGGCTCGATGTTCTCGATGCGGCGGCGCACCTGAGGAACAAGGGTTTCAACCTCTGCCTGGGAGCGGGGGTATTGGAGATAGTACATGGTGCCGCCATTGGCAATCGTGCTGACGATCGAAGTGAGCTGTAGGGGCGTGAGGTTGATGCCATCGCCAAAGCTGGTCATCATGCCGATGCCACTGGGAACTTCCTTGTCGGGCCAGATGCCGGGTTGCTCACCGGGGATGTTGAGGCCAGCGGTCTCACCGAAGCCGAGAAGCTTGGCGTACTCGGAGACTTTCTCGTAGCCGAGCTTTCTGCCGATGGAGGCGAAATAGGGGTTGTTGCTATGGGCGATGGCCTGGGTCATGTCCATGTAGGAGCCGCGGCCGAGTTTGACCATTTTGTCACGGGAATATTCACCCTCCATGACGCCGGCGACGCCGGCAAGCAGTTTAACTGTGGAGCAGGGCTGGAAGCCGTTCTGGAGAACCAGCTTCTGATTGACCATACTCAGGATGCGACCGGTGGAGGGGTCTGCGACGACGATTGAGCCGTTGATGCCGTTAAGAGCTTCTACAGCCGCGCGGCGGACGGTGAGGTCTTCACCATCGATGACGTCGCCCGAAGTGGCGTCGGCAAAGTTGGGAACGGTCCAGAAACCGGAGTAGGGGCTATTGCGCTGGCGGAAGCGAGATGCGGGGGCCATGAGGACTTTCTTGATGGCGGCACCGGTGGTTAATCTTTTTGTGGGGGCGGTGAAACGAAGCTTGGCGACAGAGGTCTTTGTCAGTGAAGACTTGGCGAGTAAAGACTTTGACGCGGATGCCTGTTTGGCCGCTGATTTCTTAGTAGTGGAAGTGATCGCCCAGACAGCGCTGGAGGAGCCGACCATCGCAAGCGTTAGCAGTGCAGAAAATAAAACTCTGTAAAAGGCCATATCGTCCTTATAAAACCTATCGGCTAATTCGCGAGAAACGATAAGCCGACAGACCACTGGATAAAAATTTGCCGTCGAACATGGACAGCGGGGTCGCCATCCAACCATAACAAAAGATTGGCCTTAGTGCAATCTATGTAATTTCATAGGTTTTTTCAAACGGAAAGTCCGAGGACGGTGGGTCCTTTTTTGAGGATTCCTTCCATGACGTCGGCAAAGGTGTCGACTTCTTCAATGGTGGTGTAGACATTTGGGGTGATGCGGAGGCCGCTGTATTCGCCTTCTTTGACGATCGGCACAGTCATGATTTTGTATTTGTCCATGAGGTGCTCGGCGAGTTTGGGCATACTGAAACCGGCGAATCCAACGGTGCCGATGGCGCAGCTCATTTCGGGGTCGCTGCTGGTGTGGAGCGTTACGCCGGGGAGGGGACGGAGGCGGGCTTCCCAGCGTTTGCGCAAATAGCGAAAGCGGGCTGCCTTGCGTTCTGCACCGATGGACTCGTGGAAGGTGATGGCCTCTGTGATCGAGTTGCGCTGGCTAGCCGGGTGGGTGCCGATCTCTTCGAACTTGCGGATGTTATCGTTCATCGAATCGGGGGCGGCCATGAGGGGCCAGATGCTGGCGATCTTGGACTTGCGGACGTAGAGGAAGCCAGTGCCTACGGGTGCGAGGATCCACTTGTGGAGGCTGGTGCCGTAGTAATCGCAATCGAGATCGGCGTGCTTGAAGGGGAACTGGCCGAAGGCATGAGCGCCGTCGACGACGACTTCGATGTTCCTGGCGCGGGCCATCTGGACGATTGCCTTGACTGGGAAGACCTGCCCGGTGAGGTTGGTGACGTGGCAGATGTGGATGACTTTTGTGCGCGGCGTGATGGCGCGCTCGATGCGCTGAGCGAGATCGGCGAGGGAGGGAGCCGGGACGGGGAAAGTGATTTGTTTGAGGACGAGACCGTCACGGCGCTCGCGCTGGTGCCAGGTGGTGATCATGCGGCCGTAATCCTGATTGGTGGTGAGGATTTCGTCGCCGCGCTGGAGGTTCATCCCCATCTGGACAATCTCGAGCGCTTCGCTGGCGTTGCGGGTGATGGCGATCTCTTCCGGGTCGCAGCCGAAGTTCTTGGCGATGCGGCGGCGGACGGTTTCGAGTTCGGGACCGAGGACCTTCCACATGAAATGGGCGGGGCCCATGTTGGAAATTTCGAGGTAGCGGATTTCGCTTTCCATCACGATCTTGGGTGCTGGGGAAACGCCGCCATTGTTGAGGTTGATGATGTTGCGATCCACCGTGAACATGTGGCGGATCTGGAACCAGAAGTCCTCATCCATGGCGAGTGAGTCAGCTGGGCGGTTGGCTTGGGGGGCGAGGGCGGCCTCTAGACGGGGGAGGGCGTCGCTGGAGAAGGCGGCGGCGGCAAATCCGGCCGCGCGGAATAAGTCTCTGCGATCCATGGCTCACTTTAGAACAGGGGGGGTGGGGAATGCAAGGGCGATTAGGGCTTGAGGTCCTCGCGCTGGAGGCCTTCGTGGACCAGCATCTTGAGGAGTGTCTGGTATCCGATGCCTTTGCGTTCAGCGATTGCGCGGGCTTTGTCGGGGGCCGGGAGGCGGAGGGCGATCTGAACGCTGTTGGCGCGGACGAGCTTTGCGACTAGAGGGGAGCCGACGCGCGGCTTTGCAGGCGGTTGTTTAAGAAAGGCACGGCCGGCCGCGCTGGCCCACCAATTGGCTTCGGCTTGTTCGTTTGCGAAGGTGGGGACGCCCGAGGTCTGCTTTTATTTCATGGCCATGTGTCTGTCTCCTTGAAGTTACGATTGCCGAAGTATAAACGCAAGGCATTCGCATACCGGTGGGACCTATATAGCTCGGTGGGTAGTCGACTAATCGCGATGGTACGCTTGGCGTTTGAACGTGAAATCTAGAGTCTTGTTCCTGCTGGCGCTTTGCGCTACGGCGACCGCTGTCGCGCTCCTGTTGTTGGGCTTTGGGAGCGCCATTCTGTGTTGCGCCCCGGCAAACTTGAGTCCCCGAGGGATGCTACTGGAAAAGTTTTTTTATGGCCTGACTCCAGTTTGTTTGAGCGCCTGGCTTCTAGTTGAGACGTTTCGGGGGTGGGGGAGGCCATTTGCGCGAAGACCAACCGCTTGGGCGGCGGGCTTGGCGATGATGCTTTTCGCTGTTGTTGTCGATACAGCCATTTTTCTAATCCTTCGTCAGGTTACGGAGCCGGTGATCGCATTGGCGTGGCGACCGGGGCAAAGAACTATTAGTTGGGGGAGCGGGGAAGTTACGATCCCTCCGAATTTTCACTACGAGAAGGAAAGTGGCATCGACAGTGTCGTTGGCAAATTCATCTCGCCAGATGGTAAGACCATCATCAGCTACGATATCGGTTGGCTTACTGGCGAGCATGGAGGGATGGGTAAGACAGAAAGCCTTAAATTGGGTTCACGCGTGAGAGAAAGCCACATCGAGATAGCGGGAGACGACAAGGGCGCTCCGCAGTTCATCGCAATCGTCGCTTTCCCCGACAACGGGTGCGCGAATTTCAGATTGGATTCAACGAACAAGAATGATTTCGGGGCAATGGATTTGATCGCTAATAGCTTCCAGCCCAGTGGTTGGACCCCGGCTTGGCTGCGTCCATTTCTCCCGGAATTTCTCCGGTCTGATTGCCGCTATCGACTGCGGTGGCCCGGACTGTGACCCAGTTCGGAGATAATTTCATTTCGGCGAGCAGCGTCATGCCGGTGTCAGCATCACCTCGCGGCCTTCCGCCAGCCAAGCCGCGTAACGAAGCGCTTGCAAGATGTCTTCTCGCTCCAGGTAGGAATAATCCAGCAGAAGCTCATCAACGCTTCGGCCAACTCCGATTTGCCCGACGATCATTGCCACGGTTACCCTCATTCCCCGAATGTATGGCTTTCCACCCATCACTCCAGCCTATTGCGTGATGCGATCAATTGGTTCCATCGGCAGTTCCTTTCGTTATTGTTGCGCCAAAGGCGGGGGGTCGGTGCGAGCGCTAGTGGGCAACGATGTTGAAGAATGGCGCGCCGCCGCCTAGTCAACGGACGCTAAGGCACGACCAACGTGGACATGTTGGATTCGGAGCGGATTGGGTTGAGGCGGTCCACTTCGATGATTGTGTTGAGGATCTGACCGCCTTGTTGACGGATGGCGGCGCGGACCAGATCGTAGCCCTGTTCATGCTCGTCCAGAGTTCCGTGACGGAGGAAAGCCTTCACCTCAAAAAGCCAGATCAGCGGCTCTTGGTTGGCAAAGGGGGCCGCTGAAAGGTAAGCGACGTAGGACGATAGCGCGCCGGGGAAGGAGATGGAGGCGTGGGGGAGGATTTCAATGAAAGTCGAATATAAGCTACTGGTTTTTACAAAGGTTGTGAGGCCGTCTTCTTCAGTATTCTTGACGTAGTCTTCGATGCCGCGCAGGTACTTAGTGGCCCGGTCGTCCCATGCCGGTGACTTGCGCTCTTCGAGCGGAATGAAGCTGGTGAGGCCGTCAGGGCGGTGCTTGCCGACGAATTGGCGGCGGGTCTCAATGGGACCGAAGCGCAGGTTTTGGTATTCGATTTGGAGAGCGTACCAAGGCGAAGTTTTGTTGGCATAAAAGGATTCAAAGGGGGGCTTTGTGTCATCGACCTGCTTCGGCTCAAGCTTCACTAGACTCGCAAATGCTTCGGCGGCTTCCGGGGGAAGCTTGATGGTGTCTAATTTGGCCCAGATCGCATGGAGTCTCTTGTCCAACGTTTCGGCGGGGTATGCGCCGCAGCGAGTGCCGGTTAGGGCGTTGCGATTGTACGACGCGAAGCTACGCCAGAGGGGTTCGGCGGAGAAGCCATTGAGGGTGGCGCGTTTGGCGAGATCGATCAGGGCATCGGTGACAGCATCTATGGTCGCTAGGTACGGAAGAAAAGAGGGGTCCAGGTTGGCGAGGTCCTGGGAGAGTCGAGAGAGAGCGAGTTCGAAGATCGGTGGCTGGCTCGATAGGGTCATAATCAAACCGGCCACAGGCGCGATCTGGGCTTCTTGTGAGACCACGAGATGCCCACCAAGCCAGTGGGCGGCGTCTTGACGGGCTTTGGCGGTTGCGCCTCTTTCGCGATCATGAAATAGGGCCTGTAGAGTCTTGTAGTAGCGGTCGACCTTGGGTGTGAGCGGTGCTGCGCATGAGCGCGAAGGCGGCGCAGGCTGGATCGTGTCGAATAACTCGACCGCATGACTCAGCTTAGTGGCTTTAATTAGAGTCACGATGCGGGTTTGTAGACTGAGTTGATCCAGCGCAAGAAGCTGGCTCGCACGCTGGGATATGCCCGGGACATTTCCGCCCCAGTTCTCGAAGACCGGATAAGAGATATAAGAAGGCGATTTGACGATGGCGCGACCAGTGTCGAGGAAGAGGCGATCCAGAATGGCGGGCACTTGAGCGGCGGGGATCTGGGCCGCGCCGATCAGCATAAGCAGCGAGTCGGCTTCCACCTCGACTGGGAGTGCGGCGAGGCGGGAGACGAGGGCTTCGATTTCTTTTTCTTTGGCAGTCTTTGGCGGCGGGATGGGGGTGGGCTGGAAGGCGGATGCCGGGGCAGCGAGGAGCGCGAGCAGAAGTAAGTTTCGCATGAGGTCTCTGTTGAATGAGAATAGCGTAAGTAGGGGGCGGGGGTTAGTGGGTCGATCGACAGGGGGTGCGGGCGCGAGAGTTAGTGCCCGAGCGCTAGTGAGCGACCTTGTGCTGCCAGCAGAAGCGGCTGCCGGAGTCGGCCATGCGTGTGCAGCGCTTTCCGTCTTTGGTGTGCCCGCCGCAGCGGGCGCGGGCCGGGGCGGATTTGGAATTCACCTGCGCGGCGGCGATTTTGTTCGCATCGGCTTCTTCGATGTCCTTGATCTGCTTTTCGATCAATTCCACCTGTTGCTGGATCTCGAAGGATTTGACCTTTAGATCGGCAACCTGCTGGCGGAGAACCAGCTTGTCGGGACCCGGTGGGGCGGGAGCGGGAGCAGGGGGCTTCTGCTGCTGCGCGACGGCGCAGAGCAGCACCAGAAAGAGGCAGGCGAGTCTCATCTAGCGTCTAGTGCGCGCGCGAGAGGAAAATTCTCACCAAGTCAGCAGTAGCAGCCAATCATTTCCGCGCCTGGCTTCGCCCGGGG
>JBBRBI010000070.1:0-32646 GCA_038206015.1 Bryobacterales bacterium | reverse complement strand
ACCTCCGGCGGCCAACCCCACGATCTCGGGACGCTAGGCGAGCGTCAGGTCCTCGATGTCGTCGAAGAAGCAGATGACATCGTACATATTCTCGACGCCCCCTGGCCAGCCGGCCTGAACCACGCCAAAGGCTCAATCGATCCCGTGCGTCGACTCGACCACATGCAGCAGCACACCGGCCAGCATTTGCTCAGCGCGGTTTTGGCCGAAGAGTTCTCGCTCAACACTGTCAGCTTCCATCTTGGTGCAGAATCGTCAACCGTCGATGTGGAACCAGCGACAGTATCGCCCGCCAAGCTGCTTGAAATTGAGCGCCGCGTGAATGAGCGACTCCGTGAGAATCGCGCGACCAGTGTTGCGTTTGAGGATGCTACCCAGGCTCAGGGTTTGAGGAAAGAGAGTGGGCGCCAGGGCCTTCTCCGAATCGTAAGCATTGATGGACTGGATCGAAGCGCTTGCGGAGGTACCCACCTGCGCCAGACCGGCGAGATCGGCATGATCCTTCTGGGCGGCACCGAAAAAGTTCGTCAGGCGCTGCGCATTGAGTTTTTCTGCGGCACCAGAGTACTTCCTCGCGTGCGCCACTTCATGGATTCCGACCTCGATCTGCGGGGCCGCCTGGCCGAGTCCGACAAAGCCCGTAAAAAGTTAAGCCTCGAACTTGCTGATCTTGCCGGTCAGCGCCGCTTTGAGCAATCGCAGCCGAACGCACTAGGCCGCGTCCTGTGGGTGGAGGATTTCCTCGAAATCGACGAAGCCTTACGCATCAGCGCAACCGCATTTGTATCCAACTTTGGCGCGATGGTTGCTCTCACCGGGCGACAGGCCGGTACGCTCCTCTATGCCGCTCATCCAAGCCTCGCCATTGACTGTGGCAAACGATTAAAACCACTTTTGGATGCGGCGGGAGGGCGGGGAGGCGGATCCTCGAAAATGGCACAGGGCAGCGTACCTGACGCTGCCCTGCTCCCTGCGATTCTTGAAAAACTATTGCTTTAGAGTTTGGGGGCTCTAGAGTTGGGGGGCCATCGCAACCAGCACGATCCCCGCTGCAAACATGACCGTCATCATCCCGAGCAGTCGCTTGACTCCGCCGTCAGAGTCGGCAAATTCCTTCCAGACCAACAGTCCCCACAATATGGCGATCAAGCCTGCCCCGTATCCGAATGCATAACCGATCGACGAGGGCACCTTGGCTTCTCCCTGCGCGGCCAGAGCAGCAAACAGGGCACAGGCCCCAACCATCCACAACAGACCGCCTAGCATTCCCTGGAGATGCTGTTTGAACGTCCCGGTGAAGTAAGCGAAAAATGAAATTGGAAGCCCCTTGACCGGCAGGTTCATGAAGTAGAGATTGTAGATGAAGTTGCTTGCCAGCATGCCAACAGAAAATATCAAAGTGACAGCATAGGGGTTGGTCAGACCCAATTCGCCTTCGGTGGAAAACCCTACCAAGGGGTAAAAAGCACCCATCAGGAATCCGCCTGCAATCGCCAGCCAGACACCGAGAAGCGGGCCAGGACCTGACGCTTCAACTATTTTTTTCTTCTTGCCCGCGATAATCGGCTCGATCGGTGGCTCTTCCAGTAGCTTTGCTGCGGACGCCATTCGGCTGCGGATCCCTTCGATCTTCGCCTTCGCCAGAGCCGCAACTACAACCGCTCCGATAACTAACAAGATGCCCCCAACTAGCGCGGCAATGCTGCCTGTCTGAGTCATTACATAATTCCAGATCACACCGACAACCAGCGCGAGCCCCATTACGATCGGCACTGCAACGCTCATGCCAGCCAAATCAGTGGCAGCCACCAGAAGCATGATCGCTAAATTCACTATGCACCCAGCTACGAATGCGAAAAGGACTTGCTTCTTGCCAGAGAGCAGGAAATTATCCTGCACCGAAATATCCGAGCCCATCGAGCCGACTGTATAGGCCGCGATCACCCCTGCAAGCACGGCGCCAATGGCAAAATCAATGTAATAGAGTTCAAAGCGCCAGCGGCTTTTCTTGAGCGTATTCGCCCATGACCCCCAGCAAAGAGTACACAGGATCAGGACAGCGATGGTTACGGCGTATGTCGTAGGTAGCAGCATAGATTTTCAGGAGACCAAAGGACTAAAGCTAACACAGGTGGAAGGGGCGGGAGTTTTCGCACTCGGGTCGCCCCCCGATTTCCAGGAACGCAATCCTATCGCGCTGCCTCGGGTGCCGGCGCTTCCTTGCGTGTCCGTACTTCGCGGACTGCGTAAATTCGCCGTCCCTGGCTCTCAAAGTAGGTCCGCATCAGCATCTCGCCAAGGATACCCGTCGAGAACATCATCAGCCCTCCCAACAACAGCAGGGCCCCGGCAATCAGCAGCGGGCCATGGTCGAGAACGATCTCATAACCCATCAGCTTGTAAACCAGAAGGTAGGCCATGATCATGCCACCCAGCAATGTCCCGGTCAATCCGAGCGATCCAAAAAAATGCATCGGCCGCGTAAAGTAAGTCAGCAGGAACTTGATCGTGATGATGTCGTACATCACCCGAAAAGTACGGCTCAATCCATAGTGCGAGTCCCCCGCCGCGCGCGGCGTGTTCTTGATCGGCACTTCCACAACCCGAGCTCCATACAATTTCGCCAGCGCCGGAATAAACCGGTGCAGCTCCCCGTAGAGGTTGATGTCCTTCAGGATCTCCGCACGGTACGCCTTAAAGGTCGTCCCAAAGTCATGCAACTCGATACCCGATGCTTTGGCCATCAGCCAATTTGCAATCTTCGAAGGAATCTTGCGCGTGATCGCATTGTCAATTCGATTCTTGCGCCAGCCCGATGCGATATCCCAACCCTGCTCTACCTTTTCGAGCAGCGCCGGAATGTCCTCGGGGTCATGCTGCAAATCTCCGTCCATCGAAATGATCACTTCGCCCTGCGCCTCGTCAAAGCCCGCCTGTAGCGCCGGGGTCTGTCCAAAGTTGCGCCGCAGTCGGATCACCTTCAGTCGCATGTCTGTCTCAACCAGATTCGCCAGCAGATCAAAGCTGCGGTCGGTGGACGCATCGTCCACAAACAAAATTTCGTAAGGACGCTGCAACCGCTCCATCACGGCGGTTAGACGGTCGTAGAGAGGAAGGATGGATGGTTCCTCGTTATGTATGGGGACGACAATCGAGATCATGAGATAGTAGGTCTGACTTTAGTCTAGCTGAGGGAGAGTGTGTGCGTAGCATTCCCAAACGGATTTGGGGCCTCGGCCTCCTGGTTGTTATTTATTTACTGGTCGCCTATGTAGCGCCCAGGCCGGTCGCGATCAAGCCTGAAGGCTGGCGGTTGTTTGCTCTCTTTGTTGCCACCGTCGCGGGCATGATCTTCCAGCCCATTGCTGGCGGCGCTCTCGTTCTGATCGCGGTCGTCTTCTCCAGTGTCGTCGGCGGGCTGACCATCAAGCAGGCACTCGATGGCTATTCCGATCCGACCAATTGGATGGTTCTGGCCGCCTTCTTCATCTCCCGCTGTCTCATTAACACCGGCCTCGCCCGCCGCATCGCGCTTTTCTTTGTCCGCAGCTTCGGACAAACCTCTCTCGGTGTCAGCTACGCACTCTGCTTTAGCGACATGGTGCTGGCCACGATCATCCCCTCCAACGGTGCGCGCAGCGGCGGCGTAATCCTCCCCATCGTCCGCAGCGTCGCAGAGCTATACGGCTCCAAACCCGGTGCCACGGCCGGCGTCATTGGTGCATTTCTGATGACCAGCGTTTACCAGGGCGTCTGTGTCAGTTCTGCGATGTTTCTCACCGGCCAGGCC
Organism: Bryobacterales bacterium; assembly: GCA_038206015.1. Taxonomy (GTDB): domain Bacteria; phylum Acidobacteriota; class Terriglobia; order Bryobacterales; family Bryobacteraceae; genus Bryobacter. Next base: position 28,856 of record JBBRBI010000070.1, on the reverse strand, counting down.
TCCAATCCCCTTGCTGCACAACTCGCAGCCAAGGCCGCCAATATCCAAATCGACTGGTTCGGCTGGTTTCGTGCTGGCCTCGCCCCTGGCCTCGTGAGCATCTTTTCCATCCCCTGGCTGGTCAGCAAAATCTACAAGCCCGAGGTCACCCACACACCCGAGGCCGCGCAATTCGCCCGTACAGAACTTTCCAACATGGGCCGCCTCAGCCGCAGCGAATGGATTCTCACGGCTGTCTTCGTCGGCGTCTGCAGTACCTGGGCCACATCCGGTATCCACCATCTCGATGTCGCTGTCCCCGCTCTCTTAGGCACAATCGCATTGCTGGTAACCGGCGTCCTCACCTGGGACATCGTGAAAAAAGAGGAGTCCGCCTGGGACATCTTCATCTGGTACGGAGGCCTGCTCAATCTGGCAAAAGCCCTCAACGCCACCGGCATCCCCACCGAATTCGCCAAGGCCGTTGGCGGCGCATTGCAGGGTCTCGATTGGTATCCCTTGATGATGATCGCGCTCATGGTCTACTTCTTCGCCCACTACGCCTTCGCCAGCATCACCGCTCATGTGCTCGCGATGTTCCCGGCCTTCGTCGCCGTGATCGTCGCTGCCGGCGCCCCTCCCGGTCTGACCGTGTTCGCTTTCGCCATGTTCGCCAACCTCTCCGCTGGCCTCACCAACTATGGCACCACCCCCTCGCCGATGTTCTTCGCGCAAGGTTACGTCGACATGAAAAGCTGGTGGCGTGTCGGTATTCTATGCGCGCTGCTCAACATCACCATCTGGTCCACCGTCGGCTTCGCTTGGTGGAAGTTCCTCGGTATCTGGTAGCCTCACTTCCCCAGCGCCTCCAGCGGAATCACGGCGTGCTTCACCCTCAACCTCTTCCAAGTCCAGGTCGCATGCAAATTCCCATCCGCCGCCTGGATGATCGCCGGATACGAATACTCCCCGGGCTCCGATTCCAGCACCATTGGCTCGCTCCACTTGTCACCGTCCTTGCTCACCGCGATGTTCAAGGGCGACCGCCCCTTGGCCGTATGGTTGTAAATCAACACGATCCGCCCATCCTTCAGGCCCACCGCATCGATCCCGCTATTCGGGTTCGGCAAGTTCGTTATCTTCGCACTCGACCATGTCTTTCCGCCATCCTTCGAGTCAGAGTAAGTGATGAACCCGATCCGCTCCGTCGATCGCATATACATTCGAATCGTCTTCCCAATCTGCACTACCGCCGGTTGAATGATGCCGCGCGCTTGATCCGGATACACCACCGGTCCATGCTTCGTCCAACTCTGCGCATTGTCGGTTGAACGCTCCACCCACACCGACCATGCATGGTCGCTCTCGACGCTCGTTCCCGAGATCACGGTCCCGTCAGCAAGTAGCAACGGCTTGTTCTTGATCGGCCCATACAGCCCAGCCGCCAGATACTCCTTATCGCCCCAGGTCCTGCCTCCATCAAGCGACGACATCTTCGCGCCATTCCACGTCTTCGGGCTCAACCCGTGCTTATAGAACAGCCAAAGCTTCTTGTCCTTGGTAATAAACAACACCGGGTTGTAAGTCGATTGGTTCGCCTCTCTCGCCAATTCCACTGGCGCGCTCCAGACGCCATCCTTCTTCCGCGCCCCCCAAATCGCAACGTCTTTAGCGCCTTCTTTCGTCCCCCCAAACCACGCAGCAAAAAACTCCCCAGGTGTCGTCTCGACAATTGTCGAGGCGTGACACTCTGCAAACGGCGCGCTCTCGTAAACAAATTCCTGTTGAATCTGCGCCACTGCCAGCAGCGGCATGAGTAAAAGTGCAAGTCTCATATGGCTCTCAAGTTTATATTGGTTGATACCCCTATGTATGCAGCTATCGAAGCCGGCGGTACGAAATTTGCTTGCGCCTACGGTCGCGACGCGGACAATCTAACCCTGAGCGATCCGATCCCAACAACTTCGCCGCGCCAAACAATGGCCCTCGTCGCCGCTTTTTTCGCCGGTAGAAAGCTGAAGCGCACAGGCATCGCCTGCTTCGGCCCCCTCGACCTTGCCAAAGGCCGCATCGGCGCTCTCACGCCCAAACTTGCCTGGCGCAATTTCCCGATCCAGAAGGCCGTTGAAGCCGCGCTCGGCTGCCCCGCCATTCTCGATACCGATGTCAACGGTGCCGCCGTCGGCGAGCATCTCTGGGGTGCCGCGCAAAAGTCCAACAACTTTGTCTACGTCACCATCGGCACCGGCATCGGCGGTGGAGCGATGATCAACGGCCAACTGGTCCATGGCAAAATGCATCCCGAGATCGGTCACATGCGCGTCCGCCGCTTTGCTGGCGACGCCTATCCCGGCCACTGCCCTGTCCACGGCGATTGTCTCGAAGGTCTGGCCTGTGGCCCTTCCCTCGCCGCCCGCTGGATCGTCGAACAACCCGAACTCTTAAACGAACACCACCCAGCCTGGCCGCTTGAAGCCCACTACCTCGGCCAAATGGCCGTCAACCTCGCCTGCGCATACTCCCCGGAAATCCTCATCCTCGGCGGAGGCATCGGCCTGCGCAAGGGCATGGTTGAAATGGTTCGCCAGACTGCCGCTCAGGAAATGAACGGCTACGCCCCTCTCCCCAAGATCGTCCGCGCAAAACTCGCTGCGCGAGCCGGAGTCCTCGGCGCACTCGCCCTCGCAATTCGTAATAAAGTCTAACTATGACTTTGCTCGTAATCGCGGCGATAGCTCTGCTCGCCCAAGAGCGCGGCGCTACGCTCCCGCTCTGGCCCCACGGCGCCCCCGGATCTGAATCCCTCGCCACCAAGCCGGAGATCATCACTCCCCCCGCCACGCCTGGGGCTTCCCTTCACGTCTCAAGCATCCACAACCCCTCTCTGCTGGTCTACCTCCCGCCCAAAGACAAAGCCACCGGTGCCGCCATGATCGTCGCCCCCGGCGGCGGCCACCGCTACCTTTCGATCGACACCGAAGGCACGAACGTTGCCGAATTCCTCAACAGCATCGGCGTCGCCGCCTTCGTCCTCAAGTACCGCCTTGCTCGCGACGAAGGCTCGCCCTACAAGATCGAAGAGCACCCCTATGCCGATGCCCAACGCGCCATCCGTTTGGTCCGTTCCAGATCCGCCGAATGGAACCTCAACCCCGCCAAGCTCGGCATCATGGGCTTCTCTGCCGGCGGCGAAGTCGCTATCCTCGCCTCCACCCGCTACGACGCAGGTAACTCCACTGCCTCCGACCCAATCGATCGCCAAAGTTCCAGGCCCGACTACCAGATCCTCATCTACCCAGGGATCAAAGCCGAAACTTACAACCTCACCGCCGAAACGCCGCCCACCTTCATGCTTTGCGCCGACAATGACAAGGGCCCCGCAACAGCAATCTCCACGCTCTATCCGATGTTGAAAAAAGCTGGCGTAAAAACCGAACTCCACATCTACAACAGCGGCGGGCACGGCTTCGGCTACCGGCCAGGTGCCATGCCCGTGATAAAGTCATCCTGGGTTCTGCGCCTGCAGGATTGGATGAACGACATCGGCATGTCCCCTTCAAAATAAGTCAAATATGGATTTTACTGTGAAGCTCTTACTCTGTCTGGCACTCGCGGGTGCCGCCACTTCAGCCTCCCGCTCTGTCTGGGATGGCGTCTACTCAAAAGAACAGGCCGCACGCGGAAAAACTGCCTACAACGCCCAATGCGCTCGTTGCCACGGCGAGGCGCTGCTCGGCGGCGAGGCTTCTCCACCGCTCGTCGATCAGGATTTTCTCGCCACTTGGAACGGTCGCTCTGTCGGCGCACTGATCGAATTGACCCGCACCTCAATGCCCTCGGACGGCCCTGGAAAATTGAGTCGGCGTCAGTCTGCCGACATCATCGCCTACATCCTCAACGCCAATAACTTCCCCTCTGGAAAATCCGATTTCGATGCCGATCCCGCCGTTCTCGATGGAATTCTGATTCAACCCAAACAACAATGAAGCTCATCTGCTTACTCTTCCTGACTATCAACTTACTCGCCCAGCAAGGCGCAACGAAGGGCGAATGGCGTTACTACGGCGGCGACGCAGGCAGCACTAAGTATTCCCCTCTCGATCAGATCAACGCCTCAAACGTCAAGCAACTTGAAATCGCCTGGCGCTGGAAGTCCGATAACTTCGGTCCTCGCCCCGATTACAACTGGGAAGTGACTCCCCTCATGATCGGCGGCGTGCTCTACATAACTGCCGGTTCCCGCCGCGATGTCGTCGCTCTCGATGCCGCCACCGGCGAAACTCTCTGGATGTATCGTCTCGACGAAGGCGAGCGCGGCGACCGCGCCGTGCGCACCCAAAACCGCGGCCTCGCCTACTGGTCCGACGGCAAAAGCGATGCCCGAATCCTCCTCATCTCCCCCGGCTTCCAACTCGTTGCGCTCAACGCCAAAACCGGCATCCCCATCCCCACCTTCGGCAAGTCCGGCATCGTCGAACTCACTGAAGGCCTCGATCGCGATGTCGTCAAGCCTGGCCAGATCGGCTCCAGCTCTCCCGCCATCGTTGTTCGCGATGTCGTCGTCGTTGGCGCAGCCCTTCTGGCAGGCACCGCCCCCGCCTCCAAGATCAACGTACCCGGCTACATTCGCGGCTTCGACGTCCGCACAGGCAAGCGCATCTGGACCTTTCGTACGATCCCTCGTCCCGGTGAGCTCGGCCACGAAACCTGGGAAAAAGATTCCTGGAAGTACACTGGCAATACCGGTGCTTGGGCCCCTCTCAGCGCCGACGAAGAACTGGGCTACGTCTACATCCCGGTCGAGCAGCCAACCGGCGACTTCTATGGCGGAACCCGCCTCGGCGACAACCTCTTCGCCGATAGTCTCGTTTGCCTCGATGCCCGCACCGGCAAGCGCATCTGGCACTTCCAAACCATTCATCACGACCTCTGGGATTGGGATCTCTCTTCTCCTCCGATCCTCACCGATATCACTGTCGATGGACGCAAAATCAAAGCCGTCGCCCAAGTGACCAAACAGGCCTTCACCTTCGTCTTTGATCGCGCTACCGGCAAGCCCGTTTGGCCCATCGAGGAACGCCCCGTCCCCCAGTCCGACGTCCCCGGCGAGCGCACCTCCCCTACCCAGCCATTCCCCACCAAGCCCGCGCCCTTTGATCGCCAGGGCACCAGCGAAAGCGACCTCATCGACTTCACTCCACAACTCAAAGCCGAGGCCGTCAAGATCGCCGCGCAGTACAAAATGGGGCCCCTCTATCTGCCGCCGATAGTCCGCGATACAGACGGCAAGTTAGCCTCGCTCATTCTCCCCAATCACACCGGCGGTGCCAATTGGCCGGGCGGTGCTTTCGATCCGGAAACCGGCATCCTCTATGTGTCCTCGGTCACAACAGCGGACCCTCTCGCCCTCATCGTCGCCGACCCAAAACGCTCCGACATGGGCTACATCGCCGGCCTGGGCGGGCGTACCGTTCTTAAGCCCGGCGAAACGGTCGGCGGTTTATCGAGACTCACTGGCGAAGGCCCCGCCCGGCCCAACATCGGTCCGCAGGGTCTGCCTCTGGTCAAGCCGCCCTGGGGCCGCATCACTGCAATTGATCTCAACACTGGTGACCATGTCTGGATGATTGCTAATGGAGAGGCCTCCGACGCCATCAAGAATCATCCCGCCCTCAAAGGCATCGATTTGAAGAACACCGGCAAACCAGAGCGCTCCCCGCTCCTCGTCACCAAGACCCTTCTCTTCGGAGCCGACGGCCCCGGCCTGTTCAACTCTGGCCTCAACGCCGGCGGCAAAATCTTCCGCGCGATTGACAAAAAGACCGGGGCCATCATCCACGAGATGACACTCCCAGCCAGCACGACGGGCGTCCCAATGACTTATATGGTCGGCGACAGGCAGTACATCGTCGTCGCAACCGGAGCCCGCGGCGTCCCAGCCGAGTTAGTTGCCCTCGTGATCCCCTAACTCTCAATTACTTCCCCGTCGGCAGGTCCATCACCCAGATGTTCCCAGTCCGTTCCGTGCTGGTGTAGACGATCTTGTCTCGCGCCACGGAGATCGCCCACGACCCATACTCCGGCGACTGCCGTGCCTGATGCAATCGCGCCACCCGAAACGGTCGTCCAACAAACTTTTTGGTCGCCGGGTCCAAGTGAGCCGCCCACAGGTCCGCCCGGCCTTCTCGATCCGAGAGGAAGTACATCAAATTCCCGTCGGGCGAGAACCGCGGCAGTCGGTCATCGTACTTTCCGTCGGAGATCGCATAGCCTTCCCTTGCGGCCAAGCCGTCCGCGCCCAGGGGGAGAACCATGATTTGTCCCTTCATTTGTCCCTCACCTGTAACATACCGGTAGCCAGTCAACCAACGGTCGTCCCAAGAGCTGTGTCCCCAAGATAAAGATGTGTTCGCCAAAAACATCTGCCAAACTCCCGTCTCGATATGCAGCGATCCCTGCCCCTCCGCTCGCCACGCAATCAATCGCTTGCCGTCTCCCATCCATGCCTTAAGGTCGCAGGCATCGCAAACTTGTTTCGTGCTGCCATCGTCGAGGGACTGAACGAATCCTGAACGATCTTTTGAACCGGACCCATAAGCGACATGGGTTCCCGTCAAGTTAATTGCCGGAAAAGGGTTCTGCCACGGAAAATCCGCCTTTGGCACCGACGCCAGGATACGTTCTTTCTTGTCAGCCACCGACATCAACACTGTCTCTACTTGGCTGGAACGAACCGTCGAGTAGGCAACTTGTTTTCCTTCTGCGTCGATGGAACAATCCAGGTTCGGCGCAAGATCACTTGTGAGGCGGACAGGCCCGCTCTTTGCAATACCGGAATTCGCCTCCACCGGCAGCGCCCAAACTTCTGTATTCTCGGCAAGTGACGTGAATACCAATTTGCCTCCGCCCGCGCTGGCTGCCAATTCAATCGCCGCTCCGGAGGTCAACGCGCGCGGGGCTCCCCGAACCTTGTACTGTGAATCGAGTCCAATCGACCAAAGTGAGCTGCTATTGCCATTCCGGTATGAATAAATCAATTCGTTGCTGATCCAAGCCTCTGGGACAAGTGCCCGGTTCGTCCAATCCAAATTGAGCAGTGCGGCTAGGCCGCTTCGATGGATCTCCCCCTTCTCTAGCGTCAAGATCCACAAATCCACCCCCTCCCGAGTGTTGTCTGCGGCTCCGACGAAAGCGACGGCTTTTCCGTCCCCAGACCACACCGGCCAACTTGACCCTTTCAACTGATCGAGTGCCTTTGCATTTCCTCCATCGCTCGAAATTAAGAAACTCCTCCTAGACCCTGCATAACTATACTCTTGGTTTCCCGTCCAGTAGGCGATCTGTCTCCCATCTGGCGAATACCTGGGCCGGATTCCTCCATCGACAAGCTTCTTTTCAGTCCCTCCGAATGCCGGGATCACATAAATGCCCCCGCCATTCCGTTCACTTCGAAATGCGATCTTACTTCCGTCCGGCGAAAATGCCGGCTGCGAATCATCCGCCTCGCCTCGCCGCCCTGCAAATGCTGTACCCAAATATCCAAGTGATCGCCGGCACGGTCCGACGCGTAAGCAACCAGCTTCCCCTCCGGCCAATAGGCAGGGTCCCGGGTCAACCCGCTGTCTGCTGTCAATCGCACCGGCGCTCCCGCCACAGCCACATCGCCTCCCGTTTCTCGATCTCGCCAAATCGCCCAACCCGCCAAGATCCCGATCACCAGCATCCCCGCCCACGCCAAAGGTCCCCACCTTCGCTTCCCGGGCACAGCGAGGTCGGCTTCCAACTTCCCGTTCTCGGTCTCCTCCCGAATCTCCTCGATCGCCACCTTCAAATCGTCCATATGCTGGAACCGCTTGGCGGGGTCCTTACGCAAGCATCGCTGAAGCACTCGCTCCAGTTCTCGGGGTGCCGTCGGCACGATCTCGCTTACCGCCTTCGGTTCCCCGAGCAACACTAGCGACAGCGTGGCCATCGCCGTCTCCCCCTGAAATGCCCGTCGGCCGGTCACCATCTCATACAGCACGCTGCCGAACGAAAAGATGTCGCTCCGCGCATCGAGCTTCTTACCCTCGGCCTGCTCCGGTGACATATAGCCCACCGTCCCAACCACCTTGCCCTCGCCCGTTCCGCCCGTCTCCACCAGCGTCGCTGTCACGCCCTGCTCCCCACTCGTAGCCTTCTCCAGTAATTTCGCCAATCCGAAATCGAGCACTTTCACCAAACCCGCATCGGTCACCATCACGTTGCCCGGCTTCAGGTCTCGATGCAATATACCGGCCGCATGCGCCGTCGCAAGCGCTCCCGCCATCTGCGCCGCGTACTTCAAGATCTCCGTTAAGCCACCGCGAGCCCGCAAATACTGCTCAAGCGTCTTTCCCTTTACATACTCCATCGCGATGAATGTCACGCCATCTGCATTGTCGATGTCGTAAATCGTAATGATGTTGGGATGATTCAAGGCCGACGCCGCCTTGGCCTCCAGCACAAATCGCCGCAACCGTTCCGGGTCATCTACTCTGTCCGTCGGCAGCACCTTCAACGCCACCAGTCGCTCCAGCTTGGTGTCGCGTGCTTTGTAAACGACGCCCATGCCGCCCTCACCCAACTTCTCGAGCACTTCAAAATGAGATAAGATGCGGCCCGTCATGAGCCTCTCAGTATATCGGAACCTTGTCTAAAACACGTAAAGCATCAAATACACAATCACGCCTGTCACAGACACATACAACCAGATCGGGAATGTAATTTTCGCGATCTTCCGATGCTTGTCAAAGCGCTCCTGAAAAGCGCGCCACAGCGTAAGTCCGGCCAGCACCGGCACCGTCGCCGCCAGCACCACATGTGTGATCAGGATCGTGAAGTACACGGTCCGCATCGCCCCCTGTCCCTGATACGGCACGCTTCCAACGTAGTAGTGGTAAACAAGGTAACAAACCAGAAATACTGTCGACACCGCAAACGCGCTCAGCATCGCCCGCTTATGCTGCTCGCGCTTGCCCTGCCGGATCAGCGTATACCCATACAGCAGCAAACAAGTCGAAAGCGCGTTCAAGCTCGCGTTCACGAGCGGCAAATCACGAATGGTCATGTAACTCCTTGATGTCCCGAATCATCTTGTCGATGTCGTCTTTTGCGAACGAGTCGTAAAACCCACGAATGTTCATTCCCCGATCCACCACCACAAATTTCGTCGAGTGTTCCTGCATCGTCTCGGCAAAGCCCAGGTAGAACGCCTCGCTCATTAGATTCTTGATGAGATCCTTCCGCCCCGTCAAAAACACCCATCGCGTGACGTCGGCATGAAAGCGCTTGGCCCACGCCCCAAGCACTGCAACCGTATCCCGCTCCGGGTCCACCGTGATGCTGACAATGCGGCTGTCCGCTAGCCCCGAAGTCTCCGCCTGCACTCGCTGCAACTGGTTTGCCATCCGATGACACGGCCCTGGGCAATTCGTAAAAAAGAAGTCCGCCACCCAGATCTTCCCTTGCAATGCGATGCTGGAAAACTCCTTCCCATCCTGATCCGTAAAGGAGAAAGGCGGAATCTTTCCCAACTCTGGCAACTTATTCTTTCTCTTACAACCAACCAACCCCAATAATCCCAACAACCACTTACGCCGCTGCATTCTCACTCCTCCCCACCAACACAATCGCCACGCCTAGTAACGCGACGCTCCACCCACCCAGCACCGCCAAGCTCAACCCCGCCCCAAATGGTGCCGCCAAACCAAAGCAGCAATTCAGCAGCGAAATCGCATAAGTCATTGGATTCACCTGCATCGCCAACTGCATCCACGGATGCGCCTCGCCAAAGCGAAACAGCGCACCCGACAGCATCCACATCGGCATCAGCAGCATGTTCACGACACCATGAAATGCCTGCGTCGAAGGCATCTTCCACGCACACAAAAATCCGACTAACGTAAACAACAACCCAATCAGAGCCAACACTCCCAGTGCTCCCAGCACGCCAAAGAATCCCGGATGCAATCCCGTCACCGGCAAAAACAGCAGGAAAATCAAGCTCTGAAACCAAGCCAGTAACGCCGCCCCGCCCACCTTCCCCAATACGATTCCCGCGCGAGGTGCGGGTGTAACCATCACCCCGGCAATGAACCCCTCCTTGCGATCTTCGATCAACGTCATGTTCGAGAACACCGCCGAAAACATCAGCGCTAACGCAATCGATCCCCCAAAGAAGCGCGCAAAGTCATTAAACCCCGCACTCACCACCAACCAGAACAACAACGGCGCCGCGGCAAATCCCAACACCCGCGCCTTCTCTCTCCAGAACTTCACTAACTCCCGGTTTGCCAATGTTATAGCGGTCAACATCATGCCTGCACCGCCTTGCGAAACACATCCGCCATCGTCGGCTGGTGCAATCCGATCGAGACAACCTCGCCCGGCAGCGCATCCACCAGTCGCGGAATCAGTTTGTGGGCCTCCGTGGCAACCACCCGAATGACCCCGTCGCTCAGTTCCATCGCCTCGCCAAATTGCGCTCGCAATACTTCTAGTGCCTCCGCCGGTCGTCGCGCCTGTAACTCGACAACCTCGCCGCCAATGTCAGCCTTCAAATCCTCAGGTTTCCCTTCTGCGACGCGTACGCCGTGATCGAGCAGGATCAAAGACTCGCACCGTTCCGCCTCTTCAAACAAATGCGTCGATAGCAGGATCGCGGTGTTCCTCCGATCTCGCAGTTCAACAATCGCCCGCCAGAACTCCTCACGTGCCACTGGGTCCAGTCCAGTCGTCGGCTCATCCAGGATTAGCAGTTGCGGCTCATGCAGCAACGCCCGCGCCAGTTCCGCCCGCCGCTGCATGCCCCCCGAAAGCGTTTTCACCATTTCGTTGCGCTTGTCGCTGATCCCAAGCTGTCCCATCACAGCGCGCGTCCGCTCCACAAGTGCCCGCCCATACATGCCGTAGAAACTCCCACAGGCAACTAAATTCTCTTCCACCGTCAACAGTTTGTCCAGCGTCTGCGTCTGAAACACCACTCCGATCCGCGATCGTACGGCTTCCACATTTGTGACAACATCAAACCCGCAGATCTCCACCTTGCCAACCTGCGGTTTCACTACTGTCGATAAAACCCGCAGCAGCGTCGACTTGCCCGATCCGTTCGGCCCCAGTAACCCGACGATGTCCCGCCGGTTCAAGTGCATCGTAAAGTTACTCAGGGCTGTAACTGCCCCGTATCGATGCTCTAATCCTTCAACAGCAAGCAGCATGACATTTACCTGGGCGCAAAGATCAGTACTGCATACAGCACAGGCAAATAGACGACTGAAGCCAATAGGACGCCCCTCGCCCTCTCCGTCGTACGCTCGCCAAAAAACTTGAACGCCGTATAAAGCAGCATTGCTCCCATCAGGACCGCCGCCCCCAGATACACCTTGCCGCTCATCGCCAGCACCACTGGCAACAGGCTAGTCGGCGCCAACAGCACTGAAGTCCACAAAATGCGATTCGCTGTCGAGTTGCCATCCGGCTCCACAACCGGCAGCATCAAAATCCCAGCCTTTTTATACTCTTCGCGATACATCCAGGCGATCGCATAAAAATGCGGAAACTGCCACACAAACAGGATTGCGTACAGCGCCCAGGCCTCCCACGTCAGCACTCCCGCTGCGGCCGCATAGCCGATCAGTGGCGGCATCGCTCCCGGAATCGCGCCAATCGTCGTCGAGTGGGGCGATCGCCGCTTCAATGGCGTATAGATAAATAAATAAGTGACTAGTGTAAATAGGCCCAGTCCCGCCGTCAGCGGGTTACAGCCGATCCATAGATCCGCAAACCCCAGTGTCGCCAGCACAATACCAAATATCAGCGCCCGCTCCGCCGTGATCTTTCCGCTCGGCAGCGGCCGGGTCGCCGTCCGCGTCATGAACTTGTCGCCCTCCCGTTCCCACCATTGGTTCAGCGCCGCCGTACCGCTGGCGATCAGCCCCGTACCAACAATCAAATGCAGCAGCACGAGGGTAAAGTTTCCTGGGTTCAGATGCGGTAAGCCAAAGTAAAACCCAACGACCGTGCTCATCAGGATCAGCCAGGTGATCCGCGGCTTGGTCAAGGCAAGATAGTCGTTAAACACTTGGCTGCGCCTCCGGCTTGCGTGAACTGCTTCGCACCACTTCTGCCATCACCACCGTCAACCCCAGCAAAATCGTCCCGCTCACAACATGCATTCGCGAAAACGCTTGCGTCTCCGGCAGTAGATCCGTGCCACCCTGCGAATAGCGCACCAGATACGCCGCGATCCCCAGCAACACTTGAACTCCAACAACGCAAAGCAACCCGATTGCCGTCACATACGCTGCGTGCCCGCTGGGTGCCGTTGCCGTCACTCCGGTCGCAAAGTACAACAGATAAGCCCCCACCATCATTGCGCCCAGCACATGCGATAGCGGGCCCATAGCGCCATAGCGCAGCGCCGTACCCATCCACATTTGCACCAGCACCAGAACTGGCGCGATCCGCGCAAGACTCCGCAATGACGGGCTTCCCTGGTCGGCAAATTCACCCATGCTGCCCAGCACCCCGCTCGACCGCAAGGCCCATACAGAAGTAGCTGCAAACCCGATTTGGAGCGCGCTGTCCGTCAACGCCGACGGCCAGATTAACTCAGCAGTCAGAACCAGCAAACTCACTACCGCTGCCGCCCTGATCTTGAGTTTGCTATTCATTCACCCTGTTACACTTTCATTCTAGCCGACCGCTTCATTTCCCAACGTCTGATGCAACCCATTCGTGTCCTCAAATCCGGTGAATTGTTCAACCACTATCGGCTCGAGCAGCCGCTCGGCGGCGGCGGTATGGGCGTTGTCTGGAGTGCAACCGACACTCGACTGGGTCGCCTTGTTGCCATCAAGTTTCTTCCTGACGATTTTCACGCGGCTGTGGAAGTCCTCCAACGTTTCAATCGTGAGGCCCGCACCGCCAGCGCGCTTAACCACCCCAATATCTGCGTCATCCATGACGTTGGGGAGGTGGACGGCCGCCCCTTCCTGGTCATGGAGCTTCTCGAGGGTAAGACCCTCCGCCAGTTCATCCAGGATCGCCCCTTCCGCGTCAGCGAGATTCTCGACATAGGCATTCAGGTGGCCGATGCTCTTGACGCCGCCCACACCCAGTCCATCATCCATCGCGACATCAAACCGGCCAACCTCTTCCTTCTCGAAAAGTCGGGCATCGGCATCCAGGCCAAGCTCCTCGATTTCGGCCTGGCAAAGCAGGCGAACGCTCTCAATTGGGATTCAGCCACGATGACGGCCTTCCGCACCGATAGCGGCGTCGCCATTGGCACTGCCGCCTACATGAGTCCCGAACAGGCTCTTGGCAACGAAATCGATGCCCGCAGCGACCTCTTCAGCTTCGGCATGGTCCTCTATGAGATGGCAACCCGCACGCTCCCATTCCGGGGCGCAACCAGCGCCGCCCTCTTCGACGCCATCCTCAACAAAGCGCCCGCCAGCCTGCTCGCCGCCAATCCAGAAGCACCCGCCGAGCTGGAACGCATCATCCTCAAGCTTCTCGAAAAAGAGCCCGGCCTCCGCTATCAGAGTGCCGCCGACCTGCGCAGTGACCTCACCCGGCTCAAGCGCGATCTCAGCTCCTCTACCAGCCGGCGCGATACTACGCGCGCAGTTGCGGATCCATCGCTCCCCCTTTGGTCTCGTACTCCCGCCCAGGCTGCCTTCGTCGCCCTCGTAGCCATACTCGTCTTCTTTGCCGGTTGGCTCGCGCTCAAAGGTCGCGGCAGCGTCATGCCCATGCAATTTGAGAGCGCCAGTTTCCGCGCTTTAACCAACACACTCGGTGCCGAATTCTTCCCCCAAATCGCTCCAGACGGCATCTCCCTCATCTATGCCAGCAACGCCCGCGGCAACTGGGACCTATACCTCACCGACGCCGACACCAAGAAGTCCCGCCTCCTCACTACCGATTCTCCCGACGACGACACCGAGCCCGCCCTCTCCCCCGACGGCACCACCATCGCCTTTCGCAGTGAGCGCGATGGTGGCGGAATCTATCTCTACGAGCTAGCCACCAACCAAATCCACAAGCTCTCCACCATCGGCCACAACCCCGCCTGGAGCCCCGATGGCACCGAAATCGTCTGCGCCACCGAAGGCATCGTACGCCCCGAAGATCGCGTCACTTCCTCTAGTCAACTCTGGGCCATTCGCGTCGACAACAATGCTCGCCGCCTCATCTACAAGGGCGACGCCGTCCAGCCCAGTTGGAGCCCAAACGGTGAGCGCATCGCCTTCTGGGCCTCCCGCTCCGGGCAACGCGATCTGTTTACCATCCGTGCCAAGCCCCGCAACGGGATTACTCCCGAGCCCGTCACCCTCACCAATGATGCCGCCGTTGATTGGAATCCTCTCTGGAGCCCCGACGGCCTCTACCTTTACTTCGTCAGCGATCGCGATAGCCACATGGGCCTCTGGCGCATGAAGGTCGATCAAAATAGTGGCGAAGCCCAGGGCGCGCCGGAGTCGGTTCGCCTCCCGGTTGAAGAAATCGCCCACATCAACTTCAGTCGCGATGGCCGACGCATCGCCTTTGTCGACTACAAGCTCCTCGCCAACGTTTATCGTGTCCGCTTCGATCCTGCCAACGAAGTAATGGAGTCCACCCCGGAATCGCTAACCAACGGCAAGTTCGCCTATACCCGTCCTGACTTGAGCGCCAATGGCCTCTGGATTGCCTACAACAGTCAGGGCAATCGCGACGACCTGTTCTTGCTCGGCAGCGATGGTTCCGGCGCTCGCCAACTTACAGACGACCAATACAAAAATCGTGGCCCCCGTTGGAGCCCCGACGGCAAGAAGCTGGCCTTCTTCTCCAACCGTGGCAACTCCTGGGAGATCTGGACTTACACCCTCGACGGAGGCACCTTCCAACAACTTACTCGTGGCACCACTGGAACTACCGCCTGGCCCGTCTGGAGCCCGGATGGCAAGAAACTCGCCTACACAATCTTCGGCAACAACAGCTTCCTGATGGATACAGACAGGCAATGGAAGGAGCAGAGCCCCCAGGCCCTCCCGCCCATGGATAGCCCCGATGAAATCTTCTCAGCCTGGCACTGGAGTCCAGACGGAACACAGATTGCCGGCTTTACTCAGCGCGCCGACGGCGCAATCTCCGGCGTCGCCACTTACTCACTCAAAGATGGATCATTCGCAAAATTGAGTGACCTCGGGCAGGACCCGCATTGGCTCAGCGACTCCCGCCGCCTCTTCTTTGTCCACGACGGCAAAGTCTGGCTGCTGGATGCCAAAAGTGGTGTGAAGAAGATTGTCGTGCAGTCCAAGGATTGGAAGGTTGAGCGCCGCGGTATGGCTTCCAGCCGGGACGACAAATGGATCTATTTCAGTGGGTCCCGCGTCGAATCTGAAATCTGGTTCGGTTCCATCGACTAATGTTGACAAGTGGTTGCGGACTTCAGTCCGCGTGCGCCTGGCTTAGCTAATCTACTTCACCGGCTGCGACCAGATATAGCCAGGGTTCGATCCCGAGTAAGCCCCGCCGTTCACAATCCCAAGTACCTTCATCCCTCCCCCAGGCCCGCCATTCCGAAAGCGAAGTTCGACAACGCTATCGAAAGTCCCCGCCACGTAACTAGCGGTGAACCCGCCCGGATACTCCCCATCATAGAAGTTGAGAAACAGCTTCAGCGGCAGCGCAAGGTCGATACCTGTGGCATAAGCCCTTACCTCTTCATCAGTCCCTACAGGATTCGAGTCACTAACTCGGCTATCATCCGCCCGTAACGCCTCTATCAGGAAATTCCCCCGATCCGTAAGCTTCCCGGCCCCGTCGACATACAGCTTCCACCGCGGCCGTGCCGCCTCAACCCCTATCTCCCGCGCAAAAGCCCCACCCACGGTCACATCCGCATTACCCATCACCTCCAACTCCCGAGGCAAAACAAAGTTAATCTGCGTGGAACTCCGGTAAAGCTCCTTCACCGCAACCCCGCCCACGCGAACGACATCATCGTCCCCAAACGGCCCCCCAATCGCAACCATCGTCTGCCCCAGCGCAAAGTTCCGCACAAACTCATAGTTCGCCCCGTCAAACAGGCAATTCACCTTCGCCGCCAGCGGAAGTCGGCTCGCCGCAACGGCCTCATTCAGGTGCAATACCCGCTCGACGCGCTCAAAGCGGGAACTCAACTGGAGCCCCAAATTCCAGCCCAAGGTGTTGATACTCCGCACCGGCCCGCACACCGGATGCGCGTCCGCCGTCCCTGGAAAATCGGGCGAAGTCGTCGCACCAGTCAGCACGATCTTGCCGTCGCGATCAATAAACACGGCGCTCCCCGAAGCCGTCTGCGCCCCACGAAGCCAAGTGGCATCCACCAAAGCATCCAACCGCGAACTCATTCGAGCGATGGTCAGAACCAACCCTTTCCCCTCCGCAAAAGTCCGCGCGGTCCCAGGTGTTTGCGGATAAGGGTCCTGATCGGCCACCCGTTGCGCGGCCGACCCCACGATCACAGGCAACCCATCGGCGTCGATACTCAGGCCGCTGGCCGTATTGTGATCCGCACCGCCCAAATAGCTCAAAGCCTCCAACGCAAAGCTCGCCGAATCCACCCGGGCCACCCAAACGGTCCCACAGGGTTGAGGCGCGGGAAACCGAAAACCTACGATGCACAATCCCGATCGCGGTGCCCGCTGATAGGCATCCTGCGTCACGGGGAGAGTGGTCGAATTCGTATTACCAACCAGAAAGATCCCCCCGCGCCCATCCGGCTCAATCCCTACGATCCCCAAATCCAAACCCGGAATCGCTAGCTTCCGTCGACTCTTCTCCACACCATCCGCCCCTAGCCGAATCAGCAACAGCGAATCGCCACCCAACAAAAAGTCCCCATTGGTGTCGACGGTCATCATCGGATACGGCAGTTGGATCGATACCCTCAGCTTCTCGTTGCCCTCGGCGTCCCACTTCCAAAGCACGGCGTCACCACCGTTGTGCAATCCCAGCAAAGCCACCCCGCCATCCCCGGTTAGCTTCAGCGCCCGCAAGCCGACATAATTCGGAATCTGCCGCCATACAAGCGACGCAAAGTCCGCAGTGCGCTTTTCGACAACGATGCCCCGCTGGTCCTCCGTGGCGGAATACCAGGTTCCATCCGCCGCCTGCACCGCCCTGGGCGTCTGTCCATACGCCAAACCACAAACCGCAAGCGCCAGCCAGAATTTACTGCCCATTCCCCAATCTTAGTTCAGCTAGCCCTTGCCATCTCGATCTGAAGCTCCGACGGCTCATCGATAGGGGATGCCCTCGAGATTGTCATTAAGAAATCTCACTGTTGCGAGCAAGAAGCACGCGGTATAGAGTGATGGAAACAGGTCAGATTCCTTACCTACAGCGGACATCGGACTCTCCCTGTTCGCTTCAGGATTTGCTCAGAGGAAAGAAGGTTTTAATGCTTCGTTGCACAGTGGGCTTGGTCATTATCGCGGTGTTGCAACTCGCCGCACAGGTGGACACGGGGGCGATTTCCGGATTGGTGACGGATAAGTCCGGGGCGGTGATCACGGCGGCGCAAGTGGTGGTCTCTCAGGAAGACACCGGTGCGCGGCGCGAGATGCGCACTAACGAATCAGGATTCTTTTCGGCGGCAGCCTTGCGGCCGGGTCGCTATACGGTGGTGGTCACCAAAGAAGGCTTCCGGTCGGTGCGCAGCACTGCAATCGAACTGCGGGTTCAGGATCGGGTGGAGCAGAACTTCGAATTGGAAGTGGGCGCGACGACTTCTGAGATTACGGTGGCCGCTTCCGTGCCGCTACTTGAAACGGATACGTCGTCACTCGGTCAAGTCATCGAAGAGAAAACGATCAACGAACTCCCGCTGAACGGGCGCAACTTCATTCAGTTGGCGACGTTGGGCGCGGGGACGCTGCCTTCGACCCGCACGGCAGAACGGGACAATTTTGTGTCGAACGGGGCGCGACCCATTCAGAATAGCTATCTCTTGGATGGCGTCGAAAACAAGAACCGAATTATGGGTTTCGATAAAGGCTCGGCACAGATCATTCAGCCGATTATCGATTCGATCCAGGAATTTAAGGTGCAGACCTCGACCTTTTCAGCGGAGTTCGGGCAGGCTGCCGGCGGAGTCGTGAACGTGACGATGAAGTCCGGGACCAACATGCTGCACGGATCTTTGTTTGAATTCTTGCGCAATTCGCAATTGGACGCGACGCCTTATTTCCAGCCATCCACCGGCGGCAAACCAAACTTCATCCAGAATCAGTTTGGCGCGACGGCGGGCGGCCGGATCATTCGCGACCGCACCTTTTTCTTCGGCAGTTGGCAGACTTCGCGGGAGGTGAATGCGGCACCTCAAGTTGCTTCGGTGCCGACCGCTACTTCCGGCCAAGGCAACTTCGGGACTACGCGAATTTATGATCCAAGGACAACGCGCGCCAATCCGGCGGGCACAGGTTTTGTGCGGGATCTATTTCCAAACAACCTGGTGCCGAAGGATCGCTGGGATCCGGTGGCGGCAATGCTGATGGCCTTGTACCCAGCGCCGAATCTGCCGGGCAGCGTTCGCAACTTTTTCTATAACCCGAAGGAACGAGTTAACAACAATCAGTTCAGCGGGCGGTTGGACCATCGTTTGAATGACCGGGATTCGCTATTCGGGCGCATTTCCTGGTTCAAAGCCGAGAACACACTACCTTCCCCGCTACCGGCTCCGGCGAACAATTTCTCGATCGCCAACCCAAGTTCGCAGTCGGTAGCCTTCAGTGAGACGCATACCTTTGGCGGAACCAGGGTCAACGAATTCCGCTTCGGCTATGTCTACACGCAAATGAAGCAGGATTTGACGGTGCCGCGCCGCTTTAAAGAGTTCGGCATTCTGGGAACCCTGGAGAACGAGGCGATCAAGGGTCTACCGGTATTCAATATCAATGGCCTCAGTTCTCTTGGCAGCCCGGGGTCAGGCAATTTGCCAATTCCGGCTTCGGGTGGCACTAATTTCCCGATCGAGAAGTCGGGGCGGATTTTTCAGTTCATCGATAATTTCTCTTTCGTGCGCAATCGCCATACATTCAAAGCGGGCGTAGATATTCAGCAGGTGACGATGTTCGTGTATGCGACAAATTCGGCGCGGCCAAACTTCACCTTCAATGGGGTCTACACGCAGAATCCGCAAAGTCGGGCAGGCACCGGCAATTCACTGGCGGACTTCATGCTCGGCTTTACTTCGGCTTCGACAGTTTCGTCGCAGCAGGTGAGCACGCTGCAACAATCAGTCATCCAAGGCTTCTTTCAGGACGACTGGAAGGTCAGCAACAAGCTGACCATGAATGTCGGTGTGCGCTACGAATTCTCCAAGCCCTGGGTGGAAGCCAATGACCAGCAGGCAAACTTTGTGCTCGATAGCGGGCCTTGCTACGGACTGCTGATCACCGTGGCCGACCGGGGCAAGTGCGGATTGAACCGCGCTCTGGTGCATACCGACGGCAATAACCTGGCACCGCGGCTGGGGCTGGCTTATCAGGCGAATGCCAAGACGGTACTGCGGAGCGGCTTCGGCGTCTTCTTCGGTCGCGACGAAAATGTTGGGATCACGCGGCGCCTGCCGAACAATCCGCCGTTCACGGCGACGACACAGTCTACCAGCGACCAGATCAATCCAAGCATTGTGCTCTCGACGGGGTTTCCGCCCGGCAGCGTAGATCCAAAGAACGTCGTTTCGCCCGAACTCAATTCGTTCCCCTTCAACTCCGTTATGCCTTACGTGATTCAGTGGAACGTGAACGTGGAGCGCGAGGTGGCGGGCTTGGTGGCGCAGATTGGCTACACCGGTTCAGAGGCGCACAAGCTCTACTCGGTTGTGAACGTAAATCAGGCATTCCCGGGCTCGGGCCCGGTGAATGCGCGGCGGCCATTTACGGCTTACAGCGGCATACAACAATACGGGCCGGTGTCGCACTCGAATTATCACGCGATGTTGGCGAAACTGGAGCGGCGCTTTGCCAGGGGCGTGAGCTTCCTGGCGAGCTACACCTACGGACATTCGATTGACGGGGGCCCGAGCGGCAATGACCAGAATGACCCCGGCCCGCAGGATGCCCGGAATTTGCGGGCGCAGCGCGGCAGTTCCAGCTTCGATGTGCGGCAGCGGATTGTCTTC
Organism: Bryobacterales bacterium; assembly: GCA_038206015.1. Lineage (GTDB taxonomy): Bacteria > Acidobacteriota > Terriglobia > Bryobacterales > Bryobacteraceae > Bryobacter. The sequence continues at coordinate 8,698 of JBBRBI010000070.1, read as the reverse complement.
AGCGGTCTCTGGCAATTACCCTCTTGGCAGTCCAAGCGCCTGTTGGGAGCGGTCACGCGCGGGTGGCAGATCTCTGGCATCGCCGCAGCCCAGTCGGGGCAGCCGTTCACGGTGACATCGAACACCGATCCAACGGCGACCGGTACGACAGCCCGACCAGATCGTTTGCGCGATGGCGCTTTGCCGGACGACCAACGCAGTGTGTCGCGGTGGTTCGATACAGCGGCGTTTGCGGTGCCCAACTGCGTCTGTTTTGGCAACTCGGGACGCAATATTCTGCGCGGGCCGGGCTTGATGAACATCGACGTCGGCCTCTCTCGGACCTTTGCGATTCGGGAGCGAATGCGCTTGCAGTTCCGCAGCGAGGCATTCAACTTGTTGAACCATCCAAACCTGGGGCTGCCGGGAACCAGTATCGGCGCGGCCGGCGTCGGGATTATCGGGTCGGTCATTACTCCAGAACGCCAGATTCAACTGGCGTTGAAGCTCTATTTCTAAGTTGCGGAAGCCATGAGTTCGAATGATCTCTGCTTCTCGGTAGAGCACAGCGAACGCCACCTAATCCCAACTGATTTACTAAAACGGCGAAGGCAGACGGACTCACTTTCGCAGCCCGTCAGAGAATCTGAAAACGACGTGGTGACGATCCCCGATCCGATTACGTGGCTAGCGCGTCGACCACCCCCAAAGCGGATTCGCCTGCTGGAAAATGCAGGCGGAACACCGTCCCTCGCTGGCCGGTGGATTCCACGGTCACTTCGCCGCCATGGTCCAGCATGATCTTCTGTATGATCGTCAATCCCAGGCCGATTCCTTTCTCCTTGCCATGACTCACGAAGGGCTGAAAAAGATTGTCGCGGATCTCCGAGGGAATTCCCGGCCCGTTATCGGACACCCGAATGTCGAGCCCGGCATCCGATGTACAGCAGTCAATATCGATCCGGCCAGTATCCGGGGCTACCGCGTCTCCTGCGTTCAACAGCAGATTCAGCAAGGCGCGCTCTAGCTTACCCGCGTCAAACCAGGCCACGCACTCCGTACCATGTGCGAACGTAATTTCGATGAATTCAAATTCGGGCAGAACTTTCACCCCCCGGACAACGCGGTCGATGACCTCTTCGACGTCGTTCCAGGCTGGGTGCAGCGCCTCGCGTTGTTTGGAAAAACCCAGCAGGGAGTTAATCTCATCAGTCATGCGGTTGACGGCAATCCGAATTTCCTGGTAATAGTCGCGCCGTTGCGCTTCGGTGAGGCTGCGTTCCGAGAGAAATTCAGAGTACGCCAGAATGGCCGTGAGAGGATGGCGCAAGTCGTGCGAAATGGTGCTGGCCATGCGCCCGATAGTGGCGAGGCGTTCGGAGTCGATCAGGTTGCGCTGGGTCTCCTGCAAGCGGAGCCGCATCCGATGGAATGCCGCAGTAAGTGCCGAGACTTCATCGTTCCCGCGGGCCTCGAGCGGGTAATCGAAATCGCCCTGTTCGAGAGCCCGCACGCCCGATACGAGTCGAGCGAGCGGCTTTGTAAACGTCGTGGAAACAAGAAACACCAGCAGACTACCTGCCAGAACTCCGGCGAGGCCCACGACGGCAATCCAGCGATTCAGGCTGCTCAGAAACGCCGTCGCCTCGTCAAGAGAGTTGAGCACAGTAAGTGTGACCAGCGGCGACCTCGACGACGACAGCCGCACGGATGCCGCCAGGAATTGCGCCGACTCCAGTTCTATCTCGCGGGTGCCCATGTTGGCCGATAGGTCAGCGAGTCGGACGGCTAGGCTTGCTCGCTGGCTCGCCGCAACTGTCGCGACCACCAGGTTGCCTTCATAGCCAAAGGCCACGCGGCTGGACGCAACTCGGCCAGCATCCTCCGCCACGCGCCGGTCGACTTCGTAGCCGACGGCCAGGATCCCCATCAGCCGCTTGTCTTCGGGTGCGCCCGAATAGATGGGCTGAAAGAACACCTCGAACAAATGGCCCCCGCCAAACCACCAGTCGCTGGATTCACCGTTGACCAGCGAACGCGTCATAGCCGTCTGCGCCTCTGGAGCCGTAAATCCGTTGGCGGCATGCAGCGCAACGATTTTTCCGGCATGATCCGAAAGGATGAATAACTCGCTGCCGGATAGTTTCCAAAATGTGCCCGACGCGTCCTGGATGGTAGCCGTGTCCTGGGAAGTCATCACGGCCTTCAGCGGCGGCATTGTGGCCAGCAGAGCGGCGGAGCGTTCCAGCGTCGATTCGCGCTGTTGCTGGAAGCTCTGAAAGGTCAGCACCGAATTGCGCAAACCCTGGGCGATTTCATCCAGCACGTGCATTTGCACTCGTTCGCGAACCACCTGCAGCATCGCCCACGTCAGAAGCGCGGAGATGGACACCATAGAGAGCAGGAACTTGTTTCGGAGTGTGCCTTTGAACATGGGTGAGAGCCGCCCTTCAGAGCACGAATTTGTAGCCTGCGTTGTGTATGGTCACAAAATGAGTCGGCTTGCCAGGATCGGGCTCCAGTTTCTGCCGAAGCGTCAGGATGTGGGAATCGATTGTGCGGGTGGACGGGTAGGAATTGTAGCCCCACACGTCGCTGAGCAACTGGTCGCGGGAAATCACCCGCTCGGGATGTTGGGAGAAGTATTTGAGCAGCTTGAATTCCTGGGGCGTAAGAGTCACGGCGTTACCGGAGCGCACCACTTCCATCTTTGGGAAATCCACAATGACATCGCCGAAGTAAAGCTTCTCGTCAGGGACGGTCCGGCGCGAACGCCGCAGCACGGCCCGCACGCGCGCCAGCAGTTCCTTCGGGCTGAAGGGCTTGACGACATAATCATCGGCACCCAGTTCGAGCAGAAGAACCCGGTTCATCTCGTCCGCCGACCCGGTCAGGATGATGATCGGCACCTCTTCCGATTCCCGGCGAATTTCCTTGCACAAATCCTGCCCATTCATCAGCGGCATTCTCAGGTCGAGAATGACGAAATCGGGACGATGAGTGCGAAAAACGGAGAGCCCTTCGACGCCGTTTTGAGCCACTGCGACGGTGTAACCTTCCGGCTCGAAAAGCTGTTGCAGGGCTTTGCGGGTCGCACGATCATCTTCGACGATCAAAATCTTTTCCATGTTCTACTTGAAGCGTATACTAAAGGCAAACGGGAGGCCTAACGGGTTAATCAGGCCGCCAAAATGAACTCATCCGCCGGACGAGTAAGTAGTGTGGCTGCGCACGATTGCGTCCCGGTTCGCTGTGCCCTGCCCGTGGTTCAGCTGGAGGTCACATTCTTTGAATAACCGGCCTTACTTTCCGAACAGATTGGTATCGGTGTTAGGCCTTCTGGCCGGTGCTGCAACCCTTTTGAACGCCCAAAATACACCGCCCGGTGCACCGGAGACAAATGCGTTGCTGCAGAATCTCCTCTCCGAAATGCGCGATTTGAAGGTGGAAGTCAGCGATATGCGCGGACGATTGGCGGAATCCCGCCGAGACACGGAACAATTGCGCAAAGATCTTGACGCCGCAAGACAGCAACTGCAAGCGCTGCAAGGCTCTTCGGGAGTCGCCACACCCACGCCGTCCATCGCAGATCTGGCAGAGCAACAACAATTGCTGAGCGCAAAGCTCTCCGATCAGTATCAGACCAAGGTCGAAAGCGGTTCGAAATACCGTGTCCGCCTCTCCGGTATGGTGTTGTTCAATGCATCGTCCACGCACGGGGCAGTAGACGATATCGACGTCCCGGAGACTGCGCAGCCTCGGACGGGGGCGGATTCGCGGGGGACTTTTGCCGCAACGCTGCGCCAGTCGTCCATCGGCGTCGAAGTGTTCGGGCCTGACGTGGCGGGCGCGAAAACGAGCGGCGACCTGCATCTCGATTTCTTCGGAGGCTTCCCCGCAGCGAGTAACGGCGTCACTTCAGGTTTGGTTCGGCTGCGAACGGCGAAAATAAGAATGGACTGGGAGAGGACCTCTCTGACAGCCGGGCAGGAGACTTTGTTCTTCTCGCCACTGAATCCAACATCGCTGGCATCGACTGCCTATCCCGCGCTGGGATCGGCCGGCAACCTGTGGACGTGGACGCCGCAGGTTTATGTGGAACACCGGACTCCTCTCCCCAACCAGTTCACGCTGGTGACACAAGGCGGAGTCCTTGATCCGCTGAGCGGCGAAACATCCGGCGAATACAAGCGAGAGCCAGGAGCCGGTCAACGCTCGAGACTTCCCGCAGTGGCGATGCGAACCGCCCTCCAAAAGTCCCGTAGCCAAGGCGCGTTTCAGATTGGCGCTGCCGGCTATTATGCAAGGCATGACCTTGGCTTCGGACGCAACGCTGACGCATGGGCGGCGATGCTCGATTGGGATCTGCCCCTCGGCGGCCGCTTCGCTTTGTCCGGGGAGTTTTACCGGGGCCGCTCCATTGCGGGTCTCGGCGGAAGCCCGGGCGGGAACCCGCTGCTGCCGCTGCTCCCGTTGGATGCAGCCGGCGGTTGGGCGCAATTGAAATTCAAGGCCACCAATCGGCTCGAATTCAATGGCGCATTTGGGCAAGGCTACCTGTTCCGGCCGGGCCTCAGTCGTTTTCTCGCCGGCCGGACGATCGACGAATCTCCGGAAAACCGCAACTCCACCGGCTTCGTCAATGCTATCTACCGGGTTCGCTCGAATCTCGTGTTCTCGCCCGAATATCGCCGGCTCGGGACTTCGCGCTTCAACCTGCCGGTGCAGGACGCTTGGCGCATCACGTTGAGCGGGGGAATCATCTTTTGACCTGTTCACGCCTCATATGCTTTTCCGCCGGGCTGCTGGCATTCGTGTGGGCAGCGCCCGCTCCTATGCTGGCGCAGTTCCTGACTGTCAAAGGCGCAGTGAGCATCGAGCACAAGGCGAAAAGTATGACCAATAGCCGAGACGTCGTAGTATGGCTGAAACCGCTCGACTCCAAAGCCATCGCGCCCCCGGCGGCAACGGCTCCCGCCCGGCACACGAAGATCATCCAACAGCATAAGCATTTTGACCCGCATTTGCTCGCCGTGCAGGTGGGAACAGTCGTCGATTTCCCGAACCTCGATCCCTTTTTTCACAACGTGTTCTCCCTCTTCGACGGCAAGCGCTTCGATCTGGGCCTCTACGAAGCCGGGTCGTCGCGCAGCGTCACCTTCACCCACCCCGGCGTGTGCTTTATTTTTTGCAACATTCATCCGGAAATGAGCGCTATCGTCCTTGTGGTGGACACGCCATACTTTGCCGTCTCGGGACGAAACGGGGAGATCCGGATGGAGAACGTACCGCCTGGCCGATACTCCGTCTCGGTCTGGCACCAGCGCGCCAAACCCGAGCGCCCATCGGATTTCCCCCACGAGGTTGTGCTCTCCGCCGCCAATGCCACACTCAGCGGCATCCGTCTGATCGACGCGGGACAAGTTGTTCCGCCGCACAAAAACAAGTACAACCGGGACTACGATCCGCAGGCCCCCGCTGCCGGGTATCGCGTTCCATGAAAAAAGGGGCAGGAGCTTAACTCAGCTCCTGCCCTTCTGTCTGCCAATACTGCCGCAGTCTATCTGAAATTGGCCGTGACCGAGAAATTCGCGGTCATGGTCAACGTACAGGTATTCGTCGTACCGCTACACGCCCCGCTCCAGCCCACCCAAGGCGAACCTGCGATAGGCGTCGCCGTGAGGGTTACCACCGTACCTGGGGCATAGCTGGCAGCCGAAGGAGAGCTGCTAATGGTGCCTCTACCGTTGGTGGCGGTGGTGATTTTGTAGGTGGTCGTGCTGCCACCACCACCACCGCCGCCCCCGGCCGTCGACAACTTTTGTGTGACCGCAATGGTGGCTTGTCCGCCGTCAGAACTCCACACTGTAGCAAGGGCCGGAGCCGTCAAGAGGGTCAACGTGGCACCTTTGAACTGGCCCAGTTCGAACTGCATTGTGCCGATGGCCCCGCCGAGCGGGTCCGTGCCATAGGTGAACGTCGCGTTCAGGTTGGTCGTGGTCGCCGCAACCTTGAACATGTGCGTGTCAGTGAAGTAGTCCGCCTGCACGATGGTAATCGTAGGGATCGGCAGAATCGAGATGTTGCTCGTGATGTTGGAGCTTCCGTAAGTGGCCTTCAGCGATACCCCCTTGCTACCCGTCACCACCGTGGTGGGGAGGGTGAAGGTCGCGCTAGTGGCGAACTGCGCAATGGTCACCGTGGACGACGCCATGGTCTTGGTGTCGCCGCTGGTTAATGTGATGATGACTCCCCCGGCATTGCGCGGGAAGTTGGTCACCGTTACCGTACCGGTTACCGGCTGGCCGCCGATTTGGGTCAACGGAAGAACCAATGTGGAAACGGCCACCACCGGCGCAGGGCTCAACGTGACGCTGCCAGATACTGTGACGCCATTATAGGTAGCCGATATCGAGACCGGAGTCCCCGCCGTCACGGACGACGTTGTCGCGGAGAAGGCCACGTTCGTCGAACCCTGCGGCAGCGTTACCGAAACCGGAAGCGTGACCAGCGGGCTGGCCGAGGACAACGTCACCGTGGCTCCGCCAGCCTGCGCCGGAATCGAGAGAGTGAGGGTGCCGGTTGTGCCGAATCCACCTTCGACAGGATTCACGCTCACCGACGAGACATTGACCGCCGGAGTCACGATGAGACTGCTCTGGCGGCTGGTGCTGCCATCTGTAACAAAGAGTTTCGCTAGCGTCGGAACCTGCAGCGCCGCTCCCCCCACTGTGAAAGAGAAGCTTGTGCTCGTCTGCCCGGCCGGGATAAATATCGAAGTCAGCGTCGGCAACACAGCCGTGTTGGCGGTCAGGAAAGAAACCGTCACGCCGCTCAGCGGAGCAGGTCCGCCAAGGGTGACACTTCCATTCATGGTGGAGCCGGGTGCCGGGTTCTGGGGAGATAACGTCAGCGAGGCCACTGCCGAAGCAGCTACGGTGCCGGGCGCGAACACCACCGCGATGGCATCCGGTGGAACCACCAGACCGGTTACGGGTGTGTTGTACGCGTACCCGACCACATTGCCGTCCGCGTCGATGCCGGTCGCCACGGCGTGCGTGTATCCTGTCGGCAAAAACTGATTCAGATCCACCACGCTCTCCGGCGTACCTGACCACACCAGCGCATGGCGAACGGAACCCAGGGATCCCATGGGCCCCACCCATCCATCGCCAACCTGCTGAGTAGCGGTGAGCGCCGTGATGCGGCTGTCGTTATACGCTGCCGGGTGAAGGTCGATGAAGCCTGCGGCGCTTCCCGTCCACAGCGCCGCGTGCTGCGCGGTGGTGTACGCCCAGCCGCCCTGTTGCGTGCCGTTGGTGGCCAGTGCTTCCGAGGCCAGGTAGCCGGGCGGATTTAGGTCGACGAAACTGGCGGCGCTGCCCGTCCACAGCATGGCGTGGCTCCCGGGGTGGTAGGAAAACGTTTCCCCATACGGATAAGGGATGCTGGAGGCATACCCTACCTGCTGCCCACTCTTAACGCCGAGTGCCTTGGAGTATGTGTAGCCGAGCGGGTGAAGGTTGGTTGCAACGCCGACGTTCCACACGAAGGCGTACTGAAAGGTCATGGCGTAAACCGGTCTTTCCCCGTAGCCCACCTGTTGCCCGCCAGATGTACCTAGGCAGTAGGACCATGTCATGCCCGTGGCGGAGTGCAGATCCAGAAAGGTAGCGGCCGATCCGGACCACTTCGACGCGCGGGGGCCTCCCAGATAGTTGACGTAGCCGCACTGGTCCACGTCGTCGGTCGAGATGGCCATGGAGCTGTAGTAGGCGGACGACGGATGCAGATCCACGGTGCTGACGGCGTTGCCGTTTTCCAGAATCGCGTGGTTATTGCCGTCGACGCCGACTTGTTTCCCGGTGGCAGCCGCGTTCAGTTTGCCCGTCCGGGAGTTCGGCGGCGTCACATCGTTGGAATTGTACTGTTGCGCCAGCGCAGGTAGTGCCAGCAGGAGCAAACTTGCGGCCCAGTGTCGAGCGCTTCGTGCTTTTGTTATGCATCTCATTGTTCTTTCTCACCCTTTCTTCTCTGCAGGCTGGGGTGTTTACCTCAGCCTACTTACTCACTCAGCTTGCGATCCTTCGGGAATCGGGTTGTCAATCCCATGTCAACAAGTTGTCAAGGCCTTTGCTTCACCATCACGATCTTGGAATGCACCCCAAAAGTGAATCCGTGGCTAAATCCGTATCGGAAATTTTCGCCTCAATCTCCCCGGTTTTCAATAACTTCCCCGAACCACGGTTCGGATTCCAGACCCCGAATGGTATCTTCTTCCCTGTAGAGCCGAGCCGCGAGCAATCGCCGCTACGGCTCTTTTTCAATTTCACAAACAGAAAGTTCAAAGCCAATGACCCCATCCACCGGAACCAGATACAACGAACAGAACGAATCCACTCCCGGCCTCGAAGAGCAACACCGCACCTTCACGCTGCGCCTCCGCAAAGACTGCCAGCCCGACTCGCACCTCGAAGAAGAAACCTTCCAGCGCTACGCCTGGGCGGCCTTCCAGGTCGTCCGCTGCCGCAAGTTGGAAACTGCCACAGAGGACCTCTGGATCGAAAACCCCGACTCCGCCCAGCACTTCTCCCAAATGGAGCGAGTCAAGAAGATGGCCGCCGCCCTCGAGCGCCGTGCCGACAAGTCGATGAACGAGTTGCGTCAACTCCAACGCGACCGCTTCGCCGCCTACGAAGTCTACGCCGAGCACTGTGTC
>JBBRBI010000069.1:0-33947 GCA_038206015.1 Bryobacterales bacterium | reverse complement strand
CAGTTCATTCAGACGTTGCACTTCACGCAAGAGAGCAGGAGCGTCCGCCAGTAGCCGAGAGCTTGATCGACTGCTGAGGAACATCGCCAGTGATGCAGCAAAGAGCAGCGCAGCGATTCCCAGCAGCAGCTTCGGTTTCATGGGGAACTAGGCGATGATGTCGTGGATCACGTTGCCGGCCACATCCGTTAAGCGAAACTGCCGACCGCTGTAGGGATAGGTCAAGCGCGTGTGCTCAAGGCCCAGCAGATGCAGTACAGTTGCGTGCAAGTCATGCACATGGACCTTCTTGTCGACAGACTGGAACCCAAAGTCGTCCGTTGACCCGTAGGCCGTTCCGCCCTTGACGCCGCCACCGACAAGTACTGTTGTGAAGCCCTGATTGTTGTGGTCGCGGCCGTTTTGGACGTTGGTACGCCCGGCAACTTCTGTCCAGGGGCTGCGGCCAAATTCACCGCCAATGATGACGATCGTTTCCTTCAGCAGGCCCGAGGCTTTGAGGTCGCTGAGGAGTGCGGCGATGGGTTGATCTGCCTGACCGGCGACGCGCCGATGGACGAGAATATCGTGATGACTGTCCCAGGGTTTGTCGTTGCCAAAATAGACCTGAACCGCCCGCACACCGCGCTCCATGAGGCGCCGCGCCACCAGACAGCCGCGCGCAAAATCGCCATCGCGTGTGGCGGACTTGATCTTCATCTCGCTGGTGTCGCGATTGGCTTCGACACCATATCGCTCGCGCACCGCCAAGGGCTCTTTGGAAACATCGAAAGCGTCCATCGCTTCTGCCTGCATGCGATAGGCGACTTCCATCGACTGGATGCGCCCCTCAAGTTGCGCGTCCGGCCCGGCTTCTGCGAGCTGCATGCGATTGAGCTTTTCCCAAAGATCGACTCGCTTACGCTGCTCCTCCGTGGTGCCCCCGCGATTGCGCAGGTGTTGGATCATCTTCTCGGGGTCTGACTCGTCAATCGGCACATAAGTACCCTGATGGACGCTGGGGAGGAACGCACTGGACCATAGCTGGGGGCCGACGTCCGGCATGCCCGCGCATAGTGACACAAAGCCAGGGAGGTTCTTGTTTTCGCTGCCCAGGCCATAGGTGAGCCAGGAGCCCCATGACGGAAAGCCAGGAATGATGCGCCCGGAATTCATTTGCAGAATTGCCTGCGGATGAGCCGGCAGGTCTGTGTGCATCGAGCGAATCACACACATTTCATCGGCATGCTGCGCAGTCTTGGCGAAGAGATCGCTAATCTCGAGGCCAGACTTCCCATAGCGCTGAAACTGGAAAGGGGACTGCATCAACTTGCCGCGTTGCCCCTGGGACTTTGGAAAAGAGTCGGGCAAGGATTGGCCGTTAAACTTCGTGAGGTTGGGCTTGGGGTCGAAGGTATCGACCTGCGATGGCCCGCCGTTCATGAAGAGGAAAATCACTTGCTTGGCTTTGGGCGTATGGTGGGTTGCGCCGCTGAGGAGCTGCGACAGGCCGACCATGCCGAAGCCGGTACCGGAGGTTTGGAGGAGTTGGCGGCGGGTCATATTAGTTCACGAATAACAGCTCGTTGGAGCTCAGCAGGACTTTGGCGTAGGAGAGCCAGGGGTTCTTGTCAGCGGCGATAAATTGTTCGCCGATCTTGAGTTCTTCCGCGTTCGGGTCACGACCGTAAAGGAGCCGATAGGCCTGACGGATTCGCTCGGCAGGAGGATTGATGCGATCAAGGCGCTTCAGCAGAGCCTGAGCGCGAGCCTCGAGAAATTCGCTATTGAGGAAGAAGAGTTGCTGCAATGGCGATGCGGTGGCGATACGCTGCTCGGCGCTGAGATTTGGATTGGGGAAATCGAAGAGCGCCAGCGTGCCGTCCAGCTTTCGGCGGCTGATGAAGCCGTAGATGGACCGGCGATGGTTGTCGGCTTTGTCCAGAGCCTCAGCCTGTCCCTCAGCTTTGGGGTCAAGTTCGCCAGTGACGCTCAGCAAGGTGTCGCGCATCGATTCGGCATCGAGACGCTGGCGGTTGGCGCGCCATAGCAGGCGATTGGCGGGGTCGATGGCAAAATTCTGTTCGTTATAGGCACCACTTCGTTGATAGGTGGCGGAGAGCATGATTTCTCGATGCAACTTTTTCACGGAGAAGCCGTTGGCGATGAAATTTGAGGCGAGAGCATCGAGCAATTCGGGATGGCTGGGGCGCTCGCCCATCAGGCCAAAATTACTTACGGTCCGTACAAGGCCCTCACCGAAATGATGCTGCCAGACGCGGTTGACAAAGACGCGCGCAGTGAGCGGGGTGCCGGCGATGGCCTCTGCCAGCTCCAAGCGCCCGCTGCCCTGAGTGAATGGTTTGGGGTCGCCATCGGAGAGGATCGAGAGGAAGGCGCGAGGCGCGGTTTCTCCCAGGCGCTCTGCCACGCCGCCAATCTGGATGCGTTCATTTACTGCGGTTGGATTGTCCTTGATGGCATGCGCGTAAGCGTATTGCGGCGGGAGCGAGGTTTGGAGCTCCTTCAACTCTGCGCGCATATCCGATAGGTAGCCTTTCCATTGGCCCTGGAGGAAACGATCTACTGTGCCGTCAGATGTGAGGAAGCCGCGGTTGGGACCGTAGTAAAGAATGCCGTCTTCTTCCTGCTTGAATTCGCGGCCATAAAAATCGCTAAAGAAGAGGTCGCGCCAGAGGTAAAAACGGGGGGCTGGCAGCGCATGGGTTTCACCTTTGGAACCAGGATCATTGGTGGCCTTGGACGCAAGATTCTTTTCATCCACTACCTTTCGCTCGCGCAGCACAGAGAGCGCCTCCAGCCGAAACGCGCTGAGGTTGAAGCTGTCTTCGCGCCAGCCTTTGAGGTACTGATTATCTTTGGGGCCAGTCTTGAGATAGGTGTTCCAGCGCTCCAGCGTCTCTGGATCGAGTTCGTCTGAAGCAGCTACTTCTTTCACGGTCAGGCCAGAGGTGTTCACGATGCGTCGAACTGCACGGATGTAGCGGGGCGAATCGGAAGCAAGGGCTTCAGCGAGAGTAGTGGCTTGATTGTGCAGGAACGCTTCGATGCGTTTCTTGACATCCTGGATCTTCTTCTCTTGATCCTTCCACGCCTTAACTTCTGCAGTGGGGGAAAGCTCAAACTCCGACCGCTTGGTGCTGGAGAAGACGCCCTGAAGTGCGTAATAGTCCTTGGTTGGGATCGGGTCAAACTTGTGGTTGTGGCACTGAGCGCAAGCACCGGTGAGTGCTAGAAAGCCGCGAGTTGTAACGTCGACGCGGTCGTCCGTCAGCTCTGGTGACAGACCGTAGAAGCCAAGGCCGACGGCGAGTTTCGGGTCCTGGCCTTTGAGCTGGTCTCCGGCGATCTGGGCCTTGACGAAGGTGTCGTAAGGAAGATCTTTGTTGAAGGCGTCGATGACCCAGTCGCGGTAGCGGAAGGAGTTGGGGTAGGGGACATCGTAGTCGTTGTCGATACGGTCATCAGCGTAGCGCGCGACGTCGAGCCAATAGCGCGCCCAGCGTTCGCCGTAGTGAGGAGAGGCGAGAAGCTGGTCAACCACCTTGGCGAATGCAGCAGGCGACTTGTCGTTGACGAAGGCCATCGTCTGCTCAAAGCTTGGGGGCAGGCCGGTGAGGTCGAGATAAGCGCGCCGGATGAGATCGCGGCGACTGGCGGGCGCGTTGGGCTTGAGCTGTTTGGCATCCAGCTTGGCCAGGACGAAGCTGTCCACGGAGTCAGAGGGCTTGGGAGGCGCAAGCGGCTGCCATGCCCAGAACTTGCGCTGTTGCGGCGTGATGACGTATTTTGCCGTGACGTTGGCGGGTGCGACTTCGGCCTCCGGCCAGAAGGCACCGTCCTTGATCCATTGTTTAAGAAGCGCGATTTCGGCATCGGGGATTTTAGACTGCCCCAACGGCATCTTCATCTTCTCGTTCGTATGTTCGACGGCCTGGATCAGCAGGCTGTCCGCGACATTACCTGGGATTAGTGCAGGACCGGATTTGCCGCCCTTGAGGAGGCCGTTGCGCGAAGTCATCGTGAGGCCGCCGAGCGGCGCGGTGGAATGGCAACCGAAGCAGCGGTTGGCGAGCAGTGGACGGATCTTGAGCTCAAACTGCTCAGCGGGGTCGGGCGACGCGGCAAAGGCTGAAAGCGCGACGAAGAGCATTACAGTGTGCATGTTTAAGACGCCTTCATCTTATCAGGGCCGGAGAAGAATTTCAGCTACGCTAGCCTCGAAGCCGCGACCGGGTCTTCGCCTTCGCAACTTAGTCGAGAGTCTGCACGCACCCGGCACTACAATAGCTGTATCGATGCCGAGACTTCTCGAACAGTTCGCGGGTAGCTTCTCTAAGTTCACTCCGATGGCGGCTTTGGACGTGCTGCTGGTTGCCGCCTTCATCTACATCTTCATCATCAACATCCGCGGTCGGCGTGCCGCACAGATTGCCAGCGGCATGTTGATCCTGCTCTGCGCCTACCTCGCTAGCGTGTGGTTTCGTCTGGAACTGGTGCGCACCATGCTGGCAACGCTTGCACCCTACACGGCCTTTGCAATCATCGTGATGTTTCAGTCCGAGATCCGGCGAGTGCTGGCACGAATTGGCCGGGCGCGGATCTTCACCTTTGGCGGTCGCTTGCAGCGTCGGGAGACGGCCGAGGAGATTCTGATGGCCCTGACTTTTTTCTCCCAAAAGAGCATGGGTTCGCTCATCGTTGTTGAGCGCGACGCTGGATTGAAGACCTTTGTCGAGACGGGTGTCAGTCTCGATGCGCGCTTGTCCCGCGACCTGTTGTTGAGCATTTTCTATCCTGGCGGAGCCTTGCACGATGGCGCGGTGATCGTCCAGGGAGATCGAATCGCAGCAGCGGCCTGCTTTCTGCCTCTTTCGATGAATCCGGCTCGCCTCGGCCATCTGGGCACGCGGCATCGCGCAGCTATCGGCATTACGGAGGAGACCGATTCTCTGGCTCTGGTCGTTTCGGAAGAAACCGGCAAGATTTCGATTTGCGCCTATGGCGAGATCCAGCATGGCGTCTCGATCGAATACGTTGAGGAGCAACTTACGAAGCATCTCAGCCAGCCGCTGGCACCGACGATCCATGAAAACTCATCCATGGAGATTCGCAGATCATGAGACTGTTAACCGATAACTGGGTAGCAAAAATCATGTCCGTGCTGATTGCATTGCTGCTTTGGATTGCCCTTGTGGACGAGCCAGAGATGATCGAGACGGTTACGGTGCCGGTGGAATATCGCAACCTTGCCAGTGTGCTTTACCTTTCCCCGGACGCACCCAATCGCGTCCAATTGCAGGTTAGAGGGCCGCGCGGGAGGTTGAACGACGTCTCGCCTGAGCGTACCAATATCGTCCTTGACCTGGCGGCGATGCAGACAGCTTCTGCCCGGACTTTTGCAGTTCAGGAGGGGATCATCAACCTGCCCTCCAATGTGACGCTGATGCGGGCCATGCCATCCCAGGTGCGTGTGAAGCTGGAGCGCAAACTGTACAAGTACCTCCCGGTAACGGTCGCGTTCGAGGTGCCCCTGCCGCCAAACTTGCGCGTCAGTGTGTCGAGCGTCACTCCGGCATCGATCCAGGTAGTCGGGCCAGAGTCACGAGTGGAACTGGCCACGTCGTTGTCAACCGAACCCATTATATTGACAGATGTGAATCTATCCAAGCCGATCCGTGTGAGCGTGCTGCTGGGAGACGCGGAGTTATCGATTGTCGGTTCGGCACAGGTTACCGTAAAACTGCAAACTGTTCAGCAACCCTAATGCTCTGGGGCCAAACGGGCGAAACTAGAGATTAGGGGATTCATGGCTCGACAATTATTTGGAACGGATGGAATTCGTGGACATGCTGGTGAGTACCCGTTGGACCGCCACACAGCATTCGCCTTAGGCGCGGCCTTGGGCGCGTGGGCAAAGGGGCAGGCGGAGGGGCCTGCGGTGCTCCTGGGGATGGACACGCGGGAGTCTGGTTTCTGGCTGGCTGAGGCAGTGGCCTCCGGGCTTGCGTCATCGGGAGTGGCAGCTCATTTTGCAGGGCTACTGACAACGCCGGGCGTCGCCTGGAATACCAAACACGGGCCGTATGTTGCGGGCGTGATGATCTCTGCATCGCACAATCCATACCAGGACAATGGGCTGAAAGTATTCGATCACTCTGGCTTCAAGCTGCCTGACGCGCAGGAGCTTCTGCTGGAAGGCGAGATCCTGCGATTGCGCGAAGGCGCAATTCCTGCACCGCACGATCTGCCAGCACGAGCGGAACTGGCGGACGGGTATCTTGCCTTTCTTCGGTCAACTTTTCCGTATTCGCTGGCCGGGCTGACCATTGCCTGCGATTGCGCTCACGGAGCGGCGTCGGCGCTCGCACCGAGCTTGTTTCGCAGTCTTGGGGCTACGGTGATCGCGACCGCAAATGAGCCGAATGGCCGTAACATCAATGAAGGCGTTGGGGCCTTGCATCCCGACCATGTGCGCAAGACAGTCTTGGCTGAGCGCGCCGACATCGGCATTGCGTTTGATGGAGATGCGGACAGGGCGATGTTCATCAGTCCGACGGGGGAACTGATTGATGGCGACGCGGTCTTGCTCATCGCCGCAAGAGCGCTGAAGGCTGCCAATCGTCTCCCAGGTGACTGCGTCGTCTCAACGGTGATGTCGAACCTCGGTTTGGAATTGGCGCTGCGTCGAGAAGGGATAACGCTGGTTCGCACAGGCGTCGGCGATAAGTATGTTCTTGAAGAGATGCTGCGTGCTGGCAATGAGCTTGGCGGTGAACAATCGGGGCACGTGATTTTCTCGCGCTATTCAACAACTGGCGACGGGATGCTCACAGCGTTGAAGGTGCTGGAATCGATGGTTGCCACCAACAAGACCCTCGATCAGCTTCATGAAGGTTTTGAGGTGTTTCCGCAAATTCTTGTAAACGTCCGGATCCAAGGGAAGCGACCGCTCGAAGAGCTTCCCGAAGTGCAGGCACGGATCGCCGATTGCGAACGGGAGTTTGCTGGCAACGGCCGTGTGCTCGTTCGCTTCTCAGGTACAGAGCCGCTGGCACGAGTGATGGTGGAAGGTAACGATTTGGCGAAGGTCCACCACCATGCCCATAAAATTGCAGCTTCCCTTGAGACTGCCTTAGGCGTAAAATAACGCTGATGCGCATACTTCTTCTGACCGCTCTGACTCTCTCGACCCTTGCTGCCCAGAACGTCAAGCCCGCCAAGCTTGCCGGCGAGGATTGGGTTCAACTTTTCAATGGCAAGGATCTCACTGGCTGGGTTGAAGTGGGTAAAGAAAAATGGACCGTCGACGACGGCGAGATCAAGGGCGAAGCGGCCTCAAAGGCCTATGGCTACCTGATGTCGGACAAAGACTACAAGGACTTTCATCTGTCGCTGAAGTTCAAGTGCGTTGGCAATGGCAATTCGGGCCTCTTTTATCACGTCGCTTTTAAGCCGGGCACTCCCGATGTGTCGCGTGGATTGCAGTTTGAAATCGACTGCCGCATCGGCCAGCACACGGGCGGAATCTACGGCGATGGGCGTGGTTGGATCGTCTGGCCTTCACCCGAGAATGAACTCACCGTGCGCAAGAGCGACTGGAACGAATACACGATGAAGGTCGAAGGGAATCGCTATGTTTCGCGCCTCAATGGTGTGGTGATGGTCGATTTTACCGACCCCAGTCCGAAGTCCTTCGATGGGCCGATCGCGCTGCAACTGCATTCTGGCGGAGAAGGGAACATGCGCTTTAAAGACATCTGGATCCGGGATCTGTCGAAGCGGTAGAAAAACTGCCGGTAGGTTGATGGTGCGGATGAAAGGACTTGAACCTTCACGAGATTGCTCCCACCGGCTTCTGAGACCGGCGCGTCTGCCAATTCCGCCACATCCGCACGATGTCCAGCAGTTCTCCTCCATGGTGTCAAAGAGCCGGGGCTGTGTCAAATCAAAGCGTCTCGAAGACGATAAGGGGTAGCAATGGACGCTGCGTCTCGACAGCAACTTCAGTCCGCACGCACAGCGTTTGAGAAGTGTAAAGCTCAAGGGCATCGACTGGCTGAGACACTGGACGAATCGCAGTGGATCCGCCGGTCCGCCTCGGGCGGGTGGTCGCCGTCAGAGTGCATAAAACACCTCAACCTGACGCTGTCTGAAATGCTGCCGTTGTTGCAGGCAGGCGTGGAAGAGGCGCGCAGGAATCAATGGCAAACCCGAGACCCGCTCAGCGTCGGGATAGTCCCACGGCTACTGTGTTGGTTCCTGGAGCCGCCCTATCGGGTGAAGGTCGCCACGCAGTCCGCCTTCCTGCCAGGGGTCGTGGCTACGAAAGTCGAGGCAATGGCCGCCTGGGATCGCTGGCATGCCTCTCTCGATGAACTCATGCTCGGCAGCAATGGCCTGGCGCTCGACCGGCCGATGCTTGTCTCGCCCTTCGATCCGAGGGGCAAAATGCGCTACTCCGTTTATGCCGGTCTGCTAATTCTTGCTGCGCACGAGCGGCGACACCTCTGGCAAGCCTCCCGCGTCGTTTAGCGTCCGCCTGCGACATCGAGAATCGCACCCGTAACGTAGGATGCTTCGTCGGACAGCAGCCAAAGGATTGCCGAAGCGACTTCCACAGGCTGACCACCTCGCTGCATCGGGACAAGCGTCTTAACCCGGTCTACGCGACCAGCTTCGCCCCCTTTGGCATGCATCTCCGTGTAGATGAACCCAGGGCGAACCGCATTGACGCGGATGCCCTCCTCAGCTACCTCTTTGGCGAGGCCAATCGTGAATGTGTCGATCGCGCCTTTGGTTGCTGCGTAGTCGATGTACTCCCCTGGCGATCCAGTTTTGGCGGCACCGGACGAGACGTTGACGATCTCACCGCCTAATCCGCCGTGGCGGTTTGACATCCGGCGCACGGCCTCGCGGGCACAGAGCATCGAGCCCAGAAGATTGACGGCAAAGACCCGCTCGATGCGGGAAGCATCCATGGCATCCAGGCGCATTTGAGTCCCAAGCGTCGCAGCGTTGTTGACGAGAGCAGTTACCGGGCCTAGTTGAGAATCAACCTGCTGGAAGAGCGAAACGACGTCCGCCTCTTTGCTGATGTCGGCCTGAATCGCAATGGCCCGGCCGCCGCTGCTTGCAATCGATCTCACGACGCTCGCCGCTGAATTGTGATCGCTGCGGTAGTTGATGCATATCGTGTAACCGCGGCTTGCAGCCAGCCTGGCGGTGGCTGCGCCGATCCCACGACCGCCCCCGGTAACGATCATGACTGGCTGTTTCTCGATTGTCATGTTGCCTGATTCTACCGTGCATGCCTTCGGCGTGAATGCTCGTGGACAACAGCGCTGAATCGCCCCGGCCCGAAGGGCACTGATGAGTTATGCTCCTAAACCGTTTCTACCTATCGTGATATTATTCATGACAGGTAGAAAAAACTATGCCAATCAGCATCAAAAATAGCGAAACTGAGGTCTTGGCACGAAAGTTGGCCGAATTGACTGGGGAGACGCTTACCGAGACGATCCGCGGGGCCGTCGCCGAGAAATATGATCGACTCCGAACGGCGCGCTCGGGGAGATCACTTACCGATGAGTTGAATGAGATTGCATTGAGGTGCGCGAGTCGACCGCGAGTTTCCAGGCTCAGTGATGACGAGATCCTTGGCTACGACGAATTCGGAGTGCCAACCAGGTGACGATCGACACGTCCGCAGTCCTCGCTGTCCTCTTGGGTGAGGATGAAAGATCTGAGTTCATATCGTTGATTAGCGCAGCACCCCGACGGCTGATCTCGACGGTTTCTTTGCTCGAAGCGGCGATGGTTTTGGAAGGGTGCCGGGGTGAGGACGCCGGAGCTGACTTGGATACTTTCATCCAACGTGCTTTGATCGAAACCGTCCCTTTCGATGATGACCAGCTCGTTTGGGCCAGGAGGGCCTTTGGTCGGTATGGCAAGGGCCGCCACCGTGCCGGCCTGAACTTCGGAGACTGCGTCTCCTATGCCTTGGCTCAATGGTCTGGCGAAGCACTACTTTTCAAGGGTGCCGATTTCGCCGCCACCGACATCGCCTCAGCCCGTGCGCTGCGGTCGACTTAGACGACTCAAAAGCTACCCAGGCCGAAAGCAAATTGCGGCAATCCGCCCACCGTCAGAGTGGGCAGCCCGAAGTCTTGGGTGAGGTTGCGACCCGACTTGATGTCGAATTCTGGAGTGTAGGGCCCACTGTAGCGTCCTCGCGTGTAATTGGCGCGGAAGTCATTGACGACACGCGGGGAAAACGTGTGCGTGTCGGCCATCATCAATTGCCTGGATGCGCAGTAGTCTGCCCCGTTCCCATTGACATCGCTGCCAAAGCCCTTCTGGCCGACGGCGGGCACAACCGTTGTTCTGAAGTTCAGTCGAATGCGATCCGAGATATTGTGATCGTGACAGCCGGGTTCTCACTTCCGACGTCACCAGAGACATTGAGCAGAAGAACGGCGAGATCAAGAACGCTGCGATTGACCAGCGGCGTGTTCATAATTTGACGCTCGGTGATCGTGCTGCCAGCCGTGCCCGATTCTGTATTGACGGATGTCTGCTCCGCCACCACTTGAATCGAGCTGTCGACCGCACCCGGTTGGAGCGTGACATCGATCCGGACGGTGTTGCCCGTGTCAACTTTTACACGCTGCACTACTGTTTTTTTGAATCCCGCCGCTTCTACTTCGATGCGGTAATCCACCGGGTCGAGATCAAGTGCGCTAAACGACCCGCCGACGCTTGCACTGACACGAATCTTCTGGTTCGTGCCGAGATTTGTGACGGTAACAGCCGCTCCGGCAACGGTCGCGCCCGATGAATCGAAGGTAGTTCCGCTTATGCCGCCACGGTTGGTCTGGGCGAACAGACACGAAATGATCGCTACAAACAAGATGGATCGATAGAGCATAGGGAGCCTGAGCTATTGGCCCACAGCTTATCAGGGAGGAGGCTAGAAGTCGAAACGAATTACGGCCTGCATCGTGCGCGGGCCTCCGCTCGAGTAGGGGCCAGATGCCCCGGCCATTTGGTTCACAAGTCCGAATCCAGAACTCGCGAAATTGGCGCTCCCGCGTGCGTTGGGGTTGGCGAAGCTCGGATGGTTCAGGAGGTTATAGGCTTCAAAACGAAGCTGGATGCGCAAGTGCTCGCGGACTGCGATATCGCGCCGCAGCGCGAGGTTGAGCTGAGTAAGATCGAAACCCTTGAGGGCGTTGCGACCAAGGTTGCCCTGTGAGAAGCTTGCGGGGATCGCGAATGCCGCTTTGTTAAGACGCTTTCCCCCGGGGTAGGAAGCGTCGCTGGAAAATGCGGGCAGGCCAAGGTAGTTGGCGCGGCCCTCGCCGAAGAAGCCGATGCGCGCTGATGTCGCAGTCGCTGTACTAGGCACCCTCGATTGAGTCAGGACGTCCAGCGGCAGACCTGAGTTATATGTCGCGGTAAAGTCCAGCCACCAGTTGTTGTTGATTGACTTCACGAAAGCGTTGTTCGTTCCTGGGATGCGGTAGCTGCCACTCGCGTTGATGTTGTGGCGCACGTCGAAGTCGGAGTTGCCCTTGCTGCCGCCTACGAGTAACTGATAGGCAGGATTTAGATTGCGGCCTACGTTGTCAATGGAGTGGCTCCACGTGTAGTTGACTTGAGCCACCACGTTGCCCGTAAAGCGCCGCCGGAATTGGGTGTTGAGCCCGTGATAAGAGCTGGTAGCCCCGTCGGTGGCAACTCTGAGTAGTGTCGCATCGTTGTAAGTGGTGATGGGCGAACCAAAGACAGTGTTGGTCTGCAGGAATGGCAGGCGGCGGCCCCGGCTGCCGACATAGCCGACTTCAAGTGACTGGTTGCGTCCGAAGTACCGCTCAACTGAACCATGCCATTGCAGGCTCCTGCCTGGAAGTAATGCATTGTCGGTTACTGTGATCTGTCCGAACGGTGGCACTGCTGGCAATACCGGGGCCGCCAGGTTGACTGAACTAAGCGGGAAAGCCGGCAACGTCATGACATGGACGCTCGAATAGGGCGCGCCATTAAAGACATCGACCGTGTTGCCATAACTCGTGTCATAAACAAGGGAACCGCCGGTCCGGAGAATCGTCTCTTTGTTCGGATCGTTGTTGAGCTGATAAGCTAGGCCAAACCGGGGTGAAAAGTTGTACCAGACCGTGGGGTAGAGCGGCTGAGCCTGCGAAAGGCTCGAATCATCCAGTAACGCATAGGGTTTGTCGCCCTTTCGAACGGTTGGAGCGGGGTTCACATCCCACCGGACGCCAAAGGAGAATGTCGTGCGGTCTGTGAACTTCCAGACATCCTGCAGGTAGGTGGAGAAATTCTGGTACAGCGGGTAAGTGCTCGTGGTGTTGGAACTGACAATTGCATTCGACGCCGAGCCACCGAGAAAATTACCAGAGTTGCTGTTAGTGAGCCCATTGAAGGTGTAGGCCGAACTGTATGGCCTTTGGTTGAGGGTGGGTGTGAGGCGGCGGTAGTCGAAACCCAACTTGAGTTGGTGCGCTCCCATTGTCTTGGAGTATCCATCCACCAGGTTGATCTGTTCCTGGCGACCGGCTGAGATCTGACCGAGCGCGTAACCGCCAAGGCCATTGATCTGGAGATTGAACGACCCGTTCCCTGTCGATACGCCGATTGGGAAGATCAGACTGGGGTCAAACGGAACGGCGCCGCCCAGATTGTCCATGCTAGCGCTGGATTCCTGTTTGCCGCGGGTGTAATTAATGCGCAGGTCATTCGTGACGTTTGGATTGCGCTGCCAGAACCAACCACCGGTGAGCGTCTCGTTTCGAAAATCTGTGCGCGTCAGGGTGTTTGCTGTGCTGTAAAGGCTTCCGCGCGCCTCCATGTTGGAGGGCGAGATGGCGTAACGCAGGAATACATTCATGCTCGACTTGATCTTTTGATCGATGCGGGCGCTGCCAAATTTCATCTTCGCCGGGGTTGAGTAAACCGCTGAAAATTCTGACGTCGTTGCGTCGATCGCCTGGCCCGTGGGTAGCGGGAATGCGTTGAGGAAGGGCCTCAGTGCGGCGATGGCTGTCGTACGGATCAGGCGGTTGGGGACAGCGCTGAAGGTCGTTTGCGGCGTCGAGATATTGTTCTGTTCGTAGGAGAGAAAGAAGAAGGTTCGGTTCTTGACGAGGCTGCCTCCAAGGCTGGCCCCGAAGTTGTGTTGGTGCATCCCACCGCGCGCTAGCGATGCGCGATTGGCAAACCAGTCGTTCGCGTTTAACTTGTCATTCCGGAAGTAGCCGAATGCGGAGCCATGTAAAGCGTTTGAGCCGCTTCGGCTCGTAACCGAAACCTGCGTTCCCGGGGTTCGACCATACTCTGGCAAAACGGGCGATATCTGCACCCGGAGTTCTTCCATCGCCTCCATTGTGATGAGATCTGACTGGCCAGTGCCCAGTCTGCCCACTCGCGATCCGCTGCCGCCTCCGCCTCCCCCGAGAGGGCCAAAGGGCCCACCTCCGGTTGCCGGGCCGCTGCTGCCGCTAGCTGTATTTGCGGCCACGCCATCAACTGTGTAGTAATTCGCGCTGGGATGGACCCCAATGCTGCTGTTTATCCCGTCCGGGCTGGCACCACCCGACACGCCGGGAGCAAGATATCCGATCGACAGTACCGTCCGACCGTTGATCGGCAGCTCTTTTGCGATCAACACATTCATCGAGCTTCCGATCGAAACGTCCGTCGATATGCCATCAGCTGCTTCCAAGACCATCCCGGTGGTGTTGCCAGCCACCGATGGAGTCAACTGCAGCCGGAGACTCCTGTGGTCGCGACCGCCGATCCTGACCAGGTTGACTCGGAATTCTTTGAATCCTTCCTTGGCAATGACGAGCTCGTACTCACCGGGGGGCAGGGAAACGAATGAGAAGAGCCCTGTGTCGTTGCTAACGGTAGTATGGAGAGTCTTGCGGGAAGGATCAGTAAGCGTCAGCCGGGCAGCGGCGACCACAGTGCCGCTCGAATCGATGATTGAGCCAGTGAGCGAGGAAGAATCTTGAGAGAAGGAAGAAACTGCAATAAGCAGGAGAAATGCGAACGAGAACCTAAACGACATCTCAGTAATGATGCTTGGCAGCTAGGCTTGGATTCATAATCTTTTCAAAATGTATAATCCTTAACGGTTTTTCAGACCGCCGACTTGCGCTTCAGGTCATAGAAGTCGACCGCCCCGGCAATGAATTTCAACTCGAGAGCGTCCTCGCCGTGCTCCAGGAGAAAGTCGTATTCCGCCTGAGAAATGGGCAGAATCTGGAGAAATTGAACTTCGAGGTTACCCATTTGCACGTCGCTCAGGGCATTTTCATCCCAGCTTGAGGGGACGGTAAAGAACAGGTGGGGCACTGTAGCCCTCGGGTACCATTCGTGGACGTAGTCGGGAAAAACATTACCAGGCGCGGCGGCTTTGTGGGTGCGCATGATTCGAAAAGCAGCCGCTGCCAGTGCCTCGCGGAATCCGTCCTTCTCAGCGGGGAATGCTGCCACCAGTTCCAGGCGGACGGGAAGCGCGTCGGGTTCGTGTTCGAGCGACGTTCTCCAAAGACCAATGGTTGAATAGGAATTGACGCCGGGGATCGGGCAGTTGGGCGCGCACAAGATTGAGATCTCAAGTTTGCGAGTGCTGTCGAGGTGTCGCTCAGTCGTGGTTTGGCTGCCGAAAGCCAACGCAACTTTGCGGGCGATTTGCTTGTCTTCGCTCACTACTTCGGGCTTGCCGTTCGTCATAAATTAGTCTTTACGCTACAAGACGGGGTGTCAGATACCATTTCAAAACACCGTTGGGCTGCGATGAAAACCCATCAATATCGATGCGTAAAATTGCGCCCTTCTTAAAGTCGATTCGGAGTCCGGGAGAATTAAGAAGGAAGGCTGCGGCGCTGCTGAGCAACGGCTCGTGGGAAACCAGCATCAGGCTGCTTTCCCCGCGGTGCATGCGGACTTCTTCCCAAAGTTCGTGGGCGTTGGCGTGAGGAACGATCGTTTGAGTACTGATGAGATCGCTTGTATAGACAAGCGATTTTATGGCGATGGCGGCAGTCTCAAGGGCACGCTTATAGGGGCTGCTCACAATCAGGCTGGGCCGCACGGCAGCCGTCGAGGCCACCTTCAGAATCTCACGCAATTTTCGCTTGCCCTCAGTCGTGAGAGCGCGGTCTGCATCACGCCCACCAGGCGCGGCGTCCTCGGCAATCCCATGGCGCATTAGGTAGAGTTCCATAACAGCTCGCAAAAACTTCCGACATATCAATACTACGATGAAAGCTGTGCAACTCTCCAGGAGGGACCTCGCCGCTGGCGCTCTCACATGTTCGATCGTCCTCACATTCTGCTCGATTGCCGAAAGCCAGATATTTTTGGGTTTGGCGATTGCGCTGTTTCTGAGTCTGCGCGAGAGACCAAAGTGGCCACCCGGCGCGCTTTGGGCGGGGGCTTTCCTCGCCCTGACACTCGTTGCCGCCTTTGCCAGCGGTGAACCGAGAACAGCGTTACCGCAGATCAAGAAGCTCTTCCTCTGGACGATTTTGCCCCTGGGTGCGTCGCTGTTTGTGTCCCGCGCCGCGCTGATCTGGCCTGCGCTGTTTGTGGCGGCGGCTTCGGCCTTGGTCGGTTTCGGACAGTTCTATCTAAAGTGGCAAGCCGCAAAGGCAGCGCATCAGGATTTCTATCTCGCTTATGTTGCCAGCCGGATCACGGGCTTCATGAGCCATTGGATGACCTTTGGCGCTCATATGATGATCGCGTTTTCTCTCGCCGGGGCCGTCTTGTTGTTTTCAAGACAACGGCGCGGTCGGCAACTTTTTCTCTGCGGATTACTCGCGATCTTTACCATTGCAATTCTCCTG
The DNA here is from genome assembly GCA_038206015.1 of Bryobacterales bacterium. Classification (GTDB taxonomy): domain Bacteria; phylum Acidobacteriota; class Terriglobia; order Bryobacterales; family Bryobacteraceae; genus Bryobacter. The sequence goes on along the minus strand of JBBRBI010000069.1, from coordinate 18,066 downwards.
GGCGAGACCCGCTCGATATGGTTGGGCACCGCATGTTCTGCTGTGCTTCTGCTGGCCTGCTGGAGGCCCTGGGCCTTACCGGCGCTGCCCTTGATCGCAGTCGGGTTGTATTTCGCGTCGCCGCCGCCGATCAGAGAACGTGTCGACAGCATAATCCGCCCGCATGGCGAAGTGGATTCGAACCTTCATCGCGTGATTACCCGTGAGACTGGTATGCGCATGATCGCTGCGCACCCCTTACTGGGGCTTGGCCCAGAAGGGCCCGGCAAGCATTTTCGCGAATATCTGCCGGAGCGATGGCGCAGTGCTCCGCTTCCAGACGGCTACTATGGCCATCTTCACAATGTTTACTTGCAGTATGCTGCGGAGCGCGGATTGCCGGCCTTGGCCTGCCTGCTCATCTTCATTGCACTCAATGTTCGCAGTTGGCTGGCGAAGCTCTCGCCGTTGCGATACTTTGCGCTGGCCGCGCTTGCTGGACTCGCCGCCAGCGGCTTGTTCGAGCACAATCTCGGGGATTCTGAAGTGCTCACGTTGTTTCTGGCATTGTTTGGCCTGGCACTCTCAAACAGGGAAGATCAATGATTCCAGCGGAGTACTTTCCCTTCAGCTCGCCTCGTTATGAACTGAAGATTGGGGCCTCGGCGATTGGCCCGCAAAGCCACCTGTTTGAAGTTGGCCCGCGCTATCAAGAGGAACTCGCACTCAAGCGCGCTTGCATGCTGGCAAATGCGAATTATTATTGCCAGGCGCTGCCGGGCTCCGAGCTTGCGCAGGCGGAACTGCTTGCAGTGGCCCGCGAAGCAACAAAACTGCCAATTCCGGAGGGCGGGATCCGCGCCGTTGGCGATCATGTTCAGGAAGACTTGCTGTTGCTGGATCTCGCAGGCCCTGGCTTGCCGCTGATCGCCGGGCACCTCTGCTTTGCCAATGCCTGGTGTCTTGATGACAAGCTCGGGCGCCCATTTATGGACATACACGGGCCAGTGCCCGGCTTCTCTACTTCGATTGGCCCATCGAGCGAAAAATTGATCGAGCGATTAAAGGCTGAACGGCCCGTCACCCGCTTGAATTGGGCTGTGAAGTCCACCGGGCAGTTGGATCTGACCAATCGTTGGGATGAGCAGGTATGCGAATGGAACGCCATGGTCTCGTCTGACAATGCCGGTGAGCGTTGCTGGATGCGGGTTGAGCGACAAACACTCTCACGCTTGCCTCAAAGCAACACCGTGCTGTTCACGGTGCGCACCTATACCCAACCTGTGGCGACTTTGGATGCAGCTCATCAGTCCATTCTGTCGGGAGTATTACAGAGTTGCCCCGAAGCCATGTTGCGATACAAGGGCATCTGGCCCTTTCTCACCCCCCTGCTCGCATACCTGTCTTCACGCTAACTTTACATACACTTCTTTACAGAAAAAATCGGTCGATTTCGATGTTGATCTTCGTCCTTACATGCAGGAGATACGATGAAGACTCTAACCATTACAACCACCCTGCTGCTTGCGACAATGGCCCTGGCCCAAGCCGAACAGCAATCCACCACCGAGCCCACCCTGCAGCAGGAGATGCGCGCCAATGCCCGTCTTGCTGTCGAACAGGCGCAACTCATGGAGCGTTTGGCTGCCCGCTCAAGCAACGATCCTCGACGGCAATGGATGCATACGGCCGAGCTCCGCGATGCCATAAACGACGCGCTTAACTCAGCCGTGAAAGTAGCCCTGGCGTTTCCCGCAGAGTCATTCAACACCGCCGAGATGAACCAGTTACTCCAGGTTAGTTCTCGCCTGGCGGCGACGAATGAGGCAGTAAGTCGATATTTGAATGAATCGCCGCGCAAGCCGCAGACTGCTGAATACCAGGCATTGTTGAAGCAGGTAATCGAGACCTGCGGCGAACTTGCCGAGTAGTGCATCAGGAGAGAGTGTCGCTCAGATCTTGCGCGCAACCAGCCCGACACTCTCTCGTCCGTCGTAATGAACGCTGGCCGGGAGATCGTGACGGCGAAACATCCAACACCGTTCGATCTCGAAACCGGCATCTATAAACGTGCGACTCAGGATTCTGTCGTCCAGCAGGTGGATTGATTTTGGGACCTGACTCATCAGCCGGTGCTCAGTAATCGTGCGAGTGTTCTCCACCCAACCTGGCCAGGCTTCGCCCTTCTTGAGACCTTCCTCGTAAGTCGAAGCGAAGCCGGCGAAGGGGCCGAAATATGGCGTCGCAGCCACTGCGAAAAGCCTGCCTCCCGGCTTCAGCCACCAATGAATACTGTCGGCTCCGATCTGCAGTTGGCGTCCGGTGAGAAAGTGAAATACATGCGATGCATGCACTGCGTCCAGCGAGTCAGCGTCCAGCTTGAACTTATAGGGAAATCTCCCTTCCTGCAGTTGTAGCTTGTCGGCAAACCCGCCGCTGCGCTCTTGAATCGCCCTTAGGTGGCCCATATCGGCGTCATTGGCGATGACGCGCGCACCGGCCTCAAGCGCAGCGAGCGTCGCCACCCCCAGGCCCGCACCGATGTCGAGCACGGTGCCCTGGTGTTGGCGGCAATCCGCAACAAATAGTTCACTGACTTCATTGAGTACCGTCGTGCTCCAGCCCATTCCATTTGCTGTGGGCACCCGCCGATGGTAAACGCGCCCGCTCATCGATTGGGCCTAGATACGGTCAACCAAAAGTGAAAAGTTTCGTCCAGGCCATTCTCCTCGAAATGCACTTCGCGCAATTGCTTATGGGGGTTGAACGGGTTTTGCGTTGAGTTATCGTAGATCGCCTCAGCATCGATCCTGGCACCTTTGGCTAGCGCCAGCGGTTGCGCCAGCCGGTAACTGCTCATCAGATGGTGCTCGAAGGGTTCGATCCAGAGTGCGTAGTCACGATTCCCGTTGATGCGCAGGCGAACCTCGGCGGCCAGGAGTTGGAAAATCGGAAGAATGGCGTGGAGCCGGACAGCTTCAGGCACCTCAAATGTAGTTCTCTCCAGGTGCAGATTTGCTCCAGCCGGAATGCGAAGTTCCGGCTTACTCAGCTCCATCAGTGTGGCGATGCGCGTCGGCTTGGCTTTGGCAAAAAAGAAGGCTACGCGAGTGAGGTCTCTAGCAGGACGAAGAGTTCGCTTGAAGTAATGCAACTCCACGGTGAGTGCTTTGTTCCGCGAGAGCTTCCACGCTGTCCCCGCAGGAAGGCGGATGCCGCTGTCGCAAAGCGCCCAAGCCGCGATCGGTGCCGCGCCATCAATCAAGATAGCGTGGTGCAATAAATTGCGATTGGACGGACGCAGCTCTATCGCTCGAACATAGCGATCCTCCTTCTGAGTTCCAAGGGCTGCCGAAGAAATCTCAAACCGCACGATTTCGACCGTTTTTTCTGCCGACACCGTATGCTCTTTCGGTTGCGAAACTATCAGGTCAGGTGTGCCGAGATTCCACTGCGGATTGCGCGCCGCCATGGGCGCTGGCATACCCGATTTAGAGCCCTCGTTGATCCACGTGAGGATCTTGGCCGTGACCTCGTCGGGCAGTCGCCGGGAGTTTGCAAAGTAGATCGGGCCGGGCTTCACCGGCCATGGTGGCATCTTTGCCGCGTTGAGTTCACGCAGAATTTCCGGGGCGTAAGCGGACGCTCCCTCGTAGCTCGTAAAATCAAACGGACCCACCTGTCCGGCGCGATGGCACTGGTTGCACCAGACATCAAAGAGCGGTGCAACATCGCGCCACGTCGGCGACTGTGCCTGGCACAGCAAGACTGCCGAGAACAGTGCAGCCAGCCTCATAGGTGCGCGATGAGATCTTCCATTCGATCCAGTAGCAGGTCCGGCGGCGTCGTGATCAATGACTCTGGCTGCAAGCCGTAGGTGAGCCCAACGGAGTAAACACCCGCATTGCGAGCGGTCTGAATGTCGACCGAAGAATCGCCAACCATCACCGTTTCGCCCGCGTCAATACTCGCCTCGGTGTGTAATGTCGTCAGGCCCAATGGGTCCGGTTTCTTAGTGGCAAAACTATTGCCGCCATAGACGCGAAAGAAGACGCCATTCAAGCCGAGGCCATCGACAATGACGTTGCTGATGCGGACTGGCTTATTGGTCAACACCCCAAGTTGGATTCCTTTTTCACGGGCTGCCTCAATCGTCTCAAGTACGCCAGGGTAGAGGCGTGTCTGATCCAGGCAATGCTCATGATAGTGGCGAATGAAGAAATCGAGAGCCGTCTCCACCATCGCATCGCTGGCGTCCGGGCCCATCGCCTTGCGAATCAACACCGGCGCGCCGTTGCCTACATAGCTGGCGATCAAATCGTCGGGTAGCCGCGCCATCTGCAGGTGAGCGCGCGAGGCGTTGACGCTGCCGATCAGGTCCTGCTTGGAATCGATGAGCGTGCCATCGAGATCAAAGATCAACAGGCGGGGCGGAGGAAAAGGTCTTACTGCTTGAAGATCGCGGGAGTCTTCTTGATTGTGTCCTGAATTGTGTGATTCCACTGCTCTCTTAGTTTCTCGTAATTGGAGTGGAAGCCGTCACGAATCTCGCGCGGCGTCAGGTAAACCAGGATCTGCGCCGCTTCCATGACATAAGGTGCAATCTTCGACTCAGCCACAGAGTCCGGTGCTTTTGGCCCCGAGAATGCCGTAAGGATCATCACAAAAACTGTTGCGATGAGGATAGCTCGCACGGCTCCGAAAGCGCCGCCCAGCAACCGATCCAACCACCCCATACCCACCTTCTTTACGGATTTGGACAGCAGCCCGGCGAGCATTGCGCCGACGAACTGAACACCGAGCAGAATCGAGAGGAAGCCCAGAAAATTGGCAAGGTTTTGCTCCTTGAGATATTGCGCCAGGAAACCAGCGGGTATCCCGTAAAACCAGCAGGCGAGCAGTATCGAGAGTACCGTAGCGGCCAGCCCGATCGATAGTCGAAAGAAGCCTTTCAAGAACCCGGTGGCAACCGATAGGCCGATGATGGCAGCCAGAACAAGATCAAGCCAGTTCATTGGATTAAGTGAGCGCCTTTCCCGTTAGAATTCGATACGCCTCTTTGTATTTGGCCGACGTCTCCAATGCTACTTCCTCTGGCAGGGCCGGAGCTGGTGGTTGCTTGTTCCAGGCGATCGATTCCAGATAGTTACGGACGTATTGTTTGTCGAAGGATTGCTGTGCGCCACCAGGCGACCACGTATCACGGGGCCAAAAACGTGAACTGTCCGGCGTGAGTACTTCGTCGCCCAGCACGAGTGTCTCGCCGACATACCCGAATTCGAATTTCGTATCCGCAAGGAGAATGCCCTTCGTTGCGGCATAGGCGGCGGCGTGCGAGTAGATTGCCAGGGTCCGGCGGCGCAGTTCATTTGCCATTTCCGTGCCAACTGCCAACGCAGCCGTCTCAACGCTGATGTTCTCGTCATGCCCGGTCTGCGCCTTCGTGGCGGGAGTAAAAATAGGCTCGGGGAGCTGGCTGCCGTCCAACAAGCCGGGGGGCAGTGCAATGCCACAGACAGCGCCGCTTGCCTGATAGTCCTTCCAGCCAGAGCCGCAGAGGTAGCCGCGGGCAACGCATTCGACATCGATCATCCTGGCGCGATGGACGAGCATCGAGCGACCCTCCAGTTGGTCGGCGTGGGCGCGCAATGCCACGGGGTATTCGTCGATGTTGGCGGTGATGAGATGATTCGGCGTCAAATCTTTGAGGAAGTCAAACCAGAACAGGGAGAGCTGCGTAAGCACGCGGCCTTTGTCGGGGATTCCAGATGCCAAAATGTAGTCGAACGCCGAGATTCGATCAGTCGCCACAAACAGCAGCGTTTCGGCGTCGACGACGTATACGTCACGCACTTTGCCTCGGGCGTGGAGTGGGATTCCGGGAAGATTGGTTTCGAGTAGAACTTGCGGCAAGCTTTATGATCCTAGCGTCTTGATCTACCCATTGTCGATCAATGGCGGCATCCGCTTGGCGACAATTTTGAAAATTGCGTGGGATAGTAGAGAATTGGCGATGAAACTCTCGATCCTGATCCCTGTATACAACGAGCGGGCCGTTGTCGAGAGAAGTTTGGCGCAGGTGCTGATCGCTCCACTGCCCGAACATCTCGAACGGGAACTCGTAATCGTCGACGACTGTTCGCAGGACGGCACCTCAGAAATTCTCACCCGTCTTGCTGCCGAGCACCCGGAGATTCGTCTCTATCGGCACGCGGTCAACAGCGGCAAAGGGGCTGCCGTTCGCACAGCGATTGAGAATGCGACTGGAGACTTTTGCCTCATTCAGGACGCCGATCTTGAATACGACCCAAGCGAGTACCCGGTCTTGCTGGCACCACTTTTGTCTGGTCGCGCAGACGCGGTGTTCGGGAGCCGCTACCTGTCCGGCGAGCAGCGCCGCATCCTGCCGTTTTGGCATTCGATGATCAATCGGATGCTCACGCTCATTTCCAACATGTTTTCCAACCTCCATCTCACTGACATGGAGACTTGCTATAAGGTGTTTCGTACCGACTTGCTGAAGAGCATGCCGGTGCGCTCGGATCGCTTTGGCTTTGAACCCGAGATCACGATGAAGTGCGCAAAACGGCGCTTTCGCATCTACGAAGTGCCGATCAGCTATCACGGACGGACCTACGAGGAAGGCAAGAAAATTGGCTGGAAGGATGGCGTCAAAGCCCTTGGCGTCGTCCTCTACTTTTGGTTGGTGGACGATCTCTACAAAGAGAGCTACGGTCGCAACCACCTGAACACTTTGACCGGAACGCCCGCCTATCTAAACTGGCTTGTGTCCACCGTGCGTCCTTACCTTGGCGACCGTGTGATCGAGTTGGGTGCCGGTCTCGGTAGCCTCAGCGGCCTCCTCATGGGGAAGCGTCTGCGATACATTGCGGGCGAAAAAGATCCACTCCACTTGCATTCTCTGCGGAATCGCTTTCTTCGGACGCCGAATGTTGAAGTGCGCGAGCTTACACCCGAAGGGCCGCACGGCTACGACGATTTGCGAAACAGTTTTGACACAGGGCTGATGTTGAAGACACTGGAATACAGCCCTTCTCCGGATCTCTGCATAAAGCAGATTGCCGAGACCTTGATTGCCGGTGGGCGGCTGATTGTTTGCGTGCCACAAGGTGTTGGGCTGAACTCTCTCGATGTGGGGATGGGCTATCGGCAACGGTTTGATCGCGCCAGCCTGATCGCCATGATCGAAGCGGCGGGATTTTCAGTAGAGGAAACTCGAGAACTAAACAAGTTTGGCCGCCTCGCCTGGTCTCTGTTTGGCGGCATGTTGGGCAACCAACAGATCAATAAGCTCAGCTTGAAACTCTTTGACATGACTGTCTGGTTGTGGAGGCTCCTCGACCCCATCCTCCCGTGGGCCGGATTGAATCTCATCGTAATTGCGAGGAAAAAGTAAATGGATTTTCGACAGGCGATTTGCAACGAGGCTTTCGAGAAATGGGACTTTGCTGAGGCTTGCCGAACCATGAAGCGGCTTGGCTACGAAGGCATCGAGATTGCCCCCTTCACGCTGGCCGAAAAGCCACTCGATCTGAGCCCGGCTCGCCGCCGCGACCTCAAAGACATCATGACAAGCGAAGGTCTCGAATTTGCCGGCCTACACTGGATCATGGTAAGTCCCAAGGGTCTTCATGTGACGACGCCGGACATACAGCTGCGACAGCGCAGTTGGCAACACATTCGCGATCTCGTCGATCTTTGTGCGGACCTCGGCCCGAATGGGGTGATGGTCTTCGGCAGCCCGAAGCAACGCTCCACAACCGATGGCTTGAGCGTGGGCGAGGCGACAAAAAATTACGTCGAGGGGCTCGCCGCTCTGGCCCCTCATGCCGAAGAGAGAGACGTGAAGATTTTGATTGAGGCCTTGCCGGTGGACCAATCCGATGTCGTGACAACTCTCGCTGAGGCCGTCGCGCATGTGCGATCTATCGACAGTCCGGCCATCTGGACCATGTTCGACACCCACAATGCCGTCAACGAGGCCGAGCCACACGCCGACCTCATTGAGAAGAACTTTGAATGGATCCGCCATATTCATGTGAATGAGACCGACGGACGGCATCCTGGCACGGGCGACTACGACTTCGTCTCGATCTTCCAGCGCTTGCGTAAGCTCGACTATCGCGGCTGGATCTCGATGGAGGCCTTCGACTTTACTCCCGGTGCCGAAGTGTTGGCCGAACAAAGCATTAAATATTTGAAGCTGAAAATAGAAGAGGGACTGGCAGGATGAAAGCAGTAATTACAGGTGGAGCCGGCTTTATTGGGTCGGCATTGGGTCGTCACTTGATCGCTCAAGGTGTCGAGGAGGTCGTCGCCTACGACAACCTGAATAGTGGCCATGTAAAGAACCTTGAAGCCACTGACATTGGACTGATCATGGGCGACATTCGGGACTACGATGCCGTCCTCGCGGCTTTCGCCGGTGCAGACTTTGTCTTTCACCTCGCCGCGATCCCCAGCGTACCGCGCAGCATCAAGGAGCCGATTCCGTCGCACGACGTCAACATCAATGGCTCGTTCAATGTCTTTCGTGCGGCGCAGGCCGCAGGCGTCAAGCGGGTTGTCTATGCGGCTTCAAGTTCCGCCTATGGCGATACAGAAGTGCTCCCAAAAATTGAGACAATGCAGACCAACCCCAAGAGCCCCTACGCCGCACAAAAGCTGATGGGCGAGCATTATGCAAGCGTATTTTCCTCCTGCTTCGGTCTCGAGACCGTGTCGCTGCGTTTCTTCAATGTGTTCGGTCCGCGGCAGGACCCTGGCAGCGCTTATAGCGGCGTGCTTTCACTATTTATGAAGGCGCTGATCGAGGGCAAGTCCCCGACGATCTTTGGTGATGGCGAACAGAGCCGCGACTTTACTTATGTTGAGGACGTGGCGGCGCTGGTATGGAAGGCGGCCCTTCGCCCCGGCGTCAGTGGGCGCGTTTTTAATGCTGGCAACGGCAACCGCTACACGCTCAACCAGACCTGGGCCATCCTGCAACAAATCGCAGGCGTGACGTTGGAAGCCAAATTCGGCCCGCCCCGCGATGGAGATGTTAAGCACTCCCAGGCCGACACCACCCTCGCCTGTGCGGCCTTGGGCCATGACCCGCAGTTTACCTTCGAAGAGGGGCTTCGTCGGACTTTTCAATGGTACAAAGCGAGTCTGGCTTAAGCACGATCACAGCCAGCGGTGGCAATACCAACCGAAAGCGTTGCGGGCTGCCGTGGGCCTCGATCGCCTCTGTCACCAGCGCTCCTGAGTTGCGGATGCCGCTGCCACCGTACTTTGCCTCATCCGTGTTGAGCACTTCGCGCCAGGTGCCGGCGCTGGGCGCTCCAATGAAGTAGTCGTAGCGCACGATCGGCGTGAAGTTGCAAACAAACACCAATGGTTCCCGCTTACCTTCGCCATAGCGAATGAATGCGATGACCGAGTTCTCCGTGTCATTAAAGTCGATCCACTGGAAGCCGTCAAAGTGGTGATCCACCTCATACAAGGCCGGCTCTTTGCGCGCAATCGCGTTCAAGTCTCGCACCAGGCTTTGCAAGCCTGCATGCAAGCCAAACTGCAGCAGTTCCCAACGCAGCGGACGTTGCTCCGACCATTCCTCATACTGGCCAAATTCCTGACCCATGAACAGCAGCTTCTTGCCAGGATGACCGTACATGTATCCGAGAAAAGAGCGAACGTTGGCAAAGCGCCGCCATTCGTCCCCTGGCATCTTGCCGATCAAACTGGACTTGCCATGCACGACTTCGTCGTGGCTGATCGGCAGCAGATAATTCTCGTTGAAGGAGTAGAACAGGCTGAACGTGATGTTCTGGTGATGGTGGCGGCGGAAGTATGGATCGAACTTGAAGTAACGAAACATGTCGTGCATCCAGCCCATGTTCCATTTCAGTGTGAAGCCCAAGCCACCAAGAAACACAGGACGCGTCACGCCGGGGAAATCCGTCGATTCCTCAGCAGCAGTGAAACAGCCGGGCACCTCGTGACACAGTTCGTTGAAGCGACGCAGGAAAGTGATCGCCTCCAGGTTCTCTCTACCCCCGTGTTCGTTTCTAACCCAGTCGCCGCCCTCACGCGAGAAGTCAAGATACAGCATGGATGCCACTGCGTCGACGCGCAGGCCATCAATGTGAAATTCCTTCAGCCAGTACATCGCGCTCGACAGCAGAAAGCTCTTCACCTCACTGCGGCCAAAGTTGAAGACAAGCGTGCCCCAGTCAAGCTGCTCGCCCTGGCGCGGGTCGGCGTGTTCGTACAGACGCGTGCCATCAAAGACGGCCAGACCGTGTGCGTCCTTGGGGAAGTGCGCAGGTACCCAATCGAGAATCACTCCGATCCCTGCGGCATGACACTTGTCGACAAAATACTTGAAGTCCGCCGGCGTACCAAAGCGCGACGTCGGTGCGAAATAGCCAGTGACTTGATAGCCCCACGATCCTGAGTACGGGTACTCAAGAATCGGCATCAATTCGATGTGCGTATAGCCCAGGTCCTTGACGTAAGCGACTAGCCGTTCTGCCAATTCCCGATAGCTGAGCGGCTTGTTCTGAGCACCATGCGCCCAGCTTTCCAGATGAACTTCATAGATCAGCAGCGGCTGCTTGAGAATGTCTCCAGCCGCCCGTTCTTCCATCCACGCTTGATCCTCCCAGACATAGCCGGGGTCCTCCCAGACAACCGAGGCGTTGCGCGGTGCCACTTCTGCATGAAACGCATAAGGGTCGGCCTTCAACTGCTGGTAAAGATTGATTCGCGATCGCACGTAGTATTTGTAGACTTCGCCCGCGCCCAATCCAGGGACGAAGAGTTCCCACACTCCGCCCTCGCGCGGGCACATCGGATGGCTCGACTTATCCCAATGATTGAATGCTCCACAGAGTTGCACGGATTCCGCATTGGGTGCCCATACTGCAAACCGGACGCCACGGATGCCATCGATCTCGATGCAATGCGATCCAAAGCTGCGATAAGTTTCGTAGTTGGTTCCCTCAAGAAACAAATGAAGATCAAAGCTGGACAGCAGACTATGAAATCGATAAGGGTCTTCAATTTCGGTTTCCTGCCCTTGCCATGTTTTGTACCGAATTCGATAGGGTTGAAGCTCGCCGCTCAGCCTGGCAGTATAAAAGCCAGCAGGGTCATCCTTCTCCATCGGATGGGCCTTGCCCCCCACGACAACAGAAGCGCTTTCGGCATGCGGAATCATGGCCCTGACTTCCCAGACGCCGGGCGTGGGCTGGTGTGGGCCTAAAACTTTGGACGGGTCGCCATGATAGCCATTGACGATCGCATGTATCTCGCCAGGGAGCATCATGGTTATTATGGCAAGTTCCAGTCGCTACGCCGAATTGCATGTTCATCTCGAAGGGGCCTTGGACCAAAGCACGCTGCTGGAGATCGCTCCGGATCTTGACGCGGGGGAAGTTGCGCAGCGTTATCAGTTCAACGATTTCGCCGGGTTCCTGAATAGCTTCAAGTACGCGGCAATGCAGATGCGCGAACCCTGGCAGTATCGACTGCTCGCCCGCCGCATGTTTACACGCATGGCCGACGAGGGCATTGTCTACGCTGAAGTGATTCACTCGGTCGGCATTTGCCTTTGGCGGGGTCTCGACGCTCGCGCCATCGTTGAAGCACTAATTGATGAAGGGCAGCGTGCGCCGCTGACTGTGCGCTGGAGTCTCGATGCGGTGCGACAACTCGGGGCAGAGCATGCGATGCAGGTTGCCCGCTTCGCCGTCGATTTTGAATGCGACCACATTGTCGCCTTCGGCACCGGCGGTGATGAGCTTGGATGCTCGGCCGATGCCTTGCGCCCGGCCTTCCAACTGGCCGCGCAGCACGGCTTGAAATTAGTGCCTCACGCGGGCGAAACATCAACAGCTGAAAATGTTTGGGAGGCCCTGTCGCTAGGAGCTCACCGAATTGGCCACGGCATCCGTTCGATCAATGACCCCGCCCTCGTCGCCGAACTAGCGCGCAGACAGATACCGCTGGAGATCTCCATCACATCGAATGTTCTCACCGGCGCAGTGCCTTCCGTCGCGCTTCACCCGGTCAAGCGTCTCTTCGATGCTGGAGTGCCAATCCTGTTAAACACCGATGACCCCGCGTTCTTCCGCACAACCTTGGCACAGGAGTTCGCACTAGCGCAGTCCCAGCTCGGTTTCACCCCGCAGGACTTGGACCTCATTCGCCGAAACGCTTTTACTTACGCGTTCGGTCCAGCATCAGAGACTTGAGTTGGGCGACGTCGCCGGGTGAGAGCAATTTGGCCTTTCGCATATCCGTCCGCGTCTTGAGTTGGCGGCGATATCGCTCAAAGTATTCGACGAAATTGCCGCCGAATTCGAAAGAATACATGATGTCGGCGAAGTTGCGTGTGTGTGGCAGTCCAAGCGCATGACCGGACTCATGAACGCAAGTAAGAAACAGGATCACATCGCCGTAAAGTGGATCTTTCGCCGTGGCCGTGATCATATCTGGTCCAAGACTATCCACGCTTGGATTGATGACGACCTCAGAATATTCGCGCCCGTCGCGCCGAAACGATTGCGCCTGACCGTACAGCCCTTTGCGCTGCGGATCAATCCAGAGAAAGCGAATGTCTGCGTCTTCCAGCTTTGCGACTTTTTCAACCTTCATCGCTCCGTCGGAGGAGGCGGCCCACAACTCCATCGCCCACTGGGCCAATTCTGCGCGCGGGTGCACACCGGGCCAATATCGAACTGTTGCCTGAGCGGACGCGGACAACGAAGCCGCCAAAAATAGCAGTGCCAGTCTCATGGCTTCGTCCTCTCCTCAAGCAGCGCCCGCATCGCCAATTCAAGTTGATCGACACGCTGCTGCATGTTTTCCAGATCCTGGCCTTGAGGGTCAGGCAACTGGCCGTGCTGCAGATCATCGGCGATCTGTCCGCGCGTCCGAACGATTCTGCCAGGAATGCCCACCACCGTCGAATCGTCTGGCACCGAGTGGACCACCACGCTGCCTGCGCCAACTTTCACATTGTCGCCAAGCGTGATATCACCAAGCACTTTCGCTCCGGTTCCGACAACCACTCGATTCCCGATCGTGGGGTGGCGCTTGCCCCGTGCCTTGCCGGTGCCACCCAGCGTTACGCCCTGGTAGAGGATCACGTCGTCGCCAATGATCGTCGTCTCGCCGATTACGACGCCCATGCCGTGATCGATAAAGAAGCGGCGGCCGATTGTGGCACCCGGATGGATCTCGATACCGGTCAGGCCTCGGGCGATCTGCGAAACAATTCGCGCCAGCAGTTTGAGGTTCCAGCCATAGAGCATATGTGCGATTCGGTGCAACAGCACCGCGTGCAGACCGGGGTAGCAAAGCAGCACCTCGATGACGCTGCGCGCCGCCGGATCCTCGCGGAAGATGGTGTCGACCTGTTCTTTGATGGTCCGCAACATACTCGTTCGATGCTACCGCTTCATTATCCGTTGAAGTTTTAACTTTCGTAAAAAAGCCGTCACGGTCCCGGGCCATTCGGGAGACGACATGCCTGTGGCAACGCTAAACTCTACACTGAAGACGGCAGGGCTGAGATGAAAATCTATGCTGTCGTTTTTGAAAAGGCGCCGCACAACTGGGCTGCCTTCGTGCCGGACCTTCCAGGCTGCGTTACCACTGGCAAGACGCTGGAAGAATCGCGTCGTCTGATCGCCGAAGCGATCGAGTTCCACATCGAGGGGATGCGGCTTCACGGCGAAACCGTTCCTGAGCCAACCGCAGTGGCGGAATTGAGCCCGATTCGGGCAGCGTAAACCACAAGATCATCACAACCCGTCTCCCGGCTCATAATTATCGGCACACGACGCTTTTACACTAGTATAAGAATGCAATGTGGATATCGATCTCAAGTAAACATTGGTTACACACAATTTGGGTGCCCCTAGTGCTCTATGCGCAGGTTGATCCAGCTAATCCAGTTGGCCCAAGTATATTTGGTACGGTGACGTCGCACCGGTCCGGTTCTCCTTTGGTCGGACACCCGATGGAATTAAGCGCCGCAGGCGGATCCATCACCACGAATACAGACGAGCGCGGATCATACTCGTTTAACGTATCGCCAGGGCAGAAAATCAGAATTCGAGCAAAAACATCGGGCGGATTTCTGGGCGCCAGTCGCTCGCTCACCGCTCCCGCGAGCGGGACACTTCGAACAGACTTGGCGCTCTCAGAGGCTGGATCGTTGTTGGGGGTAGTCGAGAGTAAATATGGCAACCTATTACCGATGATTTTTCTGAATCTCCGGAGTGAAGGTGTCCGAGAGGGGGTACCGGTGCTCTACTCAAGCTTCAGTCGCCGCTCGGACGTCAACGGCAGATTCTCGTTTGAGGGCCTGGAAAAGGGTAGATACGTGCTTGAGGGATCTCCGATGCCAATTACGATTAAGGAAGTCCCTGAAGGAACAATCTCAAATTCCTTAGATCGTCCCTTTAAGTATTTAGCGGCGACTACTTATCATGTGAACTCATCAGAAAGGTCAAGCGCGACGGATCTCTCTATTCAGAACGGATCGATTTTCGCCCACGTAAAATTCATTATGCTGGAAGAGAAGACAAACTGTATTGCGCTTGTGGCCCCTGAGCAACCAGACTCCCGAAACACATTGTCGATTAGTGTAGGTGAGACCTATCCCCTGAGTCAGTCGACGCTCATAATGGGGAAACTAACAAGCGGGAAGGAGTTTGAGGCCTGCGGCTTGGGATCCGGTTCTTATCTCGTTTCTCTCTTGTCCAATGGCGCAGGCGGAGCGTATGGCGCTACCCACGGACTGGAAATGGATGGCCGAAGGTACACCGTTCTGCCCGAACTTAGAATGACGAAGATGGAAAGCGTCACTGGTCGTGTGAGTCTTCTTGATCGCGATGGAAAGGCCGTGGCCGAATCTACGTCCGCTGCGGTGAATATCCAATTAGTGCCAAAAGGCCGAATTCCCTTCGCGGGTGAGGTTTTACGGTGCCGCAGTGACGAAAGTGGAAGGGCCGTCATACCCGCTGCTCTTCCTGGAGGCTACTGGGTATCCATCGCTGGATTGCCACCGGGCACTTTCCTTCACTCTGTAGTATCGAAGGGAGAAGACGTTCTTCAAAACGGATTGAGCCTGCCGGGCGACTTCTCTATTCTGCTTGGAAACTACGCTGGAACGATAACCGGCTCAGTTGCAAGCCCCGGTGCGGCAGCGCCATTGGACGCCGCAGCCATTGCCGTTTCTGGAGGCAGAACCAAGGGCTTCGCGGCAAATGAGGTGTTTGTAGTGAGGACGGACCCAAATGGCAACTTCACGATGTCGGGTGTGCCGCCCGGCGAATATGATACTGCCGTATTCCCCGGTCTACCTTTGGGGCGAGGCGCTAGCGAAGCTTTGATAAGCCGCACTCGATTGAATTCCGTCCGAGTCCTGGTAAAAGCTTCCGGCCAAAGTCAGGTGCTGATCGAGCGGCTCAGTGATTACGAGCAGTGAAGATTAAGGACGTCTGTCAGCCTCTGACCCTTGAGGTATTGTCCAGTCCTCTCCGGTATTGCCCCGCTTCGGCGACGACTTCGTAAACTCTGTCCTTCTGCAAGGTGGCACCGCCAGGGCAACGGGAACGGCTACCCATTTTGACCGCCTGTTTCAAACAAACAACGCCACTCTCATCCAGCCTTTTCAACTTTCACCTTGCGCCGTGCGTTGTTTTTGTTATTCTGTGGACATGCCGGAAGGGTACGCCCCGATTTTTTTCCTTCTGGTGATCGCAATCGCGTTTCCCGCCATCGCGTTGATTGCCGCTCGCCTCCTTCGTCCATCCGCTCCCAACAAGGCTAAGTCTGAAGCCTATGAATGCGGTATCGAAGTGGAGGGCAGTTCCCGCGCCCGATTCACAGTTCGTTTTTACATCATTGCGATACTTTTCGTGATTTTCGATGTGGAAACGATCTTCTTATTCCCCTGGGCCGTCCGTTACAGACAACTGGGCTGGTTTGGGGTCATGGAGGTAACGCTATTTCTCTCAATACTGATCGCCGGTTATATTTGGGCTCGCAGGAAGGGTGCACTCGACTGGGTGTAACTTCAACCGGCTGCAAAAGAGCTCGCAACACATACAGCAAGTTGATTCTGGGGCTGGCCCTACTGCCGCTCTATTGGGCTCAGCCCGTTTATGGTCAGGCAAAGTTGCGCCTCAGCGATACCGCAATTGGCCCCATTTCCGTCACTACTGGCGCAAATGGCACCACCCAGGTGATTGAAGCCTTCAACCCTGGTACCGGGACGCTAGCGCTTAGCTTTTCCTCCAATGCACCCTGGCTCAGCGCGACAGCCGGTGCGATTCGTCCCTGCCAGGTTGCCGTTCAGCAAACCAACTGTACGCCAATTACGATCACCCTCGGCACTGCGACCCTCGCAAAAGGCTCCTACACTGGCACCATTACCGTTAGAGATCCAAATGCACTCGATGCGCCTCAGACCGTCACCGTGACGGTGCAACTGGGCGGCGGAATCCCCGATACGGCTTTCCTCTACGTACCCACCACCGGCGGCTCCGACAATGTCGCCTTTTCCACCAACAGTGTCTTGATTACCAGTACCAATACGCAGAGTGGCGGTTCCTGGCTGTCGATCGCCTATGAGGGCGCTGGCAGTTTCAAATTCGTTCAGCCTTATCGCATCACTGGGCGTCAACTCCCCGGCCAGACTGAAGGCACATACAACGGCACAGTGCAAGTAGCCGGATCCTCTTTCGCGCCCGACAACAAAATTGTCCAGGCCCGCCTGGTAGTCACCTCACAGCCGATCGCCTTTGCCGGACCCGATAAGATCTCGATCAAGCTCGCGCAAAACTCGCCTCCCACCGTTGTCAACATCGGTGTGGGCAACCGTGGTCAGGGTAATCTCAGCGTCGGCACACCCTCAACGTCCGTGCAGAATGGCGCGGGATGGCTCAGCGCAGTCTCCGCCGTTGGTTTTCAGGGTGCCACCGTCACTCTTACGCCCGGTTCGCTTGCGCCCGGTACTTATCGAGGAACTTTGAACATCGCTACAAACTCGATCAATGCTCCTTCATTGCCCGTACCGGTGGAAATGGAGATCGTCGCCACTGCCACTCCTCTGGTCTACTACAGTGGCGTCGTAAACAATTCCACCGTGCCAGCGGGAGGCTCTCTTGGCGTTGGTGCCATTGCCTCGGCATACGGTGAATTCTTCACCGACACTCTCTATTACAATCCTGCCAGCGGCCCTCCCACTACACTTGGCGGTGCCCGTATTCTGATTAACGGAGTCGCGGCCCCAATTTACTTTGCCTCGCCCGGACAGATCAACTTCCAGGTCCCCTACAACACCCTCGGTGGCGATGCCACGGTACAGGTGGAGCGCAATGGAGTGCTCGGCAATCGTGCCACTGCCAACATCGCGTCTCAGTCAGGCCGCATCCTGATATGGGGTGGGTTGAAGTATGGAATCGTCGTCAACAGCGACGGAACTCTACCCATGCCCGCCAACATCGTCCTCGGCAGCTTCGTCTCCAAACCGGCCAAGCCCGGTGATGTCCTGGTCATCTACGGCATTGGCTTTGGTCAGACCACACCACCCGTTCAAACGGGTGTCCCCGCTCCGTCCAGCCCCTTGGCTCAACTATCAGACGTTTCCGTCCGCTTCGGCGTGCCGGGCGCATTCGATAGCTCGATTCTTGTAGGCGCCCAGTTTGCCGGCCTTACGCCGACCTACGTTGGCCTCTACCAGATCAATGTTCAGGTTCCCGTCGGGCTCCCGACTCAGGACGACCTGGACATCACGGTCGAGTACAACAGCCAACCCTCCAACCGGGCAAAGATCGCTACTCGGCAATAGTCTCTTGACCCGACGATCGCTGTGAAGCGGCGCGCAGACTCCTCAAAAGGTCTGCGCGCCGTTACTATTCCCAGCCTCTGCACTTCTTGCGTTACAGTAACGGTTTGACCGACCGACTCTACTATCACGACTCCTACCTCTGGGACTTCACCGCCAGCGTTCTTCATTGCTCAGCCGATGGCCAGCGGCTTACCCTGGACCGCACTGCTTTC